>CAVXIH010000009.1:0-657392 GCA_963761825.1 uncultured Acidobacteriota bacterium
CCGGCTTCATCGCCGCCGCAGTAGAAACTGCTTTCATCATACAGCAGCTTCACCGGCCTGCCGTCGGCTCTTCTGGCCAGGATGGCTGCAATTCGAATAAACAAAGCCGAGTAAGCCAGCCAGGAGATGCCCCCGAACCACGAACCTTGAAAGGGATATCGTGCTCTGATTTTGGACCAGTGCGCGAATGCAAGCGATGGGCGCCCTCCTCTGGAAGGCACATACTGTCCCGGCAGCACCGGATTGGCACTCAAAGTGCCTTGCGGATTTCCCTGGTCGTGGACCCAGAGGTCGAGAAAATCCTCGTGCCATTGAGCCACGCAAACCATGGCTTCAACCCCGGCAGGTGAATTCATCGCCCGTTTGATGGTGTAGTCGATGATTTTATCTGCTTCGGCAAAACCCTTTTCAACATCGCCGATTTCCCGCTTATCGGCCATGACAATATTGGATTCCTGGGCTCCACGAGATTGACGCACCACTTCGGACATAATCCTTGGAGCATCAGGTTTTGCCGAATCTTCCATTTCCAGGATGAAGGGGCGCTCTTCCCATTGTATCTCTATCAAATTGAGCGCCTGGTCGCATACTTCCTCGCTGTCTGCCACAACGGCGATGCCCATCGGGTGCTGGTAAAAATCGCTGATGTGGGGAAGAGCGAGAATATTGTAATAATAGGCGGTGTCCGCTCCGTTGCCGTTCTCTTCCGCAATATCCGGATCGCCGTATTTCAGGATATCCCGGACGCCGACAGTGTTTCCGCCCGGCGGCATCCATGGCTACGATTTTTGCATGAGCGTACGGCGAAGTGAGGATCTTGGCGTAAAGCATTCCGGGGAGAGAGATATCTCTTGTGAAGGCTGTGTGCCCGGTGCTCTGTCATGGGCATCTTGACGAATGTCTTTTTTTACTCTCTCATGGGATTCCGGAATTTTCCATGTCCATGGTCGAACCGGTTCTGCCATTCTCACTTTTCGATGCCTGAGTACTCCCAATAACGGAGAGGTATTCTCTTGCTTTTTAAGCACATAATGAACATATATTGAATCATGCATTTTCTATTTGTTATACTCTGCCGGCGACATACCGAGCTTCGACAACAACCAAGTGATAAAGCTGCAGATTTCTAATTTCGTTTCCGGAAACAATAGAGGGCCTTCTCCGTGCGAATAAAGAGACACCCCTCCGCCATTAACGGAGTGGCGTATATCCCCTCATTAAAATCGTGCGTGTCTATTACGCGCCAATCCGAATCGTCGGTGAATACGGTTACGATACCCAATCGACTGGCCACATAAATCCTGCCCCCGGCACTCACCGGCGCGGCATAATAATTCCCCATGTCCGGAAGACGTTTTGGCTGCAAAACTTTGCCTTCCTCGGCTGAGATCCTGGTAATGATGCCGCCGTCCCGGACAGTCCAGAGAACACCCCGGTTGAGGAGGGGCGTGGCGACATAGGGAGCACCCTGGACGGTTCTCCAGACCACTGCACTCTCGCCCTGCTCGCCGCCCGCGGCCGACGGTTTTATCGCTAGAATTCCGTTCTGTGCCTGCTGGAACACGGCAGCATAGCGTTCCCATTCCTCCTGAAGCAGTTCTCCACTCTGATCGAGGTCCATAGGGAAAAACCGGTCGTTCATAATTTTGTCGGTTATCTCGGCCTTGACCAGCCTGCCGTCGTTGTTTCTATCCCATTTGCGCAGAGCCTCGGCCCACGGATCCATGAGGATGCGCATCGTGCTGTCGCCGCCCGGCGTCCACGAACCCATATAAACCCGGTCGCCGGACGGCACGGGAGTGGGAATGACGATGCGGGCCAATCCGCGTATCCACCACAGCCGTTTGCCATCGGACGGATCGTAGCCCGCCAATTCACGTGAGCCCGCGACCAGCAGTTCCTGCCGGCCGTTGCGCATCCACACGGCAGGCGTCGAATAGCTGCGCGTCGCATCCGGCCGTTTGCTCTCCCACAGGACTTTTCCGCTCTTGCGATCCAGCGCCATCAGGAAGCTGTTCACGTCGTGGTCCTGTTGAATGATGACTTTATCGTCTATCAGAACAGGCGAACTGGCCGAGCCGTATTCATCCTGAAAAGGCCCCATGCGCTTTTCCCACAGCAACGTGCCCCGGTGATCGTAGCAGATTAGGCCATGGCTTCCGAAAAACACATACACTCGCTGGTCATCGCATGCGGGCGTGGCCTGTGCCGCACTGCCCGTGTCACGACTGAACTCTTCGATGCGGGCAGCGGGAGTGACCCGTTTCCAGAGAATGCGTCCGGTGTCGGCAGCGAGCGCAAGAGTGGCCAGCTCTTTGGTTGCCGTGTTGTAGGTCGTCAAAAAGAGCCGGCCCTTGCACGCTGCCGGCGAGGAATGTCCGGAGTCGATTGGAGTCCGCCAGCGAAGCGCGTCGGGAGAATCCAGCCGTTCCGGCAGTGAGTCCGCTTCAAGCCCGGCCACACCGCCATCCCGGCGGAAATAGAAGAGGTTGTCTTCTGCAACCAGGAATGATGCGCCGGATGAATACAATCCAGGCAACATAAAGAAGTACCGCATTGCGTCGATGAATATCATAGTCGAATTGCCAACTCGCAAAAAAGCGCCACGGATTGCACGGATTCCACAGTCTTATTGAATTAATTCGGTGGAATCCGTGCAATCCGTGGCGCTTTTAGTTATCCAGCATAAACCCCTTTATAGTCCTTATTGTGGGATTGGTAATTCTCTTTGAGATTGCCCCAATAGGCATGCGACAACTCTCCCACTTTCACTTTGCCGTCCGCCAGCTTAAGCGTGATGAACTTCTTCCATTCGGGCGGATCCATCTGCGGATAGTCGATTCTTTGGAAATTCAAAGGCCGGCTGCTTGCCTTGCGCGCCAGGGAGCCGTGGATGATAAGTTGAGAGAACTGAAGAATGCTCAGATCCTCCAGGCTGCGCAGCAGCTTGTGCGGATCAAGGGCATAGAGTTTGGGCACAAAATCCTTTTCGATTTCGTTGAGCGCATCCAGCCCCATATTCAGGAGCTTCTCGGTTTTATATTCGCTGCAGAAGTACTGCATCATCCGCGCCATTCCGGCGTGCAGCTCTTTCCACTCGATCCCTTCCTTTCTTTTGGTTGGAGCATAAACGCGGGCTTTCTCGCGCATGATCTGCTCCCTTGAAATGGCCGGCCGGCTCGCCTGAGATACATACGCGGCGGCTTTTCTGCCGGCGTATCTGCCGGTAGCTGCTGCATAGCCATGGGCCGCAGGGGCAAACATTTGTTCTCCGGCGGCATAAAGCCCTTCCAAGGTGGTTCTCAGATCCCAGTCGACAACAACGCCGCCACGGTCGTTCATGCTGTCGGGAGAGCGGAAATGCGCGGGAGCGGATCCCTCCAGCAGGGTATAATTCATCAGCAGGTCCTTTGTGGGGTCGTACCCGGCGCTTTCATAATACCTTTTCATGGCTATCGCCGTTGACTCTTCACGGTACCCCAATTCCCAATTGATCTTCCTCCAGCCCTCCGACATGGCCGGGAAGTCGCCCCAGAAAGGCAGAGCAAACTCTCCCTTGAGCACCGCCTCACGAGAGGGTCCATAACCTGTCAAAGCTTTGCCATTGTCATCAACGGACGGAACATTTTCGAAGACCGGATCGTTGCCGCCTGAATCGATCTTGTGTTTGTAGCCGGTTCCCAGGTACAGGAGCCCGGATTTCTCCATCATGGTCATCTCGGCGCCGGCCCTGTAGGCCATCACCGTCCCGTCTCCGGACGCGTTGCGGGACCTGAAAGTGGTAATGCCCGCCAATTCCGTGTTAAAAACCCAAACAGATCCGATTCCCGCCGTGGCCAGGATGATTGCTTTGGCTTTGAAGATCATGAATTCGCCGGTTCTGGTATTGACTCCTGTTGCGCCCGCAACTCTGGCTCCGTGGACGCCTTTTTCGTTCAGCAGGCTGGTGCCCATGATCCTGTCAAATATTTTGACCCCTAAACGCTCGCACTCTTTCTTCAGTGCGGGCTTAACCGTCGTTCCCCAGAAACGAAGCGAATTATTTTCCTGCCCATACCTGGATGCGACTACCAGTTTGGTCTTGTCATCCCGTCCAGGGGCGCCAACGAACTCGTCTTTGGTGTCTCTCATTTTGGCGCCCATCTTTTCTATTTCCAAAAACGCGTCATAGCCTTCCTGGCATTCTATGGCGTGTCCGATCCCGTTGCTGTATCCGCTTTGACCGTCAATAATGCTCTGGCATTGCACAAACGGATCCACCTTCATCAGAGGACAGGTCATGGCGTAATCCCAGTGATCGCCTCCCGGTCCTCCGGCCCCGCTTCTCAGTGTGGCCGCTTTCTCGACAAGCGCAACCCGGACGCCCTTCGTCCTGGCCGCACTTAAAGCGGCCCAGCATCCGGCAATGCCGCCTCCGATCACGAGAACATCCGTCTCAATTTCCTGTTCCTGCTCATACCGTATTGGATAAGGCCACTCGGGCAGACGGCCGCCGTTTTTCGTCAACTCATGCCATGAAGAAGTCATCGTTTAAGCCTCCAGAATCCCATTCGTTGTTTTGTTCTCCAGGTGCCTTGATTTCAGATGCCTGTTGCTTCCCGGAATCACAGCCTTGCGCTATTCCCATGCATTTGTTTGATCAGGCGCGATAGATCTGGCCGGTGGCTTTACGCTTAAAAAATCCTCGCTGCTGAAGCGGCCAGTTGAATTTGATGGCGCCGAGACTTAGACGAGGACACTCATTCACACAACAGCCGCAATACCAGCATTCATCCGGATGCAGGGTAATGGGGGGCTTGCCTTGTTCGGGATTCGGTATATACACGTCGATCTGGCAAACATTCACACACGTGTTACATCCGTTACAGATCTCAGGATTTCGAATGACCGGCCTGTTAGGCGTGGCGATATTGGGAACAACGTATATCTTTTCCTTTTCATCGGCCGCCCCTTTGAGGATGTCCCCTGATCCTTTGAATGTAATCGCAGCGCCGGCGGCTGCACCTACCTTTAAGAAATCCCTGCGCTGAATTGCCGAACGCTTTTTCCCCTTCGTCATAGCCGTAACCCTCTCTCCTAAACTTGCCGGCTCCTTGTGCCGGACCAATGGGAATTGCTATCAGACGCATGCCATTGGCGCCATGCCACAGTCCACAGACGCCAACCATGCTTGCGATTTGCAGCCTTCAGCGGAACTCATCCCGCGAAACGAATGCAAACCGCCAAAGTCCAAACCTCTGAATATATTCTGTCCAAACTTTCGCACTCGTGATTTGGCCTATTTATAATGGGATAGATCCTTGGCAAGCAACACATTTCTGGGTGGACTGTCCCCCTATTGAAGTCGACAAAGAGTCGACATGCCATGCTGAATTGCAGCGGCTCTGCGTCTTTTTTCTGCAAAAGGGCTGGATTTGGAGCAAAGGCCGCAGAAAAAGAGCGGCATCCGGAAACACGCACAGCCAGTCCGGTCCGATAGAGGGAAGTCAAAGGGGGATCCACGCAAAAACGAGGCCACTTCCTATACGTATATCGGCGGCTGGAGTGAGGCAAACGAAATCGATCTCAGCATCCCCGGCGGCGGGGGCGCGATTCTATCAACACCCGGGGACATGGCGATATTCATCAAGGCCCTGTTCGACCTGAAACTGGTGTCTCAGGACAGCCTCAAGCAGATGACGACGATGAGGAACGGCGAGGGCATGGGAATAACGCCCTTCACATTCGCCGGCAGAACCCTTTACGGGGAAACCGGCGGGAGCGACAGTTCCGGAGCGTGTCTGTTTTACTTTCCTGAGGAAAAGCTGATGCTCGCCTATACGACGAACATGAAGATCTATCCGGTGAGCAAAATCATGAGCGGCGTGTTCGACATCTACTGGAATCGGCCGTTTCAGCTTCCCAACCTGGACCGCGTCAATGTCAGCCCGGAAGTTCTGGAGCGATACGTCGGGGTGTACTCGATCCCAGGTACTCCCGCGAAAATGACGGTCACCCTGGATGGCGCGACGCTTTACATCAGGGCTGGGAATGAGCAATCCGGCATGCCGCTCGAAGCGACGGCAGAGGACAAATTCACGATCGGTCGTCCTGGTGTCGCCTTCGAATTTGACGCCGGGAAAGGCCTGCTGACGATCAAACGAGCCAACGGAGACAGGGTCTTCACGAAGGAAAAGTAACGGCCTTAAAATCCCTTCGATACATTACGTCCATAATTACCTATAATGCCCTTAAAAGGAGAACGGGCTTCCCACTTGGTTTATTCGTACAGGCACTTCGATGTAAGCGGCACGTTCGCAGGAAGCAAACCATGACGAGATCCATAATCGCCGGAGGGGCGATCGCCGTCGTGCTCATCCTGCTCGCCCTCGCCGCCGCTCGCTGGGTGCGCAACCAGGACGACGACTCGGCCCCGCCCGCGATCACTGCATCGGCCGGGCCGGTGGCCTCGGAGGGCGACCAGAGCTTCCTCTACGGCCGCCTCACCACCAACGACGGCGACACCTACGAGGGACGGCTGCGTTGGGGTGGCGACCAGGAGGCGTTCTGGGGCGATTACTTCAACGGCTTTAAGGACAAGAATCCCTGGGCCGCCCACGTGCCGCCCGAGCAGCTGAAGGAGAGCCGGCCGCTCAAGATCTTCGGGCTCGAGATCGCCCATTGGGAGAGCCAGATCGACCTCGGTCGGCCTTTCATGGCGCGCTTCGGCGACATCGCGCGAATCGAACCGAATGGCCGCCGACCTGCGGGTGACTCTCAAGAGCGGGACCGTCTTCCACCTCGACCGCTTCGCCGCCAACGACTTCGACGACGGCATACGAGTGTGGGACGACAGTCGCGGCGTCGTGGACTTCGACGAGGGGCGGATCCGCTCCATCGAGTTCCTCCACTCCGGCTGGCTCGGCACAGTCCCAGACCGGCTGCACGGTACAGTGCGCACGCGACAGGGCGACTTCACCGGCTTTGTCCAGTGGGACCGCAAGGAGTGCGTCGGTTCCGACGAACTCAACGGCCGCACCGCCGCCGGTGAGCTCAGCCTGCGTTTCGATACCATCCGGTCCATCGCGCGCAACTCGCGCGACAGCGCCCTCGTGACTCTGCTCGACGGCCGCGAGATCGTGCTCTCCGACACCCGCGAAGTCGGCTACGGCAACCGCGGGATCTACGTCGACGACCGGCGCTACGGCCGCGTGCTGGTCTCGTGGGATGCGTTTGAGCGCGTCGATTTCACGCCCGGCGGCAGCGGCCCTGCCTACGGCGACTTCCCGCCGGGGCGCCCGCTCATGGGCACCGTAACCACCCCCGCCGGCCGCCGCCTCACCGGCCGACTGGTCTATGATCTCGACGAGAGCGAGACCACCGACACGCTCGACGCCCCATCGCAGGGCGTGAACTACACCATCCCCTTCGGCATGATCTTCTCGATCGTGTTCGCCGACCCCGAAGAACGCGGCGCCCGGCGCGCTCGGGTGACCCTCCATAGCGGCGAGGAGCTGCAGCTTGAGTGCACTGGCGACCTCGGCGAGCGGGAATGCCGGCATGCTGATCTTCGTCGACGGCCGTGAGCGCCCGGAGTACGTGCGCTGGACCGAAGTGGAGCAGGTCGAGTTCGACCGCCCGCCGGCGATGTACCCGCCGGCTTTGCCCTGACTGTATCCCGCACTTGACGCGGTGGGTTCACGGTCCAGCCCGCACGCCATGAACGCGCAGAGCCAGAAGGTAGCCTTGTGCCATTGTTGGCAAGCGCCCCAACCCATCCGTGCCGCAAGCAACCTCTCGGGTGGCACGGACGGCCAGCCGATTCTCGTGATCGCCACGCAGGATCCCTTGCACAAGGAACCTAGATTCGCTCTTGCGCACAGCCCCCAGCCATTACAGCAAAGACCAAACATGCGATTATGTACATGCCACGCTTCATTATCCTATCTCCCTTGTATATTGGGTGAAATTGCGCCGCTTTCCATTTTCTGAATTCTATTTGAGTCAATCTACCCCAAATGTCCCGGCTTAATGCCGGGGGCGACTAAACACCGAGATCAGTATAAAAAGCGGGCGGGGCCGCACGCACGAAGGAACAACGCGGCCCCACCGGTTTAAATCAGGCGAACAATGTGCCGAGCATTTCGTTGGTAATGGCTGGGTAGATCTCACAGGACATGAGATCGGACCACTGCTGAATCCATTTTGCCATTATCACGGGATCATCGCTTTCGAATATGACAACACCTTTCGCATCGCCGATTGCATTCCATCGGCCGAGATATTTGACACCCGCCGGCGCTTCACCCCCTCCGGTCTCCCTAAAACGAGTCCGGACTGCCTGGCGGTTTTCAGGCGGAAACGAATAGGTCATCACGAATGTCATGGTTTGCCTCCTTCAGATCGAAATCTTGATTTGGTGGGTAGGAAATCGCTTTACAAGATACCAAGCTTAAGAGAGCGAAGGAAACTCGGAATGGGCAATACGCGGAATCCGGCCTCTTCGCAGCTCCCTTGGCGACGCTGAACCCCGCTTTTCAGGAAACTGTTGGGTTCAAAATCTTCTGGATTGGCTTCTACCTGATCATAGGGTTTGGGACGGTTTGGCTATATTCCTCAATTCGACCCCGGTATGGCGCAGGAGCCAGAACAGCAGTGATCGCGGGACTCACTTGCTATGTTTTATGCGGATTTTCCTATCCTGCTGTATTTGCGGTTTTCGGACTATTCCCTGCAAAGGCGTTGGTCGCGCAAGCGCTCACACACCTAGGCTTCAGCCATAAACTGGAATTCACGGCGATTTGACTTTTATCCTTTGCCCAGAGCTTTAAGGACCTTTTCGGGAGTTGCCGGCGATTCGATCCACTTGCCGATCGCGTTGTGGATCGCCATGATGACCAGATGCGTGTTGGCCAGAGAATGGCTGATGCCGTTTGCACCGTAGCACGCATTGCCGGCCCGGGTCTCCAATAGCTCCAAATCCACCTTAGGCATATCCAGCATGCTGACTTTCTTGTACTCAAACATATTGGTGCTGAGTTTCAATCCGGTCTTCGGGTCGTAAACAAATTCCTCCTGAAGCTGGCATCCGGTAGTGAAATCCATTGCCTGGTCGATCTGGCTCTCAAGCGATGTCCGCCGCAGGATCTTCCCGGGATCCGCAACGACTCCAAACCGGAGGATTTCCACTTCTCCCGTCTCTGTATCAACCGCAACTTCACACGTGGCGACGTTCATGGTATCCAGCGCCTTGCCTCGTTGGTTCCACAGAGCTAACGGAGGTCTTCCCGAGAATGTCGCAAACAGATTGGATCGAACAGCCTGAGCAAGCGGGACCGCTTTGCTCGGATCGCCCTTTGCGATGACCTTGCCGCCCTGCATGTCCAGGTCTTCAGGCTTCAGACCCTTGAATGGGTTGGGAGCCTGTTTTGCACCGGCACCTCCCATGCCGATTCCACCTGTTGCAGGAGGAGTGTTTGCTTCCTCGATCACTGTTTCCAGGATCAGCTTCTTCAGCTTGTTCGCGCACTCCTTAATAGCCCAGGAAGATGCAGTCGATCCATCGCTGCCGCCTCCATAAGGCCTGTATATTTCATGGGAATCAAGATCAATGCGGATATCTTTGTACTCGAGTCCCAGCTCTTCGGCTATGACCATCGCGTTACATTCCAGGCCATAATGACCGATGGTTGGGCCCTGGGATGCCAGATGCACGACGCCCTTTCGAAGCTCGAGCTTGGTGTTGTACATCATGCCGGAATGGCGCGGGCACTGGTTATATCTGAAGCTTGCTCCGTGCAAACGGCCGTCCGGCAGCTTTTTGGCGCCGGCAGGATGCCAGTTCCAGTTCATCATTTTCTTTACGAGCTTCTACGCACGCTTCGTAGCTGGGCACAGGTTTGGGGTCGGTCTGGGATTCGGGCCCGTGGAGATTCAGTGTTGCGATCTCTATCGGATCCTTGCCCAGTTTTTCCGCGATCAGATAAATCCCCACCATCAGGGAATCCCAGGTCATTGGATTATGCTGGCCGCTGAGGTACATCTTCCCGCGGTTGCTGTCCACGATATCCATATTCTGCCTGACGTTCTGGCATCTGGTGGTGAAATAGGGGCCATACGTCTGATCCATTGTATTGCCGAAACTGGAACTGCCCCGGACGCCGGAATCCGCAATGGTAAAGTCGTCGATAGCCGTAATCAGGCCGTTGCTCTTGAATCCTACCTTCAAATGAATGTAGCGCTGGTTCAGGTTGAAGTCGTACATCTCGTAACGATTATTGACGCAACGGACGGGCCGGCCGGTTCTTTTGGCAAGCAACGGTGTTATCAGCTGCGTTTTGCGATTTCCCCAATCGCAATATCTGCCTCCCAAAAACATGCCTTCCCGAAAAATCTTTTCCGGGGGTATATGGTACATGTCTGCAATCGAATCTTCAGTCCAGGCAGGGATGCCTTCAATGTGCAGGTTCTTTCCTTCACCATGATTCGCGTCATCGAACCACCAGGCGACGGATCCCGTTGGATTGGGTATATGGCCGGCAAAAGCGGCTGTGTTGACGTCATACTCGATGATATGGTCCGCCTCGCGGAATCCGGCTTCGACATCTCCATCGCTGATATTGGAATAGGAAACATTGCCTTTCTTGGGGGGATTATCACTTCCGCCGCCTGTTCTAAAGCCGCCGCCACCTCCACCTTTGGTGTAAGGAGGAATCGGCCGGATCACGGGCGCATTCGGTTCCCGCCCTTTCCGCAGGTCCACAACATGCGGCAGCACTTCCCAGACCACATCAAGCGCGCGCAAAGCCTCTTCGCAGATATCTACATTTTCGGCTACGACGATGACGCCGACTTCGGCCCCTTCCTGGTCTGCGATATTATCCAGAAAAGCCTGGGGCGGTCCTCCCATGAATCCCCCACCTTCGCTCAGGTTCTTGATGTCTTCGTCTTCCCAGGTAATGATATCGACGACTCCAGGAATTGCCTTGGCTTTCGCCGTGTTGACCGACTTGACGTAAGCATTCGCGTACGGACTTCTGAGAAACTTGGCCTCAAGCATGTCGGGCACGACATAATCGATGCCGAATTTTGCGACACCTGTTGCCTGCGACCATGACAATACGCCTGGAAGATTTGGTTTCCCGACAACTCTAAAATTTTTTCTGGTTCCGTTTACACCTGCCAAGTCTGCCATAGTATGCACT
Source organism: uncultured Acidobacteriota bacterium (assembly GCA_963761825.1). Lineage (GTDB taxonomy): Bacteria > Acidobacteriota > UBA6911 > UBA6911 > UBA6911 > UBA6911. Next base: position 11,184 of record CAVXIH010000009.1, read on the forward strand.
CCCCATCATTTGCCTGGAAGGATCGCTGGGTTGTTATCAATGCCGGATATCAGGCTATCATCCGGATTCATTTTAGAGTAGTTTCCATCTTGAAAGAAAGCAATCGACGAGAAGATGTGCAGATCTGAAAATAGCCGGCACGATCAACGCAGCAGTGGATGTGTTTCTCTGTTCGTCGACAAACACTCGTTATCCATCATTTGTCGGCACGCAGTTGCTTCATTCACATTTATAGGGCCGTTGTATAAAACTACTGCCGGATACAGGCACTATCACATCTAATCCCGGCAAGAATGGCTTTTCGAGAATTCCGAACTATAAGTCCCAATGTGAGAAGTTACATATTCGGGAGAATGAATCCGAAGCACTTGTTTGCCGGGACTCAGGCTCGAATTTTGCCTTCTGGATCCCATCTCACCGTGCGAAAATATGGCCGAATTGGAGGAGTGCATGGCTTTCGGTGATCCCCAAAGGACATGGTTTCCGGGGATGATCCAGAAATTGCGGTTAGAGTGGCATGAGAGCATGACTTTCCCGGATCTAATCGCACTATGCGATTCCTTGGACAGCATGCTTCATGAAATTCGCTCTACTCGGAGCATTCGTTCACCTATTGTGAAGCGTCCTAAATGCGGAAAGGTTGGACCCGCCGCGGAACGGTATGTGAGCATCCGCGCCATGATTCTTTCGCTGAGCCGGTTCAATATCGTCGACCCGGAGCGCGCAAAAATATTAGAGAAATAATGGGCTGCCTATCGCGAGGAAAATGGGTTCAATCTCTATGGCCAGGCTGATTCAGGCGAACCCAGGAGCAGAGGCTGTGTCGATTCCGATGCCCAGTGACGCCATCGTGGAGGCACACTTCCTATAACGCGACTTGAACGTAGCCGCTACGCGGCGGACGCTTCGCGTCTTTACACGAACATGGAGGTGAAGAATGACGATATCGTGAGTCATACAAGGAGAAAACTATGACTCACTTAAGAACAATTACGATCGAAGAACTCGTGCGACGGAACTATTCCGACGCCACGCGTGAATGCTACATCCGAGGCATCGAAGATTTTGCATTATATTTCAACTGCCCTCCAGACAAATTAGGTCTGGAGCACATCCGCCACTACCAAGCACACCTGTTCAGCTGACAAGAAACTATCTCCCAACACAGTCAACCAGCGCCTGGCTGCCTTGCGCTTCTTCTTCGTAAAGACCCTGCATCGGCCATGGAACACGGCAGAAACGCCTTATCCAAAAAGAGTGATCAGTTTGCCGCACATATTGAGTCCTGAAGAAGTCGGTCTGCTGATCGAATCCGCTGATCTCCCGTTTCACCGCGTAATATTGATGACGCTGTATGCCACCGGAGTGCGGCGCGCTGAGCTGGCAAATATGCGAGTCAGCGACATCGACAGCAAAAGAATGGTTATCAGAGTCCGCGGCAAAGGACTGAAAGATCGCGAGGTAATGCTCAGCAAGGTGTTGTACGAAGCGCTGCGCGAACATTGGAAACAACACCGACCAAAGGAGTGGCTGTTTCCGGGAGGAAAACATCATACATCCTCAACCCCGATCACGACTAAAGTCCCATGGCAGGCGTGTCTGCGAGCAGCGAAACGATGCGGGCTTGTAAAGAAGGTCCACCCGCATGTGATGCGGCATTGCTTCGCCACTCATTTGCTCGACGCCGGTACGGATTTACGTACCATTCAGAAATTGCTGGGGCACAGCAGCCTTGAACAAACGGCGCGCTATCTTCACGTATCAAAACTGCATTTGAGTGCAGCCGTTAGTCCGCTCGATGCTTTGTTTCCAAATAAAACAACCAATCCGAACGAATAAATGGACCGGCCGCCACTTGAGGTGGCCGATATTGTCCGCGCCGTTGGAAAAAGCTTCGTCGAAAATAGCCGCGACTGGATCACAGGGCAGCATCTGAAAGTTCTGAGAGCGATCAAGCGCTGCCGCACGGCTGATCTCGGCTATCACTTGGATGAATGCACGAATACGGAATGCGGATATTCCGGCTACTCGTACAACTCATGTCTTAATAGGCACTGCCCAAAATGCCAGGCCAACGCCCGCCGTCGTTGGATCAATGGACGGAAGAAAGAGCTTCTTCCCGTTCCATATGCGCATGTTGTATTCACAGTGCCCCCTCTTTTGGCGCAACTCGCATTGCAGAACAAGAAGCTCATCTACACAATGTTGCTTCGGCTCAGCGCTGAAACGCTGATTGAAGTCGCCCGCAATCCCGAATTCCTGGGAGCGGAAATCGGCTTCTTCAGCGTGCTTCATAGTTGGACTCAACAATTGAAGCATCATCCGCATGTTCACTGCGTAGTTCCTGCCGGTGGATTATCGTTTGATCATCGAGCGCTGGGTGCCTGCGGATCCGCGCTATCGGTTCTTTCTGCCGAAGTGGGCACTGCGGAAGGTTTTTCGAGGAAAGGTTAAGGACGCCCTCGAAGAGGCTTTTGCTGAAGGGAAAATCGGTTTTCACGGAAAGCTGAAGCATCTTTCGGATCCGAAGACGTTTCATTCCTTCATCCGTGACCTCCACCGCAACAATTGGGTGGTTCACTGCAAACGCCCATTCGGCGGGCCGGAGCAGGTTCTCAAATATCTCGGCCGCTACACCCATCGAGTGGCCATTTCCAACCATCGCCTGGTTTCTTTCGAGAATGGAGAAGTTACATTCACCTGGAGAGACCGTGCGCATGGAAACGTGCAAAAAGAAATGAAATTACCCGCAGAGAAATTCCTGCGCCGCTTTCTGCTTCATCTGCTTCCAAAGGGCTTTGTACGCATTCGCAATTTCGGATTTCTTGCGAGTCGACACCGGAGCCGCTTACTGCCGCTTTGTTTCCAGTGTCTCGGATCTGATCCCGATGCATCAGAACGAAACTCAGCCGGAAGATACAAAAGGTCTTTGGAAGTGTCCGAAATGCGGCGCCCCTATGATCGTGGTTTTGAGAGTATATGCTCCAAAGTGGCGGCCGCGCCCGCCGCCAGTATCACTCTGTTTTGGAGCCTGAATCCAAACTCAGTAATGCAGGAGAGGGTATTCGTCTGTCTTGAAGAAGGAAATATCCAGTTCTTATGCAGCAATTATGGAAGCATTTCAGATGACAAAACATCGCAGCAGCATCTTTATCCGCTCATTCCCGCAGCGGTTCGGTCCAATTTTGGCAGCCTGCAGGCAGCTTGCATACTATTGAAAGTACATACCGCACAGTTGCTGTAGCTCCACCTGCCGCCGCTCCGCCGTCCACCTTCAAGTAGTTTTATCGAAAGCGCATTGGGAGTCTGAGGAATTATCATCTTGGATTATCATCTGCCGATGCCGATTTATCAGATGATAAACAAGCTGACCAAGCTCGGATCGAAGGCGATTGCAGGGAAAATTAGACCCGATGAAGCTCGGGATTGGTTGAATCTCCCTGTGCAGCATAAAGAGGAGCTTCTGTATCTTCTGAGCCTAAAGAATGGCTTCTATGCATTTGAATCAGCACTCCATGTCTTCCCTTTTACCATGATCGATTGCAGCAATGGACAGGATCTGCTGAGGTGGAATGCTGCCGACCTATGGAGATGTGAATACGGTTCGGATGCCGAAAACTGTTTTTTTTGCGGAAGACATTTTTGGCTACCAGTTTTGCTTCTTTGGCGACCGAATCGGGCGATTCAATCCAGAAACCGGCAGCGTTGACGATATATGTCGAACACTGGCAAGAATGGTCTTCATTATCTGTAAAGATTTCGAAGTCCATACCAGGTTACCGAATCGCACATGATTGGCAAGCGGCCAAAGGATTACTCCGGGAAGGCGACCGTCTTGTTCCGATTGTCCCGCTCATCACTTTAGAGGGATCATATGAACTAAACAATTTCTATGACGTGAATGCGGTGACCGGAATGCTAGAGCAGAGCAGAATTCGCACGTCAGATTAAAAGCGTTCCAGATGGTGGGAAGATCCGCATTGTGGTCAAAAAAGATCCCGGCTCATAGCTTCCTCGAACGCGACTTATTGGGAGTTATGATCGGCCCTCGATTGTTGTACCTCTTTCTAAGTTATTAGAGACATAGAAATTGTGGCTAGCCGGAGCGTAACAGAATCCAGCTGCAATGGAAGGCATGGAAGTATCATCTTTGATTTAGCAGGAATCCGTGACTTCCATGGCAGCAAGTCTCTCTTCATTTCAGTCCTAAGGTGGCCACCACGCCGGCATGATCCGAGGGGAGGGGTTCCTTGTCTCCGGCGAGCGATATATCCAGTACGTCCAAATTTTCCCCTACAAAAATCAGATCAATCCTTTCAAAGGGCTGAAAGGGGGTTTTGGAATAGATATCCTCACCAAATAGCGGCCAAGTAAGCCCTTCAGCAGGGTTGTTCATCGTTAGCCAAGCATCCGCATATCCTGCCGTAACCATATCTCCGGCCGTCGAGGTTTGGTCCAGCGGCCCGATTCCCAATCCACTTGCATCCGAATTAAAGTCCCCCGCAAGAATGACCGGCACAGAAGATTCTCCAAGAATTTTAATCAACTCCTGGCCTTGAATTTCCTGCGTTGGGTCATCTACGCTGATTGGACTCTCCAAATGCGTGTTGAAAAACCGTACGCTTTTTTCTTGGATGTTTGCGTCGACAGACATCCAACCGTTTAACTGTTCTGGAAAACCCGGGACAGGGCTGATTCTTGCAGCATATAGTCCTGACTGAACATTCGATAAAGTGAGTCCTTCATTATCAGTTCTCGCGAGGATTACATTCCGGTCCAGAAAACGCAGGTAAAGTCCTTCTTTTTTAAGCGGTGCAATAATGTCAGTGAGTTCCTGGCTCCTGACTACCTCGTAGGGCTCATGGAGATCCCTCAAGGCTTTTTTTAGCAGCTCGAGTTGATCGGCAAGGATTGGCCTCCTGTTGGTCGGAGATATAAGCTGCCACAGGGTCACCTCCTGCAGTGCAATCAAGTCGGGCTGCTGGATCGCGATCTGATGCGCCAGCGCATTGATACGCCCTCGGAATTTAGCAGCCAGGAGTTCTTTATATGTGTCCTGTGTTGCACTCATCGGATCTTCGACGAAGAAATACATCAGGTCGGTACCCGCATCCATGTTCTGCGTCATGACTTTCAACACAGGCCCGTTGGTATCGGCCCATGCGGATGAGACGATGAGTGTGAAAACTACAGCCAGAACGATTGTTGCCATCTTTAGGACTTTTGTGTCGTAGCGCATTTTAAGCTCTCCTTTTGCAATTCTTGTACTTGGAATGGCCCATTATGTTAGTGATAGCGACTTCCGTGACCTAAAGCTGCAATGAAAAAGTACAAAAATGAGAAATTATTTCGGTTGTACGCCAAATGCCGAAGGCAAGATACCGGTTTAAGATCTGGAATTTACGATTGACCGTAACAGCATTATGGGAAGTAACCATCTTGGACGGGGATCGCATCACCTGCCTACAAAATTTCAGGGCAACGTGCGGGAAATATTACTTCAAAATTAAGCTGCCCCGTTTTAAGTCTGTACACTCTGCCATTGTCTCCGCACTGTCTTCTATATTTAGCAGAGTTTAAGAAATCACCGCAGGGCAACTCGGATACACCTCACTGGATGAACAACAGCGAACAGTTTTGAAAAGAAGAACGGGCTGTTTTCGAGTGCTCACAAAAATAAATCAACAATTCTAAAGATTTGTAGGTAAGGATTTGACCCTTTTAGGACTCTATTATATAGTAGAGGGGCATAAATTGAAATTTGGTTATTTTATATCCATGACAATCGTATCCGCTATGTTGCTCCAGTATAAAACGCATCTGAGTCCATATGCGCTCTGCACCACATCAAGGTCCGGCCGCTCAGCACCATTTTCCTATCTCCCACCTTCCGTCCCCCCTTCATAGGTATATCTATATATGCACGGAGGCCTTGATGGAAATTCTGGGATTGGACCCATACCAATCCCAGACGCAATACCTCGAAGGAATTTTTCGAGATTTTCCGGAGCGGAGACAGAGCGGATACTTGTCTCCGCTTTGTCTCTTCTCTGTCTCCACTCCATGGGAAAAATCAGGGAAAAGTGGATACACAGTGGAGACAAGGCGGATACATGTCTCCACTTTCATATTACCTATCATCAATAAACCGTTGAGGATCCGATGCCAGGCAAGCCATTTCAGTCGTGTTTGATTCCGTACCAGGTTGAGATCATCGCTCTGAGGAGCCAAAAGCCGCCCGTCTCCTATGCGCGGATCGCCGAGCTTCTCCGGGAAAAACATGGTCTCAGCATTCAAAGAGCCGCCATCGGCAAATTCGTCAAAGTAAGAGCCAAGGGTCGGAAGGTGTATTTCTTCAAGCGGGACAAAGAAGTCAAAAAGCCTACACCCGCGTCTGCGGTCGTATCCAAGGCTGAACCGCAACAACCAAAGCCCGAATGGGATTTCAAGTACAGCGAACGCTATAACCTGACTCGGCTGCCGCCTGAAGTTGCCGCGGCACGCCGCAAAAAACTAGAGGAGGAGGGACACTGATGTCGACAATTCTGTTTACGGCCGGGGCCAAGGGCGGAACCGGCAAATCTACTGCTGCGCGGTTTCTAATCACTTATCTACGGGAGCATGGTTTCGATCCTCTGCTCCTGGATCTCGACGACGAAAACCGGACACTTTCCCGGTTCTTTCCTGAAGCTATTCCAGTTCAGGTCAGGAAAACGTCATCCCATGATGTCCTGGTCAATAGCGCTCTGAATGGCAATTCCCTGATTTTTGCAGATATGAAGGCCGGCACTGGAAGAGAGGTGCTTGATTGGTGGCTTGACGTCCCCTTTGACGAGCTTCTGCCCCTGAACTTTCGATTTGTATGTATTGCGGCAATAACCAGCTCGCCTGATAGTGTCCAGTCTTTTTTCAACTGGGCGTCATCGTTGCGAAATCGTGTGACCTATGTCGTTTTCAAGAATCTCAAGGACGGAGATTACCTGCCGGACTATGACGCAAGCGACCAGGCTCTAAAGTTTCGGGAGGGGTTCAAACCGCATCATGTCGTTATGCCTCGCCTGGATGAAGAGTATGTGACCGAATTGGAGCGGCTGGACCTAACCATATCCGATGTGCTCCAGGCTTCCGATGGTGTTTCTCCCAGGGGCAGGAAAATAAGCCCGCTTCTCAGCCAGCTCATGGTGAGGGCGCGGCTACGGCGATTCCAACAGAACATCTATGCGCAATTCGACCCGATTTTTGGGGCGATCGGGCTTTTAGAGCAGGACTCAAAAAGCAGCATTTTGGCAAATTAGCCGGGAAGCTTTTGGTTTCTATTCTCCTCTATGCGGCGAGGGCAGGGATTTGGGGGAGCAGAACGGCACTAGTGGCACGACGTGCCACGGTGGCATGTGGTGCTACGGTGGCACGCTGCGCTATAGCGCCACATGCTATTTGAGAGAGAGAATTAGATGGCCCAGGTGGCCGCTCTGCAGCTGGCCTTGTGCTACTTAGCCTTCATCACCGAAGGCGAAGAGAACGGGCAGGACGACAGCGACACTCTCCTGACGGTTGAGGAAGCTGCCTCCAAGCCGAAATGTTGGCAGGACTGGGTGTATAGAAAGTCAAATAAGCCGCCGTTTGCTGTGCGAGCGTGTCGGGGCTTTCAACCGCGATGTCCGGGCTGAAGCCGGACCCACATGAAAAGGTCGGTTAGGGCTGGCTGAAGAGGATATGAACTGGATAATTTTGCCGATGGATTCTCCCGCTATACTTCCTGTCTTGCATCCACCACGCATCTACAACGCAATTCTGATGTAGCTTCTTACAATCCTATGTAGCGTTCCCCATAAATTTTTGTAGCGGATCGAATTCCCAGTTAAACCCGCTCCAGTCATGGGTTGTAGCGTTGTAACAGATGCTTTGGGGGATGGATAAGAGGGGGGGGAGTAGGACTCGAGTGGATGGAGAGATAGCCTGAAAGCAGTTTTCAGAATTTCCCTGCATAAAGTTCTGCGCAAAGCGAGAGAGCCAATCTTGGAGGAATCTGAGGCACGTCTGGACTGCTCTCTCTAAAAGACACATATATTGGGAAATTTTCAACCATATCGCGGAACAAATGAAGAATTGAGCAAGGAATTAATAAAGCGAGGAAGGAGCTGGAACGGGAGATGAAACGCCGGCGCGTTTGCTACCTATGTGTTACCTATTGGCTTTTTAGGGATTTTCTTTATTTCCCGTAAGTCTTTTGTTTTCTATGGTGAGCCGTGAAGGAATCGAACCTTCAACCTACTGATTAAGAGTCAGTTGCTCTGCCAATTGAGCTAACGGCCCACTCTTTGCACATTTGCAGAAAGACGCCCATGAGGTTAGCACGGCCGAGCGCTGTTGTGAAGATTGTTTTTGACCTGTGTTTTTGATCTGACATGTGTTTCTTCGTCACCTACAGATGAGCGCCCAATGTATTATTATGTCCAGGCATGCCGGCCTGGACTTTCTGCAATTCGCATAGATTTCAGGATGGAAATGCGCGGCTACTTGCTTTATCCAATTTGGTACAAGGAGAAACTATGGGCGGACCGACGCAGCTTTTGATTGGCGGCAAATTCCAGGACGCGTTGTCGGGAAAGACTTTCCCATCCATCAATCCGGCGACGGAAGAAGTGCTCGCACAGGTAGCCGAGGCGGATGCGCCCGACATCGACGCGGCCGTGAAAGCGGCGCGCACTGCCTTCGACAAAAAGAACTGGCGCACCCTGGCGGCCCGGGATCGATCCAAACTGCTATGGAAGCTGGGCGATCTGATCATGGAGCACGCCGATGAACTGGCCATCACCGAAACCATGGACAACGGAAAACCCCTCTTCGAGTCGCGGAACGTAGACGTGCCCATGGCCGCCGAGACCTTTTATTACTACGCCGGCTGGTGCACTAAGATCGAAGGCGAAACGATTCCTGTCCCCGGCAACTACCTGAATTACACCCTGCGCGAACCTTATGGCGTTTGCGGCATCATCACGCCCTGGAACTTCCCGCTGCTCATGGTTGCGTGGAAACTGGCGCCGGCCCTGGCTTGCGGCAATACGGCGATATTGAAAATCGCCGAAGAAACGCCGCTCAGCGGCCTCCTGTTGGGACAACTCTGCCAGGAAGCCGGCTTCCCTGACGGCGTCGTCAATGTCGTCCCCGGATTCGGCGAAACGGCCGGGCGCGCCCTGGTAACCCACCCGGGCGTCGACAAAATCTCTTTCACCGGAAGCACCGCCGTCGGAAAAGAAATTGTGCGGACATCCGCCGACACCCTCAAAAAAGTGTCGCTCGAACTGGGCGGCAAATCTCCCAACATCCTGTTTGCGGACGCAGACCTCGACGCGGCCGTAAAGGGCGCATTCAACGGCATCTTTTACGGCAAAGGCGAAGTCTGCAACGCGGGTTCCCGGCTGTTTGTCGAGAAAAGCATTCATGACCTTGTCATGGACAAGCTTCTCGATAGGGCGCGCAAACTCACACCCGGCGACCCGCTCGATCCGAAAACGCGCCTGGGAGCGCTCGTCTCGAAAGCTCAAATGGAACGCGTTCTTGAGTATGTACGGATCGGCAAGGAAGAAGGAGCACACGCCGTTCTGGAAGGCGGACGCGTCGGGGATTGCGGTTGCTTCGTAAAACCAACTATCTTCGACTCGGTGGATGCTTCCATGCGCATCGCGCAGGAAGAGATTTTCGGACCGGTGCTTACCGTACTCACCTTCGAGAATATGGATGAGCTCGTCGAAAAAGCCAACTCCACCATTTATGGTCTTGCCGCAGGAATCTGGACGCGAGATATCGGGAAAGCGCACACGCTGGCCCGGCGAATACAGGCAGGCACAGTCTGGATCAACGCGTATGGCTCGCTCTCGGCAGAAGCCCCATTCGGCGGATATAAACAATCCGGCTTCGGCCGCGAACTCGGCCGACATGGGATTGACTTGTATACGCAAGTTAAATCGGTTTGGGTGGCGTTGGATTGATACTAGATTCCGGATTCCGGATTCCAGATTCAGTATAAAAGCTACTGACAGGTTTGCGATATTTTGCCTGCCATTTCGAATTACACCGTTTTAGTCTGGAATCTGGAATTTGTAATCTGGAATCATTGTTAATTCGCTCGCGACGGCGATGAATTTGCCGATGCCGTAGTCGAGGTCCTGCTCGGAGTGCGTGGCGGAGATCATGACTCGAATGCGCGCCTTTCCCATCGGGACGGTGGGAAAACCGATGGCCATGGCGAAGACATTGTTTTCAAACAGCCGCCGGCTGAATTCCTGCGCGATTTTCACGTCGCCCAGCATGATGGGCGTGATCGGCGTTTCGCTCCTGCCGGTATCGAAGCCGGCTTCCCGCATTCTCTTTTTAAAATAGCGCGTGTTGCTCCACAGCTTCTCTACCAGGTCGCCGGAGGATTCCAGAATATCGACGGCGGCGCTGCAGGCCGCGACGTCGGCAGGCGTGAGCGCGCTCGAAAACAGGAATGGCCGCCCCTTTTGCCTTAAATGCTCGATAATGACCTTCTTCCCCGCTACGAAACCTCCGACGACGCCAAAGGCTTTTGAAAGCGTGCCGATCTCCACGTCGACGCGTCCGTGCATGTGAAAATGATCGACGGCGCCGCGCCCGCCTTCCCCAAGCACTCCTTCGCCGTGCGCATCGTCCACCATAATCATTGCATTGTATCTTTCCGCAAGTTCGACCAGGGCCGGAAGCGGCGCGATGTCTCCATCCATGGAAAAAACGCCGTCCGTGATGACGAGCGCGCGTTTCGCGGTTCCGGCCGGATAATGCTCTTTCAGCTTCTGCTCGAGCGACGCCGGCGTGCAGTGCTCATACCGTATGATCGGCGCTCCCGAAAGGCGGCATCCATCAATAATCGACGCGTGGTTCAGTTCATCGGAAAAAATCAGATCGTCTTTCCCGACCAGCGCCGGGATCGTGGCGATATTCGAATTAAAGCCCGATTGAAACGAGATTGTCGCTTCGACTCGTTTGAAGCGCGCGAGTTTCTTCTCAAGCTCCGTGTGCAGTGTCGTGGTGCCAGCTATTGACCGCACGGCCGCAGGTCCAACGCCGAACTGTTCAATCGCATGCTGCGCCGCCTGTCGGAGCCGGGGATGATTGGCAAATCCCAGATAATTATTCGAGCAGAGGTTCAACACCTTCCTGCCATCCACGGTGATCCACGCTCCCTGCGCGGATTCAATCGTCCGCACCCTCACCCATAAACCTTCCGCCTCCAACCGGCTTCGTTCATCCGCTATAAATTGGAGCTTGTCGATAGTAGTCATGTGATCTCCATTCCTGATTTCTGATTCCTGATTCCTGAGTAAAAACGAAAGAACTGGAAATTCGAGATCAAAAACATACTACTCAAGATTGGTAGCCCGCTTTTCAATCAGGAATCAGGAATTAGGAATCATTGAATCACGCTTTCATTAATGGTCGTAGCCCCTTCGTACTGGCCAACAGCGCCTCTCGCTCTAATTCGGTGAGGGGCGGGAGATCGTGGGCGAGTTCCAGCGCCATGCGGAAGAGGCGTTCATCGCCGGGAGGCATCGCGGCCGTCACGCCTTCCGAGAGAGTGAATCGCAGCGCCTGTCTCGCCAATTCCTTATCCGTAATCGGGCGATACCAGCAATTGGGGTATTCTCGCGTATCCGATTTTCGCCAGGGCCCATGCGCCATGGCCTTGATGGCCAGGCGCGCGACGCCCATCTCTTTGGCTTTAGCCATCACTTGAGGTCCAAAATTGCCGCGCGCATAGCAAATGAAATTGACCGGGAACAGAATGGAATCGAATTGAAACCGGTCAAGCATGGCGAGCGCCGCGTCGACCGAATGGGCCGAGAAACCTATGTAGCGGATCTTCCCTTGCTTACGGGCGCGCAAGAAGGTTTCCATGGCGCCGCCGGGGGCAAATATTTCATCCACTTCGTCCAAATCGGTCACGGTATGAAACTGGTACAGGTCGAAGTGATCCGTACGCAGCCGGCGCAGCGATTGCTCGAGCTCGATTTGTGCGCCTTTCGCCGACCGCTCCATGGTTTTGCATGCAAGGAAAACCTTGTTCCTATGGGATTCGAGCGCGATTCCCATTTTCTGCTCGGCCTCGCCATCGCCATAGAAAGGAGCTACGTCAAAATAGTTGATGCCCCGTTGCAACGCTTCGGAGACAATTTGATCGACGGTGCTCTGCTCCATGTCTACGAGGAGCATGCCGCCGAGGCCGAGAATCGAAAGTCGGATGTCGTCGCGGTACAGTCTTTGGGGGATTTGCGCATTTTTCATATTGGGCTCCTCGATCCTGTAATTTAACTCTAAGACTCTAAGACTCAAAGGCTCAAAAAGTGATAAAAGTATAAAGCGATGCGAATATTCTTTTCCGGAATCTGGTTCCTGGTGGCATTTGTCTGCGGCTATGCGGACAACTATCCGCGTCAGCCGGGGGTCGATATCATCCACTACGATATTGCGCTAGCGCTGACCGACACGTCCGATTCCATTGCGGGGACCACCAGGATCCATGTGCGCATGCGGAACGACGGCGTTCCGGGCATGAGGCTCGACTTCGCGGGCATGCAGGTAGACAGCCTGCAGGTGCAGGGAGTCGCGAGGAGTTTCTCGCTGCGCGACGGAAGCCTGTCGTTTGATTTCGGGCGTAAATTTGCGCGGGGCGATGTCGCAATCGTTGCCGTGCGCTACCACGGCAAGCCTGAGCAGGGACTGACGATCGGCAAAAACAAATATGGCCATAGGGTATTTTTTGTCGAGAACTGGCCCGATTATGCGCACTACTGGTTCCCGTCCATTGACCACCCCTCGGACAAAGCGACGGTTCAGGTTACAGTGACGGCTCCGCAAAAATACGACGTTGTGTCCAACGGCGCACTGGTTCAAACCAGCCTTCTACCGGACGGGCGCAAACGCACACACTGGATCGAGCACAAGCCTATCCCGACCTATTGCATCGTAATCGCCGCCGCTGAATTTTCCGTTGCGCGCGGACCGCGCGTGAACGGCGTGCCGCTTACCTGGTATTCCTATCCGGAAGATTCCGGGGCCGCAGCCCGCAGGTTTAGTCAGACGTCTTCAGCTGTGAAATTTTTCAGTTCGCTGATTGGTCCCTATCCCTATGAAAAGCTCGCACAGGTCCAGGCCACAATTAGTTTCGGCGGAATGGAGAATTCGAGCGTGATCTTTTACCAGGAGTCGTTGTTTCAGGAAACGGGGCCATCTGAAGTCCCTCTGCCCCATGAAATCGCGCACCAATGGTTCGGCGATTCGGTTACGGAGTCCGACTGGGATCAGCTCTGGCTCAGCGAAGGCTTTGCGACCTATTTCGAGGCGCTGTTTTATGAGCACAGGGATGGCCCCGGATCCTTGAAACAGATCATGGCTGATCACGCAAAAGATCTGATCCTTTCGAGGCTTGCACATTCGCAACCAGTCATCAACCCTGCTCAGACCAACTTGATGCAAAAACTTAATCCGGCGACGTATCAAAAAGGGGCGTGGATTCTCCATATGCTACGCCGCATGCTGGGCGATGCCAGTTTTTTCAGAGGGATTCGCCGCTATTACAGCCTGTATGCGGGCGGCAACGCGGACAGCGCGGATTTTCAGCGGGCGATGGAAGCAGTCAGCGGAATTTCGCTGGATGCTTTCTTCAAACAGTGGCTCACGCAGCCGGGCTGGCCGGATTATAGCTTGTCGTGGCATTGGGACCCACAGGCGAGCGCAGCGGAAGTAACCGTACGCCAGCAGCAGGCCACCGGCCTTTTCGACATAACGGTAGATGTCGCGTTTGAAATGGAAAGCGGCAAAGAAGTGCATACGCTGCGCCTCACCGGCGCGGAGCAAACACACCGAATCCCCTTGCCGTCAAAGCCTTTGTCAGTCGAGCTCGATCCTGGAGGCTGGCTGCTCAAATCCCTCATGTGGGTCGGGGCTTCAGAGACTGTCTCAAAACCTGCTCATTGAGCGGGCTTACAGCCCTTTTCTTATTTGTCGGTTCATTCCTAGGGCTTCGCCCTAGGCTGATATAGATCGCGCCTTCGGCGCTTTAAACCCCTAATTATACAGTATCTTAAGCGCCGAAGGCGCGATCCATGCCAGCCTGGGGCAACGCCCCAGGAAGAAATTGCATAAGCAAAAAAAGGGCTGAAAGCCCGCCCAATGCCAGTTTTGAGACAATCTCTTCAGCCCCAACGCATTCCGACTAAACAGATATTTCCAAAGTATCGGAGCTGAAGCCTCGACCCACGTGAGGGTTTATTTATTGCTTACAACCTACGGGACGAAAAGATTTGATGGAGGGCACACGTATCTCTTTGGCTTGGCAGTGTTTCGGAAAACTGAGCTGCAGCGCTGCTGGCAAAAAAAATGGAGGTCCCGGCTGAGAACCAGAACCTCCCTTGGGTAAGTGCCTATAGTTTCACAACATCCTGAGCCTGGTATCCCTTCGGCCCTTTGGCAACGTTGAATTCAACCTGGTCGCCTTCGTTCAAGGATTTGAAACCACTGGCTTGAATTGCGGAATGGTGCACGAAAACATCATCCCCAGACTCGCGCCGGATAAAACCGTAGCCTTTTTCATTATTGAACCACTTCACAACACCTTGTTCTTTGCTCATTCTTTCCTCTTCTTAATTTACTTTTTACTCAAAATCCCGCGCGGCGCGCAGGCATTCAAAAGATGTCTGTTTTCGTTCCATTCGAAACCCAAAGGGAGTCGAAACCAAACGTGGAGATACCCCCCACCTCCAGACTTTTATGACCCTACACATCATTTTTTGTAAATGTTCGAGTCTGGGTCGACTATACAATGTCAATTAGCGAAAAGCAACGTTTCCGCTTAAAAAAAAGCGAAGATAATGACGCGCGAAATATGGCTGAAAAAGGCTGCTGAAGAGGCGGCGCGACCCGGTCACACTTCAAAGGAACCTGGATTTGGCACTGTTTCCGGAGGCTCCGTCAATCCGCCGGGAAGGCACTGGGAACACGGGCAGAGTTTACGCAGATAGTCGAAATCATAAATGCCAGTTTGGTGGCCGTCGCTCCAGGAAAAATTGAGAGCATAATTTCCCACCGGAGAGACGTCGATGCGCTCGATGGTCGAAGGGATGTTTCCATGGCCGATTTTCCGTTTGCCCGTAAACTCCTCGACGCATTCGGCGCACATGCAGTTTTCCCTTAAATACCAGGACGGGTACGATCCGAAATGCCCATCGTTCCAGGTGATATCGGTTTGTTTGGGGCTAACGCGCTTCACAAGCTTCGGCATGATGTACTGCAATAAAGTATCCTCCATTGTTGGGACTAGCTATCAGCTGTCAGCGATCAGCTTTCAGTTTCAGAGCCTTGTTCATTTTTTCCAGGAAAACATCCTTCGATTCGAACCCGGTGCCGCGAAGATCTGCGATTTCTTTACCATCCGGACGCAAAAAAATGAATGTAGGCACGCCCTTCACTTGATATTTTTCTCTCAAGGCTCCCGCTTTCGGGTCCTCGGCGGAGGTGAGGTCCACCTTCAGCATTACAAAGTCTCTGGATCGAGTTACAACCTCGGGAACGGTAAAGGTCTGCGCATCCATTTCCTTGCAGGGCACACACCAGTCGGCATAGAAATCGATAAAAACGGGTTTGCCTTCGCGCACGGCCTGATCCAGCATCCCCTGTGAATATGGAAACCACTGGATCGCGTTTGTGGCTCTGGATACGACCGTTCCTGTAGATGCGTTCCGCAAAAAATTCTCGATGCCCGTCACCGCAGCGTACAGCGCAAGAGCAAAAAACAGGATGCCCACAATGTTGCGCAAGAGCGGAAACGCTTTCCCTGTGCTCTGCACTGTATCGATCCATGCCAGATAAATCCCGGCCAGGAGCAGGATCAGCGCCAGCGTCAGGCGATATGCCAGCGGATTCGGAAAGAGCGGTTCCAGGAAATAGACCGCCATCGCGAGCAGAATGAAGCCAAAGACCTTCCGGACCCAGACCATCCACGCACCGGAGCGCGGCAGCTTTTTGAGACTGCCCGAAAAAACTCCCAGCACGATAAAAGGGACGCCCATGCCAAGCGCGAGGACAAAGAAGAGCACAAATCCCAGGAACGCGCTGCCTTTGTTGCCGACATAGGTCAGCAAGCCGAGGACAAAGGGCCCGATGCAAGGCGCCGCCACGATCCCGACAGTCAGTCCCATCAGGAATGTCCCGGCAAAGCCTTTCTGCGAGCCTCCGGCCAGACGGTTCAAAAAAGCCGGCATCCGGAATTCATAGACGTCAAACATGCTCAGCGCCAGCAGGACCATAACAAGAGCGATGCCGATGAGCACGGGCGGATACTGAAGCGCGGAGCCGAAAAGGCTCCCGCTCAGCGCCGCAAAGACACCCAGGACGGAATAGGTCACCGCCATGCCGATCACGTACAGGCACGCGTGTGCGACGAGGCTTCCCTTCTTGCCCTGCGATTGCCCGCCGAAATAGGAGATCGTAATGGGAATCATCGGGTAGACACACGGCGTAAGATTCAAAGCCAGGCCACCGAGGAATACCAGGAGCAGCGTGACAAGGATGCCCCGATCGCCAAAGCCCGCGGATGCAGCTGCGGGAGCGCTCGGTGGCGCGGAAGCTTGAGCTGTACCTTGAAACGATAGCGCAAGACTAAATGGTTTTCGCACGGGAGGCAAACAGGTGCTATCATCGCAAGCCTGGTAGCGAATCTTACCCTTCAGGACAATATCTTTTTGTTGAAGACTCGCATCCGGCGTGATCTCGACGGAAATTCGGATCGTGCCTTCATACACAGCCATCGGCGAATCCGAAAACGGGAGCTTCTTGACTGGGGCGGCAGGAAAAACAATCTTCCCGAACGCCACGCCGGCAATAGGCTCAAATTCCAGACTCGTCGGAATAAGATAATCCTCAAGCGGTCGATCGGAGTTGATGTGGTAAGGGCTGGTGATCGCCAATTCAACTGAGACCACCGCCGATTTCCCCATCTGCAAGGGCTCAGCCGGAGCGATTGCCCGAATGCTTACAACCGAAGCTGCATCCTGCGCCGAAGCCGTAAAGAGCGAACACAGCAACACCACCATGACTGCAGAAAGAGTCTTCATACCTGGCCATTATGACAAAAAAACAGGGACGCTTCTCTATTAAAAACGAAAAGCGTCCCTGTTTTCCTAGTCAAAAGTCGAGGCAAGAACCTCGATTTGCTATTTACTAGAATTTGACAGCGGCAAAGTCCGCATCATAATTGATGACAGCCCAAACAACCCGGGCACCCATATCAATACCGTAAGTACCCAAGCCATAACTGGCATTATAGGGGCCTTTTACGAATTTCTGTTTTTGTTGGCCGACGTTCAACTCCACAGCGTTTACCCAATTTCCGTTGGCATCAATGGCTGCCAAACGGTAGCCGCCGTTGCCTAGGTCCTTGTTTTTGCTATTGGGTCTCTCATCGACAAAGCTCATCTGAAGCACATATACATCGCTTTTGTTGTTCCCGAATTCCGTCATTCCCCAGAGGCTGAAAATATTGCTGGCAAGTGCGGAATCTTTTGTCGGTTTCGCCACCCACCCGGTGTTGACGACCTTGTTCAACGGACGGGGGTGTACCAGGAGTATAATCCGTGGCAGTGCTTTTATTTGTGCCATTGAGGATTTTCGCTGCAGTTCCTCCAAAATTGTCTACTACAACCGAATAGGGATCGCCCTGCTTAACCAGGAACTGCTTGCCATTTAGGCTATAGCCCCAGGAATCATTTTTCACAAAAGCGAAGTTCGGCACCAAAAGCGAGCCAAGAACCGGAGGGTCTGCATTAGGATCGCCATTAGGGTAGTACACTCCATCTTTGAAGTTTCCAATGGCGTCAGAATAGTAATCGGCCGTCACGCGGGGGCCGTCGACCGTATAGATGTAGTAGCCGAAGTTGTTAACTTCCTGAGAAATCTGTGTCTCGCGCGCTTTAATGGCTGCTCCGAAGACGTCCATCCTCGCCTGGGGGGCATAGAATTTTGTGCTTATCCCCTGTGTTACGATTTGCATAACTTCTGATAAACCGTCAGGGCTCTTATCCAAGGCTCGATTGTAAAGGTGATCGTGGCCCGAAATCATAAATTTCACGCCGTTGTTTTGTAGGCTGGCAATGAAAGCGTTCTGATCGGCAGGTGTCACAGCCGAAGTAGCCCCGAAGAAGGAATCCACATGGTTCCCGTTTATTATCGGTCTATGGGAGAGCACAAAGGCATGCGTCTGTACCTTCGAGGAGTAGCGACATTTTCCAGCCGTTGGCTGATCCAGCTCTGCTGTGCGCCTGGCCAGTATTCCGTATTGGCAGAACTAATCTGTGCCAATATACGATTTCTGGGATCTGAAATCGGATAATAGATGTCAAAAGGTGCTCCGTTATACATTCCGTCAGGGTTGGGCATGTCCCATGCATAAAAATTGGTCGATGGCCGCTTGCTACTGTCTATACGAAACCATGCACCCGCAGGGATCGTGATTTTAGCAGTTCCAGTCGAATTACCAGCTGAATCATAATTAGTTGTAATTCCTGTAATCTCGACTGCAGCCTGCCAAACAATCATGTTAGTTTTGTATCCTCCTTCAACCCAATCCCAAAGTATATAGTAATAACCTTGACCGCATTTAGTTCCTGCCGCAGCACCACCATAAGTAATACCACTAACTGTAATACTTACTATGGAAGCGTTACATTGATTTTGAGCCGCGGTCACATTAGTAGTATCGTTAGGTGCTAACGATGGCACAGCAGCCGTCTGCTCAGTATCGACGAAAACAAATCTGGCATTGCTGTTTGGGACGCCGTAATCAAAGGAGTAGCTCAGTCCCTTCAGGGTGTCGTTGGTAGACGACGGCCAACTGAAGTTGGTAGCGCCAAATAGATTTGGTCCATTACCTTGAGTTTGTGGAAAATTAGTTTTGTAATCCGGAACATTCAGATTGTAAAGAGGATCCCAACCTACCATATTTCCGTATGTTTCATGGTTGCCGCGAATGGGAAAGAAACCGATTCCGAAATCATAAAGAGTCTCTTCAGCAACTGATGCACGAGTACCCAACGAAAGTGCGCCTGCATAGTCCGTTAAATCCCCTGTTTGGATTACGAACTTAACACCTTGATCTCTGAGCTGAGCGCTGACTGCTCTGATTAGAGCGGCGCTTACAGTATTCGGATTATCCTCCGGATTACGCTAGAACGGTCCACTGCGTATCCCCATGCACACCAAACGACCATGCGTCGGGGCTCTTATAGCGCTGCCCTTGGGCAAACGACATTGTTCCGAAAGCCAACACAAGAATCATGGCAAACAGCAATAAGCGGGTTGCCGTTTTCATGTTAATGGAAATATTAGTCATCTCATTCTCCTTAGATAAACTGTTTGGCCTGTCAAACCTTAGAGACGGGGCTGCGCCATTGGGCACACTCCTCGCCCGATTTCTAGCAAACTGGCCGGATCGTCAGGAGAAGCTGTTGGAAGCGTTCGGAACGATGCCCCGAGTATCAATAACGCGCGAAACAAATCCCCGTTGTGCCCTAATCGTACTGCGCTGCCAAAAGCCGAAGTAGGACGAAAGCCAAGCCACACTAAAAACGATGTGAGCTTTGTATCATTAGCAGCTTGCGGAAATCATGCAACTATAGTGTAATTTCCGTGTAATTGTTCACCATGACGAATCCGAAACTGATCAGGGTTGATGGCTTTGCCATCGATCCGATAAATGAATTAATCTATAAGGGCGCTGAAGAAATTCGCTTGCGCCCGAAGACTTTTGCCCTGCTCTGCCAATTGGCCGAGCATCCCGGCAGGCTGGTGACCAAAGCAGATCTGCTGAACGCCATATGGAAGAACTACAACATAGGCGATGAAGCCCTCAAACACTGTGTCACCGAAATACGCCGGGTTCTTGGCGATGATGCGGAAGCCCCTAGATATATAGAAACGGTTCATCGCCGGGGATACCGGTTTATCGGAAAAATCGATTCGTCCCCGAGTTCAAAAGAGAACGGCGGAGCCGCATCCCATAGACCCGCCGTCCCCGATCGTCTCCTGGTAGGGCGGACAGCAGAACTGGCTCAATTGCATCAATGCCTGGCAACCGCTATGGGAGGCGTGCGGCAGGTGGTCTTCGTCTCAGGGAACCAGGGAATCGGCAAGACCAGCCTGGTGGATGCCTTCATCGACATCGTGAATCGGGATCAGCCCGACGTCCCCGATGATGCACTGGAAGCGCGTCCTTTAATTGCCCGAGGCCAATGCATCAAAGCCCATGGCGCCGGGGAAGCCTATATGCCCTTTCTGGAAGCACTCTCCGGACTGGGGACCTCTCCATATCGCAACCAAATAATCCCCCTGCTCCGCCGCTATGCTCCTTTATGGCTCGCTCAAATGCCTGCGCTCGTCAGTTCCACTCAATTGCAGAGCCTGCAGCACAGTATTGTGGGCGCCACGCGCGAACGCATGATGCGCGAAATGGCCGAAGCGCTGGAAGCCATAACGGCACAGACATCCCTGATCCTGATACTCGAAGACCTGCACTGGAGCGACTATTCCACGCTGGATCTGATCTCCTATTGGGCGCAGCGCCGCAGCCCGTCGCGGCTCCTGTTGATCGCCACCTATCGTCCCTCGGATATCGCCGCCGATAATCATCCGCTTCGGATCATTCAAGAGGAATTGGAGGCACATCGGCAGTGCCTGGAACTTCCGCTCTCCTTCCTCGGCGAAGCGGCCATTCAGGAATACCTGGGACGCAGACTTCCGGGGCATCGGTTTCCCAGGGAAATGGCAGCGTGGCTCCGAGATCACACAGGCGGGAATCCCTTGTTTATGGTCAACGTCTTAGACCATCTGGCGACACACGGACTTCTCCTTCTCTCCAACGGGCGTTGGATTCTGAACACTACACTGGAAAAGGCAGCGCAGACCGTGCCGCCGACCATTCAGCAAATCATTGAACGGCAGTTTGAGCGGCACACACCGGAAGAACAACAATTGCTCATGACAGCCAGCGTGAACGGCGAGGAGTTTTCCGCAGCCGGAGTGGCGGCTGTGCTGGGGAAAAAGGTCGAGAAGATTGATGCAGGCTTCCGGGCACTGGCGAAGCTCAACATGTTTCTGCAAAGGGCAGACAACGTCTCTTCTTCCCGCTACAAGTTTACCCATGCACTGTATCAGGCTATCTGCTATCAGCTTCTGCCGGAAGAACTGCGGACGCAGTATCACCGGAAAATAGCCAGATATATCGAAAAGACAAATCCGGGCCATCTTGGGAAATTGGCCGCAATCTGGCGGTTCATTATGATTGCGGCCATCAACCGGCCCTCGCACTTCAGTACTATCAGAAAGCGGTGGAAAACGCCAACGCACGCTATGCGGGACAAGAAGCAATTGAACTGGCCACCCAGGGGCTGCAGTTGTTTGCCCTGATTCCGGAGGGCCCGGATCGCATAGAACAGGAAGCTCGCCTACTGAACTCCAGGGGAACCGCACTGATGTCGGCGCGCGGTCTGGGAAAAGAAGATGTCCAACAGACATTCAATAAAGCCCGCATGCTGTTTTCGCAGTTAGAGCAAACGCCGGCAAGCCGGCCAGAGGGCTTTGCTGTTTTCCTCTTTATACGGATTATGGTGCTATCACTGGGCGCATGCCGAATATGCCGCCGCCCGGGATCTGGCCGAACAGATGCTGCAATTGGCGGAAGCGGAACACGATGCGTTTATGCTGGATCAAGCCCACTATTCGCTGGGATCCATCCTCATGGATCATGGAGAGTTACGCCGGCGCCCGCAAGCACCTGGAACAAAGCGCCAATGTACTGAGCCGTTGCATTGCCGCCGTGGCCACATGGAATCTGGGCTTCCCCGATAGCGCGTTAAAAAAAATCACACAACTCCTTGCGGGTGACTATCGAAGCCGGAAATCCCGAACACATCATTTTTGCCAATTTATGCAAGGCGCGGATACACATGGAGCGCAGAGAAAAGGAAAAAGCTCTGGAACACGCGCAGTCAGCTCTGGACCATGCAACCGATCAAAAACTGCCCGAACCGTGGCTGGCACCCATCTGGGCTGTCCGGGGTGGGCCCTGGCAAAGATGGGGCAGAAGCACAACGGGCTGGAGCTGCTGGAACAGTCGCTGAAAGTATTTCGAGCGATCGGCCCCTCGAGCCTGACCCCGTTTTTGCTGTGTGTCTTTGCCGAAATTTCGCTGGACGCCGGACGCATTCGTGATGGCCTGAATGCGATAGAAGAAGCCCTGCGGATTACCCGAAGCACGCACCTGTTTCATTATGACGCGGAGCTTTATCGGCTCAAGGGAGAGCTTCTGTTCCGGCAAATCCTGCCGGAGGGAGACGGCAAATGGAATGATTTACGATTGGCCGAAATCAGTGCCTGTTTCGAACGGGCGATAGAAATCGCTAGGCACCAACAAGCGAAATCATTGGAGCTTCGCGCAACCACCAGCCTGGCAATCCTTCTGAATAAACAGAAAAATCAGCCGGAAGCCCACAAGCGATTGAAGCAAATCACCGAATGGTTCTCGGAAGGCCTTCATTCATACGATCTGCAGGAAGCACGCGCACTTCTCCCCGGCATTGAAAAGCCGGTCTAAATTCGTTTCGGCCGCTCGCGGCCGATTTCACAATTCAGACTTAAGCAGCCGATTCCCGATACCGATTCCGATATCGATAGCTGAGAGCTGACGGCTGATTGCTGAGAGCTGATTGCTAGAAAAAGGGACAGTATAACCAGGTACCGATTGTTAAAAGCTAGCGCAGGAAGAAGATGAGGATCATGGCTGTGACGATGACGACCTGAGCCTGCCTGACGCGGTCGGGGTAATTCTTTTTCAGGATGTGATAATACTTCGCCAGATAGAGCATCAACACGATGATGGCAATGCTCAGCGCAAAACAACCCGGATAGCCCATCTGCTGCCCAAGGAACGGAGCCATAACACTGCCCCGCAGCAAACCGAAGATGATCCAGAGATGCACTCCATACACCAGCAGAGATTCCTGTCCCGCCGCTTGAATCAGCCTGGGGATCCACTTGCCTCCAATTTCCAGCTTATACAGGAGGAAACAAAAGATCAGGACGCACCCTATCCGGATCATCGCATATAGCGGACTGGTCGTGTAGAAATTGACATATCCCGGAAGCGTGTACGGTGCGCTGCGCAGCAGAAGCCCGCACACAATCAGCAGCGCACCAAGCCCCGCGATATTCCGCATGAACGGGGCGGCCCGGGAGCGTCTCCACCGATTTCAGGAAAAAGCAGCAGACGCTGCTGCCCACCAAAACAAAAATGATCCAGGGGAAAATCGGGAAAAGCGATGTTCCGTGAGGATTCAGAAACAGCGCCAGGGATAAAGGAAGCTTGCCCCTGAAATCCTGAGCCCACATCCACGGAGTAACAAGGGCGACGGCAACGGCCAGCAGCAGCGCCGCCCATGGAAGCAGGTTCTTTTTGCGCAGAATAAAAATCAGCGCCATGACCACAAGCAGCGAGACCACGATGCACTGCAGGACGTCCACCTTCAGCGATCGGGCCCAGAAATTGTAGTCGTTCCACTCCGCCAGGTAGCGGCTCCAGCGAAAACCCTGCAGATGGCTGTAATAGGCCACCAGCGTGATGAATCCCAGCCGGCGCATCTGCCTCCAGAAGGACGGACGGAAGTGAAGCCAGTTCTCCCACTGACTGTTGCCCTGCAGCACGATCGAAAATCCCGTGGCAAACAGGAACGTCGGCGCCACCAGGCCGTTCGTGAATGCCAGCCAGAAGAAAAATTCCGAGCCCTTTTTCAATGCGAGCGGGAGATACGCGTTCATCACGTGGGTTTCGACCATCACAACCAGGGCAAATCCCCTGAGCAGGTCGATAAATCCATACCGCGGCGCTTTGGCCGGAGACGGCGTCGCGCTTTCAGCCATCGTTCATCCTTAGAAATGATTGCCGATGAAGGCCCCGAGAATATAGAAAAAACCGACAGCTGGCAAGTGGGGTTTTTATTCGCTATCAGCCGTGAGCTATCAGTGGCAGCTATCGCGTCAGGTGTCACGTCCAGCTGCCATTTAACAACTTTCGAATATTTGGGTCCACCAGGATTGAAAAGCAGAACGCTATCATTCATACTTTCTCCGCCTCAATCAGTCGTATCGGTATCAGGGTTTTATCTTTTTTTCGACCCCGATACCGATGCCGACACTGAATTTTCCCTGTACCCCTCCTTACCCCTTTAATCCTCTAATCCTTTGATCCTTTCTGTTTCGCACTCTTCCCTACTATGCTATTTTCATTCCGGAAATATGAACGAATCAAAGTCAGCTCCGCCAATTCTGGAAAATGTACCTCTCGCGCCCTTTACCACCTTGGGCATCGGCGGTCCCGCCCGCTTTATGCTTCGTGCAAAAACCGAAGAGCAGATACTCGACGCGCTGGAATTCGCACGGGCGCGCAGCTGTCCCGTTTTTATATTGGGCGGCGGAAGCAATATCCTTGTCTCCGATTCCGGCTTTCCCGGGACTGGTGGTTAAAATCGAACTCCCGGGCATCGAGGCTCTTGACGCGGAAGCAGCGGAAGGATTTCGGCGGCGGCGGGAGTCGAGTGGGACGCGTTCGTGCAGTATTGCGTCGCCCGGGACCTTGCGGGAATCGAATGCCTCAGCGGGATCCCGGGAACCGTCGGCGGCGCTCCGGTGCAGAATATCGGAGCCCACGGCGAAGACGTCCGGGAAGTCATCACACAAATCCGCGCGCTGGACCGCGATGCGCTCAAACTGGTGGACGTAGGCGCCGCCGATTGCCGGTTCGCCTACCGCTCCAGCATCTTCAATACGACGCACAAAGACCGCTATGTCATCGTGCGCGTGGATTTTGCCCTGCGCGCCGACGGGAAGCCGCGCCTGCTCTATGCCGATCTTCACCAGCGATTCGCCGGCCATTCCCAGCCGCCCAAACTCAGCGAAGTCCGCGAAGCCGTCCTCGAGATCCGAAAGGCCAAATCCATGGTCCTGAGCGAGAACGATCCCGACTGCAGAAGCGCCGGATCTTTTTTTAAGAATCCCGTCCTGGATCAGAACTCCGTTTCCGTCCTGGAAGCGGAGGCGCGCGCCAGCGGACGCCTGAAAGCATCCGAGAGTATTCCGCGCTTTGCCGCCGGGCCGGGGAAAGAGAAATTGCCGGCCGCCTGGCTTATCGAGCATGCCGGTTTTCACAAAGGGTACACGCACAAAAACGCAGGCATATCCAGCAAGCATGCGCTGGCGCTTGTCAATCGAGGCGGCGCGACCGCCCGGGATATTCTTGAGCTGATGCGGATGATTCAGGAGCGCGTGCAGCGGCATTTGGAGTGGAACTGCAGCCGGAACCTGTGTTTGTCGGGTTTGGGAAATAGAAAACAGGAGTGAGAACTAAGAATCCCTCTGCAATCAAGGGGTGCGGGCTGAAGCCTGCATCTACTTGGCGGAATAAGTGCACACGCCCCCAGCCAAGTGGGCCCGGGCTTTAGCCCGGGCAAATGCGCGACGAGAGATTCCAGCTCACATTGTGCGAGCTGAAGCCCGCACCCACTTGTTGGAGAAGCCGAAGGAACACCGATATCGTGATGTTTAGCTGATTCCTCATTTGGACAAGCCTGGGCTGAAGCCTCTAATCCTCTTGATCTCGTTTTTTATACTTCTGACTCCTGCCTTCTGTTTTCACGAAAGATTTGAACAATTTGCCCAAGGCTGGCGTACTATATAATTCCAAACAGTATGGGAGGACACTATGAAAAAGGGCTTGGCGATAGGGCTGGGTTGTCTGGCAATCATCATAATCGCGGTTGTCATGTTGGGATTCTCCGCGTGGGGAACCTACAACAACATGGTCACCTTGAAGGTATCCGTGGATACGGCGTGGGCTCAGGTGGAAAATGTCTACCAGCGGCGCACCGACCTGATTCCCAACCTCGTGGCAACGGTCAAGGGATACGCATCGCACGAAAAGGAAGTCTTTGAATCCGTGGCTGCGTCGCGATCCCAGGTTGGCTCCATAAAGATCACGCCGGAAATGCTGAACAATCCCGCGGAATTTCAAAAATTCCAGCAGGCCCAGTCCGGACTGACCGGCGCGCTGTCCCGCCTGCTGGCAGTCGCCGAAAACTATCCGGAGTTGAAGGCCAACCAGAATTTCCTTGAATTGCAGAGTCAGCTCGAAGGCACGGAAAACCGCATCGCCGTCGAGCGCAAACGCTTCAACGAGGCCGCGCAGCAGTACAACACGAAGATCATGCAGTTCCCGACCAACCTCTTTGCGCGCATGTTCGGTTTCGCGCAAAAGGCCATTTTTCCAGTCAGCTCCGGGAAGCGATAAGGCACCGGCTGTTGATTTCACCAAGTAGGATGACAATGCATCGATGGCATCGATTCGCATTTTTGCTATTGCTCCTGCTGCCGTGCGCCGGGGCTTCGGCACTGGATGTTCCGCAGCTCAAGGAACGGGTGACGGACCTCGCCGGCGTACTGACGGCCGAGCAGGTATCCGTCCTGGATTCCAAGCTCCGCGAACTCGAGAGCACCGATTCCACGCAGGTTGCCGTTCTCATCATTCCCAGCCTCGAAGGGGAATCCCTCGAGGATTATTCCATGCGCGTCGTGGAAGCATGGAAACTGGGACAGAAGGCACAGGACAACGGGGCTCTGCTTTTTGTTTCGCTGAAGGACCGCAAAATCCGCATCGAAGTCGGATACGGGCTTGAGTCTGTACTGACCGATGCCCGCAGCTCTCAGATCATTCGCAACGACATGTCCCCGCGATTCAGAGAGGGTGACTTCTATGGCGGCATTGATGCCGGCCTGACGGGAATCGTCCAAACCGTGCGGGGCACATACCAGGCTGCGCCACAGGCCGAAAAACGGAAGGTTCGAAAATCGGGAGGCATTTTTAACCTTCTGATTGTCATGCTGTTTCCGCTCCTGTGGGTGCTGAGCGCCACGGGGAAATGGGGCGGCGGCATCATCGGCGCAGGCGCAGGAGCTCTTCTTCCCTACACGCTCATCAGCCATAGCCTGCCTCTGCTCCTGTTCGGAGGAATTGCGGGAGGCTTGGTGGGAACCGTTTTGGGAGCAATCATTCACGCCGGAGCGAAATCAGGAGGCGGACCGGGAGGATTTATCGGCCCGTTCATCGGAGGCGGCTTCGGCGGCGGGGGTTCCCGTGGAGGAGGCTTCGGCGGAGGCGGCGGATTCGGTGGTTTCTCAGGCGGAGGCGGCGGCTTCGGCGGCGGCGGAAGCTCCGGCAGCTGGTAGAAAAGCCCAAAATTCTTTGAGCGTAATTATGAAATTACTGAGTGAAGAAGATCACAAGGCAATCGAAGCGGCCGTCAAACAAGCGGAGGCAACGACCTCGGGAGAGATCGTTTTTGCCACCGCCGAGGCTTCGGCGAACTATCACCATGCCACGCTCCAGGGCGCGATCATCGGGATGGCTGTCGCGGCGGCCGTTTATTTGATGCTTCCTGTAGCGCATACGACCACCGTCCTTCTCTGGACGGAAGTGCTTTCCTTTGCGTTCTGTTATGCGCTGCTCCCGCGGATGCCCTGGCGGAGATGGATCATTTCCCAACAGGAAATGGACGCGCGCGTCCGCGAAGCGGCTCTCATGCAGTTTTATGCCAGCGGCCTCTATCGCACGCGGGAGTCCAATGGAGTGGAGATTTATCTTTCGCTTTTTGAAAGAGAGGTCGTTGTCATCGGGGACCGCGGGATTCATCTAGAAGATGGGCAGACGAGCACTGGAAGAACGTCCGCGACCTGATCATCCTCGGAATAAAAAGAGGGGATGCGCGGGGCGGCATCTGCGCGGCAATCGAAAGCTGCGGCAAAGCCCTGGCGCAATATTTCCCCCCACGGACCGACGACATCAATGAATTGCCGGACCAGGTCATCAGCCGCCCTATCAATCCGCAAGCATCGTAGCTATCGGCTATCAGCTGTCAGCAATCAGCTATCAGCGATCAGCAAAAATAGCGTTGTGCAAGATTTTTGCCCATCTTGCCGACAGCTGATTGCTGACAGCTGATAGCTGATAGCTTAGCTCTGTTCCTCCCGACTATCGACTAACGACTATTTGCTATGTTACGATCATTGCGTCGGAGGGATGATTAGATAACTATGCCTATATTTGAGTATCGATGTCAGAAGTGCGAAAGCGAATTTGAAAAACTTGTATTTGGAGCGTCGTCTGAAAACGGGCTTGCCTGTCCCGATTGCCAGTCGCAGGAAATCGAGAGGCTCTTTTCGAGTTTCAACGGCGTTTCCCGTTCCAGCGACGGCGCGACGCATTCGATGTCCTCCGGGTGCTCTTCCTGCAGTTCTTCAAGCTGCTCAAGCTGCAAGAGCGCCTGAAGCGCCGCGCTGATTCCTCACGGATCAGAACCCGCAATTTCCCGGAAGCTGATTTGCGCAACCGGGATCAACCCGATTGCCATCCGCACATTTTCCTTATTGGAAACAATCCGGCTGTTTCCGCCGATGGATAGGCCGGAGGGACCGAAAGCTATCTCTCCGCCGGCGTTTATCAGATTAGCGACCAGCACACCTCCCTCAATTCCCGAACCCGAACCTGCGGCAATCAGTCTGCCCGATCCGGCCACGATCACCAGACCGCTGAAGGCAAACGCTCCGGAGTATGAAAAATTTCCCGTCACAATGAGCAGTCCGCCGCCCGAGAGACCGCCGCTTATTTGCAGATCACCCTGCACAACTGTGATTTTGGGGTCCTGCTCTGGAGCATTCCAGGGTTTGGACGGGATTGAAGGCGCCCAAACCGGGGGCGCGTCCTTCCAGCCAGGACTGGTTTCCTTCGTAAAAAGTTATCCGCCATTTCCCGGGCCTGATTATGAATAAAATCCCACAAGTAGCCAGGATTCATCAGCAAACGCTGATCGGCGTTTGAGCGGACCTGGCCTGTGATATCCCGGATGGATGGAATTGGCTCAGCCCCGCCTGTGATTCCTTCGCCTGCTCCGGCCGCGGCACGAATGATTTGCTCGGGAAATATAAGATCACCGGATGCGGTATCGATCGTGCCAATGCCGGGAAACGAACCTCCGGAGATTTCAAAGGCGCCGCTGAACTCCGCACTGGTTTCAGGACCAAGCGCCACCAGGGCAGGACCGAGGTCCCACGTGGAAAAGCGCTTGAAGCGCGCCTCGAATAAAGCCACGGAGTTGCGCCGAAGAGTTAATCCCGTGGTACCCGGTATGGTTTTTGCAGTCCCCAGCGCGCGCACGATCACGATTCCGTCCCCATCGACAAACGGGTTATTGGCCGCGTCTCCGGCGATTTCCGATGCCTCCCCGTTGTTGTCGCTGACTTTGACGAAGTAGCGGGATGTAGCGATGGTCCCGGAGCCGTATGGATTTGGCGCCGTCTGGACGATCCCCGATCCCGGGATGAGGTCGACTCCGCGAACACCGTTATAAAAACCTGTGCTGATCCATCCATCATCGGGGATGCCGGCGACATCCGAAGAGGGATCGATAATGTCCAGAGTCAGCGCAGTCAATAAAGGCACCGGATTGCGGAATTCGAAGCTTCTTGCTTTGGACATATAGGATGCGTCTGCGTCATAGACGCCGTCCGGTCCTTTCAGAAGATCGTTGAGATCCAGGCCGCGAAAGAGGACACGGGCGTGATGCAGGCCTGCCAGAGCCGCATAGGTCGCCTGCACATGGCTTTCATAGTTATCGCTGATCTCTACACCGGTTGTGGCGCTAAGCGACATGAAGAATCCCAGGATCGAAAGAAGCGTCAGAGCAAGCAGCGCCAGGAGCAGCGCCGACCCCGATTCATCCATGCGGTTGCGTGGGCAGATCATAAGCGTTCACCTCCCACGATACTGTTTCGCGACTCGAAGAATTATTTCACCTGATTTGACAGCTGACGGCTGAAAGCTGACAGCTGATAGCTGATAGCTAAAAGCCGACAGCTGATAGCTAAGGCTAATTGCGCCTTCAGAAGAGTTGTGATAATGCATACTGCGTAACTCAAAACATGGTGGGAGTTGGGAAAATGCTGAATTGTGTGCGAAAATTTTTTAGCCGCCGGGTGCAATCTCATGTGCGCGGCGGATTGCTCCTGATCACAGCCTCCGCTTTGTTGCTATCGTTCTTTCAATCCGCCTGTTTTTTTAAAAAGAGCAAAGCCAAAGTGACGCCCGTTTCGGAGGTTCGGATCACCCTGCTTCCGTTTAATGTACCAGCCGAGAAGCAGGATCTGCGCTGGACAGCCATGGCGGGTCCCATCCTGATGGGGAAAACGATCCAGAAGGCCCAGGATCTGATCGTCACGCCTCTCTGGGAAACCATGCCGCTCGCAATTGAAGCGGCCGGAGTAACGCGCACATTTACACAGGAGACAGCGACCTGGGTCGCGTCCCGGCTATCGGTGCAATGGTCCGCTATGGGAGAGATTTCCGCGACAAAAACCGGGATACGAATGATGATCGACTTCCTGCCGGCAAAAGCCGGACCGGTGCCCTTTCGTTTCACGAAGTCCGGCAAAATAGATGATGTCGGAGCAGCGGTTCCCGGATGTATTCTCACAATTCGCCTATTACTTGACAATCAGGCCTCTCGAACCGACGCAGAAGAAGCTGCCGACCATGACGTCCATGAAGAAACTGGCGGAGGCGCTCGATCGCGAATATGGATGGTTTGTTGCAGCGGAACCGGGCAAAGCTCAGGCCGTCGTGTCGGATCTTTTGGCGACAGATGAGCGGCTGGCGCGCTTTCTGTTCAATCCCAGCCTTTACCCAATCCTAACCAAATGAAGAATTTACGAATGACGAATGACGATTGAAAACAACCGCGACAGATCAGCCCTTAACCCCGTGCGCCTGCAACGTATTTCTCGAATCGTCATTCGTAGATTCCTCACAGTTCCACCCACTTCCCATGGCCTTCCCAAACCCGGAGCGTGAACGGGAAATGGATATGCTCGCTCAGTTTACGCTTGATGCTCTCGCAGATGTTCTCGACAGACGGGTACTCGAGGAAATCATTCAGGGTTTTGTGATCAAAATAGCTTAATCCCTCTTTGATGGACTTCTTCAGTTCGGAGAAGTCCAGGATCATGCCCGATTTGTTTTCGCCTTCGATGACAACTTCAATCTTGTAGGTATGACCGTGTAAGGAGCCGCATTTGTCATGGCCCGGAAGGTAATGCGCACAATCGATATAGTCAATCACTCCCAGCTTCATTGAGACCCTTTCTATTCAGGAGTGTCATTTTACCATAACAGCCCGAGTGGAATAGGATTGACGATTGCCGAATTAAAACATACTGGACTGACAGCTGTTGCTTTTGGGCAGCCGGGTACCCCTTCAAACACTGCTGTTTCAAATCGTCAATCGTAAATCGTCAATCGTAAATCATGATTTTACTGTCATTGACAGAGCGGAGCGGCTTTGTTAAATTCCCAGTTTGATTCGATTTGATTGGAAGACTCGCCATAGCTTTTGCCTCTCCGGCTGCAGGTTGAAACAGATACCCGGAAATGCGACTTACAGGTGGGACAACTGCGAAAGTGGCGGAATTGGCAGACGCGCTGGACTTAGGATCCAGTCCCGCAAGGGGTGGGGGTTCAACTCCCCCCTTTCGCACCATAGAAATGGCTGGCTCGTGAGACGTGGGGGCCAGGTAACAGCGGATCACGGGATTCGCCAAAATTATCCAAAAACAGCAGACAACAGGTGAAACAAAGTTGACAGTCGAAATCATTGAAGAATCCAGCTGCAAAAGAAACCTCGCGGTTGAAGTTCCGGCCCAAGAGGTGGACGAGGAAGTGGACAAAATCGCCCGGGAATATACCCGCAACATCAAAGTGCCCGGTTTCCGGCCCGGCAAGGTGCCGATGAGCGTCATACGGCAGCGCTATGGGAGCGAGCTGCTGAAGGACGCAACCCAGAACATCATCGAGCGCTGCTGGAAAGACGCAATCGCGGAGCACAATTTCAAGCCCCTGTCCCAGCCTCAAGTCAAAGAGGTAAACAACGCGCCGGGGACTCCGTTGAAATTCACCGTATCTTTCGAAGTGCTCCCTCCGCTGGAAGTAAAAGATTACAAAGGTGTTTCAGTCACATTGCCTTCGTCGACAGTCACCGATGAGGATGTAAACAAGGCAATCGACACTCTCCGCGACAATAGCGCTCAATTCGTCCCGGTGGAGGGGGAAGCTCGTGATGGCCTGTATCTGACGCTTACCGTGGACGGGCAATTTGAGGACTCCGTCAAACCGATGCATGAGGAAGAAGTTACGCTGATCGTGGGCCATCCTCAGACGAATGTTGAGTTTTCCGAAAATCTGCGCGGAGCCCGCGCCGGCGAAACCCGGACTTTTGAAGTCAGTTACCCGGCCGATTATCACCGAAAGAGATTCGCAGGCAAAAAAGTCAGCTATACTGTTCTCGTAAAAGACATTAAAGAGAAACAGCTGGCGGAACCGAGCGATGAATTCGCCAAAGACATGGGCGCCGAGAACCTGGATGCCCTTCGAGACAAGGTTCGCAATGATTTGGTAACGCAGGCGAAGCAGGTTGCCGAAAAGAAGGCCAGGGAGACGCTGCTGGATTCCATCGTGCAGCGTCAAACGGTTGAAGTTCCGGAGTGTTTGGTGAACGACGAACTCGAAGCGCACGCGCATAGAGTCGCCAGCAACCTGGCGTATCAGGGGATTGATATAAACCAAGCCTCT
The DNA here is from genome assembly GCA_963761825.1 of uncultured Acidobacteriota bacterium. Lineage (GTDB taxonomy): Bacteria > Acidobacteriota > UBA6911 > UBA6911 > UBA6911 > UBA6911. Next base: position 43,969 of record CAVXIH010000009.1, read on the forward strand.
ATCGACTGGAAGAAGATATTCGAGGAGGAACGGCCTCGCGCGGAGCAGGCGGTCCGCCGGTCGCTTTTCCTTGATGCGATCGCCCGCCAGGAAAGCATCGAAGTAACGGAGGACGAGGTCGATTCCGAGTTGCAGAAAATCGCGGAAGGCGCCGGCAAATCCGCAGCCGCCTTGCGAGCTCAACTCGAAAAAGAGGAACGAATTCAGAGCTTTGAGGGGCATTTGCGCCAGAACAAGGCGCTTGATTTCATCTATCGCAATGCTAATATAACCGAGGGGTAACAAGCATTGGCACTAATTCCCATGGTGGTCGAGCAGACCAATAGAGGCGAGCGCGCATTTGACATCTATTCCCGTCTCCTGAAAGACAATATCATCTTCCTGGGGACTCCGATCGATGACAATGTCGCGAATGTCGTAACAGCCCAATTCCTTTTCCTGGAAGCTGAAGATCCGGAAAAAGATATCCATCTTTACATAAACTCGCCCGGCGGGGCCATTTCGGCGGGCATGGCCATCTATGACACCATGCAATACATCCGGCCGAATGTCTCGACCATCTGCATCGGTCAGGCGGCCAGCATGGGAGCGTTATTGCTTTCGGCGGGCACTCCGGGAAAACGCTTTGCCCTACCAAACTCCAGAATTCTGATCCATCAACCATCGATGAGCGGTCTGGCGGGCCAGGCCACGGACATCGACATTCACGCCAAAGAAATTCTCAGACTGCGCGAATCCATGAATGGGATCCTGGCCAAGCATACCGGCCAGCCGATGGAAAGAATCGAGAAAGATGTCGAGCGCGATTACATCATGACCGCGAGCCAGGCAAAAGAATACGGCATAGTGGATCAGGTGATCGCGAGAAAAGAATAGGGAAGCCTATCTGTATTCTGGAGGACTCCTTTGAGAAAAGACGACGAAAGAGATGATGTCTTAAGATGTTCGTTCTGCTCCAAGAGCCAGAATGACGTCAAAAAGCTCATTGCCGGCCCCACCGTCTATATCTGCGACGAGTGCGTCGATGTCTGCAATGAGATCATCGCCGATGATGTAGTGACTTCGCCGATCGGGGAAAAGCTTCCCAAGCCGCAGGAAATAAAGGAATTTCTCGACCTGTACGTGATCGGGCAGGAAACGACCAAGAAAAAGCTTGCCGTTGCCGTCTACAATCACTACAAGCGCCTCGAAATATCGAAGAAGCGCGGCGATCTCGAACTGCAGAAGAGCAACGTGCTGCTGATCGGCCCAACAGGCACAGGGAAGACGCTTCTGGCGCAGACTTTGGCCAAAATGCTCTCCGTACCGTTTGCCATTGTGGACGCCACGACGCTGACCGAAGCAGGCTACGTGGGTGAGGATGTCGAGAACATCATCCTCAAGCTGCTGCAGAATGCCGGCGGGGACAAGGAAAAATGCCAGCAGGGGATCGTCTATATCGACGAAATCGACAAGATCGCGCGCAAGGACGAAAATCCCTCGATCACGCGCGACGTTTCGGGCGAAGGTGTGCAGCAGGCGCTGCTCAAAATACTGGAGGGGACCGTAGCCAACGTGCCGCCTCAGGGAGGCCGTAAGCACCCGCATCAGGAATTCATCCAGATCGACACCACCAACATCCTGTTTATTTGCGGCGGCGCGTTCGTCGGCCTGGAAAAGGTCATTGAACGCCGAATCGGCAAAAAGAGCATGGGGTTCCTGGTCGGCGATAAAACGGCCAAGGTATTGAAGGGCCCCAAAAAGGATCAGCCGGCCAACATACTGGAAGCATGCGAACCCAGAGATCTGATCAAATACGGCCTGATACCCGAATTTGTCGGCAGGCTGCCGGTCGTCGGATCCCTTTCGGAGCTGGACCATGCGGCTCTGATCGAAATCCTCACCAAACCCAAAAACGCTCTGGTGCGCCAGTACCAGAAGCTGTTCGAGTTTGAGAACGTCAAACTGAAGTTCACCGATGATGCGATCAGCGGAGTTGCCAGCCTTGCCCTGGAGCGCAAGATGGGCGCTCGGGGGTTGAAAATTATCCTCGAAGATCTTATGTTGGATGTGATGTACCAGCTGCCATCGCAGAAGAAGGTTAAGGAATTTATGATAACGCGCGAGATGGTCGAGAATAAGGACATTGTTTTCGCGCTGTTGGAAAAGGCCGGTTAACTTTAAGCATGACAAATGAAACTCCCTCCAAAAAAACTGAACGCCTCCCGATGATCCCGATCCGGGATGTGGTGGTTTTTCCACACATGATGATCCCGTTCGTGATCGGGCGCCCGACATCCGTACGCGCACTGGAATTCGCTCTGGAGGGATCCAAGCGGGTTTTTCTGGCAACCCAGATGGACGCTTCGGTCGACGAACCGAAGGCATCGGATATCTATGCGGTCGGCACCGTTGCCAATATCGTCCAGAGCGTCAAGCTTTCCGACGGCAACATCAAGGTTCTCGTTGAAGGAGTTCAGCGCGTCCGGGCGATCCGCTATTCCAACGACCCCGGATTTTTCGTCGCCGACGTGGAATTGCTCGATGAAACCTCCGCTTCCAGCGCCCGCACCAAGCCTGCTGATCAAGCGGCTGCAGACCGTTTTCGAGCAGTTTTCGAAGCTCAGCCATCACGTCAATTACGACGCGATCCTGAATGCGATGAAAACGCTGGAACCTTCCAAGCTGGCGGACAACATCTGCGCCAACCTGCCGATCAGCATCGAGGAAAAGCAGCAACTGCTGGAAATGGTGGATCTCGCGGAGCGGATCGAGAAGATCAACGAGATCATCGAAGTCGAGATGGAAAAGATCAAGGTAGACCGCAACATTCAGGGCCGCGTCAAACGGCAGATGGAGCGGGCTCAAAAAGAGTACTACCTGAATGAAAAAATGAAGGCGATCCAGAAGGAATTGGGTCGCAAAGATGAAAAGAGCGAGCTCGACGACCTGAAAAAGCAGGTCGAAGCGGCCAAGATGCCGAAGGACGCGCACGAAAAGGCGATGAAGGAAATCCAGCGGCTGGAGATGATGCCGCCGATGTCGGCCGAATCGACCGTTTCGCGGACCTATCTCGATTGGCTCCTGGCCGTGCCCTGGAACAAGAAATCGAAAGAAATCCGCAGCATCAACTGGTCCAAGAAGGTGCTCGAAGAAGACCACTACGGTCTGGAAAAGATCAAGGACCGCATCCTCGAATTCCTGGCCGTGCGCAGCCTGGTCAAGAAGCCGCAGGGGACGATTCTCTGCTTTGTGGGCCCTCCGGGAGTGGGAAAAACTTCGCTGGGAAAATCGATCGCGCGCGCAACGGGCAGGAAGTTCGTCCGCCTGTCGCTCGGCGGAGTTCGGGACGAGGCGGAGATCCGCGGCCATCGAAGGACTTACATCGGCGCGTTGCCCGGCCAGATCATCCAGTACATGAAGAAATCAGGCACGCGCAATCCGGTCTTCATGCTGGATGAAGTCGACAAGATGAGCATGGATTTCCGCGGCGATCCGTCGGCTGCCCTGCTGGAAGTGCTCGATCCGGAACAGAACCACATGTTCGTGGATCATTACCTCGATACCGAGTTTGACCTCTCGATGGTGATGTTCATCGCGACCGCGAACGTGCTGCACACGATACCGCGGGCTCTTGCAGGACCGCATGGAAGTCATCCAGCTTTCGGGCTATACCGAAAACGAGAAGCTCGAAATCGCCAAGCGATTCCTGGTCCGAAAGCAGATGGAAGCCAACGGGCTCAGTCACAAGCAGATCCAGTTCGCCGATGAGGCACTGCTGGAAATCATCCGCAAATACACCCGCGAATCCGGCGTGCGCAATCTGGAGCGCGAAATCGCCAACGTTTGCCGAAAGACCGCCAAGAAGATTGTGACTGCGGAGGTTAAAAGCAGCTCGATAACATCGGGAAGAAATTGAGAAACTGCTGGGGCGGCCGAAATTCCGCGCTGCAGGGGATCAGCGAAAACAACCAGATTGGCCTGACGACCGGTCTTGCCTGGACGGAGGTCGGCGGTGAAGTGCTGCAGACCGAAGCGACCCTGATGGAGGGCAAAGGCCAGCTGACTCTGACCGGGAAATTGGGCGAAGTCATGCAGGAATCCGCGCGGGCGGCGATGACCTTCGTCCGCAGCCGGGCCGCCGAATACGGCATCGGCCGGGATTTCCACCGGAAAATGGACCTGCATATTCATATCCCGGAAGGAGCCATCCCCAAAGACGGACCTTCAGCCGGAATCACGATGGCGACCACCATCGTGTCGGCACTGACCAAGATCCCGGTGCGCAAAGATGTCGCGATGACCGGCGAGATCACGTTGCGCGGCAAGGTCCTCCCGATCGGCGGCGTCAAAGAAAAACTCCTGGCAGCGCACCGCGCCGGAATCAAGCATATCATTCTCCCGAAGGAGAATGAGAAAGACCTCCAGGACCTCCCGCAGGATATTCTGGATGTCATGAGCGTGACCCTGGTAGAAACGATGGATGAAGTGTTGCAGATAGCCCTGGAGAGACAACCGGTTTCCAACCCAGGTATCCCAGATGCCGGATATCAATGGCGCGCGTCCGAACGAGAACGTTGCGCACTGAACCTAATTCCTCACGACTCCCAGTGACCCAAGCCGAATTTGTCATCAGCGCTGTATCGGAAGGCGATTTCCCGCGCGAGGGAATTCCTGAAGTTGTGTTTGCAGGCCGGTCCAATGTCGGCAAATCCAGCCTGATTAACCGGATTGTCGGCAAGGCGAAGTTGGCCCGGACAAGCTCCACGCCCGGGAAAACTCAAACCATCAATTTTTATCGCATTAACGGAGCTTTCTTCTTCGTCGATTTGCCCGGTTTTGGCTACGCCAAAGCAGCCAAAGCGGCAATGCAGCGATGGAAGAAGTTCATTGAGCAGTACTTTCAAAATCGTTCGACAATCGCGCTGGTCGTCCAGCTGGTTGATTCCAGGATGCCTCCGACGGACTTGGATCTCCGCCTGTCCGAATGGCTGGCACAATTGAATATGCCGCACATGGTGGTTGCGACCAAGTCCGACAAGCTGTCGAATAATCAAAGGGGCGCTTCAACGCGCATTATCTCCAATTCGTTGGGGGGTCAATCTGTGGTGATGTCCTCGGCTGAGACCGGGGCAGGATGCAAAGAGATCTGGAAACGGGTGCTGCAGGCAACGGCAGCCATTGAATCCGCGAGAAAGTAACCATTAGAACCCACCCTATTCTCCCTCCGGAGTGAGTAGCACATGCCTGAAACGACGCAAGGTCGAGACAACAACGGTCGCGAAAACGGCCATCTGAATATCCGTGAACTGAAGGAAATGAATATCTCCGCGCTGACCCAGGTCGCCAAAGACCTGAACGTTCCGGGATACACCGGGATGCGAAAGCAGGAACTGATATTCGAGATCCTGAGAGCGCAGACCGAACAGAGCGGGTTGATCTTTTCGGAAGGCGTTCTGGAAACGCTGCCTGAGGGATTTGGATTCCTCCGGGCTCCTGATTACAACTACCTGCCCGGCCCGGATGATATCTACGTCTCGCCATCTCAGATCCGGAGATTCGACTTGCGAACTGGCGATACCGTTTCCGGGCAGATCCGCCCTCCGAAGGAAGGAGAGCGCTATTTTGCCCTGATCAAGGTCGAGGCGGTAAACTTCGAGCATCCTGACGCAGCCAAGGATAAAATCTTTTTCGACAACTTGACTCCTCTTTATCCTCATGAGCATTTGAAGCTGGAAACGGTGCCGGGCAATCTTTCCGGAAGAGTCATGGACATGCTCGCGCCCATCGGCAAAGGGCAGCGCGGACTGATCGTCTCTCCGCCGCGGACCGGCAAAACGATGCTGCTGCAATCCATCGCGAACGCCATTTCGAAGAACCAACCCGAAGTCGTCCTCATTGTGCTGCTGATCGATGAACGCCCCGAAGAAGTGACCGACATGCAGCGCTCCGTAAAAGGCGAAGTAGTCAGCTCCACGTTCGATGAGCCCGCGTCGCGTCACGTCCAGGTCGCAGAGATGGTGCTGGAGAAAGCGAAACGCTTCGTGGAACACAAGCGGGATGTCGTAATCCTTCTGGACAGCATCACGCGGCTGGCCCGCGCCTACAACACGATCGTGCCCCCGAGCGGCAAGGTCCTGTCGGGCGGCGTGGACAGCAATGCCCTGCAGCGGCCGAAACGGTTCTTCGGCGCCGCGAGGAATATCGAAGAAGGCGGAAGCCTGACGATCATCGCGACCGCGCTGATCGACACCGGCAGTCGCATGGATGACGTTATCTTCGAGGAATTCAAAGGCACAGGCAATATGGAGCTGCACCTGGACAGGAAACTCGTCGACCGGCGCGTCTTCCCTGCCATCGACATCAACAAGTCAGGGACCCGAAAAGAAGAATTGCTGATACCTCAGGCCGATCTGAGCCGCATCTGGATCCTGCGCAAAGTGCTGACTCCGCTCTCGGTCACGGAGAGCATGGAACTGCTGCTGGACAAACTCTCCAAGGCTAAGACCAACGGGGATTTCCTCAATTCCCTCTCCGGCGGAAGAGAGTAAACGATTCCGCAGATTCCAGATTCCAGATTTCAGATTCCAGTATTTCTAGATTTCAGATATAAAAACTACTGCCCGTGTTACAATATTTTGTCTGCCATCTCGAATCACACCGTTTTAGCCTGGAATCCGCAATCTGGAATCCTGAAATGCCGGATTAAGGTATATTTAAGAGCATATGGAGGAAATTTCATGCGCTACATCCTTTCATGACCTTCCTGGCAGTTTTGCTGAGTGCGGCAAGTCCTTTCGGATTCTCGCAGCTGCGCAATCTCAGCGAATATTCGCAGGATTGTATTCACTCCGATAAAACCTATTTCGTGTTGCACGACACAGGCACTGCGGAGTTCGGATGGGCTTCCAAGTGGACGCATACAACCGCTAACGCGTTTCCGGACAAAGCGGCCATGTTTCTATGGAAGTTTAAGGATGGATCAAAGGCGTACGCGCAGCAGGGAGACCTTATCGGAGACTTGGGCCAGGCCACGGGCTATCTGGTAGCAGACCATGCGAAAAACCTTGAAGACGTTCACCGCAAAAAAATCCAGCCGATGACCGCCTCCAACTATCCCGTGGAGGTTGAACTCTGGATGGGAGAAATCGGGGATTCAACCGGCTTCGCACCGGAAAGTCTGGTGGACAAAGCTTGTTTCGATGCTCCGCGTATCGAAGTAAACCAAACCTATCATTCTTCCGAATGCAAGTGATCCGAATGCTCACTCCATCGTCTCAGTAAGTCCCGTATTCCTTTGCCGCTTCCATAAAGGCGCGCAGATTCTCCGCCGTAGCCTCCGTAGCCATGGCGCCGCCGGACAGGATGTAGCCGCCGCCGGGCGCGCAGACCTCGATCAGCTTGCGGCAGCATTCCTTAACTTCCTTTGCGCTTCTGGTAATAACAATCGAGGCCGGCACATTGCCGACGATGCAGCAAGTATTGCCCACAATCTTTTTGGCATTGGCCATATCCGTCTGGTCGAATTGCCATGTCACCCAACCTTTCGGGAAGTCTCCAATATATTCCAGACGATCGTTGTATCGGCCTTCGGCAAACAGATGCACGGAGATCCCCTCATCGATGCAGGTGTCGATGACTTTCTTGAGGGAAGGCCAATAGAACTTTTCAAACTGCTTCCGTGACATGAAAGTATCGTCGCCTTTGTGCAGCGGGAAACTCACGGTGAATCCGCCCGTCGCGCTGACACTCGAAAGTATCCGCTTAATCGTGAGTCCCGTTAGCCTGTCGACCGCTTCCATCATTTTGTCCGGGCAACGATACATATCCAGGATCGCGCCCTTCGTCCCCCTCAGAAAATCCGCAATGATGTCAAAGGGAGCGATGGCCAGGCCGCCCAGAGCCGGCGGGAAACCGGCTTCCAAAGCAGTTTGATTGACCTTCATCACATGCTTCTGCCACTTCTCCATCTCTTCTCCGGCCCTGATCAGCGACTGGAAAGCCGCCCGCATATTCGGGTTGGCGAAAGGATAGGCAACCATCAGAGACAGGAAAAGCAGCGTATTGAGAGCCGGGAAATTTTCCAGGGGCTTCAGCGTGCCTACGGTGCGGGGCATGAGAACTCTGAAAGAGAAGTCCGAGGGATCCTCGATCAGAGCATCGTATTCGCTGGCTTCCATAATGGCTTCTTCTACGAACTGGAACGAGTTGACATCATCGCCCAATCCATGCCCCGGCCATTTATAGGATTTATAGTCGATGATCTCCATCACCGGCGCGGAGTGCACCAGGCCCGGGCCCATAAAGGTGTCCATGTCGTCATAAAAATCTTCCATGAACTTGAGCCAGGACCGTTCAAGCGCCTCGTAATCATTCATGACTCTCTTCAGGTTGTAGCCGGAGTAATAGGCCGGGAAATTGCCCGACGGCATTTGCACAGGGACGCGGTCGGGGATTTCGCACATCATGACTTTCTTCTGCCGCATTGCGCGCTCTTTGTACATTTTTTCCGCCCCGGCGTCCCTGAAACAGATACCGGTACCGGCAAGCCAGTTTTTCATTCGTTCTTCACGCTTCTGTTCACGCGTCAGTTCCGCCCAGTTCTTCTGCATGATTCCGCCCCCTCTGAGTCCGTAAAATAGGCGGCCGTTCTAAGCCTTTGTGAGCGACCGCGACAGTGCGCTTGCTTCCGCAAACTTGTGACGAAATTCCGGGATGCTTCCCAGCTCGATATACCCGTCGCGCAAGGCAATCTTTTGAGCCAGCGCGCGCTGGCTGCCCGAGATAAGGGCGAGGCGCGCGCCCGTTCCTGCGGCGTTGCCGACCTGCCTGAACCGGTCCGGCGGCAAGGCGGGCAGCATGCCGATTTCGATGGCGCTTTCCACATCGATATACGTCCCAAAAGCGCCGGCCAGGATAACCTGGTCGATTGCATCTTCCGTCAAACCCGCCGCTTCCACCAGCGCGCGGACGCCCAAACGGATGGCAGCCTTCGCCAATTGCAGTTCCCGCACATCTTTTTGCGAAACGGTGATCGTCTCATTGTCCGCGCGTTCCACCAGCACAAATTCATTGATCCCGTTGCGGTTGCGCACGAATGGATGCGGCACCATGCGTCCCGTGCTTTCCAGTACATTATTCCGCCGCATCTGCGCGACTGCATCCAATAAGCCTGAGCCGCAAATGCCCACCGGGGATTCGCCCCCGATCGTCTGGATGTCGAGTTTGCCGCCGGACAGTCGAACGTGTTCAATCGCGCCGGGCGCGGCGCGCATACCATATTTGATATGAGCGCCCTCGAATGCCGGGCCGGACGCGCAGGAGACGCTTGTCAACCGGCCGCGGCAATTCAGACAAATTTCCGTATTTGTGCCGATATCGATGGCGATTACGATATCCGTGGATTCCAAAATCTGCGTGGCCAGGAGCATGGCGACATGATCCGCGCCGACATAGCCGGCTACATTGGGAAGCAAATGCACATACGCCCCCGGCGCGAATTGCAGTCCGATGTCCCGCGCTTTGATGTCGACGGCCGATCGGACCGCCGGGACATAGGGCGACATCCCCAACTGCTGCACGGGAAGCCGCAAAAACAAATGGTGGATGGCCGTGTTGCCCACCATGACGGCATCGGCAATATCGGAGGGATCCGCCTGAATTTCGGAGCAGAGCGACGCCGCCGCTTCATTCAGCGCATCCACCAGCAGCGCCTGCAGCTTCCTGGCATTTTCCTGGGATTTCCCGGCAGCAGCAATGCGCGTGACGACGTCTTCCCCATAGGATATTTGCGGATTCATAAAACCCTTGGTGGCAAGAGTTTTTCCGGTTTCCAGATCCGCCAGATAGACGGCTATCTTGGTCGTACCGATGTCCGCGGCGATCCCAAGCCAGCGTGCGGCGGGAGTACCCAACGCCACGATTTCGTTGCCGCGCATTCCGACGCGCACATGCCAGTTCGCTTTGCGCAACTGCGGCGACAGCGTTTGCTGCACTTTCAAATCGATGCTTCCGGCAGAAACACCATGCTGCGCCGTGAGCGCCGCCCACAAGTTCTGATCGTCCGATTCCGGGGCTCCTAGCGACGGCGGACATCAAATCGCACATCCAGGCAGCGGATCAGTGGTTCCGGCTCGACCTCGAGATCCAGTCCCTCCACTTGCGTGCGCTGCGGCGCCGTCAGCGATTCGGGAGGAACGTAAATTGTGACATCGCTTCTCGGAAAAGTCCTGCAGGCAAGGCGATACTTTTGCGCCAGTTCTTTTTCCGTTAATTGCGACTTTTCATCTTCACTCTGTTCGGAAACGGTTCCGGAAATCACCTGCACTTTGCAGCGGCCGCAAATGCCGCCGCCACCGCAGATACTCACAGAGATCCACATTCAACTGGCGCGCGCAGTCCAGCAAAGACTGTTCAGCCGTCCCCTCGCCGCGCCGCCCCACCGGTTCAAATTCAATCGTAAACAACGGCATGCTCCTTCCGAAATCCAACAATGGGCCACATTTTATACCAATTTCGGTGACAGGCGCCATAACCTCGAAATTATATAGAGGCAAAAACTGGGCCCCATCCCACGGCAATTCAAGGCTCTAGAACCTGTTACCGGAGTTCCACCTGGTGGTAATTCGAGGTTATGGTGACTGTCACCGTAATTCCACCAGGTGGAAGTATTAGAGTATGGGGATTGGCACCGAGGCTAGGATGGAGTGCCGGTAAGCCAGCGGCAGAACTTGCCGATTTGGGCGCAGATTTCTTGCGGACTGCCGGCCTTTTCCATCTCTGCGACAATGGCGCTCCCAACGACCGCTGCATCCGAAATCTCCCATATAGCCTGAACCTGCTCTGGCCGAGAAATGCCAAAACCGACGGCAACCGGAAGCTGCGTGAACCTGCGCACGCGCTCCACCGTGGGAAGCACCGAAGCGGAAAGCTCCTGCTGCACTCCCGTGACGCCGGTCCTCGAAACGACATAAACAAAACCGCGGGAGCATTGTGCTATTTTGGCAATCCGCTGCTCGCTGCTTGTAGGCGCCGCCAGGAAAATGCAATCCAGTTCGTTCGCTTCCATGCAAGCGCAGTACTGTTCCCCCTCTTCCGGAATGATATCGGTCACCAGGATGCCATCCACTCCCGCCGCGCGCGCATCGCGAGACAACTTTTCCAGCCCATACTGGAGTATGGGATTGAAATAGCTGAAAAGCAGCAGTGGCACATCCGTCTTTTTGCGGATGCTTTCAACCGCCTGCAAATAATCGGACATCCTGTACCCGTGAAGCAGCGCCCGGGAGCCGGCGCGCTGAATTACGGGCCCATCGGCCACAGGATCGGAGAATGGTATTCCCAATTCAATAATGTGGGAACCCGCTCGCTCCAGTTCCAGCACCAGCCGGACAGTGGTTTCCAGATCGGGATCCCCCGCCATGATAAATGGAATGAATGCCTTCGCTCCGCGGGCTTCGAGTTCCCGAAACTTCTTTCCAATTCGTCGCTCCATCTCACATGATCCTTCTTTGGAAAAAGGAATAAAGTCGGCAGTCAAAATCCAGAAGTTTTCGCTGCCGACTAACGACTATCGACTGAGAGTAATTCGGCCACCTGGTTCACATCCTTATCGCCACGGCCCGAAAGGTTCACGATAACGAGCGTATCCTTTTCCAGTTCCGGAGCCATGCGGATCAGTTCCGCGATCGCGTGCGCGCTTTCCAGCGCCGGAATGATTCCCTCTTTTCTGCTCAGGAGCTGGAACGCCTCCAGCGCAAGGTCATCCGTGATGGAGGTATATTGCACGCGGCCCTGATCATGCAGAAAAGAATGCTCGGGACCTACCGCGGGGTAGTCCAGTCCCGCTGAAACGGAATGGGTACTCGCAACCTGTCCATTCTCGTCCTGCAGAACATAACTATAGGTTCCCTGCAAAACGCCTGTCCGGCCGCCGCTGAAACGGGCGGCGTGTTCACCCAAAGCGATACCTCTGCCTCCCGCTTCCACGCCTACCATGCGAATGCCCGGCTCGCGCAAAAAATCGTGAAAGAGCCCGATCGCATTGCTCCCCCCGCCTACGCAGGCGATGAGCAGATCTGGCAGGCGTCCTTCGGCTTCGAGGATTTGGGCGCGCGCTTCCCTGCCGATGATGGATTGAAAATCGCGCACGATCCACGGATACGGATGAGCTCCCAGGACCGATCCCAACAGGTAATGGGTATTGGCCACGTTCGTCACCCAATCCCTCATCGCTTCGTTGATGGCATCCTTGAGCGTGCAACTGCCTGAGTCCACCGGCCTGACCTTCGCGCCCAGCAATCGCATCCGGAAAACGTTCAGGGACTGGCGGCGCATATCCTCCGTTCCCATATAAATCTCGCATTCCATGCCGAAAAGAGCCGCCGCCGTCGCGGTTGCCACCCCGTGCTGCCCCGCCCCGGTTTCGGCGATGATACGCGTTTTGCCCATGCGTCGGGCAAGCAGGATCTGGCCGATCGCGTTGTTGATCTTGTGTGCGCCCGTGTGCGTCAGGTCTTCCCGCTTGAGATAGATGCGTCCTTTGCCGATGTGAGAGGCGATGCGCCGCGCCGGCGAAAGCGGCGTCGGACGGCCCACATAATTCCGCAGCAGATCGTTCAACTCCGCATGGAAGCGCGGATCTTGGGACGCCGCGCGATACGCATCCTCGAGCTCCTGGAGCGGCCCCATCAACGTCTCGGGGACGAATCGTCCCCCGTAGGAACCATAGCGTCCACGTTCATCAGGACCGGTGATGCACACTGTCGACATTTCTTACCTCATCCATAAATTGCCTTAACCTGGCGGCATCCTTTTTCCCGGGCGCGCATTCGACGCCGCTGCAGACATCTACCCCATACGGCGCCACCATGCGGATCGCTTCCCTCACATTGTCGGGCCGGAGCCCTCCCGCCACTATGATGGGACGCATGCCCCGCATCTCCCGCGCAAGACTCCAGTCAAATGATTTTCCCGTCCCACCGAAAAGTGCGTCGTCCCTGGCATCCAACAAAAACGCCTGCACAGGATATTCTTCGAGACCGGAAGGAACACCGTTTTTGCCTATGCGTACCGCCTTGATCAATGTCCAGTCCGCCAACGCCCGGCAGTACTCCGGAGTCTCATCGCCATGGAGCTGCAGGACCTGGACCCCGGCTGCGCGTGCCGCCATGGAAACCTGATCCGGCGCATCCACATTTACGAAAAGTCCAACCGTGACCGCAAGCGGCGGAATGCGCCGAATGATCGACCGGGCATCTTCCGGACGTATGTATCTTGGGCTGCGCGAAAAAAAATTAAAGCCCAGCGCATCCACGCCCTCATCAAGGGCCATGGCGGCGTCGTCATAGTTCGTTATGCCGCATACTTTTACCTTCATAAGCGTACCTTGATTCCTGATTCCGGATTCCGGATTAAAACATCATGAACAGAGATGAAGACAATTCTGAAATATTAGCAATTTACTAAAAACAACACCCAGATCTGCATGTGGTTTTTCATCTGGAATCTGGAATCTGGAATTTGGAATCTTTAATCATCTGCGCTAGTGCCGCCCCTGGGGATGGAGCTCGCATAAAATGCTCCCCTATGAGGAATCCCCGATAACCGGCGGCCGCAAGCTTGCGCAAATCATCGGCGGTGCGGATGCCGCTTTCCGCTACTGCCAGCACATTTTTGGGCATCCTGCGCGCAAGACCGAAAGAGACGTCGAGAGAAACCTCAAAAGTGCGCAGGTTGCGATTATTGACGCCGACCAGTGTGGCGCCGGAATCCAGGGCACACTGCAGTTCTGATTCATCATGCACTTCTACCAGCGCCTCCATCCCCAACCGTTCCGCTTCCATGCGCAGGCTTTTCAGCGCAGCCGTGTCCAGGAGCGCGACAATCAGCAGTACCGCGTCCGCTCCCGCGTGACGTGCTTCGAGAAGCTGATAGGGATCGATGATGAAATCCTTGCGCAGCAAAGGAATTTTGACGTTCCAGCGCAGGCGCGCCAATATTTCCAGATTGCCGTGGAAGTGATGCACTTCCGTGATCACGGAGAGCGCCGCTGCGCCGGACTTCCGGTATTCCTCCGCGATCTTCACGGGATCGAAGTCTTCCCGGATCACTCCGGCCGAGGGAGACGCTCTTTTAATCTCGGCAATAATGGCCGGCGCATGCGACGCCAGCGCCTTTTTGAATGGACGGATTTCCGGCGCCCCTTCCAGAGCAGCTTCAAGGGAGCCGGCAGGAACCTTGCTCATTGCTGCATTCAGTTCGCGCACCTTGGCGCGCATGATTTTTTCAAGGATCGTATCCTTCAGGGCTGCGGGCAACCGATAATCGCTTGGAGTCTTCAGCATATCAAAATCCGATCTGTTTTTTATTGCATCGTCGTTTCTAAATTCACAAAATTTGAAATCAGCTTCATTCCCACATCCGTCAGGATGGACTCCGGATGAAACTGCACACCCTCGACAGTCAGTTCGCGATGGCGGAGTCCCATAATGACGCCATCGCCGGTTTTCGCGGATATCTCCAGACAGTCCGGCAGGTTCACGGGAGAAACCACCAGGGAGTGGTAGCGCGTCGCGCGAAACGGCGACGCCAGATCTTTGAAAATCGTCCGGCCGTCATGGAATATTTCACTGGTCTTTCCGTGCATGATCTGCGGCGCTGAAACTACGTCTCCGCCAAAGGCAGCGCCAATCGCCTGGTGCCCCAGGCATACGCCCAGGATTGGTATTCTGCCGGAAAATTTCCCGATCACCTGGATGATGATGCCGGAATTTTCCGGGCGGCCCGGTCCGGGAGAAATGACGATGCGTTCCGGCGCCAGCCGTTCAATCTCATCCAGCGTAATGGCATCGTTGCGAAAAACCTTCAACTCCTGCCCCATGGACCCCAGGTATTGCACGAGGTTGAACGTAAACGAATCATAATTATCAATAACCAGAATCATTTACTCCCCCAACCAAATTGTGAGTTACGAATTACGAATTGAAACCTGCTGAATTGATAGGGGTTACATTTTGGCATCGGTAAGCCCCTTCGAATGCAGTATTTTTTCATTCGTCATTCGTAATTCGTCATTCATTTTAGGCCTTCATGCGCAAACTTAACGGCGCGAATCAGTGCGCTGGCTTTGTTGATCGATTCCTCTCGTTCCTTTTGGGGCTGGGAATCGGCAACGATTCCGCCTCCCGCCTGGATATAGGCGACACCGTCCTTGATGACCAGCGTGCGCAGGGCGATGCAGGTATCGAGATTCCCGGAGAAATCGACATAGCCTACGGCTCCGCCATAAACGCCTCTGCGACGGGGTTCCAGCGCCTCGATAATTTCCATGGCGCGGACCTTAGGCGCCCCCGACACGGTGCCGGCCGGGAGACAGGATTCCAGCGCGTGAAAGCAATCGAGATCTTTGCGCAGCGCGCCTTCGACGCTGCTGACGAGATGCATCACGTGGCTGTACTTTTCGATGCGCATGAGATCGGTCACTTTGACGGTTCCGAAATCGCAGACGCGGCCCAGGTCGTTCCGTCCCAAGTCCACAAGCATGATGTGTTCCGCCCGCTCCTTCTCGTCGGCCAGCAGCTCCCGGCCGAGTTGCGCGTCTTCTTCCGGCGTCCTGCCGCGCGGTCGCGTGCCCGCGATCGGCCCGTATTCGACGCGCCCGTCCCGCACCTTGACCAGCATCTCCGGAGAAGCGCCTACGAGATGCAGATTGTCGATCCGCAGAAAAAACATATATGGGGAGGGATTGATGAAGCGCAGCGCCCGATAGATGTCAAAAGGATCGCAACTAATCTGCATCGCGAAACGCTGCGACAATACAACCTGAAAAATATCGCCTGCCTGAATGTGAGACTTGGCGGTTTCGATATTGGCATAATACCGGGCCTCGCTCACGTTGGACTCCGGTTCCGGAATCGACGTCTGGGGAACCGGGGAAGGCAGCGAGAGGGGACTCGTCAGGCGTTTTTCGATCTGCTCGATGCGCAGCAAAGCGTCCTGGTACCTGGCTTCAATGCCTTCCACACCGTGTTCGTTGAAGATATTGGTGATGATGTGAATTCGATGCTGCAGGTGATCGAAAGCGAGAATGGTAGAAAAATACATTACCTGGTAATCATCCAATCCCAAATCATCCTCGGCTGCAGATGGAAGCTTTTCAAACTGGCGGACGATATCGTAGGCGAAATACCCGACACCGCCGCCGAGGAATGGAGGCAGATCCGGTATCGGCACCGGCTTGAAGCTGCCGGATATCTGCCGGAGCTTGTCGAATCCTCGCGTTTCCTCGCAGACAGTCTCTCCCTGGCGTTCAATCGATACGGAATTCCCCTTCCCGCGCACCACCACAAAGGGATCCCAGCCGATGAAGGAATATCGCGCCAGGCGTTCGCCCCCTTCAACGCTCTCCAGGAGAAAGACTCTGCGGCGGCCGTGGGCGACGCGCAAGAATGCGGCGGCAGGAGTGAGAATATCTCCGAGAATATCCTTGCAGACAGGAATAATGGATCCCTTCTCGGCAATAGCTTTTACTTCGTCTAACGATGGCTGAATCATGTCGTACGCTCGGGCACCGATAAAAAACAAAAAAGCCGTGAACGTCTCGAGTCGCTCACGGCTTCCTCACCCCTATAGGTTTAATGATCAGGGGACTGGCGGCCAACCGACCCGGACAACCGTGGTCGCGCACCACCAACGCCAATTTCTGATCTGAAGTCTTGTTTCGCAGTTCATCAATCCGCCCAATAAAATAGCTGAAGATACTTACCATAAAACCCGCCCGCCGCGCAAGCCTAACGGGGCGTATCATCGGGCTAGACCCTGTGGAGAATGCGTTTCGTTTATGGCTTACGTGCTTCGTTTTTTTTCTTCCGCGCCTTGATCAGCATTCGGATGAGTCCGACTGGAAGCTTTTTATCCAGAGGAAAGTGCACAGTCGCCACTGCAGTCTCATATCCTTTCAATTCGTGCTTGTGTTCCGCGATGACAGGAGGGGGTACATACAAACCTATATGGGTTTTGCACAGGCGAAAATATGCCAGCTGCCCCTTATAGCCATAATAGGGCATTCCGTAGCTGATGCGTTCCACGGCGTCAGGAACGATAGACACAATAATCTTCCGCAGCTGCTCCAGCCTTTCGCGCTCCGCTTTCGGAACGCCTGCAATATAGGAATCCACTTCGGGGGACATCTTCATGTGTTACTCCCGTATCTCCCATCATTTTCAGCATCCTGCAGCCGTCACCATTGGGGAGCACAGGCGCGGATGGCGGCAATAAGATCTTCCGCAGGCCCGCCTTTTGTCAGGTACGCCGTAGCTCCGGCCTCGCGCATGGCAACCGCGATCTGGGCATCGAGGTGCATCGACAGCCCGATAACCTTGGCAGCTGGAATATCGGCCATTATTCTGCGGGTTGCCTCTATCCCTGTCATATCTCCAAGGTTCACATCCATAATGATAACGTCCGGCTTCAATTTATTGGCGAGCTCGATTGCTTGCGGGCCGTCCGCCGCTTCTCCCACGACCTCAATTCCCGATTCGAACTGCAACAGTCCCTTCAGCCCATCGCGCATGATTTTATGATCATCCACGATAAGCACGCGGCACGATTCGCGGCTGCTGCGTATGCCACTTGTAAAAGTGCTTGCCGGAGCGGTCGGCCTTTCTGCGGTCGCCGCCTCCAAATCAGCGCGGCAGTCGCCGGCAGGCACCCACAGCGTGACCCTGGAACCCTTTCCCGGAGCCGATTCAACATCCATACGGCCCCCTATATGCATCAGGCGCTCCTGGATGCTGAACAGCCCGAACGTCATTTCACCCGGCCGGCGCTTACGGATAATATCGGGATCGAATCCTTTGCCCTGGTCGGAAACTATCAGCTTAATATGCCCATCGCTGGTTCGCAGAAGAATGACCTGAGCCTCGGATACATCTGCATGCTTGACGGCATTGAAAAGAAGCTCGCGCGCGCATTCGAAGAGCAGAATGCGTATCTCTTCACTGGACGGTTCTGCAGTATTGTCTGTACGCAAATTGACGGTGAACCGGTTCTTTTCGCGAATGCGGGCGGCTAGCCAGTTCAATCCCCCGGTCAATCCAGCCTCATGGAGAGCAGGAGGGCTGAGATCAACAGTCAGCGATCGGGATGCTTCCAGCGCTTCGCGGAGAATTCCATCGACGCCCTGCGCCGTCGCCTGCATTCGTTCCATATTATTGTCTCGCTTCAACCAGCTGAGCTGCATGCGCGCAGCTACAATGAGCTGCTGGATATGGTCGTGGAGGATTTTCGCCAGCCGCTTTCGCTCGCGAAGCTCTGCCTGGCTCAACTGGCTTGCGAGAGCGCGCAATTGGTCTGCCTTCTGACGTACTTCGGCGGTGCGCTCGACAACCCGCTGTTCAAGCGTTTCATTCAACTGACGGACCTTCTGTTCAGCCTCTTTGCGCTCTGTGACATCCTGCGAAATTCCGAATCCCCCGAGCAGATTACCGGCCTCGTCAAGCTCCAGATAGGCTTTTTCCCTAACCCATTTTACCCGCCCATCCGCTACAACCCGGTGCTCGATATCATAGGGATCTCCCCGCAGACCTTCTTTCCATTGCATATCCACAGACTCGCGATCCTCGGGGTGGCAGGTTGCCAAAAAACCCTCATAGGTCATCGGGGTTCCCTTCGGAACTCCGAAAATACGATAGCTTTCATCGGACCATGTCAGAACGTTGCGCTGCACGTTGAGACGCCACCACCCGATTTGCCCAACTTCCTGGGCACGAGCAAAATATTCCCTGCTCTGGCGCAGTTCTTCTTCGGTCTCCTTAAGGTCGTGGATATCCGTATTGGCGCCAAACCAGCGGATGATATTTCCTTCGCCGTCCAGCATGGGCCACGCGCGCACAAGGAACCAGCGGTATTGGCCGTCACGGCGCCGAGTGCGGTTCTCAATTTCGTACAGCGCACCCTGCCTCCGCGCTTCTTCCCATTTCTCCGTCGTTCTCGCAAGGTCGTCTGGATGAACAATTCTGCCCCAGCTCCACCCCTCACCGAAACCCTGCGTTTCGCCTGTGTACTCATACCAGCGCCGATTGAACCATTCGACGCTGCCCTCGGCATTCGCCGTCCAGACAATCTGCGGGAGGGCTTCAGCCAGAGCCCGGAAGCGCGCTTCACTTTGGAGAAGCGATTCCTCAGCCAGCTTTTGATTCGAAATATCCTGAATGAGCGAAACAATCCACTTCGGCATTCCGGCGGCATCCCGCACAAGAGACACACTCTTGCGGACCCAAACGGTTTCGCCACTCTTGCAGATATACCTGTTTTCGATAGTAAAATCCGGAATGCGACCGGAAAGAATTTGATCTATCAGCTTCATGTTTGGAGCAAAATCGTCCGGGTGAAGAAGCTTTGGGAATGCCGTGGCCCGCAACTCTTCGATACTGTACCCTGTGAGCCGGCAGTAGGCATGGTTTGCATCCAGGAAGCGCCCATCCGGACTGGTCATGGCAAATCCAATGGCGGCGTTGGCAAAAGCACCGCGGAATTTCTCTTCGCTCTCGCGCAGCGCTTCTTCTATCCTTTTGCGCTCGGTGATGTCCGTGCCAATCGCCAGAATTTCACTCACCTTTCCGTTCTCATCAAAAACAGGCCGATTGGTCCAGGCCATCCATACGCGCCGGCCGTCGCGGCAAACATTCTCGTTAACGTTCTGAACGTATCGCTCGGGGTGTGCCACAATATCCAGGGCAAGCACTCGCAGATCGGTTCCGGCGCTATCGACCTCCGGGATCAGGATACCTACATGTTTGCCGATAATTTCTTCGGTGTCGTATCCGAAAAAGGATTGGGCGTATTCGTTGATGAAGGTCAGTGCTCCATCGCTCTTCCAGCGAATAATGGCGCTATTTGCATACTGCACCAGTTCGCGGTATCTGGCTTCGCTCCTTCGAAGCGATTCCGTCGCTCGCTCCAGCTCCGCTACTTTTTCCTGAAGCCGCTGGTTCGTTTCGTACAGTTCGCTATTGACCCTTTTTAGTTCCTCTTTTGATACGTTAGCATCCGCAGGTTCGGAACCCTTTCTTTTAGTAATAGCACTGCGATGTTTTTGCGTTGATTTATCAGTCATAAAGATGCGTCGCTTTCTTCCGTGCGAGGGGATCTCTTGGCGCTAACATAGGAAAGGCCATAGTTTCCCCTTCAGATACACGTAGGTCCTTGCGATTATTCCATCTCTTCCCTAACTGTTTGCTCATGCGATTATATTCTGGGCATACTCTGTTGGATATATGTTTTTATCGTTGCTTAGATCCGTGTTCCTGATTTCCGCACAGGTGTGGTAAAAATGACGGAGACAGCCCTTGAAAATGTAGGCTCCATTCTGCCTATTGCTGCAAAGGAGTTCGGGGAAACAGGACATGACCGAAAAAAAGAGAGTGCTTCTGCTGGTTGTAATCATGGCGGTTGCGTGCGTAGCCGTCACCGCGACAACGATCGCGGTGCTGTACCGCGCAACATTTGAGGAGCAAAGAGATATCCTGGTGGCAATCGCCAGGAATCATGCTCGGCTTCTGGAGCAGATCGCCAGGTTCGATGTAGCGCACAACCGGGATTATCCTGGCAGAACGGCAAACGCCGCGTTGGATCAAATCATCGAAGCGCATCGCCAATTCAGCGGGATTGGACATACGGGAGAGTTCACGTTGGGAAGGCTGGAGGGAAACAATATCGTTATTCTGGTCACTGACCGCAACCAGAATTCCATCCCCATCAAACCCATACCGATGAACTCGAAATTGGCAGAGCCAATGAGGCGCGCTCTTCTGGGCCAGTCCGGCAGTTTAGTTGGGCTTGATTATCGGGGAGTCACGGTTCTTGCAGCCTACGAGCCGGTTGCAGGCCTCAATTGGGGTATCGTAGCAAAAGTGGATCTTACCGAGCTAACAATTCCTTTTGCCCGCGCCGGCATACTGGCTATGGCCATCGCGACTATAGTGGTGCTGGTGGGGACACTGCTTTTCATCCGAATTACCAACCCGATCATCGCACAACTCCAGGAACACTCGCAGTATCTGGCGAAACTTGTGGCATCGCTTCAGCAGAGTGAGGAGGGCTTGCGAAAAGCTCGCGATGAGCTGGAATCTCGCGTCGAGGAACGCACTGCTAGTTTAGTCCAGGCAAACCATCAGCTCGAGGTTGAGGCGAGAATTCGTGCTCGAGCTGAAGAACGGCTTAGAGCCCTCTGGGCGATTGCTAAGATGGTGAACGCTGAAGCGGAGGAATTATGTGATCATGTTTTGCAGGGCACGCTGCAAATGACCAGAAGCAAATATGCGTTTTATGGTTTTTTGAACCCCGATGTGAGTCTGATGACGATTTATTCCTGGTCAAAAGATGCGCTGGAAGATTGCCAGATATCTCAAAAGTCGACCGTATATCCGGTTGCCGGTGCCGGAATTTGGGCTGAGGCGATTCGTCAGAAGCGAGTGCTGGTTGTGAATGATTATCAGGCAGAAAGCCCGGGTAAGAAGGGGGTTCCTGGTGGCCATATCCAACTCACACGAATCCTGGTTGTGCCGGTGGTTAGCCGTGACCGCGTTGTGGCAGTTGTTGTCGCCGCAAACAAGGACTCCGACTACGATGACGAGGATGTAAAACAACTCGAAGCATTTGCCAGCGGCGTTCAACTGATTATCGACCAGCGCAAAATGGAAAGCGCGTTGCGCTCGTCGGAAAAGGAGTGCCGGCTGCTTTCGCGCCAGGTCCTCGAGGCGCAGGAAAAAGAAAGAAAAAACGTCGCCCGGGAGATTCATGATGGGATCGGCCAGTCCCTCGCCGCCCTTAAGTATCGCGCGGAAGGCTATGCTCGGATGGCCGGCAATATCACGGATACAAACGCACGGGAGCTGAAATCCTTCATCCAGATGATTCGGGATTCGATGGATGAAGTTCGCAAAATCCAGAACGATTTGCGTCCGGCTTATCTCGATATGATGGGCGTACTAGAAACAATGTCGGACTTTTGCGAGAAATTCCAAACTACCTATCAGAATATTAAAACCAGCCTGCAGGTTGACCTTAACGAGCAGGATGTGCCCGAACACCTGAAAACACCGATCTTCCGTATTTTTCAGGAAGCCATGAACAATGCCGCCAAGCACAGCAAAGCAAACCGGATCCTCGTCAGCATCCAACATGCCGAGGGCAAGATCGAATTAGCGATTAAAGATGATGGAATCGGATTTGAGATTAAGGACGGCTTGTCCGCAAACGGACGGGGTAAAGCCTTAGGGCTTTTCAGCATGAGGGAGCGTGCGGAACTCAGCGGTGGCTCGCTGGAACTCAAAGCTGCGCTCGGCGAAGGGACCGTGGTTCTGGCAGTGTGGCCGATTGAACAAATGCCATTCGCATGATTGATTCCTGATTCCTGAAATGGGGACTAAGCCGGACAGCAATTCCGGATGGTTTTCAGCAAATCGTCGATGGGATCGCTTTTGCTGAGGCAGGCGGTGGCTCCGGCTTTTTGCATTGCGTCAACAAGATTGGTTTCGAAGTTCATGGTGAAACCGATGACCTTGGCATCCGGATGATCCGATGTAATCAGCCGCGTAGCATCAATCCCGTTCAGGACAGGCATGCTTATATCCATAATGACTACGTCCGGGTGGAGCTCTTCCGTAAGTTCGACGGCCATTTGCCCATCGGAAGCTTCCCCAATGACTTCCATATTATCTTCATGTCGCAGGATGATGGCTAGGCTTGCTCTTGCGGCAAAATGATCATCAACCAGCAGAATACGTATGTTTTCTCCCATAAGCCCTTGTCTGCGTGTACCAAGAAAAATAACTTCTCACGATAGTGCGTATCTTAGGCGCAAAGCTCATGATGATATAGTCAGGGTTTCTCCTATTCGACAGGGAGAAATCCCTGACGACGATTCCAGGAGGTAATCTGTTCTGTATTGGAAGGCGATCAGTCTTCGAGTGGGGTTAAACCCTCGCGGATGGCGTATTTGGTAAGCTCGGCAACGCTGTGAATGTCCAGTTTCTCCATGATTCGCTGGCGGTGCACTTCGACGGTCTTCACGCTCAAGCTAAAGGAGTAGGCGATTTCTTTTGTCGATTTGCCCTCCGCCATAAGCTGAAGCACCTCGCGTTCCCTAGGTGACAGAATGGAAGATGTCGGAGCCTCGGTCTCGGAAATCCGTTGAAGGTAGTCATTGCGTAGGACCGTGGCAATTTGGGGGCAGAGGTACGTTTCGTCAGTCATAACAGTGCGGATGGCGTAAAACACCTCATTCAAGTCGCAATCCTTCAACAGATAACCGGAAGCACCCGCCTTAAAAACCTCCGACACGAACTTCTGGCCCGAGTGGACGGAGAGCATAATCACCTTTATTTTTGGAGATCGGTCTGTGATCTGCCGGGTTGCCTCAATGCCATTCAGGTCGTGCATCGAAATATCCATTAAAACCACATCGGGCAACAGTTTATGGGCCAGCTCGACAGCCGTCCGGCCGTCCTCTGCTTCGGCGATTACTTGGAAATTGGGTTCCTTTTCGAGCAGTCCTCGAAGACCCGTGCGAAGGATGCTGTGATCATCGGCGAGCAGAATCTTTATAGGCTTGTCTCCGGCGCCATTATTGCCGTTCGTTTTCTTCTTCTCAGTCATAGGCTTTTCGAACACGCCAAGTTTCGCTTTGTCCGACAATTTAAAATCCCATTATAAGGTCCGCAAGGTTAAGAGCAAGAGTTTAAAATCCACCGCAATTTAGCTCTATCCATTTCTAGTAGCCTTATCGAATCCAAGCAGCGCGAACTCCACATTTAAACTTCCGATATTCGCCCCAGTTTAATCCCGATCTATTGCGGGCATTCGTTCACATTAGGGATTTTGGAGGCCGGCAATAGGGAAAGCCCTGATTGTGACCAGCGTCACATAAATCTAAGATGAGGCTCGTTTACCAGCATCGGCATAGAGCCGGTCGGAGTGAGATCGGATTCCAAGAAGAAGTTGTAGTAGTTGCAGCCCGTAAGGGCAGGAAGAAGCGGAAGTGGATCACTCAGTGAACATCAGTTGTGCTGGCATTGGCATGAACCCTCAAGAGAAATCTCCATTCGCAGTATGTGAAAACCCAAGATACATATCCTCGTATTTTTTCGTGCCTCCCCTCAGACAATCCATCGAATACCGGCCTTATGTTTCAAACCAGCAAACTTGCAGGGTGCAAGGTACGCAACGGTTCTGGCGTAGGACTGCAGAAGCATTCGCCCCCTCGTTGTTTTTAGCCCGCGCAGATGAGCTCAGCACTTCAAGTGCCTTTGACATGGCAGTAAACAATGCAACGTTCGCATTACGCAAACAAAAGGAGAAATGTTATGAAAAGGTGTAGATACCTGCCAAGCATACGCTTATTACTTGCAGGAATCATTGTGCTTGCCTTGGGAACTGCTCCCAGCATACAAGCGCAAAATGACAAGGGAAAGAAGCCGAGGCTCACACGAGCCGACAAGACTGCTCTCACGCAGTCAGGTCTTCTCCAGGGTCCCGTGGCCAACAAAATGCCTTCCGGTCCGACTGACGAAAAAACAGTTCCGCATTATTTTGGACCCAATCCGAACTGGGCGAACAGCCCGTTCACGCTGCCCGATGCCAATGTCACTATCAACGGTGACGGTTCGGGCGCTACAGCATTCGCAACAATTGGGGCAAATGGCGCTATTACAGGCATCACGATTTTAACGCCAGGAAGTGGTTACACGGCTGCAACGGTCAGCGTCGCTCCAGTAGTCGGCACCGGTTCGGGCGCTACGGCGAACGCGGTAGTAACGCTATCGAGTGCAGTTACTGCCGTCAACCTGACTGCAAACGGCGCGGGCTATACTGCTCCCATAGTGACAATATCAGGTGGCAGCGCAACAACGAACGCCACAGCCACTGCATACGGCAGCATAGACACCATCGTAGTTAGTAACGCTGGCAGCGGCTACACAATGCCGACGGTTGATTTTGACATGCCTGACTCGCCCGAAGGTATCCAGGCTAAGGCGCATGCTACGATCGATGCCAACGGGGCCATAACAGCGATTATCATAGACGAACCAGGTTCCGGTTACATGGCGGCCCCAGCCGTGGTTATCCGTGACGGCACGATCTTTGACCCTATCAAGAATGGTGGAACTGGCGCAACTGCAACCACTACAATCAAGATCACTGCAGTTGTAGTAGACACGTTTGGCGCCGGATACACATCCGCGCCAACCGTAAGCTTTGCCGATTCCACCGGGACGGGGAGTGGGGCTGATGCCACAGCCGTAACTGAGGTTGGCACGGTTACAGCAATTAACGTAACCAACCCTGGTTCGGGATACATTACAACCGGCGGCATTAAGAAATTTACGGATTCGCTGCCCGGACTTTGCATCCCACCGGCATGCCCGACGTCTGGCAAGTATATTCCGGCTGCAGTGTCGGAGGCTAAGAAATACAATGGTGTCGAAGCCGATGAGTATGTAATCGGATTAGTGCAGTACCGAACCAAGTTTTCATCTAGCCTGCCGGACACCCTCGTCCGCGGATATGTCCAGATTGAAACTCCGGCTAATGCTAGCATCAGCCAGCACTTCCCCTTGACGAACGCGAATCTTAATCCGCTAATAGCTCCAAGCCCAGTCCTCATCAATGGGGCCCAGGCCTACGCGGTTACTCCACCCCAGTACCTCGGACCAGCAATAGTCGCTCAAAAGGATAAGCCGGTTCGAATTGTGTTTTACAATCTTTTGCCAACTGGGTCTGGTGGGGATCTATTCCTGCCCGTTGATTCCACGTTGATGGGCTCCGGCATGGGGCCCATGAATATGGCAGCTCCGGTCGACAATGGGACCGTTCTGGACGAAGTGCGCAATCCTATGTGCACTGATAATCCGCAGGATCCCTCCTGCTTCAAGCACAACCGTGCGACGCTGCATTTGCATGGTGGCATCTCCCCTTGGATCAGCGACGGCACGCCGCACCAGTGGATCACTCCGGCGAATGAAGCTACGCCATGGCCACAGGGTGTAAGCGTTGGGAACGTGCCAGATATGGACGTGTGCAAGGCCAACAATGATGGCTGCCAAACGTTCTACTATACAAACCAGCAAAGCGCACGCCTGATGTTCTATCACGACCACGCCTGGGGAATCACCAGACTGAATGTGTACGCGGGCGAGGCCGCTGCCTATCTTATTACCGATAACACCGAGAAGGCACTGCTCAATAGCGGCGCCATCCCCGGACCTTCCGACACGATCCCACTTGTCATCCAAGACAAGACTTTCGTGCCACAAGATACGCAAATCTACAATACCTATGATCCCAATGATCCCACAAAAATCGCTACCTACGGACAAGACCCAACTTGGGACTCTACCCTTTGGGGCGGTTATGGTAATCTCTGGTATCATCACGTATATATGCCGGCCCAGAATCCCGGCGACCCGTCGGGAATGAGCGCTTATGGACGCTGGATGTATGGGCCATGGTTCTGGCCTCCCGCGGCAGCTACGGTGTATGGACCGATCGCGAATCCATATTACAGTCCCAGCTGCAGCCTCGATAATCCGGCAACATGGCAGTACCAAACCGATCCGTTCTGCGAGCCGCAGCAGATTCCCGGCACGCCGAACATTTCGGTCGGCATGGAGCAGTTCAACGACACGCCGATCGTTAACGGTACCGCGTATCCCACGCTAACCGTCGAGCCAAAAACTTACAGGTTGCGCATCTTAAGCGCGGCGAACGATCGTTTCTTCAACTTCCAATGGTATGTTGCTGATCCGACAACCGGAACCGACAGCGAAGTGGCGCTAAAGGCAGCAGAGGTAGCGGCAGCGCAGACCGACCCGAATGTATTCCCGACTCCGGACACGAGTGTCAGTGCGCCTGGGCCTGATTGGATTCAGATCGGGACTGAAGGAGGTTTTCTGCCGGCTCCAGTAGTTGTGGACGGCCAGCAGGTGACCACATGGATCATAGATCCGACGAGGTTCGATGTCGGGAATGTAGACAAGCATTCACTGCTTCTGGCTCCTGCTGAAAGAGCTGACGTGATTGTTGATTTTTCGCAATTCGCCGGCAAAACGCTGATCTTATATAATGACGCTCCCGCGGCATTTCCAGCCCGAGTCGCATCTTATGACTACTATACTGGTGCTCCGGATCTTAGCCCGGTCGGCGCTCCGACTATCCTGCCAGGTTACGGTCCCAACACACGAACTATCATGCAGGTGAAAGTTGTTGGCACAGCAGCCCCTGCTTTCAACCTTACTAAGCTCAAAACCGCTTTCAATCATAAAGCCAATGGCTCAGGCGTATTTGAGTCCGGGCAGCACCCG
The DNA here is from genome assembly GCA_963761825.1 of uncultured Acidobacteriota bacterium. Classification (GTDB taxonomy): domain Bacteria; phylum Acidobacteriota; class UBA6911; order UBA6911; family UBA6911; genus UBA6911. Next base: position 71,310 of record CAVXIH010000009.1, read on the forward strand.
ATCATCGTTGGGCAAGCAGCGTATAACGCAGCCTACGGCACAAGCTTTGCAGCCAGTAGCAATTGTAATGCTCCCGGCAGTAATGTGACGACTTGCGATGGGCTAGTTCGCGTTAGTGATACCGCAGCGTTTGGCTTTAACACGCTCACGGCTCCGAACTCCAAGATGACGCTGAAGCTTGAGCCCAAAGCCATTCACGATGAGATGAACTCGACGACCTTTGACGAGTTCGGAAGGATGCAGGCGACTCTGGGAATAGAGGCACAGCCACCGACACCAGGGCTGCAAAATGTCACACTATATCCCTATGTGAATCCACAGACGGAACTTATCAACGCCACCAACTTGCCAAAGGCTGTTGTAGCTGTGGATAGCATTACTGGTCTGCCCACGGGCGACTTCAAAATCACGCCCATTTCGGATGCAACCGACGGAACGCAGATCTGGCGAATCACGCACAATGGCGTCGACACGCATCCGATTCACTTCCACCTATACGATGTGCAGCTAGTCAACCGGGTTACGTGGGATAACATCATCATTCCCACGGAAGCCACCGAGTTGGGCTGGAAGGACACGGTGCGGATCTCTCCTTTGGAAGATACCATCGTGGCTCTGCGGCCGATAATCCCGGCGTTACCTTGGGAGATTCCCAACAGTATCCGCAACCTGAATCCAATGATGCCTGCCGGATCGACAGCCATGTTCAACAACTTCGATCCTCAGGGCATTCCCACGGCGCCGATCGTCAACCAACTGGTTAATTTCGGCTGGGAATACGTGTACCATTGCCACATCCTGAGTCACGAAGAGATGGACATGATGCGGCCGGTGTCTGTAGCCATACCGCCGAATAAGGCCGACGGACTCTCGTACTTGATCACGGGGAACGGGAATAACCGCAGGCTGACGTTGTCCTGGAACGATAATTCCATCACCGAAACGGCCTTCCTGGTGCAGAAATCGACGGACGGCACGACCTGGACCGATGTCGGAACCAGCCCGTCGCCGCTCGATCAGCCAAACACGAAGGGGGTACCACGCAGCCTCACCGATCCTGCGACCTATAACGCCAACACCACCATCAACTACCGCGTTGTAGCCCAGAACACTGTCGGCTACGGGGCGGAGTTCCCAAGCATGACAGTCACCTCGGTCTCGACTCCACTGATCGTCGGTACCACGCCCGCGGCACCGAGCAACGCGACAGCGACGCTCCAGGCCGGACCACAGATCCTGGTGGCTTGGACCGACAACTCCACCAATGAGACCGGCTTCGTCATTCAGCGCTCCATCAACGGTGGAACCTTCGCAACACTCGTTACGACGGGCGCTAATATCACGAGCTACACGGATACTACCGTCACCCTCGGCAACACGTATCAGTACCGGGTGGCGGCAGTGAACGGAGCCGTCTCGTCGGCATACGCGACTACAAACAGTGTTACCGTCGCATTTGCACCCACGGCCCCGAGCAACGCGGCAGCGACGCTCCAGGCCGGACCGCAGATCCTGGTGGCTTGGACCGATAGCTCCACCAATGAGACCGGCTTCGTCATTCAGCGCTCCGTCAACGGTGGAGCCTTCGCAACGCTCGTTACAACGAGCGCTAATATCACAAGCTACACGGATACTACCGTAACCCCCGGCAACACGTATCAGTACCGGGTGGCGGCAGTGAATGCGGCCGGCTCGTCGGCATACGCGACTACACTCAGCGTTACCGTGCCCGCACCTCCGCCGTTGCCCCCAAGCAACGCGACAGCGACGATCCAGGCCGGACCACAGATCCTGGTGGCTTGGACCGACAATTCCAACAACGAGACCGGCTTCGTCATTCAGCGGTCCATCAACGGTGGAGCCTTCGCAGCCCTCGTTACGACAACTGCTAACATTACAAACTACACGGATACTACCGTCACCCCCGGCAACACGTATCAGTACCAGGTGGCGGCAGTGAATGCGGTCGGCTCGTCGGCATACGCGACTACACCCAGCGTTACCGTGCCCGCACCTCCGCCTGCACCTGCAATCGCCACCGCAACAGCCGCCCGGCAGGGTAAAAGCAACAACGAACGGGTGACGGTGACTTGGAACGATGTAGCCGGCGAGACCGGGTATACGATCCAGTGGAGCACCGTCAGTAACTTCAGCACCGTGTCGGGCTCGGGTTCCGTCGCGGCCAACGTGACAACCTTCACCACCGGCAACATCACTCTGCAGGCGTGGTATTTCCGCGTCGGCGCGGTGAACGCAGTCGGTACCAATTGGTCTTCTGCTGTCAGCGTAGCAGCAGCTCCATAAGTTTAACCTCTAGTCTTCGGGGGAGGGATCAAGCCCTCCCCCGAACTTTTTTTCTTTAGACAAATCGATGGCACCGTTCGGAGCGCCACACCTCAAGGGGACACAATGAGAGCAGTATGGACGGCAGGCTTGGTGCTTGGACTCTTGGTTTTCCAGGCCAGGGCAGAAGAACTGCAAATCCCCGCCAAAGAAACGCCGGCGCGCAATGAGTATCTGCAAGGTCTAACGACAGAAAGCGAGAAGGCAAATTACGCCCTCGGCGTCGACCTATCGAGAAACCTCAGACAGCTTGGCATCGAGATCGACCTGGATGTCCTAGTTCGAGGGCTCAGAGACGGCTTCTCGGGCGAGAAACTCCTGATGACCCAAAAGGAGATCGTGGCCGAGCGCACTGCCCGGAGTCGAGAGGTGACAAGGCGGGCCTCGGAGCTCCAGATGAAGAACCAGAAGGTTTCGGGAGGTGAAAGCAAATAACTGGTACAGTTGGACTCGGCGGGGTGAGCATCCTCGACGCCGCAGAGAGAGTGAAGGAAAAAATCCAGCAGTTTGAACCGGGGCTCCCAGCCGGTGTTAAAATTGTCCCGATCCTCAATCGCTCCGGACTTATTCACAATTAGATTGATACCCCGAAAACCGCGGCTATTGAAGTGATCATCACGGTGTCGCTGGTCGTACTGATTTTCCTGTGGTACATTCCCAGCGCACCAGGAAGAATCGTCGGCTTCCGCCAGCGGCCTTCTTTTAAAATCTTCTAATGGAGAAAGGATAAAAATGAAATCGCTCTATTTGTTGGCAATTCTTATCATGTCGGAATGCGTTCTGGCACAGGAAGCCCCGGTCCTCAAAACGCAGCAGGACAAAGTCAATTACGGCATTGGAGTCGGGGTTGCTCGCAATTTCAAGTCCCAGGGTATAGATGTTGATCTGGAGCTGGTAATCCGAGGGATGAGAGACACGCTTACGGGCGCGAAGCTCCTGATGACGGAAACGGAACTTGGCACGACCATGACCGCCTTCCAGCAGGAGATGCAGCAGAAAAGGACCCAAGCCAGAAAACTGGCCGCTGAAAAAAACAAAAAAGACGGAGACGCCTTCCTGGCCGAGAATGCAAAGAAAGAAGGGATCACGGTTCTCCCGAGCGGACTGCAATATCGAATTGTGAAAAAAGGGGACGGCAAAATACCCACAAACGCCGATACGGCGGAATGTCACTATCGTGGGACTTTTATCGATGGGAAGGAATTTGATAATTCCTATGATTCCGGGAAGCCTATCGCATTCAAAGTTCAAGGCGGGATCATTCCCGGCTGGAGCGAAGCCCTGAAGCTCATGCCAGTAGGCTCCAAGTGGCAAGTCTTCATTCCGTCCCAACTCGCGTATGGGGAAAGGGGCGCCGGGGACCAGATCGAGCCCAATATGACACTGATATTTGAAATAGAGCTTCTCTCCGTCAAATAGGACGGGAAACCTGGAAGTTTCGGATAAATGCATAGATTCAAACCGGTTTAGAACCAAATCCAGTCTCAAGGGAATGGATTTTAAAGATCTGCGCAATCAATTGAATAATATTTTCCACAGGAAGTATTTCGAACATCTTTCCTATCAGCGGGACCCGTTCCGTTCCGGCGCGCGTGTTTTCGAACCGGGAAGGAATTTCTTCGTGAGCCTTTCGTATCGATACTGATCGGGGACATGTCTGAAACCGCACGAGAGATATATTCGAGGGAAAATAGGAAAGGTGTGCGATCCCGATACGATTTGATTTCTTAAAGCGCGCCTGCCTCAAAAACGGATTGTGTCAGGACAATGCATTCCCGGCCGGCATATCTTCCAAAGCTGCGCCGAAGGCGGGAGATTGGGGGCGAACCAGCGGAATGACTTCCGCTTTTTGTCTTACTGGTCTGCCGCCGGTTGCCAGGACCATAGGAAAGTTTGGCTTTTTCCCGATATAATGCAGTATCTCCAGGATCCGTTCCTTTCTGCCCCAATCGCACCACAAGACGTCTTTCATCGGCATGACTCCGATATGATTTATGGCCTGTGCCAGAAGATCGGACGAAAAATTCCGTGCCGGCATAATCTCATAGATAGCCCTAACGGTTTCCTCTTCATGCGAGGTTCCTATCACAGCCAAAAGCTGTTTGTAGAGCATCATGATTTCCGGAAAATGATCGCAGGCAAGCTGCCACAACGTCTGCGCCTTTGATACAACGATCATGGTATTCCACAATCCTCCGCGGGACATGGCCACAGCGGCATGCGCGCGCGCAGGCTTTTCCAGAAACAGCATAACCGAGAGAACAGAATGCCCGCCGAACTCCCGGATCTGCTTGCCGGGACAGATCCACCCGTATTCCAGTTCCAGGCTATGAGCCTGGGCACCGACGAGCATGAGCTTATCCGGCAAAGCCTCGGCCGCTTGAACGGCTTTTTCCATGACAATTCTGAAATTGTTTTCGGGATATATAAAATGATCCGAGGGAAAGATTGCCACCGTTGCTTTGGGATCACGCGCGAATACATGCGTCAAGGGCAAGAAGTATTCCCGGAAGTGTGTCCCGATTTGCAGGCTGCACGATGACTCCGTGGGACCATCGGTCCGCAAGCTGTGCTTGAGCTTCACGGAGATGATCTTTAGCGATCAGCACGAACTGGCGTTCCCGCGGACTCAACGCATCCGCCCGCGACAGCGTATGCTGCAGCATCGATCGTTTGCCGGTAAATGCGCAATATTGCTTTGGGAACAGGTCGGCCAATCCAGTTTTGGACGAGATCGCTGATCCGATCGCCATTCCCTCCAGCCAGGATTATGGACCAGACGCGCCCACAGGCAGAAGCACCCTTGGAACCAGCAGCGCTTTCTTCAAGCTGTGAAACATCATTCATGCATTGATAGTTCATGTCAGAAATTTCCTATGGTAGAAGCATATCTGCCGAGTTCCTGACTCGACGGCGGGGAGAGGACGTATCCCTAGGATTGAATTTTCTGATCCCTTAATTCATTTCCTTTCCAGAATTACCCGGAAAAAATGTTCGGGCCCGCAATTAAAAACATGGCCAGTTTCACACAATCATTGAGAGACATATTGACGGCATCCGCTCAGTCCCGGCACAATAGGGATTCTCCTATTTGGGAGTGGGAAAATCCTTAGCAGGACTCAATTCAGCTCCGCGGTAAAATTTGGTGCAGTGATGGAATTATTTCCGCAGATCACCAGCTTTGCGGAGGATAGAACATGTCGGAAAAACCCACTCCCGTGACAGACGATTACATCCGCTATCTGGCAAAACACACAACACAGGAAGATGATTTTCTCCGGAAACTCAAAGCCGCGGCAAAAGCCAAGGGAATTCCGCCCATTTGGATCTCGCCGGAGCAAGGCAGTTTCATGCAAATCCTGCTGAAGGCCGTCTGTGCCAGAGAGGTTGTCGAGATAGGAACCCTCGCCGGGTATTCGGCAATCTGGATAGCACGTGCGCTTCCGGCAGACGGCCGGCTTCGAACCATCGAAATCTCGCCTGAACATGCGGATATTGCGGAACGATGGATTTCCAAATCCGACGTAGCCGGACGAATCACAGTGTATCGAGGAAAAGCGGAGGAAATCCTGCCTCAATTCGCGGCGAATTCTGCAGACGCCGCATTCATCGACGCCGACAAGACGGGCTATCCTTTGTTTCTCCGGGAAAGTCTCCGCATTGTTCGTCGAGGAGGCCTGATACTAGCGGATAACGCGTTCGCATTCGGGCGGCTTTTTGACGCTTCCGACGAGGCGGTTGCGGCCATCCAGGCTTTTAACAATATCATGGCGCAGGAAACAGCGCTTCAAAGCATCATCGTCCCCGTGGGCGACGGGCTCTGGTTCGGCGTAAAGCTGTAGGGACCGAGCGCACGGTACCACGCTTGACCCCGAAGTTTGTTCTGCCTGTAGCGAAGCTGTGTCTATTCTGCAACAAAGCCGGCGATCGTCGATTGCAGCTTGAGGCATCGCTTCTTGACAGCTGCTTATATATCAACGACTTATCGGATGCCTTCACAAATTACCTTCAATGGCCCCAAATTTGCTTTTCAATTTCTGTTCATCGTTACATTGGCGAGTCGTGGCTTATTTAGGACAGGCGGAGGCGTATGTTCCTGCACCAGAGAACGCTGAAAAAAGAGATTCACTTTGAAGGGATCGGCCTGCACACAGGCTATCCTGTCCAGTTAACGCTGGTGCCTGCCCCTCCCGATACGGGAATCCGCTTCCGCCGCACCGATCTGAAGAACTTCGAAATCGAGGCCATTCGCACGCACGTGGCCAAGGTCAGCTATGCAACCACGCTGATGAAAAAAGGAGTCATGATCTCCACGGTCGAGCATCTCCTTTCGACACTATACGGCCTGGGGATCGACAATGTTTATCTGGACATCAATTCCATGGAAGTCCCGATCCTGGACGGAAGCAGCAGGAGTTTTACCGAGGAAATTTGCAGGACAGGGATCGCGGAACAGAACGCGTTGCGCAAATACCTCGTGATCCGAAAGCCCATCGAAGTGCGTCACGACAATAAAGTCGCCGGCGTGTATCCCGACCCCATTCCCAGGGCCACGTACATCATAGAATTCGAGCACAGCGCGATCGGACATCAGAAGATCGAAATGGAGCTGACGCCCGAATCGTATTGCCGGGAAATAGCGCTGGCGCGCACTTTCGGTTTCGTATCGGACATCGAATATCTCAAAGGCCTAGGCCTCATCCGTGGCGGCTCTCTCGAAAACGCGGTCGTTCTCGACTCCTCGGGAATCGTCAACAATCATCTTCGGTTTCCCAACGAGTTTGTGCGCCATAAACTCCTGGATCTGATCGGGGACATTTCCCTCATCGGATATCCTATTATCGGACACCTCTACGCCGAACGGGCCGGACATGCAATCCACACGGCTCTCGTCGACCAGATCGCCAGGCTCAAGGATCATCATCAGATCTGCACCGCGTTGGAGCTGGAACCGGTGCAGGCGAAAGCCATATAAAACAGCCACGGATTACACGAATTTCACAAAATTTATTTTTAAATTAGTGAAATTCGTGTAATTCGTGGCTGTTTTTATTTTCGTAGAATGGCGCGGACCGGAGAGCCATCCAGTCCGGCGAGTTTTAAGGGCAGGCATATCAGCTCATAGTCCCCCGGCGGGACATGATGCAGCCGCGCGCCTTCCAGAATCACAGTCCCGTGTTGCAGCAGTATACGGTGCGATGGGAGATCCGTGCCGGCGAAATCGTCCACTGAAGGGGCATCGGTGCCGACAAGCAGTATCCCCTTTCCCGCCAGGAAAACGGCAGCATCCTTCTCGATATAAACGTAATTCTCATCGAAACGCTGCTCGGGCAGGCTGCTGCTGCGGGTCTTGAAAAGCACTCGCTCCACGTTGGTCCAGTCCAGCCCCGAAAGATCGGAAGCGCGGATGGATTTCGCCGCGGGGATCGCGATGACGCGGGCGGAACCGATAAACCGAGCCAGCGGGGCATCTGCAATATCGTATCCCGAGTCATCCAGGTGAAGCGGAGCGTCGACATGGGTCCCCGTATGCACGCACAGGTCGACGGCCGAGACGTTGGAGGAGGCTCCTTCACGAATGCGCATCACCCGGCGACTGTGGAATGCCGGATCGCCCGGCCAAACGGCAATTCCCCGACACAGAGTTTGGGAGATATCGTAGATTTCCATCGCGCAAATTACTTAAGAGGAACGGGTTTCGAGAAAAAACTGTCCGGCAAATTATTGTTGTATGTAACCTTGAGCAGGAAATGCTGCGACAAGCGCCGGCCGTTGAGATACCCGTCCATACGCAGAGGGGTATTCACTCCCTGTTTCATGAACCACTGGCTGAACTCTACAACATGGTGCTGGCGAACGCCCCGGTCGTTAGTGTCGCGATATTCGATCTTCGCAGGCAGCTTGGAGATACGGTCGAAGTATAGAAGCACCTCATCGTTCTCCGGATCCACCAGCTTGACTATTTCAAGCGTTACGTCTTTTCCTTCGCCTGCGCCCAAATAGAACAGTCTGGTTCCGGGGTCCTTGTACCGGAAGCGAAATATCATGTCGATACTGTGCTTCACCGAATTTTTAAACCTATCCATCTCACCGGGCGTGGCATCGCGAGTTTCCTTCGCTCCTTCGAGGATCCACCCTTCATTTTTCCCGAGATTAAAGACAGTGATATCGAGCTCTTTCTTCCTGTTCCCTAATTCAAAACGGCTTTTATCGGGAAACTTGGTGTAGTCCGTAAACTTGACCGGGAGCGAGGAGCCCCCTTCATAGTTAAACGAAAACGTCTGTCCCTCAGAAACCATATCGATCACATTCAGGTATGCTTCTCCACCCATAGCCTGGATTGCTTCCTGGAACAATCTTTGAATCTTTTCCTCGTCCTGGCCTCTGGAAAAAGAACCCAATACAATCACGAGAGATAATGTCAGCAATAGCTTTTTCATAGGCTTTCCAGATGATATAGATTCCTGATTCCGGATTCCGGATTCCGGGGGTGCCGACCCCAAGGGGTTCTCGAAACTTCTAATCCTTCAAACCCTCCGGCAAGGCCGTTCAGCCTTGCTCGATTCAAAGAATACCACAGAGAAGACTTTTCTCGCGGCTTGAAAAAGAATATCCTATAATCGCTTTCAAAGCCGTACATTGCCATGGAAACCAGTGGGTACGATGATCGGGAAGGAGAATTTCAATTATGCAATACACATTCGATCAATTGAAGGGTTTGACGGTGGCAGAGTTGAGGGAAATCGCTGCCGGAATCGAAAATGAAGCGGTTAAGGGCTATACGCAGCTGAACAAAGAGCATCTCCTCACGGCAATCTGCTCTGCTCTCAATATCGACACGCACACGCGCCATAAGAGCAAAGTCGCCGGTCGTGGCAAGATTGAGATCAAAGCGCACATGAAAGAGCTAAAAGGCAAACGCGATGCCGCGCTTGAGGCGCACGATCACGCCGAGCTGAAAGCGATACGCCGCCAACTGCACAAACTCCGTCGTTCGCTGCGCAAAGCTTCGGCAACGGCCTAGCCGGGATATTAGAAGAAATTGGGACAGCAGGTTGATTCCGACGATTCCAGATTCCGGATTCCAGATTCCGGATTTTGAGTAGCGAACAAAAAGCTTTAGTTAATTTGGAATCTGGAATTTGGAATCTGGAATCAAAGGGCTGTTATTTTCTTTTGCCGTCGCGCTAGCGTCAGCTTCAGGATCGGCGGCGTAATCAGGGTTGTCACGATAATCATGATGACGATTGCCGAAAAGGTTGAATCGTCAACTACTTTCATATTTCTGCCGATGCCGGCAAAGATGAGGCCGACTTCCCCTCTCGGAATCATGGCCACGCCGATGCTGAGGCGGTCAAGGTTCTTTTCCAATACCCCGAATCCGCAAATCTGTTTCCCTGCAATAGCGGCTACGGTCAGGGCGGCAGCCAGTCCCAGCACAGGTATATTGGCAAAGGATTCAAGCCGCACTTGAATCCCCATCACCACAAAAAAGATCGGGACAAGAAAAGTGGAGACGGGCTTGATCAGCTTTTCAATCGGGATATCCTCGTTGAATCCGCGGAAATGGACCGCCTCCAACAGCAGGCCGGCGGCAAATGCGCCGACAATCGGGGCCAATCCGGTAAGATCGGCGAGGTACGCCAGGGCAAAACAACAACCCAATGCGGAAATAAGCATCATGCCGCTCGTGCGCAGCCTGGACAATTGCTTCATTATCCGCGGGACAAGAAATGAGCCGGCAATCATAGTCCCGCCCAGGAAAAGCAGCGCCACCAGAACCAGGCGGATCACAGCGCCAAGTGCGAGAGGCTGGCCGAATTCCGCGGCGGAGACGATTCCGGAAACCACAGCCAGAACGATCAATCCCAGGACATCGTCGATGACGGCCGCGCCCAGGACGATCTGGGCCTCCTTCATCTGAAGCTTTCCTAGATCCTTGAATACGCGCGCCGTAATTCCCACACTCGTGGCACAAAGCACGGCGCCGACAAACAGATGGACATAGTGAGTGCTGAATCCGGCAGAGACGTGCCCTGAAAGTCCCGCCGGAATGCGATCGATGAAAAGCCAGCTCGCCCAATACCCCAGGAAGAAAGGCGCGATAACTCCCATTACGGCGACCAGCATGGAGGAGCCGCCCACCTTCATCATCACCTTAAGGGTCGACTCAAGCCCGACTTCAAATAGCAGAATAATCACGCCGATGCGAGCCAGGCTGTCCACCGCAATCGCCCAGTACGTCTCGACGGGAGTGATGCGCAAAGGCTCCAAAAAGCTCCAGGCGGGATTCACCAGTACGAGGTTTCCCAGGATAATTCCGCCGATGAGTTCGCCCAGCACGGCCGGCATGCCAAAACGCTCCACAACGGCGCCGCCCAATTTGGCTGCGGCCAAAATCGCAATCAAGATGATAAGCACGTGCGCTATCGGATCGCTGTGGCTGGAGGATTCAGCGGCAAACGAGGTGTTCCCTGCCAGCAGGAAGACAAAAATCGACAGCAACAACCTATTTTTCATCGTGTTAAAATAGCGCCAAGGCAAAAGAATATCCACGCTTTTCTCGACAGCTCCCCATGCTCCTTCATCGGAATCGGCACCAGTATCGCTATCGCTATCGGAATCGCTATCGGTATCGCTATCGGTTCGCGATCGGTTTTCGATCATCAGTAAAAACCGATAGCCGATTGCGATGATCGATTCCGATACCGATTCCGATTCCGATAGCGACATAATGAGACCGCGGCAGGAGGATTTGCATCATTTATGGGATTTGCGCCGATCCAGACCCTATCCTACAATACTGTTGACAGATTGTTGTTGTTGGTTATTATTTGTCGCAAAAAGTCATATTTGCGATGGGGGTCAGGCGGACTATGAAAGAGATGCTCACTACAAAAGAGGTTGCGGAGTACCTCAGCATCAACGAAAAGCAGGTTTACCGGCTGATCAAAGAGAAGAAGATACCCGCCACACGAATCACCGGCAAATGGCTTTTTCCAAAGAATGTAATCGACGAATGGGTCATGGCAAGCGCCCGGGAAAGCGTCAACATCTCCACCCAGAGAAGCGCTCCGGAAAACCAGGTGGTGATAGCCGGCAGCAATGATCTCGCCTTGGAGCTCCTTGCCAAGAATACGGCTGTTCAGCATCCCCGCTATACGATCTCCATATCGAACGTGGGAAGCCTCGCAGGATTGATCGCTCTGCAAAAAGGCAACTGCCATATAGCCGCTTCCCATCTACTGGACCTGGAAACCGGCGAATACAACAGCTCCTTTATTAAAAAGCATTTTTCAAATTTAAAAATCGTGCTGCTGAACCTGGCGCACCGCGAACAGGGATTGATTGTCAAAAAGGGAAATCCTTTGGGAATAAAGACGCTCACACACCTGGCAAACAAAGCGTTGACCTTCGTCAACCGGCAGGAAGGCTCCGGGACCCGAGTCCTTTTGGACTACCGGCTGAAGGAGCTTGAGATCGATCCTGCGGAAATCCCGGGCTACGCGAAGATTGCCCTCACGCACATGGACGTGGCGCTGGAGGTTTTCAGCGGATCTGCAGATGTGGGAATCGGCATTCTTGCCGCGGCCAGAATGCTGGAGCTGGATTTTATTCCGCTTGCCACCGAACGATTTGACCTGGTCATCCCCACCGAAAACTATGCGACAGGCGCCGTCAAAGCCCTGCGCGAAGTCCTGGGCTCGACAGAATTCAAATCCCACATAGCGCAAATGGGCGGTTACGAAACTCGGGACACGGGCAAGATTGTCTACGAGAGAGGCTAGCAACCGCCTGACGGCATTTGCAGTTTTGGAGAATTACCTATGAAATGGAAACTTGTAGCCCCCGCTTTCCTGGTGATCATTCCGCTTATTTTTGTTCCGTTGCAAGCCCAGGAACGCCTGCGCCTGGCAACTACGACATCGGTTCAGGATTCGGGTCTTATGCCCTACCTGATGTCTTATTTCGAAAAGATATGCGGCTGCAAAGCGGATGTAATCGCCGTTGGGAGCGGACAGGCATTAAAGCTTGCATCCAACGGGGATGTCGATATGGTACTGGTCCACGACCCGGCCTCCGAAGAAAAATTCGTGGGCGATGGATTCGGGATTAATCGAAAGACCTTCATGGTGAATGACTTTGTGATCCTGGGTCCCGCTTCCGATCCAGCCGGAATCCTAGGGATGAAAGACGCATCCCGCGCATTTGCCAAAATTCAGGAATCCGGCGCGCCTTTTATTTCGCGGGGCGACGCATCCGGAACGCACCAGAAGGAAAAATTTCTCTGGAAAAAAGCGGGGATTGCTCCGGCTGGATCATGGTATCTGGACATCGGCCAGGGAATGGGTGCGGTATTGACCATGGCGAACGAAAAGAATGGGTATACGATTTGCGATAGGGCTACCTATCTCGCCCGCATGAGCCAATTGAAGCTGAAAGTGCTCGTGGAAGGAGACCCCGATCTGATCAACTATTACTCGTTGATACAGGTCAATCCCAAACGTTTCCCATCGGTAAAGTCCGATCTTTCGCGGCAGCTGATCGACTGGCTCTGTTCCGATGAAGGCCAGAAACTCATCGGCAACTATACGGTAGGCGGACATCAGCTGTTCAAGCCTGCGTACATCCACGGAAAGTAACTGCGTGAATGACCTGGGATTCGCATTTAAAGAAGCGATCCGCCTGATCCTTTCGGCGGATGCAGAAGTGACAACCATCGTATTTGCGTCGCTGCGGTTTTCTTTGAGCAGTACGGTGCTCGCATCGCTGATCGGCATCCCCGCGGGCATCGCGCTGGCATCTTCGCAATTCCGCTTCAAAAAGCTTGCTGAAGACATACTGAATACCACGCTCGCAATCCCCACCGTGGTCGTCGGACTTTTTGTCTATACGCTGCTGTTCAGCCAGGGGCCACTGGGCAGGTTTCAGCTTTTGTTTTCGCCGGCTGCGATCGTCATCGGCCAGACAGTGCTGATCATCCCGCTCATCGCGTCGCTGGCGTGCAGTGCCGTCTCAATGGTAAATCCGGTCGTGCGCGAGACGGCTCTGACCCTGGGCGCCGGCAGATTCAGAACGACTATGACGATCGCCTCGGAGGCACACGCTGCGCTGTTGGTGGCGTGCGTCACAGGCTTCGGCCGCGTTATTGGGGAAGTCGGGATATCACTGATCCTTGGCGGAAATATTCTGGGCTATACGCGGACGATCACGACAGCCATATCCCTTCAGACGAGCAGAGGCGAATTCGCCCTGGGATTGGCACTGGGAATCATTTTGATTTTGGCGGCTTTTGGCGTCAACATCGCCGCGCGGCTGATCGGGAGAAAATCTTCATGAGCACAGCGCCTGCGTACAGCATCCGCTCGTTGGTGCATTCCTATGACGGCAGGATCGTGCTGGACATTCCGCAACTGGACATCCCATCCGGCCAGATCTGTGCCATTGTCGGGCCCAACGGCTGCGGCAAAACCACGCTGCTCTCCATACTGGCGCTTCTTCTCCAGCCGGTTTCCGGAAGCGTGCTCCTGCACGGAGTGGAAACCGCGCGCAACTGTGACAGGAAAGCGCGCAAAACAGTAACCCTGGTGCATCAGAAGCCTGTCCTGTTTTCCACGACTGTCCGGAACAACATAGCGTATGGGTTGCACGCCGCAGGGCTTCATGCGCAAGAGATCCGGCGTCGAGTCCAGGCTATCCTCGAAGAAACGAATCTCACGAAGGTGGCGGACAAGCTGAGCCGAAAGCTGTCGGGCGGCGAGGCGCAGCGTGCCGTACTGGCTCGCGCGCTGGTGCTGGAAACTCCGATTATCCTGCTGGATGAACCGACCAATTCCCTGGACGAGGCATCCAGGCCGACGCTGCGAGATCTGCTGGGCAAAGCCGCCGAAACGCGCGGCGCCACGATCGTCATCGCGACCCACGATACGAGCTTTGTTTCATCCTTAACGAAGCGGATTGTCCGGCTGGAGGCTGGGAAAATACTGGAATCATGAAAAGATGGAGTCCCGAGTTTCCCCGGGACTCCATGTGCGCTGCGCAGCGTTACTGTTTGTGGACGCTGTCTATTTCTTCCGTGGATACATCAAAAACAAACTGACCCGGTCCGAACTTTTCTTCCGTAAAGAATTTTGGCAGACGGTCGTCTTTTTCCGTCAATCCCGCGGCTTTGTTGAACCTTCTTTCGATTTCGAGAACCGCGGCGCCCAGATCCGTGACGTACGTTTCCGGATACGTCTCGCCGGTGACCGCAGATAAGCCCCCGATCATATTGAGGTCAAGATGTTTTTGGGCCTTCTCCTCCATAAACGTCATGCCGATCATCATGCAATAGCCGAGCGTATCGACGGCAGCCATCCATTGCTGCATGAACCGCGATTCCGGCGCCTGTCCTGTGGGCTCGACCGGGCTGTATTGAGGATGATGCGGTCCGGGCAACACAATTCCGGCCGTGTGGTCGGCGCCCTGAGGGGACGTGGCAAATGTCACGCCCGTTCCCTTGAGGATTCTCGGATCATAGGCCGACAGGGCCTGCCCTTTGACATGAGGAATCCGCTTCACTCCCAGCTTTTCACCGGTGACCTTCGCTCCGCTGCCAATCATCCGGCCGTTTTCCGTTCCGATATTGATCTCCTGCACCAGCTTGAGAGCGCCCTCCGCATCTCCCCACGGCAGCAATCCGCCCTCCATCGCGACGGCGAGCGCGGACCCTACATCCATGGTATCCACACCGGCATCGTTGCAGGCGCGGTTGATGCGAGCAACCATGTCGAGGTCCCCGATGAGGCAGTTCGATCCGACCAATGCAATGGTTTCGTACTCGATGCTGGCGGTAATAAACTTGCCGTTCTCATCCGTATAGATGTTGGAGCAGCTGATAATGCAGCCCTTCATGCAGGCGTGCACGGTTTCCGCGTTCGCCCGCTTCTTAAGCAACTCCTCCATGTACTCGCCGGAGAGGCTCTCCGCTTTGTCGAACTGTCCCATGGTGAAGTTCTTGGTGGGCAAAGCGCCTGCGGTCTGCGTGATCATGACGATCTGCGGCGTACCCAGGTGTCTCAATCCTTCGAGGAAGTGCGTTCCGAGAACGCCTTTGGTCATGGCAGAGACGTTTTCCTTCAGCTTTTTCTGATCCTTTATTTCCAGAAGATTGGATCCGGCATCATCGACGACCACGGATTTCATGTTTTTGGAGCCCATGACGGCACCCAATCCGCCTCGGGCAGCAACCCGGATGTGAAAATCCGGAGTAGTAAACATGATCGAGGCAGCCGTAAGACCCATATCGCCGGCCGGCCCGATGCAGCCAAAGCAGGCGTTTTCGCCATATTCGCGTCTCAGCTTTTCGATAATGTCATAGCATCCGAGACCCGCAAGAGGAGCGGCCGAACAGAAACTCACGCCCGTCTTGTCTATTTTGACCGTGGTCGGTTCCTTCGCCTTCCCTTCAAAAATCACGGCCTTGAATCCCAGCCTGGCCAATTTCTGGCCCATGGCTCCGCCGGTGTTCGATTCTTTGACTCCTTTGGTCATCGGGCTTTTGGCTCCCACCGAAAGCCTTCCGCTGCATGGCGCGGTGGTCCCGCCCATCAGCCCGGGTGCCCAGATAAGCTTGTTTTCCACACCCAAGGGATCGCAGGTCGGAGGCACTTCACGATCTAAAATGCATGCCGTCAATCCCCTGCCCCCGAATTTCCTAAACGACTTCCGGGACCTCCTCGGTCGTTGCGCTCAAAGCCGACAAATTGATTCTCAGTAATTTAGCCATTGGCAATCCCTCGCACTGAATGTTGCTTCCATTTCTCATATTTCGATATAAGTACTTTCCTGCCAAACACCATCCGCCCCTTGCGACTAAACAGGGCTTATCGCCCACTCAATATAGTCGGATTGTCGCTTTTTTGCCACAAAAACCATTGGAAGACAGAATTCAGAAGCCAGAATTCAGGAGCCAGAATAGAAGAACGAATATTCACCCTTCCGGCTGCTGAATTCTGAATTCCATTCTGACTTCTGGCTCCTGACTGCTGACGCCTGACTTCTTGTGCCGAACGCAAGGAAATTTGCGTTCCGTTCCGGATCGCCGATTTAGCTATGTTGTTACATCACTACTTGACGCTCCTGCGGCACACGCGGGATAATGCCGCCTCTATGACCGACAAAGGAACCTTTTCTTTCGCAGAGATCAAATCCCGATTCCCCGGGCTCCTGGAAAAAGTCCAGCAGGTCTTCAGGGACTCCGAAAATGCGTATGAAGGCAGCGACTCGGAGGAGAGCTTTTTGTGGGAACACACCATGCATGTTGCCTCAATCGCCAACCGACTGGCACAGGCAGAGGGGATGGATCCCATGGTCCCGGTGGTTGCGGCTCTTTTTCATGATGCCGGCAAGTTCGCCGAGGGACACTATCACAGCGACGGAACTATCGAAGAAGAAGAGTCCGCGCGCATCGCCGAGCCTCTTCTCCGTCAGTTCGGGATGAAAGCCTCCGATATCCGCAAGGTGCTGTCTGGCGTACAAGCGCTGTACAACGAAAAAAACCGGAGGAACCGCGTGGGGGCAATCCTCCACGACGCCGACTTCCTCTCCAAGTTCGGCGCCATGGGAGTCGCCAGTTTTTTTACCAAAGCCACGCTGCGCGGCCATACACTCCGCTCGGCAGTCATCGGCTATCTGAGCAAAGAACTGACTTATGCGGCATGCCTTCCTCTAAACATGCATACGGCTGCAGGGAAAAAACTGGCGAACAGGAAGGCCAGGGATTCGGTAAAATTTTTCCGTTCTCTCCTGGATGAGTTGAGGGAGGCGCGGATAGCCGATCTTGAGATTCGACCGGTCAGGATTCCATACCCCTCGCGCATCAATCAGTCATTGACGATACGGCTGGTCGTTTCTCGCACCTGTCCGGAATGCGGAGGGAGTTGGGATATGGGCTGGTCGACGGAAAAAGGCGTTAAATGCCAGAAGCTCAACATTGACTGGAGATGTTCCCATTGCGGTAAGCAGCTGGACACATCGTTTTGCCTGCCGGAAATAGCATAAACTGAATGACGAATTACGAATGACGAATTACGAATTGAAACATACTTTTGCATGACAGCGGTTACATCCGGATAATGCCGGAAACAATTAATTCGTCATTCGTAATTCGTAATTCGTAATTCGATAGGGGGGATGGGTTGGCTGAGTTTCTGCACGTGATTACTGCGGATCAACTGGTTCAATTGCTGGGCCGTTTCTCCAGGCTTTCCGCTGAGTCCGTTCCGTTGGATGCTTCGCTGGACAGAATCCTGTCCGAAGACATCCTCGCAGGCGAAGATCTGCCCGAAGGGGCGCGCTCCACGGTAGACGGGTACGCAGTGCGGGCGGAGGACACCTTCGGCGCCTCCGATTCAATCCCTGCGTTTCTGGCAGTTGTCTCTGCCGTTACGATGGGAACGCTGCCTGAGTTTGAAATTCTTTCAGGACAAGCCGCGCCGATTCCGACCGGAGGCTTTCTGCCACGGGGTGCCGACGCCGTGGTTATGGTGGAATACACAAACCAGGCGGGCGCCGGCAACATCGAAGTGACCCGGCCTGTAACCGTCAGAACCAACGTTCTCGAAAAAGGAGAGGATGCGAAATCGGGAGAAATCCTGCTTCCGAAAGGCAAAAAACTGCGCGCGCAAGAGCTGGGATTCCTCGCAGCCCTGGGCATCACGGAGGTTGCGGCCTACCGAAAGCCGCGAGTCGCCGTTATTTCCTCGGGCGATGAGGTCGTCCCGATCGACCGCAAACCCGCCCTGGGACAAATCCGCGACGCGAACAGCCATGCCATTTCCGGCCTTGTTCGAGCTTGCGGCGCGGAGCCTATCGTTCTGGACATCGTTCCCGACAATGCCGACATGCTGGCAGAAACCCTCCGCAGCGGGCTGGCACTCGCGGATGTTGTCGTTCTTTCCGGCGGCAGCTCGGTTGGCACCCGGGATCTGATGGTCGACGCAGTTTCCGGTCTTTCGGGCGTCGAAGTCCTTGCGCATGGCGTGGCGATACGCCCGGGAAAACCCACGCTGCTGGCAAGTCAACAGGGCAAACCGATCATCGGATTGCCGGGGCACCCGGTCTCCGCGCTGATCGTGGCGCAGGTTTTCCTGGCTCCTTTCCTGCTTTATCTTCAGGGCGGCAGTATGGAAAAGGGCCCCGTCGGACAGCGGACACGCGCAGGCCTTGCCACTTCGATCCATTCCACGATCGGGCTGGAGGAATATGTCCGGGTACGAATCGAAGAAAATGCGCAGGGCGAGGCTACGGCCCATCCCATTTTTGGAAAATCGGGAATGATTTCCACGATGGTCAAAGCCAACGGAATTGTTATGATTCCTGTGAATGCAGAAGGATTGTCCAGGGGAGAGGTTGTGCAGGTTATCCAGTATTAGAGATGTTCAGGAATCCGAAGACTAATGCCAAAACGACAGACGTATCGAAATTTGAAACCCCTTGCGGAAGCACAGGAGATATTTTTCTCCCGATTCGCAAGTTTTCTCATGCAACCGGAGACCGTCGCGGTGCGACAGGCGCTTGGCCGCCTGCTGGTAAGCCCCGTAAAAGCGGCAAGATCTGTCCCCGCATATAATGCGGCGGCTGTGGACGGAATGGCCGTCCGTGCCGTCTCCACCTTTTCCGCATTCCCGGAATCGCCGGTATTTCTGTCCGCTGGGACCGAAGCCATTCCCGTCAACACTGGAGATCCGCTCCCCGACGGAACCGATGCCGTGGTCATGATCGAAAAAGTAGAGCTGGAAAACGACCGGTGCGAAATACGGGAATCCGTCTATCCCTGGCAGAACGTTCGGAAGACGGGAGAAGATATCGTAAAGGGCGAGATTCTTCTTCCCGCGTACCACCGGATACGTTCCTACGACCAGGGAGCGTTGCTGGCAGCGGGCATTCTCTCCGTCCCGGTTTTTCGGAAACCGCGCGTGCTCATCATTCCCACCGGCGACGAAATCGTGTCACCCGAAGAGGTCCGGGATCCGATTCAACCCGGCACAATTCTTGAGGTCAATGGCCAAGTCCTGTCGTCCATGGTTTCTGAATGCGGAGCTGAAAGCACGCTGGCAAAGACGGTCCCCGATGATCTTGAAAAGGTCAAAGAGGCGATCACCGACGGTATCGCGGCAGGATATGACGTCATCCTCACTATCGCCGGATCCTCTGCCGGATCGGAGGATTTTACGCCCAAGGCTTTGTCCCAATTGGGAGAGCTGCTGGTCCACGGAGTGACGGTAATGCCCGGCAAACCGACCCTGCTCGCGGCGGTGCAGGACCGTCCAGTCGTGGGAGTTCCCGGCTACCCGGTATCCGCGGTCGTTTCATTCCGCGAATTTGTTCGGCCGTTGCTTTATAAGATCCAGGGGCTACAAACCCCGGACCCGGAAAAGGTCGAAGCGTTCCTGGGCAGAAAGCTGCCTTCCAAGCCCGGCCTTGAAGAGCATGTCCGCGTCATTCTCGGGAAAGTCGGAGAGCGCGTGATCGCGATCCCGCTTGCGGGCGGCGCCGGCATGATGACTTCCCTTGTGCGCGCGGACGGAATTCTGCGGATAGCACCGGAAATCAGCGGTTACTCCGAAGGGGAGAAGGCGACGGTCGAGCTTCTCACTTCCGAAAAAGCACTCCACACACAGGTTGCTCGCGATCGGCTCCCATGACCTCACCGTCGATCTGCTGGCAAGCTGCATCAAAGAACGCTCCGAAGGCCGGATAACGATTTCATCCAGCAACGTCGGCAGCATGGGCGGCTTGCTTGCCATTGAAAGAGGGATTGCACACTTTGCCGGCTCCCATCTTCTCGACACGCGAACCGGCGAGTACAACTGTTCCTACATTCCACGCTATATCAAGAGCACGCCTGTTACTCTCATAACCCTTGTCCACCGCTGGCAGGGACTTATGATTGCCAAGGGCAATCCCAAAGGCATTCAGGGAATTTCCGACCTGACCCGCCCCGATGTCGCGCTCATTAATCGCCAGGCAGGATCCGGCACTCGCATTTTGCTGGATTATGAACTGGAGCGGGCGGGAATACATTCTGCCGCCATCGCCGGATATCGAAGCGAGGAATATACGCACATGAGCGTAGCCATGGCCGTTGCTTCGGGCAGAGCGGATGTCGGCATGGGCATTATGGCGGCGGCTCAGGCATTAAATCTCGACTTCATTCCAGTTGCGCGCGAGCGCTATGACCTGGTCCTCCCCGCAGACTTGCTTAAAGACGAACGCATACGCCTCCTGCTCGAAATCATACGTTCTTCCGCATTCATCGAGCAGGTGCTTGCGCTGGGCGGTTACGAAGTCGAGGAAACCGGCAGGCTGATTGCGCTCTAAAAGCTATCAGCTATCAGCTGTCGGCTCAGCGTCAGCGTTGGAGATGAGGAAGTCCTTTGATATTATAATAATTCTTTCCAGCATGTGGACATGGTATGCCCCGACTAAAAATAAAGCGTCCTGAAAAGAAAAAAACGTCTCAATCCAGACGATCCCTGTTTATTAAAATCCTTTTAATACTGATCCTCATCCCGGTGATTGCGGCCGCCGTATTTTTAATACGCTATTACTACATTTTCGATGGAACCATCGAAATGAAGCTTGGCCGGCGCAACCAGATGGCTGAAACAAAGATTTTTTCCGCTCCCACAGTTCTCTATCCGGGGAAACGCATCGGTTGTGCTGAACTCGTATCAAGAATCCGCCGGCTGGGGTATGAGGAAAATAGCGCCGGAGCTTCCTATTACCAGGTTGGCAAAGCCGATACGCTGCTAATCCACAACGAAGGTTCCGTTCCGAGTGACGCCAGTCGGACAGTGGAAATCAAATGCGCAGGAAATACCATCCACTCTATTAAAGATCCCGCCAGCCAGACGGAGCTTACGCAGTTTTCGCTGAAACCGGAATTGCTCAGCAACGCAATTGACAAGAATCGCGAAAAGCGCCGGTACGTGTCGTATCAGGAAATGCCCCAGGTATTGATCAACGCCGTACTCGCCGCGGAAGACAGACGGTTTTTCAGCCACAGAGGAATCGATCCCATTCGCATCATTCAGGCTCTAATCGTGGATATTCGCGAAGGGGATACCGCTCAGGGCGCCAGCACACTGACGCAGCAGTTCGTGAAAAACTACTTCCTGACTCCCGAGCGCACCTGGCGTCGCAAGTTTGCGGATGCATACATGTCGATCCTGCTGGAACAACGGCTATCAAAAACTGAAATTTTCGAGCTTTACAGCAATGAAGTGTACCTTGGCCAGGCGGGCTCCTTCAGCATCGTGGGCTTCGGCAAAGCGGCGGATGCATTTTTCGATAAAAACGTCAGAGATCTCACGCTCGAAGAAGCGGCAACGATAGCCGGGATGATTACCGCGCCCAACCGGCACACGCCGCTGCGCTATAAGGACCGCGCCCTGGTGCGGCGCAACCTTGTGCTGGACCAGATGGCGGATTACGACATGATCTCCGAAAAGGAACGCGATGCGGCCAAAGCCAAGCCGCTGATTGTCAAACCGGCTTCCTTCCTGAATTATTCGGATGCCCCCTATTTCGTGGATTATGTCCAGACCATGCTGCTGGAAAAGTATGGCGACGCATCGCTGGCTCGCTCCAAGTTGAAAGTCCACACGTCTCTCAACACGGACCTTCAGCAGGCGGCCTTCGAGTCGATTCAGTCCGGGATGAATGAACTGGACGCCTATTTTGCCAAGCGCAAGCAGCCGATTCCGCCGGGCACCGTCCAGGCCAGCCTGATTGCAGTCGATCCGAAAAACGGGCACATCCTCGCCATGATCGGCGGGAGAAGTTACGGCGCCAGCCAGTTCAACCGCATCACCCAGTCAAAACGCCAGCCGGGCAGCATCTTCAAACCGTTTGTGTACGCGACGGCGCTGGAGACGGCCTACAACAGCACGACTCCGCTGACGGCCGCCTCGAGCCGTACTCGATCAGCCTACGCAATTCACATTCGACGACCTCGAATATGAGCCCAAAAATTTCAAAGAGGAATACCTGGGCCAGGTCACGATGCGCCAGGCGATTACCAAATCGCTCAATATCGCGACAATAAAGCTCGCCGAGAAGGTAGGGTTCAACAAGGTTGCCGAACTGGCTCAAAGACTTGGGCTGAATGAAAAGATAAAACCATACCCCGCCATGGCGATCGGCAGCTTCGAAATTACGCCCCTCGAAATGGTGCGGGCCTACACCGCGTTTGCGAATGGAGGCTTGTTGTCCGATTTGACGGCAACGCTTGCCGTGTACGACAACAATGCCAATCCGATTTTTATGGCACAACCGAAAACCAAGCAGGTCCTCACGCCCCAGATCGCCTTTCTGGTAACGTCCCTGCTTCAATCGGTCATCGATCATGGAACCGGGTACGGCGCTCGCGAACGCGGATTCACACTGCCGGCTGCGGGCAAGACGGGGACATCGCATGACGGATGGTTTGCCGGCTATACGCCTGATCTTCTTTGCATCGTCTGGGTGGGATTCGACGACAACCGCGAATTGAATCTATCCGGATCCCAATCCGCGCTGCCCATATGGGCGGACTTCATGAAGAAAGCTGTCTCCCTCCGGCCCTTGAGAGGCGAGGGTTTCGCAATGCCCGAAGAGATCCTGGAGGTGGAAATCGATCCGACCACCGGCCTGCTGGCGACAGATCATTGCCTGCAGCGGGAGATGGAATACTTTATCAAAGGAACGGAACCCCTGTTGAAATGCTACGGCAATAATTACGAGCAGGCCGTCGGCCGCGGCGCACCCGTCAGTATCTACGCAACCCCTTCTAAAGAAACGCCATCTGGCGCCGATAACAAGAAAGAACCTGGGAAATGACTTGTTATGAAAACCGGCGATCCGTGGACAATCTCGCATCTAGCTAGCCCCAATCTGTCTCCAGCCGGATACCGGCTTGCCGACCAAGTCCTCGACAACAGAAACTGCCGATCAAAGCCGCGCTCTCCAATGGGCAGTGCTCGTAACAGGCCATCCCGAGATCAGAGACCAAAGTCCCGAATATGTCCAGCTCCGGATGATTGATTGGTGGCGCCATTCGGCCGAAGGGCTTTCCAGAAAGCGGCCGGATTTCCCGGAATCCTTCAGAACCACCCGTTTCAGCAGGGAAATCAGGTTTATCGAAGGCCCCCTGGCGGCTCTGAAACCTGCCTTCGACAGCCTGTGCGCAGGTGAATCCTCATTTTGGGAAGCCATGGATCATCTGGGGCGCAATTTTGGATGGAACAAGGATACGCTGTTGCGCTGGAAGCGCGGGCTGGAAAGCCTGGCAGAGCTCATAGCATGGCTGCAGTCGTTTGTGCCGGCCCGCGACTACGTAATGACGGCGTTCCCGCTTGGCCGCGAGGAAATCGATCGTATCCGGGAATCCCTGCTGCAATCGATCGACGAGTCGCACCGTTTCCTGGAAGATCGCGCACGCCGCGAATTTGACGAAAAGTTTTCGGAGTTCAAAAAACGCTACTCGGAGGCCTATTACCTGCTCCATGAAGATGCGCTGCACATCATGAGCGGCTTGAAGAAAGATGACATCAAGATCGATCCGGTAGTCCTTGCGCAATCTGGACCTGCTATCCGGACTGCAGTACATGGATAAGCGGTTTTTAAACCGCGTGAAGCTGCTCGGAAAGTGGGTGCAGCACAACCAATGCAATCTGCCGCTGCGGCAGACACTGGAAACATATCCGCGCTGCTACTGCAACTTCAACCCAGGCAGCCGCCAGCAACCCGCGGATGCGGCGGCCCTGATCAACGGAACAATTCAGGATGGCATTGAATACTTTCGCACCCATCTGCGCCGGTGCGGTCTTATGATCATGGTCGAAGTTCAGGCTTTACAGGTTGACGACAGCACGCTGAAGCCCATTACTGCGCTGCTGAGCGACGGCCCCATGATTCCCCTGAAATCGCAAACCATCAAGCTCTTGAACAGGATCATCGGCAAATACCCGAATGAATTCCTGGCCGAGTTCCGCAAGAAGTAGCCATTCCGCCTGACAGTTTATCATGTGAGTCGGAGCTTCAGCTCCGACGCATTGCGACTAAACAGAATCAACAAAGTGTCGGGGCTGAAGCCCAGACCCACATGTTCTTTGCTTGAGCTGACTATCGCGAAAGCAGGAAGTTTCCCAGAACCAGAGCATCCATCTTCGTAGTGGCAAAGCAGTGCAGCGCATCCTGCGGCGAACAGACGATGGGCTCGTTTTCGTTAAACGAAGTGTTAAGCAGAAGCGGGATCCCGGTGCGCTGCCGGAAGGCATCAATCAGTCGCCAGAACTTTGGATTGACCGATTTGGACACGGATTGAACGCGACCGGTTTGATCGACATGCCTGATGGCTGGAATTTTGGCCCGCTGCTCCGGCCGCACTTTGAATACCATCTGCATGAAAGGCGATGCGAAGGCGTCCTCGAAATATGCATCCACATACTCTTCCAGCACGGAAGGGGCAAAGGGCCTGAAGCTTTCCCGGTGCTTGATGCGCCGGTTCAAAGTATCTTTGATTTCTTCCTGTCTTGGATCTGCGAGTATGCTCCGGTTCCCGAGGGCACGCGGCCCGAATTCCATCCTGTCCTGGAACCACCCGACGATCTTTCCTGACGCGAGAAGATCGGCAGCCCGTTCTTCGATATCGTCATACCGCTGATAGGACGCGCCAAAAGAATGCAGTGCCTGTTCCATTTCGGCTTCGCTGCTCTCCGGCCCGAGATAGACATCCTGCATTACGTACTCGCGCGGATGCCCAAGCAGAGTATTCCAGACGTGAAAGGCCACTCCGAGCGCGGTCCCGCTGTCGCCGGCCGCAGGCTGAATAAAGCATTCGCGGAACGGCGTGTTTTTCTGAATCAGACCGTTCGCCACGCTGTTATACGCCACACCGCCCGCCACGCAGAGATTGGGGGAACCCGTGCGTCGATGCAGATCGTTGAGGATGCGGAACAAATGGAACTCGAGGCATTTTTGCAGCGAAGCCGCAATGTTTCGATGGTGATCCGTGATTTCGGTATCCGGCTGCCGCGGCGGGCCGAATGCATCGCAAAACTTATCGGAATATATCCGCCCGATGTGGGGAGTCCCTTCATCCCAGCTCATTTCAACGCCGTGGAGATGGTGCGTGAAATAGTCGAGATTCAGTTCAAAAGCCCCCTGATCTGCCGGCTGTGCGATTTCCAGCATTTTGTCGATATAGGCCGGCTCGCCATACGGTGCCAGTCCCATCACTTTTCCTTCATCGCCATACTTTTCAAATCCGAGATATTGGGACACCGAAGTATAAAAAAGCCCCAGCGAATGCGGGAACAGGACGGAGCCGAGCTTCTCAATTTGAGAACCTGAACCAAAGCCCTGCATCGTGCTGCAAAAATCACCGAAGCCATCGATTGAAAGGATCGCCGATTGCTGAAAGGGCGAAACCAGGAAAGCGCTGGCCATATGGGCGACATGATGCTCCAGGTTGTGAAACGCCATGGCCAAATCGGATTCAGGGACATGCAGCAAATCGGCAAGCACGGTTTTTATATTGCGGATTCGCTCCACGCTGCGCAAACGGTCCAATCCCTGGTGGGAAAACATCAGGCGATTATGAAGAACGAAGGTAATATCGTTGATCAGGTGCGCATTCGGGATTTGCGCAATCCCGACATGGGCGACATCCTGGATTTGTATCCCGGCCCGCTGCAGGCAATATTGTATGGCCAGCGCCGGGAAACCCGCGGCATGCTTCACACGATTGAGACGTTCTTCTTCGACCGCAGCCACGATCCCGCCGTCTTTCAGCAGCACCGCGGATGCATCCGCGTGATACGCGTTAATCCCCAGTATGTATGTCGCCATCCAACTCCTTCTAACTAATAAGAACCATCAATCGTGATTTTCGGGGTCGGAATCGCGTATCGGAATCGGCATGATCGCGATCGTTTTATGCAGCTTCAAAACCCGACACCGACCCCGATCTTTAGGTCGAATGGCCGCAAGTTACTTCCCGAAAAACTCAGCGATCGACTTCACAACATACCTCCGCTGCTCATCCGAAAGCTCGGGATATATGGGCAATGCCAGAGTTTCTTTCGATGCGGCATACGAATGAGGCATGTCCGCGGCAGCGTAGCCCAGGTAGCGGAAGCATTCCTGTTCATGCATGGACACGGGGTAATAAATCTCCGTGCCGATTCCTGCGGCTTTTAAGAATTGCAGCAGCGCATCGCGCTTCGGGCAGCGAATGACAAACTGGTGATAAATGTGAGTGCGGCTTGGAAGCACCACCGGAGGAGTCACACAGGAGAGCAGGTCCGCTGCCGCAAAATCCCTGATATATTTCAGCGCATTTTCACCGCGGGCTTCGGACCATTCCTGCAGATAGGGGAGCTTCACGCGCAGGATGGCAGCCTGAAGCTCATCCAGGCGGCTGTTGAATCCAACGATGGCATGAAAATATTTGGGATGCGCGCCGTGCGTACGGAGCAGCCGCACACGCTCGGCCAGCTGAGGATTGGAAGTGACAACCATCCCGCCATCCCCGGCTCCGCCAAGATTCTTTGAAGGAAAGAAGCTGAAACAGCCGAGATCGCCCATGGCTCCGGCCTTGCGGCCCTTGTATGTCGCGCCGATTGCCTGGCAGGCATCTTCGACAACCGGGAGGTCATAGCGCCGCGCGACTTCCAGGATCTCATCCATATCCGCGCACTGGCCGTAGAGATGCACCGGCACGATGGCTTTAACGATTGTGCCGGAAGCCTTGTGCACCAGTTTCTTTTCGGCCGGGTTGAAAGTGCATTCCCGGGCGAGGAACGACGATAGTTTTTCCGGGTCCATCTCGAATCCTGCCGGCTCGATATCCACGAATATCGGTCGGGCGCCGAGATTGACGACGGTGCCTGCCGTCGCAAAAAAGGTGAACGGCACAGTCACGACGGAATCGCCGGGTCCCACGCCAAGCGCTTTGAGGGACAGCAGCAGAGCGTCGGTGCCTGACGCGACGCCTACAGCAAACGGGACCTCGCATAGTTTTGCGATTTCCTCTTCCAGGGCGGAAACCTGCGCCCCCAACACGAAGCGCTGGCTCCCCAATACTTCATCAACAGCCGCCCGTACTTTGTCTTTAATCGTCGCATATTGAGCTTGCAGATCCAATAACGGTACGTTCATGCATCGCCTCCGGGAATGGATCATATCACAGAATAAAACAGCCCGGAGCATACACTAGCCCGCATTTCTCACGGGCGTTTGTAGTGAGGCGCAATTGATTCCAGATTTCAGATTCCAGATTCCTGACGATGATTGTTTGGGGCAAATATTCTTGAAATTCTTGACTGGATTCTGATTGGCATCCATTCGCGGATACTGCTTTTGTTCCGGAATCCGGAATCTGGAATCTGGAATCAATATAGACATGCCCGGGTTTAACACCCCAGCAAAAGCTTCATGAATTATACGGGTTCAGTTTTAAGCGAAAGTAGTCGATAGTGTGCTGCAGACCTTCGTCCAAAGATATTTTGGGGCTCCAGCCGAGCAGCTGGTTAGCGCGGGAAATATCGGGGCGGCGGACTTTGGGATCGTCTTCAGGCAGAGGCTCAAATAGTATCCTGCTTTTCGAACCGCTGAGCTGGATGATTTTCTCGGCAATTTCGAGCACCGTCAATTCATGCGGATTGCCGATGTTCACGGGCAGATGAACATCTTCGGCATTCGGCGCCATCAGAAGTCGGACCAGTCCCTCGACTTCATCCTCCACGAAACAAAAGCTGCGCGTCTGCTCACCACTGCCGTAGACAGTTAACGGCTCACCCTGGAGCGCCTGCACGATAAAGTTCGACACCACGCGGCCGTCGTGAGGACGCATGCGCGGCCCATAGGTATTGAAAATGCGCGCAATGCGCGTATCGACGCCATGATACCTGTAATAGGCCATCACCAGTGCTTCCGCGAACCGCTTCGCTTCGTCGTAGACGCCCCGGCTGCCAATAGGGTTCACGTTGCCCCAATAGCTCTCCGGTTGCGGATTCACAAGAGGATCCCCGTATGTTTCCGAAGTGCTCGCCATCAGGAATCGGGCCTGTGCATGTTTTGCCAGGCCGATGGTTTTGTGCGTGCCGAGAGCCCCGACCTTCAGAGTCTGTATCGGCATCTCCAGATAATCGCGCGGGCTGGCCGGAGAGGCAAAATGCATGACGGCGTCCACGGGCTGGCCGATAAAGATGTATTCTGTAACGTCGTGGTTATAGAAGCGAAAACGTTCATGTCCCAGCAAGTGTGCGATGTTGTCCACGCTTCCAGTCGAAAGGTTGTCAAGGCAGATCACCTCGTTTCCCGCATTCAACAGACGGTCGCATAAATGGCTTCCCAAAAATCCGGCTCCACCCGTGATCACAACTCTCATCTTTGCCTCCTGTTCAACCTTCAGTCGTCATCACTCCGCATCCTGCTATGGGCAGGTCAACGTAGGAGGGCAATACAACAGAAACCTACAATTAGCCCCTACATAATAACCCATCGGGAATCCGGAATCCGGAATCTGGAATTAGTTCTCTGGTATCTGCGACCGCAGTGTGCCCAGCGGGTTGAGCACAGGCTTCAGTGCGACCGCGGGACCGCGCATCAGAAGCACTTCTCCATTCGGGAAAAGCAGATTTTTCGCGGCTTGCTTGATTGCATCGGCGTCACAGCGACGGAGCAGGTCCGGATACATCGAAGCATAGTTGCTGCCCAGTTGATAGAGTTCGGCCTCCAGCATAATGCCGCATAATCCCTCGGCGGATCCCAGTTCGCGGTTAAACTCCTCAATCACCTTATTCCGGGCGGCATCCAATTCTTCTTTCGTAACAAGAGAAAGCTTCATTTCCTCGGCCACGCTCTCGATCTTGAGAAGCTGCTCAATCACCTGGTCGGCAGCCGCCTGTCCTTGAACATAAAAGGGGCTTGCCATGCGCCTGCCCGCGGTGCCCACTGTCAGCAGCGAAGTCGGCAGCGCTTTGGTCAGGCGCTCCTGGAAAATGCTCGCGGCCAGCAGCGCATTTGCATAGGCCGGATCATCCCTGGGAGGAAACAGATTTCCCATAATAAACTGCGCTGCAGGAGAAGCCGGGTCATCCTCCAAATAAATCTGCCGTCCGGCGGGCTTGCGCGGCTGCACAAAAGTGAAAGGGACCGCGTCGTTGCGGACCCATACTCCCCATATCCGTGAAGCGCGCTGAAGCACTTCCGGCGCAGAAACATCGCCCACGACGATCAACGAAGCCTGATTGGGCGAAATGAATTTGCGGTAAAAAAAGCGGACATCCCCCGCCGTAATGGCAGCAATACTCTTCGGCGTGCCTTCCAGGGGCCTCCCATGGCTCGTTCCGCTGAACAACACGTTTTCAAATTGCGCGTGAATGCGCTGCCGTGGGTCTGAAGATTTTTGCATTTCCTCCAGAACGGACTGCTTCACTGCGGCGAAATCCGCGTCGCTGAACTCCGCTTCTCCCACCACCTGATAGAGCAGGAGCAGGCACCGCTCGAATTTCGCACTCGGCCCCCGCAAAACAAAGCGGAATCCATCCCAATCGCAACGGACGTCGATGCTCGCTTCAAGATAAGCCAGTTCATCCTGGATATCTTTGGCCGTCTTGTCTATGGCGGCTTTCAGGAACATGCGCGAAAGAAAGCTCGCCACTCCACCTTTCCCGGCCGGGTCAAAATAGGCTCCATACCGGACAAGCAGCCCTATAGCCATATTGCTGCCCAGATACGGAGTCGGCGCGACCGTGATTTGCAGGTCGTTTAAAAGCCTTTTCGAGGTCAATTCCGGCAACGGCCGGGGTTGCTGAGAAAACGCCGTAATGGAACACAAAAGAAACGTCGCTGTCAAAATCGATAGATGGCGCATGTTGGTCTTTCTCATGGTTATCCCTATGAACTGAAAGCTATCATATTAACCTTGAAGGCTCCAGGACGCAACGGACTGCAGCCGGGTCGGGGAAATATGCAGAGGCGCCGCCGCCTTTGCGCCCGGGCTTTTCCAGGATCTGCTATAATTATATTTTTTCGGATAGGGTTCATTCAAATCGCGGACCTGCATCTTTCCCGGGATTTCACGGTGGAGATCCCTGGAAAGATGGGCGCGACCAAAGGGTATCACAATGGTAGAGTTTACATCGGAACCGCAAAAGACGTTTCCTTTAGTCAAACTGCTTATTGCCCTTGGAGTATGCATCGTTCTTCTGGGCGGGATCTATTTGTATGTTCGCCATCAGCGCAACATGCCACCTCAAACCGGCAGCGCTTCCGTCACGGTCCCCGGCCTGTTGCGGCCGGGCAACACCGATTTCGAATACTACAAAAACAGAATTCGAATCGAGGGGGTGAAGGCCACGCTTGGGGTCAGTTTCTCAAACGCCCGCATCGCAATGATCTCGGGCTTCATCGTCAACGACGGAAGCCGCAAGCTTGAGGCGCTGGAACTACACATCACGCTTTTCGACATGTGGGGAAAGCTTTCCAAAGAACGCACTGCTTTTGCCCTGCGTCCCGGGACCGGATTCCAAAAGAAGCCGATGGAGCCTTTGGAAAGGCGATCGTTCACCATCGGGATCGAATCCGTGGAATATTATTGGAATCCGAAGCAGGTTGCGTACGAAATAACCGGCCTGAAGTATAAATAATTTACGATTAACGATTGACGATTTAATACCATCGTAACCAGAAGGGATATTTTTATATGCCGTTTGCAGATCAGCGTTTTTTCAATCGTCCATCGTCCATCGTCCATCGTCCATTTCAACTGCTGATCCTAATCCTGCTGCTGCTGCCGCTCACCGCCTGCGGCCGCTACAAGGCGCGCAAGGCCCTTCAGCAGATTCAGTCCTTCGCGGAAATCCTGAAGCGCGAGGAGTTGCGAGCGATTGGGGAGGATGGGTTCTTCAAGGACAACCTTACGGGAAACCGCGACCCTGAAGTCCGCCGCTGGTGTGCGATTGCGCTTGGCCGCATTGCCGATCCCCGGGCACTGCCGCTTTTGTATGGCGCGCTTCATACGGGAGATGCGGAGGTTCGCGCCGCATCTGCATTCGCAATAGGCGAAATAGAAGACAGGGAGCTTCTCCATCTGCGGTGCTCGGCTCCAGATCCGCGCGCGCAGTTTGAATTGTTCCGTCTCCTCAACGATGCTTCCCTTACGGTGCGCATGCGCGCGATTGAGGCGCTGGGGAAAACCGGGTCCCGCGCGGAAGCGGTCGACCTCGTCCGTCGGCTGGAACCCTTCTCCTACAGCGGATCACCCTTCGAGAATGCGTATCTGAGCGCTGCAATCACGGCTCTGTCACGGCTGGGAGATCCGGCGGCAATCCCGTTTCTGGAACGCCTGGCCGGCGTCCGAGATCGCGAAATTCAGCGGCGCGCTTTGGAAGCGCGCATGCGCCTGCAAGCCGGAGCATCCAGCCCTCAGCCGGCAAATAGCACTCAGAATCCGGACGCAGCATCGCTTTCGCCCTGCGGCTTGAAAGCGTCGGAGGAGCCGCAACCGGGAGCCGATTCCATCACCGATGCCGTCTCCTATGCGCTCGCGGCATATCGCAAAAATAGCACGATCGCGCAAATAGAAACGACGCGGGGCACAATCGAAATCGAGCTCTTCCGCGAAGACGCCCCGGTCACGGCAGAGCGTTTCGTGGCGATGGCTAAAAGAGGGGTTTACGACGATACCGAGTTTGCCAAAACCGCTCCGCTTGAGGTGATCGAAGGCAGCAATCCAATGGAATGGCCGGGGCTGAGCCGCACGATACGAAGCGAAGTGAATATGCGGCCATTCGAGCGCGGCAGTATCGGGATGGCGCTTGCCGAAGGAGGCTCGGATGCCGGAAAGTTTTTCATTGCTCTGGCGCCTCAGCCTTACCTGGACGGCATAAACACATGTTTCGGGCATGTGATCAGCGGGATCCAGGTTGCAGACAGGCTCGCCCCGGGCGATCGCATTCGCAGAGTCACCATCAAAGAAACCGTTCATTTTCATGAATATCAGCGCTATTGATGCAAGAATTCTGATACATTTCCCCATTATGCGGACCGATGCGATACACAAAATTCACCTGATTGGAATTTGCGGCACCGGCATGGCGTCGCTTGCCGCCATGCTGCAAACCAGCGGCTTTGAAGTGACGGGATCGGATGAGGGGATCTATCCCCCGATGAGCGATTTCCTGGCTGAGAAACGAATCCCGGTGTATCAGGGCTACTCCGCTAAGAACCTGCAACCTGCGCCCGATCTTGTCGTGGTGGGGAACGCCCTGTCGCGCGGGAATCCTGAGATCGAGCATGTCCTGGATTGCAGGATTCCGTTCCTGTCTTTCCCGGAAACGCTCAAAACATTTTTTCTCCGCGACAAAACGCCCATAGTCGTAACCGGGACACACGGAAAAACGACTACGACCTCGATGATCTCCTGGGGATTGCATGCAGCCGGCCTCCGGCCGAATTTTCTGATTGGAGGCATTGCGGAAAATTTCCGGTCCAGCTACGGAATAGAAGGCGGCACCCATTTTGTGGTCGAAGGGGACGAATACGATTCGGCGTTTTTCGATAAGGGCCCAAAGTTTCTCCATTACCTCCCGTACCTGGCAGTCATCGGTAACGTCGAGTTCGATCATGCGGATATCTACGCGGACCTGGACGCGATCAAGCTTCAATTCCGGCGCCTGGTCAATCTCATACCCGGAACGGCTATCTGGCGATCGGAGCGGACAGTCCCGCGGCCCTGGAAGTCAGCGCGAACGGCCTGTGCCGGAAAGAGACCTTTGGCACACACGCGGAGAACGATTGGAGCGCGCATCGGATTGCGCTCGAAGACAACCGGCTGTGCTTCGATGTCCTGTACCGCAAGAAGCTTTTTGGGCGTATGCGCCTGGGCGTCCTGGGAAACTACAATGTCCGAAACGCACTGGCGACTATCGCAACACTGAATCATCTGGGCGTTTCTAAGGAGACAATCCGCGAGGGGCTGGAGACATTTTCAGGAGTCCGGCGCCGGCTGCAGTTGAGGTCCGAGATCGACGGGATTCGAATTTACGAAGATTTTGCCCATCACCCTACGGCGGTCCGTGAGACCCTGCAGACCCTGCGGGACACGTTTTGCCCGAAGCGCATCTGGGCTATTTATGAACCGCGCTCCGCAACCAGCCGTCGCAACGTCTTCCAGAGAGAAATGGCGGAGGCACTCGGGCTGGCGGACTGCGTGGCAATTCCGGACCTTTTCAAGCCGGAGAAAGTGCCTGAAAAGGAGCGTTTGAACGAAGCGCAACTGGTCGAGGACCTGCGCCAGCATGGGGTGCGCCGCCTGGAATCTGGGGAATGTGGACGGTATAATTCAGAAAGTGTGCGAAGAAGCCCGCTCAGGAGACTTGATCGTTATTTTGTCCAACGGCGGATTTGGCGGTATCTACGAGAAACTTCCAGCTGCTTTGGAAAAGCGCTGATCCGGGCCCGTCCCGCAGAAAGAGCATAGGCATAAGGATGAGAAGAAAAACAAACATAGTATTGCTGCTATTGAGCTGCACCACACTCACAGCGATGTTTTTGTGGGGACGGCAGCAGGCCGATCAGTCCAATGCGACGGGCAAGAATCAGGAAGACTATAAGATCCGCGTGGAAGTAAACACGATCGATGTGCCGGTGACAGTCCGGCGTCCGGAAGGAGGCTTTATAAAGGGCCTTTCGCAAAACGACTTCCGGATCTTCGAAGATGGGGAACCGCAGGAAATAGTCTTTTTTGCGCAGGAAGGGCTTCCGACGCGCATAGCCCTCGTGCTGGACGCCAGCGGCAGCGTGGTCTCGGAATGGGGCACGATCAAGTATGCAACGAAGAGGTTCCTCGAACACCTCAAGCCGGAAGACCAGTTTTCGTTGATCAGCTTCAATACCGAGATCAAGTTGAAGATGGACTGGGGCCGAAAGACCGACCGGATCGATTCGGTCCTGACTTCTATTTACTGCAAGGGCAATACGAAGCTGTGGGATGCCATCTATGTCGTCAGCAACGACGTTTTCAAAGGCATTAAAGAAAAAAAGGCCATAATTATCATGAGCGACGGCATGGACAACGAGAGCTCCGTGTCCTATGAAACCGCGCTACAGGCGGCGATCCACTCGGAGGCTGCCATTTACGTTGTCAGCAAAACGGAAGCCGTCCGCCAGCTTTACTTATCGGCGAATAAAGGATCCTATTACGGCGGCATTCCGAACGAAGCCTTTGTGCAGGCGGATCTCGTCCTGCGCAAGCTAGCCTATGAAACGGGCGGCCGCGTGTTGTACCCCAATACTTTCGGCCAGCTGAATAATATTTATGCCGAGGTCGATGAGGAACTGCGCAGCCAATACACTCTCGGCTATATCTCGAGCAATACGGTCAAGGACGGCAGCTACAGAAAGATCACGGTAGCGGTGAAGGAGAAGGGTGCAGCCATCTCCGCCCGCCCCGGCTACTATGCCCCCGACGCCCGCGGCCGGGCCGATGCAAATTGAGTCCGTTCGCCATTCTGAAAATGAATCAAAAAATGCTTGACAGAAAGTAGCGGCTCCATTTAGCTTCAGATTGCCCCCAATAGTGCCCTCGAATTCAAATCAATTTCAGCATTTGAATTTGGAGGGCCACCCGTGCGCAATCCCACCTATTTGTATGTAGAATACCCATCCTCTTTCATCTCGGACGGTTCGTTTCGCGAGCCTTATGCGTTCAATTCCGGGCGCTTCGAACGGACGGATGATGAAATTGAGGCAATCCGCATCGTGCTAAAGAAGCTCACCTCAATCCGAATCATGAACTCCAGCGATGTCGAAGACCTTGTACAGGAAACGCTGCTCACGATGATTTCGAAGCATCCCGGAGCGGAACTGGAAAAGGGCACCCTGGTATGGAGCATGGGGATTCTGCGGCGGAAGGTGGGCAATTATTATCGCAAGTCGCAGCGGCATGCGCCGCTCGACGAGAAGACAACTCCCGCCCGGCAGTGGATATCCGCCGCATCACCCGAAGGAAAATTATTCCATGAAGAGCTGAAGGGTATCGTGGATGAAGCACTGACTCAAATCCCTCCGTACCAACGCCAGGCGCTGGAGCTCATGATCGCAGGCCTCAATGCAAAGGAAATTACGGAAGAACTGCATCCTGTCCGCTATCAAAATGTGATCAACCGGCTTCATCGTGGGCGCAAGAAGCTCGCGGAGGCGCTCGCCAAGTACGGATACGGACCGGGGGCGGCATCCAGCCTGAGGCAAATGAAGTCAGGCCGGGGCAAAAAATCGGGTACGGCGAAGAAAGTTTCGCCTGCAAAGCCGGAGAGTTTGGCATCATCAAGATAATAGCGGGTTACCTTGAAAAACACGTGGCTCCGGACTGAAGCCCAAGCTCGTCCAAATTAGACTTTCTGAATTCATAACTGCCCTGAAGGGGCAGCATCTCAGAGCCCAGGGTTGGCCGCGCTTTGTGCGGCCAACCCTGGGTGGTTGATTCATTCAAATCCAACCCTGAAGGGGTTGCATCCTCACGCAACCCTTTCAAGGTTGACTGCACACCCTTCATTTCTTCCCAGGGTAGGCCGCACAAAGCGCGGCCAACCCTGGGCTTCGTGATGCTTCCCCTTTGGGGAAGTGCTGTGATGGCATTCGTACAAACTAAAACGAAGACAAGAGAACAGATCGACAACCTGATTTTTTGTCAGGCTATTTGATGTGTCCAAACTCCATAGAATCAACGCGAGATTGGTCATGCGCCAGCTAATTTGGACAGCTCTGCGCTGAAGACCGGACCCACGAGTATTCTGGTTTTTGAGCGGGTAACTGCTTTTGCAATGAAGTGAAAGAATATAGCTCCGCCCGGCGGCTTTGTTGTTGAGGTTATCGGAGGTTGAAGGTTGGGTTTTCAGCCGCCGCCGGGACGATGGAGCCTGTACTCTTAATGTTTCGCGTGAGCGGATTATATTTCACTCAATTTTCAAACTTCTCGTTTTTCCGCATCATCCCGGGTTTCAGGATTGCAGGATAACGTTCGCCGCGCAGTGGGAAAGAATCCGCTCCGTTGTGCTGCCGAACAGTGCCTCGCGTATCGGGCTATGTCCGTAGGCGCCAATAACTACAATATCGAATCCGCCCGACGACGCCAGTTCACAGATGACATCCGAAGGCCTGTCATTGATGATGATTTGCTTTTGGGCAGTCACACCATGGTGCGAGAGAAAGGCTTCCGCCGGGTCCAGCACTTCCCTGCCCAGATCCTCCGACTGCGCCACTGTGACCAGGCTGCACTGGACTCCCGGACGGCCGGCTAGCTCTGCAACCGCGACTAGCGCTCGTGATGCGTGTGCGCTGCCGTCATAGGCGACGAGAATGTTGCGAATATCGTTCCCTTCCTTGAATTCCGTGTCTGCTACCAGAACAGGCCGGACCGATCTCCGCACCGCCGGGGCAATCCATGCATCAACGGTTTCCTGCGCGCTGGCAATGCGGCTGTAGCCGGTCCGCGAAACGATCACAATATCGTGCGCCACTGCCGTCTGGCTGATGACTTCTCCCGGGATGCCCGTCTTGGCTTCTGTAAATACCGGGATACCCCTTGCCGCGCACTGCCCGGCGAACAGCTCCAGCCGCTTCTTGGCGTCCGCCATCAAATCATTCATTAGAGACTGGCTTTCGCTTAACGGAGGTGACAACACTGAAGGCATAAAACTGTCCGGGCCGCCCAGCACTGGCACTTCAAAGGCTGTGAGATCGACAACCGCAAGCGCGTGGAGGTAACTGCCCTCTTTCTTGGCGAGCCAGAAAGCGACATTCTTGGCGCCTGCATCGTAGGGGGATTCAGCTAAGGCAACTAATATGGAGCGTATCATGGTACCCTCCAGGGAAGAGTCGGTGCGCCGTTCGGGATCTTGTGCGGCGCCCCGAGTTTTATGATGGATTCGTTGTCATGCAACTCCAAGATCGGATTTGATTTTAAACAGATTCATGATATCACGCCGTGAGACGATTCCAAGAAAGTGGCCATCTTCCATAACCGCCATCTGCTCCAAGTCGCCCGCGAGCATCCTGGAAAGCGCTTCGGCGGCATCATCGGCAGGCAACAAAAAGGGCACCATTTCGACCGGCGTCAGGATGTCGCGCACCTGTTTGAAGCCCCATAACTCTTTGGAAATCGTTTTAACCCCTTCCAGTGAAACCATCCCGATGAATTCATCGCGGTTGAAAACCGGGAAATCCGTAAGCTTGTGCTTATAGATGTAATCCTGAACGAAATCGCTGACGGAAGCCAGCCAATCCACCGACACAACATTCTCGGTCATCACCTGCTTCACCTGCACGCCCGTCAATGTGCGGCGCAGCATTACCGTCTGATAACTCCCTGTCGCCGAATGCCTCATGAATAATCCCAGGAAAACAAACAGCATACCCAGGCCAAGGCTTTGGGTTGCCAGGAACTGCAGGATTCCGAAGATGATGAGGAATAGCGCACAGCCGTTCCCGATCTGGCTGACGATCTTTGTCGCGCGGGCCATATCGTCCCAGCGATCCCACAGAAAAGCCCGTAAAATGCGGCCTCCATCGAACGGAAATCCGGGAATCAGGTTGAGGCCGGCCAGAAGAATATTCGCCCAGGCCAGAAATCCGGCCACTCGGGCCGCCGGATGCATCGGATTAGTCATATAAAAAGATGCATACACGATCAGGAAGACCATTCCCAAAACCATGCTCGCGGCGGGACCGGAGAGCGCTATCAGGAATTCGTGCCTGCCCGTTTTGGGTTCCGACGTGGCTTGCGCCAATCCTCCAAATATCAGCAGCCGGATGCTTGTGACCTTAACGCCATGCTTTATGGCGACGTAGGAATGAGCGAGTTCATGGATCAGGATCGAGAGGAAGAATAGCAGCGCTGCGGCCGCACCCATAGCCCAGTATTGCGATGCGGCATAGCTTGGGCGCGCCTGCGGGAAGTATCCCCCTACCATGGCGAAGACCGCAAGAATGACAAGCCATGAGTAATCAACAATCACCTCGATCCCGCCTATCCGCATCAACCTAAATCCGCCACGTTTCATGCATGTAGATATATCACGCCGCAGACCTACATCCAAAATAAGTCCGAATCGGAATCGGACGCTATCGCTATCGGTTTTTATCATCACCTCAGACAAAAGCCGATGACCGATACCGATAGCGATCGATACGATACCGATAGCGATATTATTTGTGAGAGTTGACTTGAAAAAACTTCGGCTTCGAAAGTGTAGATTGCCGTCTGAGGGTCGCGCCAGGCGGATTCCGGCAGGCCGGATTTCAGGCACGTATGCTTGAGAAATGTTAGTCGATCCCAGCGATACTGGGTTGCGACCTGCGGCAGCAGCAATCCGCGGTATTCTCCGCGGACTATGTAGAGCCCATGCTTCCCTACTTCAATTTCATTGATATCCTGGATGCGGCGGAATGGGGTCAGGACGGAAATCTCTATGCTCAGGCTGTCCACTTCATCCCGTGTCACGGAGATGAAGCGCGTATCCTCCAGCGCGGCGCTCAGGACGCAGTGCTGCACAATCTTGAAGAGTTCCTGGTCTGCGACCAGTATGCCGATGCAGCCGCGCAGTTCGTCTCCCTGGTGCAAGGAAACAAAGGCTCCCTTTTGCTCCAGCAACGCTTCACTGGAAGCTTGATAGGAGGGAATTTCCCCGTTCGCGAGGTAGGTTTCGAGCGTCGTTCTGGCCAGCTTCAGGAGTTCAGCTTTGTCGGTATCGAGCATTCATCTCCTCCTGTTCGCAAGTTTCGTTAACCCGGAGCCGGAGGCTCTAATTCCTGCTTGCGCATGCGCTCCATTTCCCGCAGGCGGCCTAATTCGCGGCGCTCGGCCGCCCGTCGCTGTCGCCGCAGCAGGAACTTCTGGCGGCGGCGTTCGCGGTATTTGATGCTGCTGTCCAGCTTAGACCAGAATTCACGGAAGTATTGTGCCATCGAGATCAGGGCAAAAAACACGACCGCCCATAAAAGCATCTTCGCGGTGTGTTGTACCCATCCGCCATACTTTTGCCCCAAAATCAGGCCTACGACTGCGGCAACCTGGGTAACCATTTTGCCTTTGCCCAGCGTCGATACGTTGATGGTAAATCCTTCGTGAGCGGCGATGCTGCGCAGCCCGCTTACCGCAAATTCCCTGCCCAGAATAATAACGACCATCCAGGCCGGCGCGATCTTCAGCTGAACGAGAGAAACCAGCGCCGACGAGATCAGCAGCTTGTCTGCTATCGGGTCCAGGAGTCGCCCCAAGGTCGTGACCTGCTTTCTGCGCCGGGCCAGATACCCGTCCAGCATGTCCGTCAACGCGGCCGCCAGGAAAAGGCTGGCGCCCCAAAAAGCCCACGTCCGGATTTCCTTGGTCAGCAGCATAGCGACTACGATTGGCACCAGAAAGATTCGGGCAAGTGTAAGGCTATTTGGCAGGTTCATAACTATTAATAGGGTATCACATAATTTCAAATACTGAAATGATTCGAGATTCGAGATTCAGATCCGGATCGAAATTGAACCGTCATTGCACATCGAAAATCAAAAGGCAATAAAGCCTTTTCGTCGACTGTTTTTCGCGGATTGATTCAGCAATTCCCGCAACCTCAATCTCGAATCTCGAATCTCGAATCTGGAATCATGGTATTATATTTGACTTGCTGGAGGCATCGTGATTAAAGCTCTCATACTTGCGGGAGGAAAAGGAGCGAGGCTGCGGCCTCTCGTTCTGCATACGCCAAAGCCCATCGTGCCGCTCGCGAACATTCCATTCCTGTTTTTTCAGATCGATCGCATAAAGCGGGCCGAAATCACTGAGATCATCCTCAGCCTTTCGTATCAACCGCGCAAGATCACAGATATCTTCGGCGATGGGATGAAGTATGGCGTTACCATGCGCTATACGCACGAAGATCTTCCGCGCGGCACTGCGGGCGCTTTCAAGACTTCCGAAAACCTGATCGACGATACGACGATTGTCCTGAACGGAGACATCCTCACAGACACCGACTTGCTCGACGTTCTGCGGTATCACCGCGAGAATAAGGCTGAAGCAACCATCGTCACTGCAAGGGTAATGAATCCCATCGGATATGGCCTCGTAGAAGCGGCAGCAGACGGCCGGGTCATCCGTTTTACCGAAAAACCGCCGGAAGACGAGGTGACGGGCGATACGATCAACGCCGGAATTTACATTTTAGAGCGCTCTATTTTTAACCGCATACCCGCGGAAGGAGCTCAGAGCTTCGAGCGTGATGTCTTCCCCGCGATGGCTCAAGAGGGAGCCCCAATCTACGCCTACCTCACACATGGCTATTGGCAGGACATTGGCAATCCGCAGAAATACCTGGAGGCAAGCTTCGGTGTCATCTCAGGCCGTTCTAAAATGCCTGCCTATCCTCAGAAATCCTGCACTCCCAATAATTGGGAAAAACAGCAGGTTTCCATCGACACCGTCTCCATTCTCGACGGAAAATGTGTCATAAAGCCGGGCGTGGCCATCGAAAACTCTGTCCTGGGTGAAGGATGCCGCATCGAAGAGGGCGCTTTGATCAAGGATTCCGTTATCTGGAGCGGCACACGGATCCTGCCGAATGCACGGATTGAAAGGGCTATTGTCGGAAGGCAATGCCACATCGGAGAAGGAGCGCGTCTGAGGCCCGGAACGGTGCTGGGAGACAAATCTATCGTTTCCGATTTCAGCGTGATCTAGCAAAGCAAATTGGTGTCAGGTTAGAATTCCCCCAATTTCCAAATCAAAATATGGTCCGGACCATTTTCTGATTTGGAATTGGGGGAATTCTAACCTGACACCAATTATTTTTTTACGATAAGGTCGCCGATGTGTATTTCCGACAGGCTGTTGACGACCTTGCCCGTCGAAGTTCTATCCCCGGTCTCTACAACAACGATATCTCCTAATATTTGAGGCGGAAGCTTGCGCTCATGAAGAAGCATTCTCAGATTAAAGCGATAGGACCAGGTGCTCATCGGCGAATAGCTCCTATCGGAATTAGTCCCGACAGCAGCCATGTCTTTCGAATTGAAGCCTGGGTAAGGACGGAATACGATGAATCGGTCTCCAGCCTTCACTCCATCCTGTGCACCGAGGCCGAGAAAGCAAATGCTTCCCGAAGCCAATTCCCGCAAATCATCCTTCCCGAGCAGGATAGAACTGGCAAGGCCATGCTGCGGAAGCACCGTTGTGTCGGAGGACGGTTCCCCTCCGAATTCCACCTCCGGCTTCGGGGCATAGGGTAACACCAGGTCGCCCTTAAGCATTCCCTGGCAAGAGGAAAGAATCCGCGCCGTTGCCTGATTCTGTTCTACCGCAACAATTTTTATCGTTCCGATATCTCTGTAATAATACCCCACTCCATTGCCCGTCAATGGATCGTGAATTTTCCCTTCGGGACGCACCACCCGTTGAATTGTTCCCGCTTTTAGAGCGGACACCTTGGGACCGTTGAGATAAAGGACTTGCCCCTCAACCGCCAGAGTCGCAATACCTTCCATCTCAACAGCTGCAATGTACGTATCCAGGGGCAGCGTGCCTTCCTGGATGGATCCGACACAGGCCAATTCACTCGGAATGGCCACTTTCATCGCAAACAGCAGTAATAGTGTAAGCATATCTTTCAGATCGGCCGGCGCGCGAGCGCGATTTAGCAGAAAAAACTATAAAAATTCAGATCCCCTGACAGAAACGCCGCCGAGACGGCGGCATTCCCAGGACAAAAAGCATGCAGTAGCAAGCGTACCTGGTTATACTGTCCCTTTTTCTCGGAGGGACAGTATAACCAGGTACCGTTTTTGAGCCGGACATCCCCTCTTTCCCTTTACCCCTTTGATCCTCTACCCCTCTAATCCTTCCCCCCACCCCGGTTCGCAAAATACTCAACGATCTGGGAGGCTGCCTTGGGTCCTACATACGGCGCAAGCTCATCAAATGCGGCCTGCTTGACGCGTTCCAGGCTTCCGAAAGCGCGCAGCAGGACCTTCTTCCGCACTTCCCCTATCCCCGGGACATCCATCAACTCCGAATCGAAGTCGCGCAATTCCCGACGTTTGCGGTGGTAAGCCACGGCAAAACGATGCGCTTCGTCGCGCATCATCTGGATCAAATGCAGGACCGGCGAGTCTTTCGGCAGTCCTATGGGATGGTCTTCTTTCCCTTTTACGAAAAGAATCTCCTCTTTTTTTGCGATGGCCGCCACGGCCTGATTCTCCAGACCAAGGTCATCAAGCGCCGATATCGCAGCCGACAGCTGGCCCTTGCCCCCGTCAATGAGCACAAGATCGGGCAAATTCCCCTCATCCTCCTCCAGAACATTTTCGTAGTGCCGGTGCACAACTTCGCGCATGGCGGCAAAATCATCGGGCCCCTTCACGCTCTCTATCTTGAACTTGCGATAGCCGTTCCTTTTCATCTCGCCGTTGACGCACACGACCATGCTGGCCACCGTATCGGTCCCCTGCACATGGGAAATGTCGAATGTCTCGATGCGCCGGGGCAGAGATTCCAGTCCCAGAATCTCCTGCAAAGGTTTGAGCAATTCTTCTCCTCTTGCCTTCAGGATGCGGAAGCGCGTGTCAAACGACAAATGTGCATTGCGCATCACAAGGTCCAGCATCTCCGACTTCAATCCCCGGCGCGGGGATCTAATGGTTACCCTGCTGCCCTTGCGTTCCGACAGCCAGGATTCGAGCACCTCGGCATCCTCGATATCAGCCGGGATATAGATCTCTTTCGGTGTGAACGTGTCCTGCAGATAATACTGATTAAGCGCCTGGGAAAAGAACTCGCCCGGATCGAGCGTAATCATATCTTCCCAATAGAACTCGCGCCGCCCGACCATCCGGCCGCCGCGCATGACAAACACTTCCATAGCAAGCTGCGCGCCTTCCTGGTAATAGCCGAACAGGTCACAGTCGTCCTGGCCCTCCAGCGCCATTTTCTGGCGCTCCGACATGTCGCGCACCATCGCGGTCCAATCCCGGTACATGGCGGCAGCTTCGTAGTGCATCTTTTCCGCCGCCTCATTCA
This sequence comes from uncultured Acidobacteriota bacterium, assembly GCA_963761825.1. Classification (GTDB taxonomy): domain Bacteria; phylum Acidobacteriota; class UBA6911; order UBA6911; family UBA6911; genus UBA6911. The sequence continues at coordinate 114,748 of CAVXIH010000009.1, forward strand.
TGCGGGCCTCAAGACGGTGGACGAGATCCTCGGTCCTGCCCGACAGAAGCAGTTTCACGTCTTCAACAGCGCGGTCGTATTCTTCTTTGGTGCAGAGCCCGTCCACACACGGGCCCAGGCAGCGTTTCATCTGATAGTCGAGACACGGACGCGCCGCCTTGCCATCGATTTCCAGGTTGCAGGTACGCAGCTTGAAGTATTTATGAATGAGCTTGATCGTCCGGCGCGCATTGCCGGCCGGCAAAAACGGGCCGAAATACAGAGCGCCGTCTTTCCTGATGCGGCGCGTGATGAAAATGCGCGGATAGGATTCGTTTACCGTGAGCTTCAAATAAGGAAAGCTCTTGTCATCCTTGAGTTGGATGTTGTATCGCGGCTGGTGCTTCTTGACCAGGGTCGATTCGAGGATCAGGGCTTCCACTTCGCTGTCGGTTACGATGTACTCGAGGTCGGCAGCTTCGGCAACCAGGCGCTGCGTTTTGGGATCCTGCGGTCGGCTCTCCTGGAAATAGGAGCGCACCCGGCTGCGCAGCGAGCGCGCCTTCCCTATATAGATAATTTTGCCCTGGGAATCTTTGTAGAGATAAACGCCTGGCTCAGCCGGCAGATGCTCAATCTTTTCCAACACCATAAGCCGATTTGCGATTGACGATTGACGAATGACGAATTACGAATTGAAACATACGTCCCGGCTTTGGATAAGACAATCGGAGAAAGCCCTTACGTCGGAGGTAAGCCCTTACAAAGATGTATTCTTCAATTCGTCATTCGTAACTCGTATTCGAAATTCAGTTGAGTTTTGCTTTTACGAGTTCGCTGACTTTCAATCCATCCACCGGGCGGCCGACGAATCGCGCCATGCAGGCCTTCATGACTTTTCCCATATCCTTGATCGAAGCCGCGCCCATCTCCGCAATGACCGCATCGACGGCAGACGCAACTTCCTCATCGGTAACGGCTGAAGGCAGGTACTCCTCGATCACCTTGATTTCGGCCGCTTCCTTGTTGGCCAGTTCGAGACGGCCTCCTTTGGTGAACTGCTCGATGGAGTCCTTCCGCTGCTTGATCAAGCCAAGAAGCACTTGAACAGCCTGCGCGTCGTCCAATTCCTGGCGCCCATCGATTTCCTTGTTCCTCACGGCCGCTTTCATCATCCGCAGGACGCTCAGACGCTCCGCTTCCTTGGCCTTCATGGCCGCGATTAAATCTTCGCTGATTTTATCTCTTAGTCGCATAAATCCTCGATTCCAGATTTCAGATTCCAGATTCCAGATTCGTATATTTAGTCTGGAATCTGGAATTTGGAATCTGGAATCCGTTTCTTGTAATTTCCAATACCGCCAGCATTTCCCCGTGTATGAGATTGTTGGAGGCCACGACTTCACGGTCGTAGATGGATCCGGGCCGCCCGAGGAAATTTGTCACTATTCCGCCGGCTTCGCGCACCATCAGATATCCTGCAGCGCAATCCCATGGATTAAGCTTGAGCTCCCAAAAGCCGTCAAGACGACCGGCAGCGACGCCGCAGAAATCCAGCGCTGCCGATCCGCTGCGCCGCAATCCCTGCGTCCGCAGGGCGAAAGCGCAAAAATTTTCAAGATTGGTCTGGCCGTCGGTCCGGATGTCGTACGGAAACCCGGTCGCAAGCAGACTGGCATCGAGCACGGCAACTTTTGAAACATGCAGCGGCACACCATTGCAGAAGGAACCGCCTCCCTTCCGCGCCGTGTATAGTTCGTCCCTGACAGGATCGAATACCGCGCCCCACTCCAGTTCCCCGCCCACTTCGAGCCCGATGGATACGCAGAATGCCGGGTATCCGTGGGCATAATTCGTTGTCCCGTCCAGCGGATCAATGACCCAGCGAATATCTCCCGCGGGCGCACTGTTGTGCTTCTCTTCAGCAAGAATAGAATGGGACGGAAACGCTTTGCGGATCCGCGAGACGATCCATTCCTCTGCCGCCAGATCCACTTCCGTCACTAGATTCACTGTGCCCTTGTGCTCTACGGCAAAATCCGTCCTGAAACTCTCAAGCAGAATACGCCCGGCCTCCCGCGCGACAGTCTCTCCAAGTTCGGCACATTCACCAATATTCAACATGATATTTGATTCCGGATTCCAGATTCCGGATTTCGTAGATTCGATTCTGTTTACTCGACGAATCCAGAGCAATCTGGAATCTGGAATCGCTAAATCTACTTTCCCTCTTCCAGGCGCATGACTTCTGTTCCCTTCGGCGGCTTAAACTGGAATTCTTTATTGTCTATCTTTGCATTCGCCGTCAGGTTCGACAGACGGAATTCCGAGGTGTTGCCCCCGTGTTCGTGCATAGTGATGCGGCGGAGTTCATAGTTTTTCGGATCAATCGCCAGGACCAGGTATTCATAGTCGCTTTGGCCGCTGCGGGGCGTCAACCGGATCAGCAGAGTCGGTTCCGCTGGCTGCCTGAAATTATTTTCCCATGAAATGACAAAGCTCTTGCGGATATCCATGCCGCCCAGCAAAAATTCCAGCGGCGTGCCGCGCATATCCGAGGCACTGAAAGACTGGATCGTAACCTGGCGATCCAATGGAACGTAGAGGAAGGCTTCTCGTCCATCGGCGACAAACAGTTTTGCTTCAGGCAGGCGATACTCCCAGCGCATAAGGCCGGGACGCTTCATCCAAAACACTCCCGATTCGATCTGCTCAATTCCGGGAGCGCGATACGTCTGCTGAAAACTCCCGCTCATGGTTACCGCGGATGCATATCGCTGCTGCAATCCCGCCGCCACCGTCTCCAGGTCGACAGAGAAGGAATCGGTTACTGCAATCATCAGACAGAACACGGAGACAAACAAGAACAAGGCCGCTCTGGATCCGGCATGAAACAGCGATCGCATTCTGGCTCCTGACTTCTGACTCCTGAATTCTGCTTTTCCCAATCCCATTATTCCCGACCGCTCACGGTCCCCGCATCTTCCTTTGCAGCGGGATTTACCGCCGGATTTTTGACGGTGTCGATCAGGAGCAGCGCAATGCCGATGGTAATGGCCGAATCCGCCACATTAAAAGTCGGCCAGTGAAAAGTGTCGTAGATGTGAAAGTCAATAAAATCGATGACGTATCCGCGCACGATGCGGTCCACGAAGTTGCCGAGAATTCCGCCTATGATGATGGCGAGCGAGGCCCGCAGGAGTTTGCGTTCCGGCGGCATATGCTCGCCGTAGACGACAATGACCACAACGGCCACGACTGCCAGTGCAGCCAAAATGTAGGGTTTCCAAACGGACGCGACCGCATCGAACAACCCGAACGCCACCCCCGAGTTCTGCCAGTAGGACAGACGCAGATATCCCGGTATGATTTCGACGGATTGAATCGGATCCAGCCTCACCCGCACCATCCATTTTGTCAGGTAATCGACAAGGAGAATGATGAAGGCAACAGAGTAGTATTTGTTTCTCATAGACATTAAGTCACAAATTACGAATGACGAATGACGAAATACGAATTGATGAAAACCGCGCAGTATGGTGCATTCGTAATCCGTCATTCGTCATTCGTCAATTTCGTTGATGGCTGGTATACAGCGCTCGCAAAGCGTCGGCCAGTCGCTGTCTTTGCCGATTTCGACGGAGTAGTTCCAGCACCGTTCGCACTTGGATCCCGCCGCTTTTAAAACCTCAATTTGCAGGCTTTCCTCTGCCCCCGAAGACTCCTCGACGGCAACCTGCGAGACGATAAAAATAAATCTCAGATCGTTTTCATGGCGCCGCAGAAGTGCGGCGGTTTCGCCGGAAGCGCGGATCACGATCTTGGCCTCGAGCGAGTTGCCGATGGTTCCGCTTTGCCTGACTTCCTCCAGGGATTTCAGGACCGACTCGCGCACAGTCCGCAGCTTTTCCCATTCCGTCAGGAGGCGCTCGGCATCCTGCATCATCGTCATACTTCGGGAAGAGCAGTTCGTGCACGGAAGCGGATCGGGTTTCCGGCGGCCAGCCTTCGTACATGGCGTGATACACCTCTTCGCTGGTAAACGACAGGATCGGGGCGATGAGGCGCGTGAAAGCATCGAGGATTTCCCAGAGCGCCGTCTGCGCCGAGCGCCGTGCCAGCGAATGCGTCGCGGAAGTGTAGAGCCGGTCTTTCAGGATATCGAGATAGAAAGCCGACATGTCGACCGTGCAGAAATTGTACAGCGCACTGTAGACCTGATGGAACTGGTAGTCCTCGTATCCCTTGAGGCACTTCTGGATGAGCGTTCCTTTCCGCGCCAGCGCCCAGCGGTCGATTTCGAGCATCTGGTCATAGGGCACGCGATCGGTTTCCGGATTGAAGTGCGGATGTTTCGCATCCTGCTGATTGCTGCAGGTTGCCCAGCATAAACCGGCACGTGTTGCGGATTTTCCTATAGGCTTCGCCGAGCCGGTCGAGCAGTTCGTCAAATATGCGCACATCTTCGACATAGCTAACGGAACTCACCAGCAGGCGCGCGATTTCCGCGCCCCTGGCTTTGACCAGATCGTTCGGATCGATGCCGATCCCTTTCGATTTGGACATCGCCCGGCCTTTTTCATCCAGGGTCCAGCCGTGCGTGATGGCGGCGCGATAGGGCGCTCGCCGCGCAGGGCCACGGCGATCAGCAGCGAACTCTGGAACCAGCCGCGGTACTGATCTCCGCCTTCGATATAGAGGTCGGCCGGCCAGGGGAGATCCGGGCGGGTTCCCAAGGTTGCGAGATGGCTGCTGCCGGAATCGAACCAGACATCAAGGATATCGAACTCCTGCCGGAAATCGCTCTCTCCGCACTGGGCGCAGGCTGTCCCCTGCGGCAGCAGCTCTTCCGGAGTATGGGCATACCAGGCATCCGCTCCTTCCTTCGCAAAGATGGAGGCGACGTGATCGATGATGTCTTTGCGCAGCAGGACTTGGTCGCAGGCTTTGCAGTAAAACGCGACGATCGGCACTCCCCACTCGCGCTGGCGTGAAATGCACCAGTCGGGCCGTTCGCGCACCATATTGCCGATGCGCTCTTCGCCCCAGGAGGGGATCCAGCGCACCTTGTGGATCGCTTCCAGCGCGTCTTGCCGGAAATTGTTTTTGTCCAGAGCGATGAACCATTGCGGCGTCGCGCGGAAGATCACAGGCTTATGGCACCGCCAGCAGTGAGGATAGGTGTGGCTGAAATCTTCCGTATATAGAAGGACGCCTGATCTCGCGCATGTAGTTCACAATCTTCGGATTGGCCTCAAAAACCTCCAATCCTGCAAACCGTTCCACACTGCTCGGGAACCTGCCGGCATCATCCACGGGACAGAAAACATCAAGCCCGTAGTGGACGCCCGTGACATAGTCGTCGTAGCCGTGTCCGGGAGCCGTATGCACACAGCCGGTGCCGGCATCGAGCGTCACATAATTCCCCAATACGCATAGCGATTCCCGATCGATGAAAGGATGGCGCGCCTTGCGCCTTTCAAGCGCCTTGCCCTGGAACCGCGCAACTTCCCGGGGTTCACTCCAGGCGAGTTTTTCGGAAACGGCTTTGAGCAGTTCCGTCGCAACGATGTAGCCCTTCCCGTTCACGCGCACGGCGGAGTACTGATACTCCGGGTGGAAAGCGATTGCGAGATTTGCGGGCAGCGTCCACGGGGTCGTGGTCCAGATAACGACTGACCAGTCTTTGCCGGAGAGGTTCGGGTCAATATCGGACAGATCCGACTCGACGGGGAACGCAACGTAGATCGACGGGCTGGTGTGGTCTTCATATTCCACTTCGGCTTCGGCCAGCGCCGTTTTGCAGGAGAAGCACCAGTGAACCGGCTTGAGCCCTTTATATACCAGGCCCTTGTCGACAAATTCGCCCAGGGCGCGGGCGATATCCGCTTCGTACTGATAGTTCATGGTCGAGGTAGGGATTAGCCCACTCGCCGAATATTTCCAGGCGCTTGAATCCCTGGCGCTGCACTTCGATAAATTTCTCGGCGTATTTGCGGCACTCGCGGCGAATGGCCACTTTGCTCATCTGCGCCTTTTTCGCTCCCAGCTGTTCCTCGACTTTGATCTCGATGGGGAGCCCGTGGCAGTCCCATCCGGGGACGTACGGAGCATCAAAGCCCATCATCGAGCGCGATTTTACGATTATGTCCTTGATGATCTTGTTCATGGCGGTGCCCATGTGAATCGCGCCATTGGCGTAAGGAGGGCCGTCGTGAAGGACATACCCGGGGGATCCGGCGCGGGCTTTGCGGATCCTGGAGTACACATCGATTTTGTCCCAGTGCCGCAGCATTTCCGGCTCGCGCTGTGGCAGATTCGCCTTCATGCTGAAAGATGTCTTTGGCAGATTAAGAGTATTCTTTATGTCGAGTGTCACAGCCTGATTGTCTCCTGAGAAAAGTATTACTATATCACAGTAAGCCTTCCTCTCTAAATCCTCCAGTCCTGCTGCATGCACATGAGGGGATTTCGGCAAGCGCTACAACTCAGCGCATAGATACGTGGCTGGCGAGACCGTTCAGGCAATTTACTTGCAGCAATAGATGGTGTTTGTTAATTGAAGGGAATGATATCTAGCGTCAAAATTCGCATCAATTGGCGGCCAGATATTGGCACTGACAAAACGTGGCCGGCTAGCAGAGCTCCTCGGGCTTTACAACGAAGAACGATTTTCGACCGTTGCTTTGATGCACCTTGATGGTGCGAAGCCGTCTCAGTTCGCTCACCTCGCGGCTGAGAGTTTCGCGGGCGCAACCGACCATTCGTGCGAGTTGGGTCTGATTAAGATCGATGCGGACTCCGTCCTGAGTCTCCACCCCAAATCTCCCGGATAGCCACATTAATCCCGAACGAACCTTATCCCTGGCATGCGTGCAGCCCAGCAGCTCCATCTGTGTCCAGGCGTCATCGCAGCGTCGCGCGGTGGTTTCCAGCAATATGCGGCAAGCCCAGGGATCTTCCAGCAGGAGCTTGAACTTTCGCTCAGGAAGCATCAATAGCATGGACCGCTTTGTGGTCCTGGCGCTGAAGGTTACGGAAGTGCCGCCGAGCAGCGCGCTTTCGCCGAAGAAATCCCCGGGACCTAGGACGGAGATCAACGTCTCGCGACCGTCCGCAGATACCCGGGTCAGCAGGATTTCTCCGTGTTTAATCAGATATAAGCAGGAAATCCTCGTTCCCTGACCGCAAATCACACTATTTCTTTTTGCAGAGATTGGAGCGCATGTTTTTCCGAAACGTTGTTCCATGTTTTCAAACAAAGTCGAGGCAGGACTTTGGTCGTTCAGTTCGGGGGGATGCATGTAGTAAGCCAACGGGGTTGCCAGGGTCATTGAATCCATCCTTGGACACAGGGTTGTTGCTCAAAAAAAACAAACACGACTCTTGCTATGCAACGTTCGGGCCAGTTTGATTGGAGGGTTCATGGTCCACTGCAGATCCACGCAGATTTTATAGCGATCGGTGCAGATTTGAGAAAATTCGCGGCCATCAATCCCCTTTTTTTCCATCTAGATTTCGAAGGCAATTTTCCCTGATCGGGTAATTATTTCCCGTCTATGTAGGCAGCGTCCCTTTAAGGATTTCTTCATGTGGGTCCGGGTTTTAGCGGCTTTATGCTTCGCTTGCGATGCGCAGTGCTCATCGGGGTCGGGGTCGGCATCGGTATCGGAATCGATCTCCATGGGTATCACGCGATGGGGGACCTAATCTTTTTCGGACCCCGATATACACTGCGCATCGTTGGCTAGGCATATTCAATTAAAAAAACACGGCCATTGACACAAAATATTCTTGACACAAATTTGTCTTCACTATATAACTTGACCTTGTTAATCAACAAGGTGATATTATGTTTGCTTTGACGACAAAAACACGCTATAGCCTGTCGGCGCTTATGGAAATGGCTCGCCATTATGGCGGCGGGCTGCTCCAGGTTAAAGACATTGCCGGCCGGCACGATATTTCGCAGCAATACCTGGAGCAGCTGTTGAACCGCCTCATTCATGCAGGCCTGGTCCGCGCAGTGCGAGGGAAAAACGGGGGATATGCCCTCGCGCATCCTCCCACCGAAATCACACTCCTGGCACTCCTGGAAGCTCTTGAAGGCCCGCTGGAATTCTCCCAAAGCCACCCGACCGACGACGCAGTGAAGGAGATCTATCGGCAGGCGGAGGAACAAATCCGCAAGGCGCTGGATGTGCCGCTGTCGGAGGTATTGCAGCGGCAGGAAAAGTTCGATCGTCAAATCGTGTTTCACATATAGGAGAAACATCCGTGCGCATAGCAGAAGATATTACAAAACTGATCGGCCGCACTCCGCTCGTGCGTTTGAACAAAATCATCGACTCGGGCTCCAATCTTATTGCGGCCAAACTGGAGCAGTTCAATCCGTGCTCATCCGTCAAGGATCGTCCGGCCATCTCCATGATCGAGGATGCGGAACGCCGCGGCCTTCTTACGCCAGGGGCGACTATTATTGAAGCCACCAGCGGCAATACCGGCATCGCACTGGCATTCATCGCGGCGGCGCGCGGATATCCGTTGATCATTACCATGCCCGATTCCATGAGCGTAGAACGGCGGAATCTCCTGAAACTGTTTGGGGTTCAGCTGGAATTGACCCCCGCGCATCTTGGTATGCGAGGGGCAATAGACCGGGCGCTCGAAATAAAGCAGAAGACCCAGGGATCCTTCCTGGTCAGCCAGTTCGACAATCGCGCCAATCCCGCCATTCACGAAGAAACCACGGCCGAGGAAATCTGGGCAGATACGGACGGCAAAGTGGACATTGTGGTGTGCGGCGTTGGAACCGGAGGCACGCTTACGGGCGTGGGGCGAAAACTAAAAGCGCGAAAGCCCTCCGTCCAAATGATTGCGGTGGAGCCGGCGGCGTCGGCGGTTTTGAGCGGCGCCTCTTGCGGCGCTCATGTAATTCAAGGCATTGGCGCAGGATTCGTGCCGTCCGTTCTTGACAGAAAATGTATCGATGCCATCGTCAAGGTCACCAACGAAATGGCGTTCACTTTCACCCGCGAGTTGATCCGCCGCGAAGGAATTCTGGCCGGTCTCTCGTCCGGTGCAGTGTCGGCGGGAACGGCCCAATATCTCAAGGCTCATCCGGAAGTCCAGTCTTCCTGTATCGTCCTTATTTTCCCTGATTCAGGCGAGCGCTACAGCAGCCTTCCCGGATTTGTGAAAGGATAGCACCATGATTCTGAAGGTTAATGGAGAAGCAAAAACAATCGATCAGGAACGACTTGCCGTGACGGAGCTTCTATCCCTTTGCTCCGTGGAATCTCCGGAAATGGTTTCCGTCCAGCTCAACGGCAAATTTTTAAGCAAAGATCGATACGCGTCTGCTCTGCTCAACGAAAACGACGAAGTGGACTTTCTCTATTTTCTGGGAGGCGGCGAGTGAAAGGGTTTGCCACCAAATCGCTGCACGGAGGGACGCGAAAAAAGGATCCTCACGGTTCACTGCGCACCCCTATCTATGACAGCGTGGCCTTCGAGTTCGAGAAAGCCGATGACCTGCGCCTGGCCTTTGAGGGAAAGAAACCCGCTCATTCCTACTCGCGCATCTCCAATCCAACGGTTGAGGATTTTGAGGAGCGCGTCAAGGTTTTATCCGGAGGGATCCGGGTTATGGCGGTTTCTTCCGGCATGGCGGCCATTTCCAATGTGGTGCTTGCCCTGGCTGAAAGCGGAACCCGCATCGTGGCTTCCCGCTTCCTTTTTGGGAACACCTTGTCTCTGTTTGAGCACACACTGAAGCCATGGGGATTAAGTATCGATTACGTAGACAGCGGATCTCCCGCACAGGTGGAAAAGGCTATCACCCATCAAACCCGAGCCGTGTTCGTGGAAATCATCACCAATCCTCAATTGCAGGTGCCTGATGTGGAGGCGATTTCCGGGATCACCCGCGCTCGCGGTATCCCCTTGATTGTGGACGGTACCACCACGTCTCTGGGTCTATTCACATCAAAATCTTTCGGCGCCGATATCGAGGTAATCTCCTCCACGAAGTCCATTTCCGGAGGCGCCACATCGGTTGGAGGACTGATTGTGGACAACGGCCTCTTCGATTGGTCCCAAAATCCCAAGACCCGCCCATGGGCTGAGAAAGCAGGGCCGATGGCATTTCTCGCCTATCTGCGGCGCGAAGTCTATCGCAATATGGGAGCGTGCCTTTCCCCTCACAGCGCCTATCTTCAGACTCTCGGCTTGGAGACATTAGAGCTTCGCCTGGGCAAAAGCTCCGAGAACGCCCTGTCACTGGCACAGCGGCTCGAGAAGCACCCGCGGATCAAATCCTTGGCCTACCCAGGCCTGAAGAGCTCACCGTATTACGAGACCGCCCAGAAGCAATTCCCGAGCGGATGCGGTGGGCTTTTATGTTTTGAATTGGACGACCGCAACGATTGCTTTCGCTTTCTGGACCGGCTGAAAATCATCCGGCGGGCCACAAATATCAACGACAACAAAACGTTGGCCATCCATCCCGCCTCGACCCTGTTCAGCGATTATTCGCCTTTGGAAAGGAAGGTCGATGGGGGTACCGGATACGCTCGTCCGCTTATCCATAGGGATCGAAAACTTGGAAGACCTTTGGGACGATATCGCCCAGGCTTTGGAGGAATTGTGATGGAATTTACGGAAGAACGCATGGAGCGCTACAGCCGCCACATCCTTTTAAAGGACGTAGGCGTAGAAGGACAGCGCCGGCTGTGGAACGCCAAAATTCTTATTATCGGTGCAGGCGGCCTGGGTGCGCCGGCAGCGCTCTATCTGGCGGCCGCCGGCGTGGGAACGCTCGGCATCGCCGACGGCGATACGGTGGAGTTGTCCAATCTTCAGCGTCAGGTCATTCATTTCTCCGAGGATGTAGGCAAAGCCAAAGTCCTTTCCGCAGAGGACAAGGTCCGGCGCATTAACCCGGATGTTCACGTGCGCCTGCATCCGGAATTCGTGCGTGCCGAAAACATCCTTCCGCTCATTGAGCACTATGATTTCGTTATCGACGGCACGGACAACTTCGCTGCAAAGTTTCTGATCAACGACGCCTGCGTGTTAGCCGGACGACCCTATTCCCACGGCGGGATCCTGATGTTCAGCGGCCAGACAATGACCATTATGCCGGGAAAGTCGGCCTGCTACCGCTGCATATTTCAGGCGCCTCCGCCGCAGGGCGTGGTTCCCACTTGTTCCGAGGCCGGCGTGTTAGGCGCAGTCGCGGGAATGCTCGGCACTATCCAGGCGGCAGAAGCTCTAAAATTTGCGATCGGCGCCGGGAGCCTTTTAACGGACTCGCTTTTGACCTTCGATGCTCTTTCGATGGATTTTCGCAAGATTCCGCTCAAACGGAATCCGGAATGCCCCGTCTGCGGGACACACCCGGTCATTACGGAACTGAAAGACGAAGCTCCTGCGATCTGCGATCTTAAAAATAATTCGGGGGGACCATGCTGCGAATCGCGCACCAAGTAATAGCGGATCTTATAGCGCATGCCCGGCGGGATGCTCCCATCGAAGCCTGTGGCTATCTTGCGGAACGGGATGAGGTCGTAGCGGTGGCGATTCCATTGAAAAACGCCGATGCGTCTCAGGAACATTTCACTCTGGACCCTGCAGAGCAATTTGCCGCCGTGCGCCGCATGAGAACGGAAGGCCTGAAGCTGAAAGGCGTCTATCACAGTCATCCGGCCAGTCCTGCGCGGCCATCGCCGGAGGACCTCCGCCTGGCAAACGATCCCAATTTAAGCTATGTGATCGTTTCCCTCGCTGCGGGCGAACCAGCCATCAAGTCTTTTCGCATCCAGCAAGGCTGCGCTGCGGAAGAGGAATTCATCGTCGAAAAATAATGGGGGAAAGCGTGTTCTACAATTTGCCTCAGCAATTGGAATCGGAAATGGCGGAGCTGGAAAAAAAGATTCAGGATGCCATTGCGGGACGCATGAAGCTTGAGGAACTCAAATCTCACCGCGTGCCTTTCGGCGTGTACGAACAGCGAAAAAGTCACACCTACATGATGCGCATGCGCTGTCCCGGCGGTGCGGTTACCCCTGCACAATTGCGCACGGCCGCCCAATTGGCGCAGAAATTTGGCGCTGCCACGCTTCATATCACGACCCGGCAGGAGCTGCAGCTGCACGACATCCTGCTGCAGAATATTATCCCAATCATGCGCACGCTCCAGGATGCGGGTCTGGCGACGCGGGGCGGCGGCGGCAATACGGTGCGCAACATTACGGCTTCGCCCTCCGCGGGGGCGGATCCAGAAGAACCTTTTGACGTTTCTCCTTATGTGTTTGCCCTCACAAGCCGCCTTTTGGCCGAGGCTAACTCGTGGCTGCTGCCGCGCAAATTCAAAATTGCTTTTTCCAATACGGAAGCCGACACCGAACTGGCAGCCTTCCAGGATGTCGGTTTCGTGGCAACTCGCAAGGAAGGGCAGCCGGGATTCATTGTATACCTGGCGGGAGGTCTCGGAGCTAAACCCGCCCCCGGACAACTCGTCCATGACTTTTTGCCGGCCGAGGAGGTTTATGTCGCGGCGGAAGCGGTCAAGCGTCTTTTCAACCGGCATGGGAACCGCCGCAACAAGCATCGGAACCGGCTGCGCTTTTTGTGGGAAGACATGGGGGAACAAGCGTTTCTGGAGCAGTACCGATTCTTTTGCGCGGAAGTGCGCGCGACCAATCCAGCCCCCTTGGAGTGGAAGGCCGTAGCCCCGGAGCCGTCAGGAGTGCTGCCGCTGCCGGTACAAGAGGATGGCGAAGAATTTGAAAGATGGAAGCGACGCTATGTCTTTCCGCACCAACGCCCCGGTTTCCGGCAGGTTCTTTTCCCCGTGCCGCACGGTAATCTGCCGGCAGACCAGGCGATCAGCCTGGCGGATTTCCTGGAACCGTTTGGACTGGATGTCCTGCGCTGCACGCGAGAACAGAATCTCCTCTTGCGCCACATTCCGGAATCCCATCTAGGCAACGTCTATGCGCGGTTGAAGGGCTGGAATGAGCTGATCGGTTCGGCCTCCTTCCTTGGGCGGGCGATCGTCTGCACGGGCGCCTCCACCTGCAAGCTGGGTATCTGCCTGCCGCGGCCGGCGATGGCTGCCATCACTGAAAATATAAAGCAGGCGAATCTGCCGTTGGATGACCTGGGCGATTTTCAAATGAACTTCTCCGGCTGCCCTAATAGCTGCGGCAACCATTGGACGGCAGACCTGGGATTTTACGGGAGAGCCGCACACAAGGGGGGGCGCGTCTATCCTTCCTATATCGTGGTGGCCGGGGGACGCGCAAGGGGCAGAGATGTCGCGCTGGCGAAAAAAGCCGGTGAAGTGGCAGCCCGTCATCTTCCCGCCTTTATCCGGGAATTTATCGGATCCTATTTGAGCAAGAAATCCCGCTTCGGCAAATTTCGAGAGTACCTGGAGGCGGAGGGTGGAGAGGATTTGCGTGCTTTGTGCCGCAAATATGGAGAGGCGCCTGATTTCGAGACGGATCCGCGCTTTTATACGGACTGGGGCGCGACAGAACTCTTTTCCATTGCGAATCGCGGTCAGGGCGAATGCTCGGCCGGGCTTTTTGACTTGATTGAATTCGATCTCAAGAAAGCCCGGGAAAGCTGCGCTGCGCTGGAAAACACCAGCGCTGCCGAGAAGCGCGAAGCGCTTGTCTATCAGGCGGCCCTCTCCTCGGCCCGAGCCCTGCTCATCACGCGCGGCGCGGAACCGCATGGGGAATCCAGCGTGTTTGATTTATTCCAGGAGCATTTTGTAAACACGGGACTGGCAGAAGCACGGTTTCTCCCGCTTCTCGAAGCGGCCCGCTCCCGGGATTTCGCCGCATTGCAGGCGCGCGCCCTAGAGGCGCGCGATTTTCTGGCTGCGGTGGTTTCCCTCTACCAGAGCATGGATGACAGTTTCCATTTCAAGTCGGAAGCGGCTGCGCCGGAAATACCGGTCGAGCCGATGGAAGTCGTCTTCAAGGATTTGCGCGGCGTGGCGTGCCCCATGAATTTCGTAAAAGCCAAAATCGTTCTGGACACAATGAAAGCCGGGCAGCGCCTTGCGGTGCTTTTGGATGACGGTGCTCCAATTAATAATGTTCCGCGCTCCATCCAAAGCGAGGGGCACAAGGTTCTGGAGCAAACGATGAAAGGCAACCATTGGTACGTGTTGATCGAGAAACACTGATGGCAGACAAACATTATCGCAGCCTGGCCAAAGCGGTCTCGTGGCGGATAACGGGTACGGTGGACACCGTTGTCATTTCGTATCTGATCACCGGACAAATCCGCTGGGCTTTGTCTATCGGATTCGTAGAGTTGTTTACGAAAGTCGCTCTCTACTACTTTCATGAACGGTTGTGGAACAAAATTTCGTTCGGACGCAAACCACTGCCGGGAGACTTCCAGATATGAGCCCACGCAATGAGTTTGGCAATGCGCTCGAGGGGTTGGACGCCGCGGCCATCCTGAAATGGACGACCGAAAAATTCGGACCGCGCGTCTCGCTGGCTACCAGCTTCGGGGCCGAAGATCAGGTATTGACCGATCTTTGGGCCGGCATCGGCAAACCGGCGCGACTCTTCACCTTGGATACGGGACGCCTGTTCCAGGAGACGTACGACGTGATGCAGGCCACGCTGAAGCGCTATTCGCTCCGCTGCGAGGTATACGCGCCGGATGCCGGCGAACTGGCCCGGCTTATCGAAGCGGACGGCCCGAATCTTTTTTATGAAAGCGTGGAGAAACGGAAGTCCTGCTGTGAAGTCCGCAAAACGAGGCCACTCGCGCGTGCGTTGAGCGGTCTTGAAGCCTGGATCACCGGACTCCGCACGGGGCAATCCGTCACGCGCACTGAGACGGGACCGATTGAGTGGGACGACGCGCATGGGCTCTATAAAATCTGCCCGTTGTATAACTGGACGGAAGATCAGGTCTGGACCTATATCCGGGAGCATCAAATTCCGTATAACGCGCTGCATGACAAGGAATTCCGCAGCATCGGCTGCGCTCCGTGCACACGGGCGGTGGCTCAGGGAGAGGATCTGCGCGCCGGACGGTGGTGGTGGGAAACACCGGAACATAAGGAATGCGGCCTGCACAACCGCCCGCGAAAAGGATAGCTATGGATACGCTCGACAGGCTGGAAGCAAGGAGCATTTACATTCTCAGGGAGGCATACCGGGAATTTAAGAGCCTCTGCATGCTCTGGTCCATCGGGAAGGACAGTACCGTCCTTCTCTGGCTCGCCCGCCGGGCCTTCTTTGGCCATGTGCCATTCCCCCTGGTCCACATCGATACGCATTTCAAGATACCGGAAATGATCGAATACCGCGATCGGATGGCGAGGGAGTGGAAACTGAACATGGTGTATGGGGAAAACGCAACTGCCCTGAGCAGCAAGGAAACGTTCCCGGACGGGAAAGCCGACCGTATCACATGCTGCCGCAACCTGAAGAGTGAAGCACTCAAACGCACGCTCTCGGGCGAATGGACGCGCTACCGCATGGACCACGCTTTGGGCCGCTATGTTACGGATCCCAATAAGGAACCTTACACAGGCGTCATTGTCGGCGCGCGCGCGGACGAAGAAGGCAGCCGCTCCAAGGAGCGGTATTTCTCCTCGCGGGACAAGGAAAACGAATGGGACGTCGGCGATCAGCCTCCGGAATTATGGAACCAGTATAAGACGGATTTTGCGCCCGGGACTCACGTGCGCGTGCATCCCCTCCTGGATTGGACGGAACTGAACATTTGGGAGTATATCGAAAGGGAGAATATCGGCGTTGTGCCCCTTTATTTCAACCAGGGGAACGGGAGGCGCTACCGATCCCTGGGCTGTTACCCTTGCACGCAGCCGGTGGAGTCCGACGCCCGCACCGTGCAGGAAATCATCGAGGAGTTGCGCACGGGCAAGTTCGCCAACATCGCCGAACGCTCGGGCCGCGCGCAGGACAAGGAAGACGGCGGAGGGCTGGAAACGCTCCGCCGGGAAGGATACATGTAGGCGAAGCTTTCGGGTGCGGCAGCTTGCTGCCGCTATTCGTAGTTCCCAGTTTCCGAGTTTTCCGTTGAAATCCTTATCATAACCGAAAACTGGAAACGTCGTAAACGGAGCAACTGCGCCTCCGAAACCGCTCCGCTGTACGCCATAATTTACGCGGAAGGATTATCGGATGCGGGAACAAATGAACATTGTGGTAGTGGGCCATGTGGACCACGGGAAGAGCACGGTCATCGGACGGCTTTTGGCCGATACGGGATCGCTGCCGCAGGGAAAGCTTGCCCAGGTCCAGGCAACGTGCGCACGGAACGCCCGGCCTTTTGAATACGCCTTCCTTCTGGATGCCCTCAAAGACGAACAGGCTCAGGGCATCACCATCGACACGGCGCGCTGCTTTTTTAAATCCGCCAAGCGCGACTACATTATCATTGACGCCCCGGGTCATATCGAATTTCTTAAAAACATGGTGACAGGCGCGGCGCGGGCAGAAGCGGCGCTCCTGGTCATCGATGCCAAGGAAGGCGTGCGGGAAAACTCCCGCCGCCACGGGTACCTGCTCTCCATGTTGGGTATCCGGCAGTTGGTGGTGCTGGTGAACAAGATGGATCTCGTCCAGTTCGATATGTCCGTTTTTAACCGCATCCGCCGGGAGTATTCGGATTTCCTGGGAGAGATCGGACTGCACCCGCTCGGATTTGTGCCCATCGCAGCGCGGGACGGAGTGAATCTAATTCAAAAAGAGAATTGGTACGAAGGATTGACGGTGCTGGATTACGTGGATTCCTTCACCAAAGAAGCGGGAAAAGAGGACCAGCCCTTTCGATTCGCCTTGCAGGATGTATATAAGTTCACGGAAGAAGGGGATGAACGCCGCATCCTGGCCGGAACCGTGGAAACCGGCTCGATAACGGTGAATGATGCCGTGGTTTTCCTCCCCTCCGGAAAGAAATCCGCGATCAAATCCATCGAGTCTTTCAACAAACCGGCCGTTTCCAGTGCATCGGCGGGCCAGGCTATCGGCTTCACGCTCGCTGAAGAGCTTTACATCCGGCCGGGGGAGATCATGTGCAGGGCCGGGGAACCGCCGGCACTGGTGGGTTCGCGACTCAGAGTCCATATCTTCTGGCTGGGAAAAGCGCCCATGATCCCCGGGAAAAGATACAAACTAAAACTCGCCACGGCCAGGGTGCCTGTCTACCTTACCGAAGTCCGCCGCGTGCTGGACGCCTCCGATTTAACGGCTGAAAAAGGAAAGAGCGAACTGGAGCGGCACGACGTGGGCGAGTGTGTACTGGAGACGTTGAAACCGCTGGCATTCGATCTAAGCGCGCAGATTGAGGGAACGGGGCGCTTTGTCATCGTCGACAATTACGAAATTGCGGGAGGGGGCATCGTGCTCGAAACTCTCTCCGTGGAACCGTCTATCGTGAGGGAACACGTGGCCGAGCGGGAGGCGTCCTGGGAAAGAGGTTCGGTCTCGATTTCCGCCCGGGAGGCGCGCAATGGCCACAAATCAAAATTCGTATTGCTGACCGGCCCCTCCGACGAGTTCGTCCGGGCGGCGGGGAAAGCGCTGGAGCAGCGGTTGTTCGAGGCGGGATTCTCTGCCTACTATCTGGGCGTTTCGAATATGGATAAAGGGATCGTCCTGGATGTGGCCGATGTTTTTGACCGGCGGGTTGAGACCATCCGGAGGCTGGGCGAACTCGCCCGCATCATGACGGACAGCGGCACTATTTTTATCACCGCCATGCCCGATACCGACCGGCATGAGTTGGAAATGTTGCGCGAACTGGTTTTGCCGCAGGAAATCCTCACCGTGCGCGTGAGTTCCGGCACGCCGGGGAATGAGGGAACGGATCTCGAAGTGACGGCGACCGGCCCGGAGGAGGCTTCCCGGCAGACGGAGAATGCGCTTAGGAAAGAAGAAATTCTTCCGGAGTTCCATATATGAATTTTCTTCCCATCTGCCTGAATATTGAAAACGCCAGAATTGTCGTGGTGGGGGGCGGAAAAGCCGCGGAGCAGAAGCTGAAAACGCTCCTGCTGTACACGCGCAACATCGTCCTGTGCGCACCGGAGATCCGGCGGTCAATCCATGCCCTGCCCGTGACCCTGATCGAGAAGCCGTATGAAGAAGGCGTACTGGAAGGAGCACGGATGGTCTACGCCTGCACGGACGACAGGGATATCAACCGGAAAATCGCCGCAGACGCCAAAAGGCGGCATATCCTGGTATGCGTGGCGGACGATCCGGAATTCTGCGATTTTATTTCCGCAGCCATCTATAAAAGGGACTCCATGTCCGTCGCGGTGAGTTCAAACGCGCAAGATGTGAAACGATCGGTAGCCTGGCGCAACCGGATCGCGGAGCAATTCAAAAGTGAACCCACAAGTGAAAAATAAATTAACAGTGGCCGCCCGCGACACTCTCCTGGCCCGCACTGAAGTGCGCGCGGTGATGGAGACGTTGGACGGCATCGCGTACGATTGGATCGTCGCGGATGGAACCGATGCCCCGGACAATCTCCTGTGTCTAGGCGAAGCGGATATCGCTCTCCATGAGGCGAGCTGCCTGCCGTATCCCATGCGCGAAGAACTGACACTGGCCGCTTTGATCAAAGTACCGGACAGGATTGAATCGTTTGCGGCCGAAACGCTCTCTTTTGCCACGCATCCCCTTCAGGGGAAGTTCGCCGTCGTTTGCCACGCCGATCGCGCGGACTTGCGGGGGCTGTTTGCCCGTATTGATGTGCGCAGAACCTACGGCAAGGTTTGGCTGGTAGGCGCCGGGCCCGGGTCGGAGGATTTGCTTACACTGCGCGCGCAGCGAGTGATGGCAAGGGCCGACATTGTGTATTGCGATGATCTGGTGGATGAAAACCTGTTATCCCTTTGCGGAGGGAAATGCATATACGTCGGCAAGCGAAAGGGTCGCGCGTCGCACAAGCAGGACGCCATTAACGAAAAACTGTATCGTTCGGCCCTTGAGGGCAAAACCGTGGTGCGGCTCAAGGGAGGCGACCCCTCGATTTTCGGTCGCGCCGGAGAGGAGCTGGAATTCCTGCGCCGCCGGTGCATCCCCGTGGAAACGGTGCCAGGAATCACCGCCGCCTCGGCGGCGGCCGCCGCGGGACGTTTTTCATTAACACAACGGCAGGTCTCCAATTCGGCCACTTTTTTGTCTGCTCATGGGGTCGATGGCTGCCAAACGCGCTTGGCTGAAAAGGAGACGATTGTCTATTACATGGCCGCCTCCAAACTCAAAGAAATCTCCGCCAACCTGATTCAGGAAGGAGTCCCGCCTCAAACGCCGATTGCTCTGGTGCGCAACGCCGGAGGCTGGGATGAATCGTGCATTTCAAGCACACTCAAGAAAATGGCTGACATTGTGGTGTCGACGCCGGTTCTGCTGGTTATCGGCAGCGTGACGGCGCATGCACGCGTTGAAAAAAAGGCACTGTTCACCGGCATCGATCCGGGCATCGTTATAGTCCCGGAACCGGTAGTACACCAACCGATGACGGCGGGAGGAAGGCCGGCGCCGTTGGATCTGTCCTATTTTTCGGCGGTCATTTTCACATCTCCAAGCACCGTTGAGATCTTTATGGAAGTGTATGGAGGGATTCCCGATCATCTGCTCTGCTATGTATCCAACGACCTAACCCGGAGGGCACTGGAACAAATAAAGGTCCACCCCTGGCGGATCGTTCCCTGCCCGATTCACACCATGGGGATTGCACCTTGAAAATGCGGTTATAGTAACCGACTTTTCAAGGTGAAAACCGCATGATTTTCTCTTCAACACCGCGCCCGGAGGGCGCCTTCGGAGTACGGCAGCTTGCTGCCGCTTTAGAACACAGCTGATGCGCCTGTTCTTCAAAAGCTCTCCTGAAAGCGGCAGCAAGCTGCCGCGCTCCAAAGGCTTCGCCATCCCAAAAACTATGCGGCATTCGCCGAGAAAGCAGCGCTCTCAGCTGGGCAATTTTCCGAAGGATACTCATCGTTGAAGATTCTTTCATATACGGGCTGACAGCTGCCCCCTATTCAGTGTAAAAGATTATAGAGCGATGCTGTTTCGGCTAATGTGGACACGAACAAGGGAGTCGGGGCTGAAGAGGTTGTTTCAAAACTCGTCCATTGACCGGGCTTACAGCCCTTTCCCTGTTTGTCGCTAAATTCCTAGGGCTTCGCCCTAGGCTGATATAGAGCGCGCCTTCGGCGCTTAAGATACTGTATAATTAGGGATTTAAAGCGCCGAAGGCGCGATCCATACCAGCCTGGGGCGAAGCCCCAGGAAAAGGTCGCAAAAGAAAATAAAGGGCTGAAGGCCCGCCCAATGCGAGTTTTGAGACAGTCTCTGAAGCCTCGACCCGCATGATTTGCCGGTTTATGTAGTCAGCAGAGCCTTAACCGTCTGCGCAAGGAGATTTGATATGGCGGGAAATGATGTTCTTGAAAATGTTTTGGACCCGGTGGGCCAGCCATCCGGAATATTCGGGCGCGTGTCCGATCCCACTGCAAAAAATACCGGCGTGGTTTTGGATCCCTATCGCCAACCGACGCAGGACCTGTCCTCCATGGAGGGACAGTTGATGGCCCCCCGCCTGGATAGCCTGGAGGGAAAAGTTGTCTACCTGGTTGAAACGGGCTTCCATGGAGCCAAGGATTTCATGGATCAAGCGGCGGAATGGTTTGCGCGAAATATGCCTGCCGTAAAGATCGAATCCCGCAGCACCCAAGGCATGATATTCACGGACGATCCCGCCCTATGGGCGGAAATTGAGGCAAAAGGCGATGCCGCGATCGTCGGCGTAGGCGGTTGAGACGGCTGTTCGGCGAGTATCGCCGAATTCAGCAGAACGCTGGAACACACGCACCGCGTGCCCACCTGTGCGGTAGTAACCGCCAAGTTTGCCAATTATGTGTTCCGGGATTCCGATAGCCACGGGATGCCCCTGCGCTATGCCTATCCTCCCTATCCTGTCGGATGGGTGTCTAAGGAAGTATTGCGCGGCTATGTCGATGGCAACGATCCGGTCACGGGCAGGCCGCTGATGCAGGAAATGGTGGATGCTCTTACCCAGCCTCTGACGGATGACGAGAAAAATCCCAAAGTAATACAGAGACCCAAAAGGCCGAGACTGCTTAAGAAGGATACGGCGGAAAACTATAAGCGTTTGTTCATCGAGAATGGGTGGACCGATGGCATGCCTATCGAGCTTCCCACGGAAGAAAAAGTCGCGGAGATGCTGGCGGGCACAGACCATCCCCCGGATGAGGTCGTCGGCAGGATGTCCGTCACAACCCATGAGGAAAGATTTGAATACACGGTCGAAAAGGTGGCCGTGAATGCAGTCATGGCGGGCGCGAGACCCGAGCACTTCCCCGTGATCCTTGCCCTGGCGGCAAGCCAGGAGCCGTCCATGCCCAGCTCGACCACTTCCTTCGGAAGGATGGTGATTGTAAACGGGCCGATACGAAAACAGATCGCCATCAACTGCGGGGCCGGGGCATTCAGTCCTTTTAATTTCGCCAATTCCGTTATAGGAAGGGCGTACACGCTCATGAGCTTCAATTTCGGCAATGCCAAAATCAACGAGAATTTCACCGCCACTTTCGGAAACGTTACGAACTATAACAACATGTTTGCCGGAGAAAACGAAGAAGAGTCCCCCTGGGCGCCTTTGCACGTGGAAAAGGGCTTCAGGCCCGAAGAAAGCACGGTAAGCCTTTTCCGGGGCTGGAATATCAATCACCTGGGAATGGGGAGTGCGGGGCAGACATCGAATAGAATGTTGGATGCGATAAATGGCATGCAATCTATGATTCCCGGCGGAACATTCATATTGGACCCGCTGACGGCCAAAAATCTTAAAGGGCTGGAAGGCTTTAAAACCAAGGAAGAGTTCCGCCAGTGGCTTCTGGATCGGATCAAAAAACCCGCAGGCCCCTTCCCGATGAGGGCGATGGCGATTAACCTCGTTATCGTGGGAGGGGAATGGAATCCGATGTTCACGACAACGGATTTTACTTACACACAGACCGTGTCCATCGACAAGTGGATTCCAAAGAAGGGAATTTGTTTTGATGCAAAACCCATCAGGATGCCCGCACCTGTGACTTGCAAGGACGGGACCTGCGGCATTCATTAATATGATTCCAGATTCGAGATTCTAATTTGGGGGACACTATAACCAGGTACGTATTATCCCTTCCTGCTTGTGTCGCGCGAAGGGATTCTTGTATCCTGTTTCTATCGATCGTGTGGTTTCATCCAAGGAGGGCTTTCCATGCAGAATGCCGATGAGAAACCGAAATTCCGACCCTATGTGCCGGCAGATGTAAAGATGAGCGAGTTTACTTTCAGAGCAGTGATTCTCGGTCTGCTGCTGACCGGGATCCTGGGTGCAGCAAATGCCTATCTTGGGCTTAAAGCCGGCATGACAATTGCCGCGACCTATCCGGCCGCGGTCCTCAGCATGGCGCTGCTGCGGCTCATGAAGGGATCACTGCTGGAAGAAAACATGGCCCGCACGATCGGATCCATCGGGGAATCCGTTGCCGCCGGCGCCTGTTTCACGATACCGGCCTTTGTCCTTGCGGGTCTCTGGCCGGGCCTCGGGATGGAACACTACTGGCAATCGGTCGCACTCATGGTGATCGGAGGCCTGCTTGGCATACTCTTTGTCACGTTGCTACGGCGCGTCATGGTCGAAGATGCGGAGCTTCCCTTCCCGGAATCGGTAGCCGCCGCGGAGATTCACAAGGCCGGGCAGCAAAGCGCGAAGGCGGCCAAAATCCTGTTTGCCAATATGGGATTCGGCGCGCTGGTCTATGCGCTCGCGCAGTTGAACATTTTTGAATATGTAAAGACGTTTACGGTGAATATCGGGACTCTCGGCAAAAACATTCTGCTGCGCACCAGCACGAATCCCAATGTCGCAAACCTGACAACCGGGGGCGTAAGTACATTCAGTTCACCGGCGGTCAGCCCGGCATACCTGGGAGTCGGCTACATCATCGGCCCTAGCCTGGCCGCATTGAACTTCGCGGGCGGCGTCCTCGCCTGGGGATTGATGGTTCCGCTGCTCACATACCTGCTGGGGCCACAACTGCAGGGATCTCTGCAGCAAGGCAAAGTCGGGTGGGACACGCTCGCAGGCGCAGTCTATTTTTCCATCGTCCGCCCCATCGCCGTCGGCGGCATGCTGGTTGGCGCCGGCTATACCCTGTTCCGCATGCGCAAGCAGCTCGGCGTCGGGATGGCGCGCGCCCTTAGCGATCTCAGAAAATCGGCTGAAACCCACAAAGCGGCGGACCGAACAGAACGCGATTTGAACACAAAAGCGGTATTTCTCAGCATAGCCGTGGTGTTCCTGGCGATGATCGGCCTCTATTACTATTTCATCGCCGGCGCCGGCGCTTTGGCCGGATCCACAATCTGGGCGGGCGCCATCACCGCTGCGCTCGTCATGCTGATCCTCGGATTCTTTTTTGCGGCAGTATCCGGCAATCTCGTCGGCATGATCGGCTCCTCCAACAATCCAGTTTCCGGACTCACTCTGTGTACCCTGGTCGTGGCTGCCCTGCTAATGGTTGGCATGGGTGTCGGCGGAGTCAGCGGCGTGGCTGCGGTGCTTGGAGTGGCTGCGATAGTGTGCGTTTCATCCGCGGTCGCCGGCGAAATGCTTCAGGATTTGAAAGTCGGCCACATCCTCGGCGGCACTCCCTCCAGAATGCAAATCGGCGATATTCTCGGCATCATTGTCGCATCGCTGGTCCTGTTCTTTCCCATCATGGCTCTCGATAGGGCGTATCATTTCGGCAGCCCCGAGTTGTCGGCTCCGCAGGCAGGATTGATGGCTATGCTCGCCCAGGGCATCGTAGGCGGAAGCATGGCTTGGCCGCTTGTGGTCGTCGGCATACTAATGGGCTTCGCTATGATTCTGGTCAAAGTCCGCAGCCCTATGCTGTTTGCCGTCGGAATGTACCTGCCCCTCAACACCACTTTCGCCATTTTCATCGGCGGCATCATCCGCTGGATCACCGATAAACTACGCGATCGGAGGGGATTGAATGAGGCCCAGAAAGCCCGCGTCGAAAACGCAGGGATACTCACCTCCTCGGGCCTGATCGCCGGCGAAGCCCTGTGCGGCTTGGCGATTGCAGCCATCTGGCAGGGTCAAACGCCTGTCCTGTTCAAATCGCCCCACTGGATCGGTATGCTGATCGCATTCCTCATCCTGTTCCTGGTTATGATCCGCGTGCCCCTGGCAAACGCCGGTAAGCCCGACGAACCAGCACCGCCGACGGCGATAATGTAATTCCAGATTCCAGATTCGGATTCGAGATTCGAATTCCTGATTCCTGATTCCTGATTCCTGATTCCGAATTCCTGATCCTCAGTCAAAGCCCTTGGTTTTGAATCTTGAATCTGAAATTTGGAATTCGCCTGCCCGATATTTGACAATGATCCACTAAGATATTATGTAGTGATCGTACTAAACATAGCAGGAGGCAAGAAAAATGAAGCTAGTACCATATTTGAGACGGAATGAATTTCCGGTGGCAAATCGTTTATTTGAAGGTTTTTTAAGACTTTCCCTTCTTCTCTTATCGGGAAGACCGGAGACCTGGAATCCATCCGTGGATATACTGGAAAAAGATGGGAACCTTGTTCTTCGTGCAGAACTTCCCGGAATGACCGAAAAGCAGATAGATCTGAAGCTCGAAGGAGATACGCTGATTTTGAAGGGCGAACGAAAGATGGAATCCGAAGACAAAAAGAAAAACTACCATCGGGTCGAGAGCTTTTACGGATCATTTACTCGCACTTTCAGGCTTCCGGAAACTGTGGACACCGACAAGATCAATGCCGAATATAAAAATGGCATGCTGACAGTAACCCTCCCCCAAAAGCCTGAGGTAAAGCCTCGAGAAATCCCGGTCAGCGTACACTAATGTGATCCAGGGATGCAGGAGGCAGGTCGGATTGCACCTGAATCCTGCATCCTGCATTTTGCTCTCCACAAGCGGATAACCGGCATTCAATATGCTTTTAGAGGATCAAATAATGCGTTTGGAAAAATTCACGCTCAAGGCGCAGGAAGCCTTGCAGGCCGCCCAGCGGAGGGCAGAAACCCTGAACAGCGCGCAGCTTGAGCCGGAGCATCTGCTGGATGCGCTGGCCTGGCAGGAAGATGGTTTCGTGGCTCCCCTGCTGAAAAAGCTGGGCGTGTCGATTGATGCGATGCGCTCGGAACTGGACCGGCATTTCTCCGCCCAGCCCAAAGTCGATGGCACCCAGCTCTCTTTCTCCCCAAAGCTGGATGCGATTTTCCGGCAGGCCGAAAAAGAGGCGGACCAGTTCAAGGATGAATACATTTCAACCGAGCATCTGCTGCTGGCACTGGCAGCCTCGGACGGTTTCGCCGGCAAACTTCTGCGCAGGCAGGGGGCAAGCAAAGATAACATCCTCAAGGTTCTGGCCTCCATCCGCGGCAGCCAGCGGGTCACCGACCCCAATGCCGAGGAGAAATACCAGGCGCTCAAGCGATATGCGCGCGATCTGACCGACCTGGCACGCCGCGGCAAATTGGATCCGGTGATCGGGCGTGACGACGAAATCCGCCGCGTGATTCAGGTGCTGTCGCGCAGGACCAAGAACAATCCCGTGCTCATCGGCGAACCCGGCGTCGGCAAAACGGCCATCGTCGAAGGGTTGGCGCAGCGCATCGTGGCCGGAGACGTTCCCGAAACCCTGAAGAAAAAGCAGATGGTCGCGCTGGATCTTGGCGGGATGCTTGCCGGAGCCAAATACCGCGGCGAATTCGAAGACCGGTTGAAAGCGGTTCTCCGGGAAATCGAGGAATCCGCCGGAGCGTCGTGCTGTTCATCGATGAGCTGCATACCCTGGTCGGTGCTGGAGCGGCGGAAGGAGCGATCGATGCCTCCAATATGCTCAAGCCGGCCCTTGCCCGCGGAGAACTGCGCTGCATCGGCGCCACCACGCTCAATGAATACAAAAAGTACATCGAAAAAGACGCCGCGCTGGAGCGCCGCTTCCAGCCCGTCTATGTCGGCGAGCCTTCCGTGGAAGACACCATCGCGATCCTGCGCGGATTGAAGGAGAAGTACGAAGTGCATCATGGCGTGCGCATCACCGATTCCGCGATCGTGGCCGCGGCAGTTCTGTCCCACCGCTACATCGCCGACCGTTTTCTGCCGGACAAAGCCGTGGACCTGATGGATGAAGCCGCTTCGCGACTGCGCATCGAAATCGACAGCATGCCGGTCGAAATCGATGAAGTGGAGCGGCGCATCATGCAGCTTGAAATCGAGCGGCAGGCGCTGGCCAAGGAAACGGACAAAGCGTCGCTGGAACGGCTCGAAGCGCTGAATGCCGAATTGTCCGAGCTGAGGGAAAAAAGCGCGCGGATGAAGCTGCATTGGCAGCAGGAGCGGGAAATCATCGGCTCGATCCAGAGCATCAAGGAAAAGATCGAAAACGTGAAGGCGGAGGAGCAGAATGCCGAGCGCCTCGGAGATCTGGGAAAAGCCGCCGAACTGCGCTATGGCACCCTCGTGCAGCTCGAGAAAGAGCTCGCCCAGCAGAATGCCAGGCTGACCCAGCTGCAGTCGAGCAAGAAGTTCCTGAAAGAGGAGGTGGATGAGGAAGATATCGCCGAAGTCGTGGCCAAATGGACCGGCATCCCGGTCAGCAAGATGCTGGAAGGGGAAATTCAAAAGCTGGTGCACATGGAGGACCGCCTGCGCGAACGCGTGCTCGGGCAGGATGCGGCGCTGGCTGCCGTATCCAATGCGATCCGGCGCGCGCGGGCCGGCCTGCAGGATGCCCGGCGGCCCATGGGATCCTTCATTTTTCTCGGCCCCACGGGTGTCGGGAAAACCGAGCTGGCGCGCGCCCTGGCCGAGTTTCTTTTTGACGACGAACACGCCATGGTGCGCATCGACATGTCGGAGTACATGGAAAAGCACTCCGTGGCGCGCCTGATCGGCGCGCCCCCGGGATATGTCGGATATGAGGAGGGCGGGTATCTGACCGAGGCGATCCGCCGCCGGCCTTATGCCGTCATTTTGTTTGACGAGATCGAAAAAGCCCATCCGGACGTTTTCAACATCCTGCTCCAGATCCTGGATGACGGACGGCTCACAGACGGCAAAGGCCGGACGGTCGATTTTAAAAATACCGTGATCATCATGACCTCCAACATCGGCAGCCAGGCGATCAGCGAATCATCCGGAGACATGGAGAGGCGATGCCGCAGCTCATGGAGGCTTTGCGCAGCACTTTCCGGCCGGAGTTCCTCAACCGGATCGACGATGTGATCGTGTTCCACCGGCTGACGCAGGGCCTGATCAAAGGCATCGTGGAATTGCAGATCAGGCAGCTGGAAAAGATCTTGGCTCAGAAGGAACTCTCGCTGAGGTCACACCCGGCGGCCGTCGAACAACTCGCCCGCGAAGGGTATGACCCGGTGTACGGCGCCCGGCCGCTCAAGCGCCTGATCCAGAAAAAAATCCAGGACCGGCTGGCGCTGATGCTGCTGAATGGAGAAGTCAGCCCCGGAGATGCAATTCATTTGGGCCTCGACAACAGAGCGGAGAATTGGTATTCGGAAAGCAGCCCAGCTAAATTACGAATAACGAATGACGATTGAAGACAAACACGGCGGTTCTCCAATCTGAAAGAGTCAATCGTCATTCGTAAATCGCAAATTAGGCATGCTATGATAAGGTTTTAACTTATTGAGAAATATGGCGAACAATTTAAAAACAGTTCTATTACTGGGGTTGCTGACCGGAATTATTCTGTTCATCGGCAGCTTCTGGGGGCACAGGGGCTCACGATCGCCCTGGTCATGTCGATCGTGATGAATTTCGCGAGCTATTTCTTCTCCGACAAGATCGCGCTGAGCATGTACGAGCCCAGCCGGTCACGGGAACAGGCGCCGCAGCTTTACCGGATCCTGGATTTCCTCTGTGCCGCAGCGGCATCCCGATGCCGAAGATTTACATCATCCCCGATGAATCCCCCAATGCTTTTGCCACCGGACGCAATCCGCAGCATGCATCGGTTGCCGTCACCGAAGGCGCCCTGCGGCTGTTGAACGAGGAAGAACTCACGGGCGTTCTGGCCCACGAAATCGCGCACGTGAAGAACCGGGACATCCTGATCAGCAGCGTTGCGGCGACACTGGCCGGCATCATCATGTGGGTTGCCAACATGGCCCGTTTTGCGGCTTTCTTCGGCGGCGGGCGGGATCGCGACGACGAAGGGGGAGGCGGGCTGGGGGGATTGGTAACGATCATCGTGGCGCCCATCGCCGCGATGCTGATCCAGATGTGGATTTCGCGCACCCGCGAGTACCAGGCGGATGCAAGCGGCGCGGAAACGGCGGGCAATCCCCGCGGCCTGGCATCTGCGCTTCAGAAACTGGAGAACTACTCGAAGCGCATCCCAATGGAAGCGTCTCCCAGCACGGCACACATGTTTATCATGCATCCGTTCTCCGGCAGGTCGCTGATGAACCTGTTCAGCACGCATCCACCCACTCAGAAGCGCATCGAGCGGCTCCTCGCGGGAGACAGATAATTCAATACGCACTCATAAATCTCGAATCTCAAATCATTCTTAAGGGAATCCGCAATGGCGAATCAGGAAAACAAGACAAGGAATCGGACATCGTGAATTTTAAGGTCATCGACAAAAGGCAGTTTGTGAATCTGGAGGCGATCGACAAAAAAACTCTCGCAGAGGAAAAACCCCGATACCCTTCCTACGTAGAAGAACTGATGGCACGAATGGCGGAAACCGAACGCAAGTTTCAGGAAAAGAAGCAGCAGATCGACGAGGAGATAGGTCGCACCAAAGCCAGGCTTGAAAGTGATTTCGAACGCAGGCTTGCGCTGGAGAAGCAGAAGATCATTCTTCCATTTCTCGATGTCATGGACAACCTGCAGCGCGCGCTGGATTCGGCCGCACTGGCAGGAACCGTAGAGCATCTGCTCGAAGGCGTGCAGATGACCGCGAACCTCTTTCGCTCCAAGCTCCAGGCAATAGGAGTGGAAGCCATTCCCGCCTTGAACCAGCCATTCGATCCCAACCTGGAGCAGGCCGTCGGGACGGTCAAAGTCAAAGACGCCGACAGCGATGGCGTGGTCGTGGAAGAAGTCCAATCCGGATACTGCATGAACGGCCAATTGCTCCGTCCCGCTCAGGTCCGCGTTGGCCGCCTAGAATGATTCGAGATTCGAGATTCGAGATTCCAGATTCGGGATTCGAGATTCGGGGAGCCAGATACTAGATTCTGGCTTCTGGCTCCCATCCCCTTTACCCCTTTACCCCTTTACCCCTTTACCCCTTTAATCCTTTAATCCTTTAATCCTACTGATTCACGACACCCGGTATCCTGTGGTAGTATGGTGACAACTGACAAAGGATGAGTGTTTTCCCATGTCGACAAAGATACTGACGAAAAACATGCATGTGGCGGATCTTCAGCGAATCGGCATCTACGAATCGCTGGGCGGATACAAAGCTGTTGCCAAAGCCCTTCGGGAGCACCAGCCCGCAGAAATCATCGATATTGTAAAAATGTCCGGCTTGCGCGGCCGCGGCGGCGCGGGTTTTCCCACGGGGATGAAATGGGGTTTCGTGCCCAAGGGTACGGGCAAGCCCGTTTATCTCTGCGTCAATGCCGACGAAAGCGAGCCGGGAACTTTCAAAGACCGCCTGATCATCGAAAAGGATCCGCATCAATTACTGGAAGGCGTGATCATCTCCGCCTATGCGCTCGGGTGCCACCAGGCTTTCATTTACATTCGCGGGGAATTTGCCTACGGTGCTGGAGTCCTGAACAGGGCGATCCAGGAAGCCTACGACAAGGGGTATCTGGGCAAAAATATTTTGGGTTCGGGATTCGATCTGGATCTGATGGTTCACCGCGGAGCGGGCGCATACATCTGCGGAGAAGAAACAGCGCTACTGGAATCCATCGAGGGAAAGCGGGGGCACCCGCGCTTGAAGCCTCCCTTCCCCGCCGTCGTCGGACTGTACGGATCGCCGACGGTTATCAATAATGTGGAAACCCTGGCGAACATTCCCCACATTATCAACAACGGCGCGGAGTGGTTTGCGTCGATCGGGGTGGAGCGCAACGCAGGGACGCGCCTGTTTGGCGTCAGCGGTCACGTTAAGAAGCGGGGAGTCTATGAGCTGCCGATGGGTATTTCGTTGCGTGAGCTGATTTACGATCACTGCGGCGGGATACGCGACGATCGCAGGCTCAAGGCGGTTGTTCCGGGAGGATCTTCCGTCCCGGTCCTGACACCGGATCAGCTAGACGTTTCGCTGGACTTTGACTCCATCGCAAAAGCCGGGAGCATGCTGGGATCTGCCGGCGTTATCGTGATGGACGACTCCACCTGCATGGTGAAGGCGGCCATGCGAATTTCTCAATTCTACGCCGAGGAGTCCTGCGGCCAGTGCACGCAATGCCGGGAAGGAACGGAGTGGATGCACCGGATCCTGATCAGGCTGGAGAACGGGAACGGCCGCAATGGCGACCTGGAGCTTCTGCTGGACATCTGCGCCAACATGAAAGCACTGACTATTTGCCCGCTTTCTGACGCGGCGGCTATGCCGATAGAAAGCTATATCCGGAAATTCTACGACGAATTTGCGGCGCACATTCAGCAGCAGCACTGCGTCGTAGCGTAAGACAAAAAAAGCAACATGTCGTCGGGGCTGAAGCCCTGACGATTTCAAGCAGACAGAATCTACAAAGCGTCGGAACTAAAGAGGCTGTCCAAGGGTTGCCATCGGGAGCGCGGGCGTGTCGCCGGCACGAATAAAGAATGAGCGTGGTATTGATTATAAAAGCTTTGACGGCGAGAAGCTGCCGCTCCCAGGGAAAGGCTTTTAAATATTCGCCAACCGTTGGACAGCCTCTAAAGCCCGGACTCATTTGTTTATTTCATGGATCCCATGGATAGGTTTCGATTTTTTCATAGGCCCGTAAGGATGGATCGATGAAACGAGAACCAGCGGTCGAAGGCCGATTTTATCCGGATGATCCGGACGAGTTGCGCGAGACCATCGCGTCATTCATCCGCAAACCCGAGGTGTTGCTCGACGCCAAAGCCGTCGTCGTTCCACACGCGGGATATATCTACTCAGGCGCGGTGACGGGCGAAGTTTTTTCATCCGTGCGCCTGCCCCGCCGAATCATCCTTTTGGGCCCCAATCATTCAGGCAGAGGCGCATCCCTCGCACTTGCGCCGGCAGGCACGTGGGAGACGCCGCTAGGCACCGCTACAATCGACGCGGAGATGAACCGGAAACTGATGGCCGAGTGCCCCGAACTCGAAGAGGATGCCGCAGCGCACCGGTATGAACACTCTTTAGAGGTCCAAATTCCTTTTCTTCAGATGCTGCAGCCGGAATTCACTTTCTGCGCCATCTGCATCCGGCAGATAGACTTCTCCATCCTTGAAGATCTCGGGCATGCCATGGCCAGAGTCATCGGCTCGCTGAAAGAACCCGTGCTGCTTGTTGCAAGCTCCGACATGACGCACTACGAATCGAAGGAGGATGCAGCCAGGCAGGACCAATTTGCCATCGACCGCATCCTGGCGGTAGACCCCGCCGGGCTCTACAAAGTTGTATTGGATAAGGACATCACTATGTGCGGCTTTGCCCCTGCCGTCGCGGTCCTCACCGCGTGCCGCGATGCGGGGGCCGCTTCCGGCCATTTGATCCGCTACACAAATTCCGGCGAAGCCAGTGGCGACTATGAACAGGTGGTGGCGTACGCTGGAATAGCAGTAACGTAATGACGAATTACGAATGAAAACACACCGTCCGGTACTGGCTACTGCTTAAATGCAGGCAGCCTCGATGTGTCCGCTCTCATTTGTTCGGGTTTTTCCCCAAATAAGCAAGTATTTTTTAATTCGTAATTCGTAATTCGTAATTCGCCATTCTGTTGGCGTGGCATATGGCTACGGCTAGCGCGTCGGCGGCGTCATCCGGCGTGGGGATTTGTGAAAGGTTGAGGAGAAGACGGACCATGGTTTGTACCTGCGTTTTTTCTGCCCGGCCATATCCGACGACGGCGCTTTTGATTTCCAGGGGTGAGTATTCGAAGACGCGGATTCTCTGTTGCGCGGCAACCAGCAGAGCAATCCCCCTGGCATGGCCCAGGCGGAGAGCCGACTGCACGTTGGTGGCGTGAAACACCTCCTCAATCGCCATGATGTCCACCTTCTCGCGCGCAACGATAGCGCACAGATCCGTGTGGATCTTAAGAAGGCGTTCGTGGAAGGGTTGTCGTGGATTCGTTTTTATAGCGCCGTACAGGACAGCCGTGTGCTGAGAGCCATCGGTCTCGATGATACCGTAACCGGTAGTTCCACTTCCGGGGTCAATACCCAGTATCCGCATTACCGGCTGCCTTAGGAGGCTTAGTCCTTTAACTCCGATTCGTCGATGTCGAAGTTCGCCCAGACATTCTGGATGTCCTCATGGTCTTCCAGAACTTCCATGAGATTAAGCATGGTCTGCGCATTCTTGCCTTCCAGCTTGACGTAGTTCTGAGGAATCATCGAAATTTCGGCTGCGACCGTGGCGATGCCGGCCGATTCCAATGCCGCACGCACGGCTTCGAAATTTTCCGGAGCCGTCAGGATTTCGAAGTTGCTTCCATCTTCGCGCATATCGTCCGCGCCGGCACCAAGCACCAGCTCGAACAGCTTCTCTTCATCTGCCGCCGATTTCTCGACTACGAAGTATCCTTTTCTATCGAACATCCAGCCGACGCATCCCGTTTCGCCAAGGTTCCCGCCACCCTTGGAAAGGGCGTGTCTCAGCTCCGCTACGGTGCGGTTCTTATTGTCTGTAAGACCGCGCATGATGATGGCCACGCCTCCGGGTCCATAGGCTTCGTAATTCACATCCTCGTAGGAAACACCGGGGAGTTCTCCAGTGCCGCGCATGACGGCCCGTTTGATATTCTCGGCAGGCATATTGCTTGCCTTCGCGGTGTTGATTGCGAGGCGCAACCGTGGGTTCATATCAGGATCGCCGCCGCCATTCCGCGCCGCAGCAGTCATTTCTTTGATTAAACGTGTAAATATCCGGCCCCGTTTGGAATCCGTTGCCGCCTTCTTGTGCTTAATAGAACTCCACTTTGAGTGACCCGACATAAAATGACTCCTTTGCCAACGAAAAATTTCATTTTATCATAGTTCGCGTTATCGAACAGGATCTTGTGAACAAGATTATGAAAACGTTAGAAGATGGACTTGAATTCAATCGATTCCAGATTCCAAATTCCAGATTCCAGATAAGCATCTATATCCTACGGTCTGGAATCTGGAATCCGGAATCCGGAATCCGGAATCAAAGGGACTGATATGACTCAAGACGAAGTAATAAAAATGTTCAAACAGTCGGAGGCCTTACTGGAAGGCCATTTCCGGCTTACATCCGGCCTGCACAGCGACCGGTATCTGCAATGTGCTCTGGTGCTTCAAAATCCGCGACAGGCCGAGGCGCTAGGCGCCGCGCTGGCAGCCCGTCTGCGCGCCCTGGGGGACCAACCCGATCTGGTGATCGCGCCTGCGCTGGGAGGTATTCTCGTAGCCCATGAGGTGGCGCGTGCGCTCGGCGTACGCGGCCTCTTCGCAGAGCGCCAGGACGGCATGCTTACGCTGCGTCGTGGATTCCGCATCGAGCCGGGCGAAAAAGCCTATGTCGTGGAGGATGTCGTCACGACAGGAGGTTCGACAAAAGAAACCATGGAGGTTGTTCTCAAGGCAGGAGCCGTTGTTCTGGCCGCCGGATCCCTGATCGACCGCAGCGGTGGAAGGACGGATCTGGGAGTGCCCCGAGTGGCCCTGGCCGTACTGGATGTCCCTGCGTTTTCGCCCGAAGAGTGCCCATTATGCAAGACAGGAAGCAAGGCAATCAAACCCGGCAGTCGCTAGGATGTTCGAGTGTTAAAAGGAATATCCGGCTGACTCTTGCTTTCGACGGGACGGTCTATCACGGGTGGCAGATCCAGAACGATTCCCAGACTGTTCAGGGATTGCTTTCTGATGCAATCGCCAGAATCACGGGCGAGAGGGTAACCCCGACGGGCAGCGGGAGAACGGATGCGGGGACTCATGCCCGCGGGCTGGTGGCCAATTTTTGCACCGGATCGCGAATACCCCCCGGACAGATGGTGCGGGCTTTGAACAGCTTGCTGCCCAGGGATATCCGTGTTTTGTCCGCGCGCCAGGCCCCTCTGAATTTTCATGCCCGGAAGGACGCCACTTCAAAAATATATCGATACCAGATGTATCTGGGCCCAATCCTGCCCCCCCATCGGATCCGCGAATATTTCCATTACCCGCTTCCCGTCGACCTGGGGAAAATGGCCCGGGCGGCCCGTCTGTTTCAGGGAGAGCACGATTTCGCCAGTTTTGCGAAGACCAACACGTCCGCCTCCAGCACAATCCGACGCATCTTCCGCTGCGAACTGCAGAAACGAGGGCATCGCCTGTATTTGACAGTCGAGGGAAACGGTTTCCTCCATCACATGGTCCGTAACATGGCGGGGACTTTGCTGGATGTCGGAAGAGGATCCATAAGCCTGAAAGATTTTGAAGACCTTTTTTTAAAGCGGGACCGGAGACTGGCCGGATTCACAGCCCCTTCGCATGGCCTGGTCCTCCTGAAAGTAAAATACGGAGCGCCCGGAGAATTCTGATATCATAGCGGGCTGGAGGCTATCTCTATGGAACTGGAGGGCTTCGCCGAGCCCGGGAGTCAGGAAGCCGATCTTTTAAAAAAGGTCAACAGGAAACTCCTGCCCAAACATATAGCGGTAATTATGGACGGAAACGGCCGTTGGGCGGGATTGCGCAAACTCCCCCGGGTTGCCGGGCATCGTGCCGGAATTGAATCCGTGCGCGAAATAGTGAACAGCTCGGCCGAGCTCGGACTGGAAGCGCTCACACTTTACGCCTTTTCGGTTGAAAACTGGAAGAGACCGCGCAGCGAAGTCCGCACCCTCATGAGGTTGTTGAAAGAATACATCCGGCTGGAGCTGAACCGCATACACAAGCGCAATATCCGGTTCCAGGCGATCGGGAGAATTCAGGAGCTCGATGAATCCGTGCGCGCGGAATTGCAGCAGGCCATGCATGCGACCAAAAACAATACGGGCATGCTTCTCAACGTCGCACTGAATTACAGCGGCCGCGCGGAGATCGTCGATACTTTCAACCGGATCCTCCGTGAATTCAAACAAAACGGGAACGAGCCTGCTGTCAGCGAAGAATTAATTTCGCAGTTTTTATATACCTCCGGCATCCCGGATCCGGACCTGCTGATTCGAACCAGCGGCGAAATGCGCATCAGCAATTTTCTGCTGTGGCAAATCGCCTATTCCGAGATCTACATCACTCCGACGTACTGGCCGGATTTTCGCCGCAAGCATCTGCTCGAGGCTATCCTGGAATACCAGCAGCGAGACAGGCGGTACGGCGGAGTTTAGTCGGCTATCAGCTATCAGCTGTCAGCTATCAGCTGTCAGCGATCAGCGTCAGCAAAAGATACTGATTTATAGTTTAGTTACTCCTAAAACACTGAATGATAAGTCAAGCTGAAAGCTGAGATTGCTGATTGCTGAGAGCTGAGAGCTGAAAGCTGAAAGCTGATGGCTGATTGCCAACTAAACCTACAGGTGGCCAATGACTCGAATAATTTCCGCACTTGTACTGATACCCCTTGCGATACTCATCGTGGTCTACGCGCCTCCGATTTTTTTTCTGATCGGCATCGGGCTCATCGGAACGGCCTGTCTATACGAGTATTTTGGACTGATGCGCGCAATGGGAATTCGTGTCCAGCCGCTGTTCGGGCTCCTGGCGTTCTGGGTGTTGCTGATCGCGTTGCGCCAGGGCCGGTTTCCTGCTGTCACACTTCTCGCCCTTGTGCTGATCGCCGCGTTTCTGTCTGCGCTCTGGCGGAAGAGCACGGTCCGGGAGCGCGCGTTTTCGCTCATGGCAGAAGTACTGGGAATATTCTACTTTGTGCTGTTCCTCTACCCTGCGATCCCTGTGCGCTATGATTTTGGCCCTGGAATCGGCAGGCAATGGATTCTGCTTCTACTGGTGGTGATATGGGCCGGTGATACGTTTGCGCTGCTCGCGGGGAAATCGTTCGGAAAACATCTCCTGGCTCCGGTCCTGAGCCCTAAAAAAACCTATGAAGGCGCCGTCGCGGGACTGCTGGGAGGCGTCGGAATTGCAGCTGCGGCCCAGCATCTTTTTTTGCCGGACCTTCCGATGGTTCATGTAATCATCGTTTCGTTGCTGCTCGGTGTATTCGGCCAGCTCGGTGATCTCGCGGAATCATTGCTGAAGAGAGCGGCGGAGATAAAAGACAGCTCCCATCTTATTCCGGGACATGGCGGAGCGCTCGACCGCATGGACAGCTTGCTGTTTGCCATCCCTGTGCTCTATTTCTATCTGCTCCAGCTTTATTAGCTGCCTTGCGAATATTAGTGTTACAATGATCGCTCTTTAGGTTGGCATTGATGAAAACAATCTCCGTTCTCGGTTCCACCGGATCCATCGGCACAAACACCCTCAGAGTCACTTCCAGCTTTCCAAAAGACTTCCGCGTCGTGGGTCTGACCGGAGGCAAAAACGTTACGCTTCTGGCGCAGCAGATCGAGGAAGTGCGCCCGGAAATCGCCTCCAGCGGAGACGAACACGCCTCTGCCGAACTGCAGAGTCTACTGCGGCAGCGCGGCTATCCCATGGCGCGCACGCGTTTCGTCTACGGGATGGAAGGACACATAGAGGTTTCCTGCCACCCCGAGTCCTCAATGGTTCTCTCTGCGATCTCCGGCGCAGCAGGTCTTGTGCCTACCTACCGTGCGCTGGAACTGGGAAAGAGCATCGCGCTCGCAAACAAGGAAACAATGGTGGTCGCGGGCGAGCTGATGATGCGCAAATCGCGAGAGAGGAATGTCGAGATCTTACCGGTGGACAGCGAGCACAACGCGATCCACCAGTGCTTGAGGGGCGGGCAGCAGAAAGAGGTGGCGCGCCTGATCCTGACGGCATCCGGAGGGCCTTTCCGGGAAACTCCCAGGGAAAAAATGTCGTCGGTAACGCTCGACCAGGCACTCAACCATCCGACATGGAGTATGGGCAGAAAAATAACGATCGATTCCGCCACGTTGATGAATAAGGGGCTCGAGGTGATCGAAGCGTCCCGGCTGTTTGAAGTGGCGGCCGAAAAGATCCACGTTGTCGTGCATCCTCAGAGCGTGGTCCACTCCATGGTCGAGTTTATGGACGGTTCCGTCCTGGCGCAGCTGGGATTGACGGACATGCGGATCGCCATCCAATATGCCCTGACGTACCCCGAACGGTGGAATTCGCCTCTTCCCTCTCTGGATATTTATCAATTGCCCAAGCTTGAGTTCTTCAAGCCTGACCAGGAAAAGTTTCCCTGCCTGAGCCTGGCATATCGAGCGCTACAGACCGGGGGCACCGCGCCGGCCGCGCTCAATGCAGCCAACGAAGTGGCCGTAGAGGCGTTTCTAAATAGCGGGATTTCCTATCAGGAGATCCCGCAGATCATCGAATCGGTGCTGGACGCGCACTCGCCCAAAGAGGCAACGGATCTGGAAACCGTTCTGAACGCCGACGCCTGGGCCCGAGAGGAAGCCAGAGTCTATTGCCAGTCCCCGAGGCAGGCGATCTCCATTTGATTCCGATGATTCGAGATTCCGAGATTAAAATCCGCACACGCATTGCCGCTATCATACGCGATCTAAATCAGATGTGGATTGCGGATTACAGCCATGACCTCACATTGCCAATCAGGCATCAGGAATCAATCGGAATGCCGAATCCGGAATCTCGGAATCTGGAATCAGGAATCTGGAATCTCGGAATCTGGAATCTGAATTTGTATCGGTAGTTGAGCCTTTCCCATATTTAGGGCATCATATGGGAGAAGGGCGGAGGGATTTTGCATTGATAACTACAATTCTGGCTTTCGTAGTGGTGCTGGGCATTACAATCACGATTCATGAGTTTGGCCACTTTGCCATGGCGAAGCTCCTGAAAATCCGGGTCCTCGTATTCTCCCTGGGATTTGGCCCCAAACTCCTGGGATTCACTCGTGGCGGAACGGAGTATCGTCTAAGCCCGTTCCCAATAGGCGGCTATGTGAAAATGGCCGGCGAGACGTACGAAGATGAACGCCAAGGGTCTCCGGACGAATTCCTGTCTCATCCGAAATGGCACCGGTTTCTGGTCGCAGTTACCGGCCCCTGCATGAACATCCTCCTGGCGGTGTTCATTTTGACTTTTTCTTATATCGAAGGGGTCTATGTTGCCAGGTATCCGAAAGAGGCGGCAATCGTAGGACCGGTTGCGGCAGAGTCCATCGCAAAACGGGCGGGACTGCAAACCGGGGACCAGATCGTCAGCGTGCACGGCAATCAAATCATGACGTGGGAAGATCTGGAGGTTGCGCTGGGGACAGCTCCCAGGGACGCTTTGAATATCGAGGTCCTGCGCAATAATCAGAATTTGCAGCTCCATTTTGAAGCGCCTGCATCAAAAGATCCGATCGACCCCGGGCTACTGGGTTTCAGATACTCGCTGCCCCGGGCTATCGTGGCTGCAGTGGACGAAGGTTCCCCGGCACAGAAAGCCGGATTAAAAGCAGGAGACGAGATACTCTCCGTCAAAGGAAAGCATGGCACCGCGACGGGCTATAACGGGATATTGAACATAATCTCGGAAAGCAAAGGCATTCCGCTGAACTTCAAAATCCGCAGGCCAAATACGGAACTTTCAAAGGATCGGATCTGGGAATCATCCGTCGGCAAGGACAGCAGTATCCTGCATCTCACTATTACGCCGATCGAAGAGAAGGGGCGCGTCATTATCGGATTCGTGCACGACTATCCGTCCGACCTGCAGAAGTTCGGTATCATCGGCGCCATTACGCAGTCTATTCGGCGAAACTACGAGCTGTCTTCTTTGACGTTCAAAATAATCGGCAGGATTATCAGGGGATCCGCATCCGTGCGGACGCTATCCGGCCCGATAGAAATCGCCCGAATTTCCGGGAGCGCTGCCCGCACAGGCAGCGCTCGCATTTTCTTTGGATTTTTGGGGCTGGTAAGCCTTCAGCTCGGCGTGTTTAACTTGCTCCCAATCCCGATCCTGGATGGGGGAGTAATTTTGCTTCTCCTGATCGAAGGGCTGATTGGCAGGGATCTCAGCATTAATCTCAAGGAAAGGATCGTTCAGGTCGGTTTTGTTTTCCTTATTCTCCTGATGGGCTTTGTCGTGTTCAACGATCTCTCGAAGATCATCGACATCAACCGCATCTTTGGATGATCCCGTTTTAGGAAAAGCTGGCCAGAGCCGCGGATTCGCTGTCATACACCTGGAAAACAGTTAGCAGCTTTGTGATCTGGAGCAACTCCTGGATCTTCTTTGTCAGGCTCAAAAGCTTCAACTGACCGCCGCCGCTGGAAACCGTGATGTACGTTCTCACCAGTTCGCCAATCCCCGAGCTGTCGATATAGTTCACATCCGCCAGGTTCACAATTATCTTCTTTCCGCCATCCTTTAAGATATCCAGCACCGTATTGCGCACGGCCATCGTGCCCTCTCCCAGCGTGATTTTGCCACTGCAATCCAGTATTCGGACATCCCCAATAGTGCGCATTTCGATCTTCATAGCAACTCTCCTTGATGTTTTGAAGAAACCTTCTTCACCATATACACTTCCATCCCCCCCCGGGAAAGAGGCCGGAATTCGACTTCATCCATGAAGGTGCGGATATAAAATATTCCGCGACCGCTCGGCTTCAGCAGGTTTTCGGCAGCCAGCGGATTCGGCACGTCTTCGGCATTGAATCCATCACCCTGATCCTTGACGGAAATGGATAGTCTGTCCGTCCTGACTTCAAAGCGAATATCGACTTTTTTGCCCAGGTCCAGCTTGTTGCCGTGCTGGATCGCATTCGTCACCGATTCGCGCACCGACATCCCGATCCAGTGGGCGGAATCCTCATCAAAACTCATGTAATGCGTAATGCAATCCGTAAGGGCTTGGATAAGATCGAGGTTTTCCAGGGCACTGCCTATGATTACCTCGATATCGTTGGTTATTTTTATCATCGGGCGGCATTAAAAATATCGTCGATCATTGTCAAAACAAACCTTTTCGCAAATCACTCGCAATCTTAATCATCCAACTTAAGGCCTGTCAAGGCATAAGCATCGATTCGAGATTCCAGATTTCAGATTCGAGATTAAAATATGGGTTAGGGCTGAAGCCCAGACCAGTAGGATATGCTGGTTTATGATGACGCAAATGCGTGCAAGGATCAGGAGATCTGCAATCTCGAATCTCGAATCTCGAATCTCGAATCCGAACCCGATACGCCTGGATTCGCTGCCGCAGCGCCTTTCCGGCCGGCAAGCCTGGATAAAAACTTTTCCAGTTCCTGCATGAGCCGGCTCAACTCCTGTTCCTTTTTTTTGAGCATCAACTCTCTGGCAAAAATATCCGCATCCTCTTTAGTCCCGATTTCCGCGCTTTTCTGTCGCATCGCCTCCAACTCTTCTTCAAATTTCTGCCGGGCTTGCCTCTGCTCGTTTTCCCGCATCAGCCTATACTCTTCCTCTTCTCTCTGACGCAGGGCTTTGAGATTCTCCTGGCGTTCTTTTTCTTCCAAGTCTTGTTTTGTTTGTTCTTCCGCCCAGGCATTCCGCTGAGCCGCGATGAGGTTTTCGAGGCCTGCTTTCTGCAGGCGGAGATCCTCGAGTTGCGGCTTCATGACCGCCACTTCCCTCTCGCTTTCGCGCAGCGCGGCAAGTTCCTTCTTCCCGGCATCCACAGCTGCCCGGATATCCCGGAGCTCCTGCGCAGATCGATTGATATCCTGCGTAATAGTCTCCAGCAGCGCAACCATTTCGGAGCTCAGGCCTGAAAAACGTTCCAGGTCGCATGCGATCCTATCGGTTTCCGGCCACGGCTGTTGGTTCTGATTTTCCATATTTATCTCTTTATGTCTGCCCGGATCATTCTAATATCGCTGGTATGCTTCTTGACAGCAAATTAATGTATTCTATCTGGAAACTGGAGAATAGGGGATTGAAGAATACCGGCAGGCTGACGACTTTTCCCACGCTTTGCCGCATCCCTGAAATATTGTAGGGGCAATCATGCGCGACTCTATAGAGAATCGGATCGAAGCGCTGCGAAATGCAATCGAGCGCCACAACTACAGATATTATATCGAGGACGAACCGGAGATCAGCGATCTCGAATTCGACCGGCTCATGAAGGAGCTCCAGGACCTCGAAAGACAATATCCGGAACTGATCACACCCGACAGCCCAACACAAAGAGTCGGCGAGCAGCCGATCGAAGGATTCCGCCAGGTTGCGCACCGCATCCCCATGCTTTCAATTGAAAATACCTACAACGAAGAGGAAGTGCGCGAATTCGACGCTCGTATTCAACGCTGGCTTGAAAAGGAAAAGCCTTCATACATAGTGGAGCACAAAATCGATGGCATCTCTGCATCCCTGCTGTATGAACAAGGCCGCTTTGCGCTCGGGCTGACCCGCGGGGACGGCACCCGGGGAGATGACATTACCCACAACCTGCGCACTGTCCGGGATATCCCGCTCCGGCTGCTGGCATCCAAAAAAATAATCCCGGAAGTTCTTGAGGTTCGCGGAGAAGTGTACATGACGAACACGGAGCTGTCGCGCTTGAATAAACTGCAGGCAGAGCACGGGGAGCGGATTTTCGCCAATTGCCGGAATGCCGCCGCCGGAAGCCTCAAGCTGCTGGATCCGCGCCAGAGTTCCCAGCGCATCCTGCGGTTTTTCGCGCACAGCGAAGGGCAGTTAAGCGAACTGAGCCTGACAACACACGACGAGTTTCTCAATACAATGCGCGGATTCGGCATTCCTGTCGTGCCGCACAGCCGGGTGATGCAGAACATCGATGAAGCCCTGGACTACTGCAGAGAGATACTTGAGGCACGCGATGCGCTCGATTATGAGACCGATGGACTGGTTATCAAAGTAAACAGCATCCGCCAGCGCGAGCTCCTGGGCGCAACCAGCAAATCACCGCGCTGGGTCATTGCCTACAAGGTGGAGCTATGGCAATCGACTACACAGATTATGGATATACGCGTGCAGGTCGGCAAAACAGGCACCCTGACGCCAGTGGCGGAGCTCAGCACCGTCGAAATCGCGGGCACGAAAGTGTCGAGAGTCAGCTTGCATAACGCAGACGAAATCGTCCGTAAGGATATTCGCATCGGCGATCATGTGATTGTGGAAAAAGCCGGCAAAATAATCCCTCATGTGGTGCGCGTAGAGCTTGAGAAACGGTCTGGGGAGGAAAAGCCTTTTCTGTTCCCCACAGGATGTCCCGTTTGCCAAGGGGATGTGGGCCGGGATGAGGGCGGTGTGTACATCCGGTGTCTGAATCCTTCATGCCCTGCACAGCTCAAAGAACGTCTCCATTTCTTCGCCTCCAGGCGGGCCATGGATATCGAAGGACTGGGCCCGGCATTGATCGACCAGCTAGTGGATAATGGCATCGTGAACTCATTGACGGATCTTTATTCCCTCACGGCAGAGCAACTCTCCAAACTGGATCGAATGGGCGAAAAATCCGCAGAAAAAATCCTGGCTGCAATCCATGCGAGCAAGGATCGTGGACTGACTCGGGTTCTGACATCGCTCAGCATCCGCCACATAGGGGAACGAAACGCAAGGCTGCTGGCAGAGGAATTTACCACTATCGACGCCTTAACTTCTGCCCCGGTAGAGCGTTTGGCTCAAATCCCGGGAGTCGGGCCGATAGGAGCCGAAAGCGCGTGGAGTTTTTTTCAAAGCCGCGCAGGAACCGAAATCATCCAAAACCTTAAGCGGTACGATGTAAAGCTGTCCGAGGAAGTCGCGCGCCAGAAATCTGCAAGCAGCTCCCAATTCGAGGGCAAAACCTTTGTGATCACGGGGACGCTGGACCACCACAGCCGATCCGAAATGGAAGATCTCATCCGCCGGCTTGGCGGTAAAACAACATCCGTCGTCTCGAAAAATACCGACTATGTGGTCGCCGGAAGCAATCCCGGCAGCAAACTGGATAAGGCGAAGGAACTCGGCGTCGAGATTTTGAGCGAAGCAGATCTTGAGCGGTGGCTGATAGCTGATAGCTGATAGCGTTCTTCTTTCACTTCATGAAGAAATTCAAGGCATTGATGAGATACTCGCGCAGTTCCCGCCGGTCCACGATCGCATCCAGCATCCCATGCTCAAGAAGGAATTCGGAGCGCTGAAATCCCTTGGGGAGTTTCTGGCGAATGGTCTGCTCGATAACCCGCGGTCCCGCAAAGCCAATCAAAGCTCCGGGTTCTGCGATGTTCAAATCTCCCAGCATTGCATAGCTCGCCGTGACGCCCCCCGTCGTGGGGTCC
This sequence comes from uncultured Acidobacteriota bacterium, assembly GCA_963761825.1. GTDB lineage: Bacteria > Acidobacteriota > UBA6911 > UBA6911 > UBA6911 > UBA6911. The sequence continues at coordinate 158,317 of CAVXIH010000009.1, forward strand.
GTCAGGATCGAAATGAAGGGGACACGCGCTTCGTCCAGATGCGCCAGTGCGGCGCTCACTTTACCCATTTGCATAAGCGAAAGTGTTCCCTTCGTGCATGCGGGCTCCCCCGGACGCGGACACAATGATGAGAGGCACTTTCTCTTTCGTGGATCTTTCAACGGCCAGCGTGATCATCTCGCCGACAACCGAGCCCATCGAGCCGCCAATAAAGGCATATTCCATGGCAGAAATCTGGACGGCGCGGCCGCCGATCTTGCCGGTGGCATTCACCAGGGCATCGTTCAATCCCGTTGCATTCCTGGCAGTCTCAAGTCTCTTAAGATAGGGTTCGCGGTCGACGAAATTCAGGGGATCGTTTGAAATCAGCTGCTGATCAAGCATTTGATACGCATGATCATCAAGCAGCATCTCAAGCCGTTCTTTCGAGTTGATTCGGAAGTGAAACGCTGCATTTGGGACAAACCTTCGAGTTTGCATCCAGGTCTTTTTTCCAAATAAAGGCGCGACAATTGTCGCACTTCGTGAAAAGACCCTCCGTCTTTACGGTCTTATCCTCTTCTTTGGTGTTTGCGATCGGACTTTTCTCTTTTTTAAACCAATCCATAATTCCCATCATAACCCAGTTTTAGGGAAATCGGTATCCCAAGAAATGGGGGCTATCGGACGCCATATCTGCGGCAGCACAAAACGGATTTGATTTTGCATATAAATGCCTGCAATATATGGATTCTTTGGGGATTAGATGATTATTGCAGTAGATGAAGCAATACCAGACTGGGAAGAAGCGTTTTCGGAGCTTGGCAGAATTCGGCCATATTCGGCCAAAGGACTCAAGCCGGCCGATATCCGGGACGCGGATATCCTCGTTGTTCGCACCGTTACGAGCGTGAATGCTGCCCTGCTGGAAGGCAGTTCGGTCCGATTTGTAGCCGCGGCCAGCGCCGGGACAGATCATATCGATCAGGCTTACCTGCAAGCCCGCGGGATCCATTTCTCCTATGCCGCAGGATGCAATGCCAACTCCGTTTCAGAATACATCGCGACGGCGCTGCATATCCTAGCGTCCCGCAAGGGCTGGATTCTGAAAGACAAATCGCTGGCAGTCGTGGGCGTGGGCAACGTAGGCTCCCGCGTCGCGCAGAAGGCTCGCGCCCTGGGAATGAAAGTTCTGCTATGCGATCCTCCGCTCCGCGATTCGACGGGCGACCCCCAATACCGACAACTGGACGATGTCCTGGACTCGGATATCTTGAGTTTTCATGTGCCTCTCGTTTTTGAGGGACCGTATCCGACCTGGCATATGGTAGACCGCCGGTTCCTGGACTGTCTTTCGCCAAGACAATTCCTCATCAATTCCTCTCGAGGGACTGTTTTCGACAGCCGGGAATTAAAGGCAGCCCTCCGGGAGCGCAGAATTGAGGGAGCCGTTCTTGACGTCTGGGAAGAAGAGCCTCGAATCGACTATTCCCTTTTGGAGCTAGTCGATATTGGAACGCCTCACATTGCCGGCAATGCTTTGGACGGGAAAATTCGAGCCACAGAAATGACGCGCAAGGCGCTTTGTGATTTTCTTGAAAGGCGCCCTGCGCAACCCATGAATCCCGTTTATCCCGAAGCTCGAGTTCTGCATCCGGCATCGGAAACGGGATCGCAGGAAAGCGTTTTATCCGTGCTTCTGCAAGCTTTCGACATCCGGAAGGATGACGCCGACCTGAGGGCCCTGGAGAGCGCTCCTCCGGAAAAAGCCGCCGAGAGCTTCGAACGCCTGCGCACCCGACATCCTTTGCGGCCGGAATTTCGTCATTTCATTGTGGATTTGAATAAAACACATATACACTTAGCAGCAACATTTGCAGCTCTGGGCTTCGAGATCAGACATACAGAGCGTATTGGTTAGCGGAGGCTCGCGCAACAGAGGGTACGCGGCGCGCGGCACACATTGGAGTGGATATTCCTGATTCTGGCCATTAGCGGTTCGGCTTATGCGGTTATATGCGTTTTGGCCGTCACCCCTGCGTAGCGCGAAAGGTGCATTGAAAAGAATCATAATTACCGGAGATGATTTCGGCCTGGCCTTGCCGGTCAATAAAGCGATCGAAGAAGCTCATCTAAAGGGTATTCTGACAACCGCAAGCCTTATGGTAGGAGCGAAGTTTGCCGGGGATGCCGCAGAGCGGGCCAGGAAGCATCCTTCCCTCAAGGTGGGGCTGCATTTAACGCTGGTGGAAGGAATCTCCGTTCTGCCTCCGCAGAGGATACCGGATCTCGTGGATGCATCCGGATCGTTCCCGACCCATCTTACACGGGCAGGCTTTAAATTTTTCTTTTACCCGGGCATCCGAAAGCAGCTCGAGGCGGAGATACGCGCGCAGTTTGACGCATTTTATAAAACAGGATCTCGTGCTGGATCACGTCAATGCGCACAACCATATGCACCTGCATCCGACGGTGCTGCGACTGATATTGAAAGTCGGCAGGGATTATGGACTGAAGGCGATCCGGCTGCCCAACGAACCGCCTTTGCGATCCTGGCGGGCGGCAAAAACGTCGCTCGGATCGAGATTCGCATCGTGGATATTTCTTTTCCCGTGGCTACATCTCATGAAGGGAATGATGCGCCGGGCGAACGTGCGCCATAACGATTTTCTCTTCGGCATGAATGATAGCGGGGCAATGACACTGGATTTAGCGCTTCGCCTGGTACGGCATCTCCCCGATGGGGCAACCGAGCTATGCTTTCATCCGGCGGTGAGCCGCTGTGCGGAAATCGACAGCACCATGCCCGACTACAGGCACGAAGATGAACTGCAGGCCCTCACGAGTGAAGCGCTGATACATGCCTTGAACGCAGAAGGCTTAAAAACGATCGCATTCAGCGATCTTTAACAAAAGACGGGAACCGGAAAATGCTGCGAGTCTTTATTGCGATGACAATTGCCGCCGCATCGGCTGCATACGGCCAAATTCTTGTCCGCCGCGGGATGCTGCAGGTCGGAAGCCTTGAGAATTATGCACCCTGGCCGCTGATCATTTACTTTTGGAATGCTTTGTGCAATCCCTACGTGATCGGCGGAACCGTTCTCAACGCCGTGTTTTATTTTCTTTTCCTTGCAGCACTCTCCTGGACGAAAGTAACCGTGGTGTTGCCTCTGACGGCCATTGAATACGGCTTTGCCGCGTTTCTTGCCGTTGTCCTCCTCAAGGAGAGCGTTCCGCCCGTCCGCTGGGCGGGAATCGTCCTGGTAATCATCGGTGTACTACTAATCGCCCGCGGCGGAGGCGACAGCTAGTCCGAACAGAAAGGATCAATCCTATGGCCCCGGTTCCTGCAGCAAAAATACAGTTTTTTCCGGAAGACAGAGTATGGATTGCGGATCGAATTCAGGAAGTGCTGGCCAGCGGCCAGTTGACACTCGGCAAATACGGCAAGGAATTCGAGGAGAAATTCGCCCTTCTCTGTGGAGTGCGCCATGCCATTGCCGTAAACAGCGGAACCAGCGCCCTGGAAATCATTTTGCGGTCTCTTGGAATTGAAGGACGGGACGTGCTTGTTCCGACCAACACCTTTTTCGCAACGGCGGCGGCTGTTGTGCATGCCGGCGGAAATCCTGTTTTGCTGGACATGGATCCCGAATCATTTTCCGTGCGGCCCGATGTTGTGGAAAAAAACCTGACGCCGAATACGGCCGGCGTGATCGTTGTGCACATCGGGGGCATTGTTTCGGCACAAATGCCCGCCCTGGTAGAACTGGCAAACAGGAAAGGCCTCTGGCTTGTCGAAGATGCCGCCCATGCGCACGGGTCTTCGCTGCGATCCACAAAAGCGGGCGCCTTCGGCATCGCCAGCTCCTTCAGCTTCTATCCAACAAAGGTCATGACATCCGCCGAGGGCGGCATGATCGTGACAAACAACGATACAATAGCGGAGGAATCCCGGATTTATCGCGACCAGGGGAAAGCCAGCTTTACCGTCAATGCGCACGTGCGCATGGGCTACAACTGGCGCATGTCCGAACCCCACGCCATCATAGGACTCAGGCACCTGGAGCGCCTGCCCGGAATGATCGCGGATCGGAGAGCGATTGCCGCCGTTTATGACCGCGGCCTGCAAGGATTCAGAAACCTGGTTGCACTGCCGGTTCCTCCGGACGGAATCTGCAATTACTATAAATACATCGCCGTGCTAAAAGAAAAGCGAGACCGCAAGGAGCTGAAGACCCTGCTGCGTGAACAATACGGGGTTTCACTGGCAGGCGAAGTCTACGAAGAGCCACTGCATAAGCAGCCCGTATTTGAAAAATACTGCACGGGCCCGCTCCCGATCTCCGAAGATCTGTGTGCAAGACATATCTGTCTGCCGGTCTTTTCGGGAATGCAGGTATCAGACGCCCAAGAAGTGCTTCACGCCCTGAACCAGGTCAATTGGATAATTGTGATTGACGAATTACGAATGACGAATTGAAAATCGATGATCCGGTTTCTCCTTCGTAAATCGTCAATCGTAAATTCGTAAATGAGTATGCTATGGACAAGAAATACGCGGATATAGCAAAGCTTGAGCGGCTGGTCGAGCAGTTGCGTGGCGAAAATGGATGTCCCTGGGACAAGGAGCAGACGCGGGAGACGCTGAAGCCCATGCTGATCGAAGAAGCATACGAAGTTCTCGATGCGCTCGATTCCAAAGATCCGGCGGAACTGAAGGATGAATTGGGCGACCTGCTGTTTCAGGTCGTCTTTCACGCCCAGATTTCCAGAGAGAAAAATGAATTTGATCTGGCCGATGTCATCGATCGTTCGCATGAAAAAATGGTGCGCAGGCATCCTCATATCTTCGCGAACGCCGACTTGAAAACAGCGGGGGATGTTTTAAAGAACTGGGAAGATATCAAGGCCGCGGAAAAAGGAGTCCCCTCCTCTTCGCATCCGGATGCCGAAAGATCTCTCCTGGACGGCATCCCGTCGAAACTGCCGGCGTTGCATCGGGCGTATCAAATGACAGCGAAGGCTTCCCGGGTCGGTTTCGACTGGTCGCAACTGGACGATATCCTCCTAAAATTAAAAGAGGAAACATCCGAGCTTCTGGAGGCGCATGCGCAGAAGGACACTCAAAAAATTGCCGATGAAATCGGCGACCTGCTTTTTGTGGCAGTAAACATCGCCCGGTTCCTTGGCATCGATCCTGAAACAGCTCTGGGCCGCAGCAACCGGAAGTTCGACCGCCGTTTCCGGCACATTGAATCCGCGATCAAAAGACAGGGGCGTGAACTGAAGGATGCCTCTCTCGCCGAAATGGACGCGCTCTGGGACGAAGCGAAACAAACACGAAACCGACGGCCCGCAAACGATTCCAGATTCCAAATTCCAAATTCCAGACTGAAATCTCGGAATCCGGAATCCGGAATCCGGAATCCGGAATCAGCGGATTACGATACGATGTTGTAATGCTCGATGTGAAGAGTCGGATCGGATTTTATGACCACGTCTCTTTTTAACATGTGACGTATCTCCTCAACCACCATCGACTCGGATTCGCGCAATGCCCGCGCCACATCGGGATGCACGCGGATCATCAATTCCGAGCGATCGTCCATGTCATTCCTCATTTTTTCTATTTCGTGAAAGATGCCGTAGCAGGTCGTGGAAATGGATTTCACCATGCCGGAACCGGTGCAGTAGGGGCATGGCTGGCACAGCGCGCGCTCCAGCGATTGCTTCACTCTCTTGCGCGTAATCGCAACCAGGCCAAACTCATTGAATTCGAGAATTTTGCTGGGGGACTTGTCCCTGGCGATCTCTTCGGACAGCGCTTCCATCACGCGCTTGCGATTTTTCCGTTCATCCATATCGATAAAATCGATGACGATGATGCCGCCAAGATCCCGGAGCCGGATCTGTCGAACGATTTCATTGACGGCCTCGAGATTGGTGCGCGTGATGGTTTCCTCGAGACTGTTTCCGCGGCCGACAAACTTGCCCGTATTGATATCGATGCTGACGAGGGCTTCTGTTTGATTGATGACGATATAGCCGCCGGATTTCAGCCAGATTTTCGGCTGCAGCAGCTTATCGATTTCAGGGGTGATCCCGAATTCGTCAAAAATGTAGTTTTCCTTCGTGTAGAGTTTGACCCGGTGCACAAGGTTCGGGAAAATCTTATCCACGAACTCCACAATTCTCTGATATTCCATTTCGTCGTCAACGCGTATGGCCGCGAACTCGAACGAGAACTGATCCCTTAGCAGCCTCTGCACGAGGTTCATTTCCGCATGAATGAGGGCAGGCGCGGAAACTTTCTCCGCGCGGGAACGCATATCTTCCCAAACCCGGACCAGGAAAGTGAGGTCGTTGACCAGATCCTGTTCGCTGTGCTCTTCCGCGGCCGTTCTCACAATCACTCCGCCGGGAAAGCGGTCCCGGTGTCTCAGAATGATTTCCTTCAACCGGACGCGTTCGGCATCCGTACCGATTTTGCGGGAGACGCCGATGTGGTCTACCGTCGGCATGTACACAAGGTAGCGGCCGGGCAGCGCAATGTGGCTGGTAACCCGCGCGCCTTTTTTGGCGATCGGCTCTTTGGCAACCTGAACCAGGACTTCCTGGCCTTCCTGAAGCATGTCATCGATGGACTGATGCTCGGGCCGGGGAGTGTTGCGTGCTGTGGTATAGCGCTTGCGCCTCGTGGCCGCGCCTCGGCGGCGGGCGAATCCTGGCTTGGAACTATCCTGGTCTGCGCTGAAAGGCAGAGTCTCGCCTTCGTCCCGGATCGAGGCGGAATCATGCGACGGATTATCGGAAGAAGTCTCCGGGATCTCTGCGTCGGGGCGGATTTCGGGCGCTGCCGCGGCATCCATCCCTGTCTCGTCTGCGGCCGGCACCGTCACCGGAGAGCTCGTCTCTGAGAATTCATCCGTTGGCATGGCCGGAACGGAGGGCAGGGGTTCCGGTATATCGGATACCGCATAGAGCGCATCCGATTCCAGACGAGATTCCACTTCCCGTTCCGTTTCGGCGCTGATATTCCAGTGCTCCAACTGGTGAGACCTGCGCTTCTTCGCCGGCTTCGGATGGTGCGGCTTGCGCGCGGGACGCATCCGCCCGTTCTCTCCGCTCCCGCCAGCGGCTTTTATCCCCTTTCCGCTCGCGTCGTTGCGGCCGCTCCTGCGTCTCCGCCTCCGCGATGGCCGTGTCCACCTGCTCCTCGGCCGCAGTGAAGACCTGGTCGCAATCCTCATTTTCTTCGACAAAATCGGAGACATAGAGAAAAGCGTCCTTTTCCAGGCCGATGTTGACAAAAGCAGACTGCATCCCCGGAAGGACTTTGGTTACTTTTCCTTTGTAGGTATTGGCGAGTATGCCGCGGCTTCGATTCCGTTCTATATAAAGCTCGGCCAGTTGGTCGTCTTCTAAAATAGCGACCTTTGTTTCCAAAGCTGTGCTGGAAACAATCATTTCTTTAATCATTTAGATGCTCCGGTTATTTTGGACACGGGCGCGAAAGATAGGGACGGGCAGGTTGTGCGGGCGGAATGCCGGATGGGTCTCGTGGACGACCATCCTGGATGGATGCACGGCAAACAGTCAAATAACAGCCATCAAACCCGCTTCATTCGGGAAGGGACTATGATGCATGCGCCAAACATCGGCAACAGAACCGGGGCACACACTTTTTTAATTGCGCACGGCACGGCATGTACTTGTATTCTGACGCTGCGCGTCATAGCTGATATTAAAATCCCGAAACTAAACCTGATCTTATTTCCGTCACTCAATATATCGAGTCGCGATCGGTCAATGTTATAAATCATGCAGCTCTTTATGAGCTGACTTCATGATTGCGAACTTATAAATTCTGTATGGCCTTATGCGGCCTGAATAGATAATGGTAATTTGGATGGAAGCCGAATGCAAGCAAAGCCTTGTGTCAGGTTCCCGGTTAACAGGTTTCAGGTTGTCAGCCGTTATGCAACCTGCTAATCTGCAACCTGTAACCTGGTAACCCGCGCAAGGCTAGTTTACATACCGCCGCATTCTGACATTCATGCACAAGCTCATCGCGATGTAGAAAGAAATCAGAGACGACCCTCCGGCGCTAACAAAAGGAAGCGGGATCCCGGCGATCGGGAGCAATCCCACCACCATACCCACATTGATCAGGACATGGAAAAGCAAAAGCGCCAGAACGCCGACTACGAGGAGAGAGCCGATTTTATCTTTTGCCTCGCGAGCTGTGCGAAAAAGTCGCGCAGAGACCAAGAAGAAAAGGCCCAGGATAGTGATGCTCCCCGCGAAACCCTTCTCTTCAGACAGGACGGCAAAAACAAAATCGGTGTGCCGCGCAGGCAAAAACCCGAGGTGTCCCTGCGATCCCTGCTTGAATCCTTTTCCCAGAAACTTGCCCGAGCCGATCGCGATCTCTGATTGTATAGTCTGATAACCCATGCGATGCGGATCACTTGCGGGATTGAACACGTTTTCAATCCGGCCCTGCTGATATCCCCTGAGCAGGAACCAGGACAGCGGGAGCGCAACGGCGACGACAATGAGCATGAACACGAAATGCTTGCGTCGTATCCCGGCAAGACAGGTAAGCACCGCATAAACCGGGAAGAAGGTGACCGCCGTGCCCAGGTCGCCCTGGAATACCACCAGGAGCGCCGGCACAAAAACAATCAATCCTCCCGTCAAATATTCTCTGAATCCGAGGTATTCCGGATCCAATTCCGAATAATATTTGGCCAGGGCAATGATCACCAGGATCTTCATAAGCTCCGAAGGCTGGAACGAGAAGAATCCGATGTCTATCCAGCTTTTGTTGCTGTGAATGGATCGCCCGATAATCAATACCAGCCCGAGAACCGCCAATCCCGCCAGGTAGATGAACGTTATGAAATCGGAGAAAAAGTGATAATCAACGAACAGCAGCACGGCGAAGGCTGCGAGTCCGCAGCACAAATAAACCACCTGCTTGCCAAAATAGGAATTTAGGCTTGTTCCATCCGTAGTGCTCCAGATTGCGGCAACCCCGGCACAGGACAGCACAAGGATAGCCAGGAACAGCAGCCAATCAAAACTGAGCAAAACCCTCCGGTCTATTTTAATCATGGGGAAACCCGTGACTGGCCGCCGTCGGTCCGCATTCCTGACAGGTCGCCGATTGCCGTTTTGTTTTTCTTTTTATCGTAATAGGCGCCAAAAATCTGCTTGGCAAGTGGAGCCGCCGCGACTCCTCCTTTCCCTCCATGTTCGAGGAAAACGACCAGCGCTATTTCCGGATTATCTCTGCTGGCAAAGCCTGCGAACCAGGAATGATCTTCAAAGTCTTCGCCTGATTGCCGCTTCCCTTCATTGCTGATTACCTGGACGGTGCCGGTTTTGCCGCAGATATCCAGCCCGGGAATTGCGGCATTATGCCCCGTCCCATAGTTATTGACGCTCTCCCACATTCCCTGCCGGATCCGGCGCGCATTCTCTGAGCCGATGGGAATCCGGCGCTCGGGCCATTTCAGAGTATTTGCCCCGGTGCCTTCTGCGCGCAGCAGCACATGCGGAGTCGTGAGCAGGCCGTCGGTTGCCAGGGCGCTCACGGCGCGGAGCATCTGCATCGGCGTTGCGCTCACAGCGCCCTGCCCGATCGAAACGGATATCGTCTCCCCTGCATACCATTTGGACCGGCGCGCTTTCATTTTCCATTCCGGGCTGGGCATGACTCCCGCGCGCTCGCCCGGCAGATCGATGCCAGTCGGCAAACCCAGGCCCAAAGCCTGTGCGTGCTCCGCAATTTTGGAAATCCCGAGCCTCCGGCCCAGACTCATAGAAAAAGATGTTGCACGATTTAGCGATCGCCTGCTCCAGACGAAGCGGTCCATGTCCGTCCTTTTGTGAGCAATGGAATGTCCGGCCATAATAATTAGCCGCCCCCTTGCAGGTCACCGCCGGATTATCCTCAAGCAGGCCCTCTTCCAGACCTGCGTCCGCCATGATCAGCTTGAATATGGAACCGGGCGAATAGCTGTTCTGGATAGCCCGGTTCTGCATCGGGCCGGTCCGGGTGATCGCTTCAGCTCCGCCCATTTATCTTCGGATATGCGCGTCGAAAAATCGTTGGGATCGAAGGAGGGGGCGCTCGCCATCGCAAGAATTTCACCGTTGCGCGGATCCATGGCAACGATCGCTCCGACTTTATCTTCCAGGGCTTTTTCGGCAACAGACTGAAGATCCAGATCCAGCGTCAGCTGAATCTCGCCGCCTATAACGGAATCTATTTCCTCCAGCCGGCCGACTTCCTGTCCCATGCTGTTGACCAGAACCTGGCGCGACGCCATCTTTGCCGAACAGAATCCTGTTGTACGTCCTTTCTACGCCGCTCTGCCCGATCTGGGAACCGGACACCGAGCTCGGGAAACATATTCGAAGCCAGTTCCTTTTCCGAAATCTCACCGACATACCCCAGCAGATGCGCGGCAAGTCTGCCGTAATGATACAACCTGCGCGGCTCGGTACTCAGCTGGACTTCCGGATGATCGCGCTTGTGCGCTTCAATGACCGAGATGTCCTCAATTCCAACATCTTCCTTAAGAACGATGGGATGATAGAGGCCCGTGTTTTTGCCGCGGCGCAGACGGGCTTCCAGATCTTCCCGCGTGACACCAAGTTTTTCCGTGATGAACCGGGTTGTGTTTTCCCGGTTCTCCATCCACTCGCGGTACAGCACAACGTTAAAGGAGGGCCGGTTTTCGACGAGCGGGGTATTGTTGCGATCGGCTATGGTGCCGCGAGGAGCGACCAGCTGGATAGTGCGAATCCGGTTGCGTTCCGCCCGAAGCCCATATTCGGAGCCTTGAATGATCTGCAGCTGCCATAGACGTGCAGCAAGGATCAGAAAGATCAATGCGACAGGTAGGCGGAATAAATTCAGCCGTTGCTGGATCAGTTGCCGGTTGGATTCCTGCTGCAGGGCCACATCTCGCTCAGTGCGCTTTGTTCGTTTGACTTCTCTTGTAGGTTTCGAAAGCAGCGAACACAATAACCGCGACGGCCGCCGTAATGAATGCCTGCAAAACGGAAGCTCCCAGGAAGATCCGGTTCATGGATCGCTGCAGGAGCCAGAACAAGATAAAAATGCTCAGCGAGCTCAGGCAGGAAGAGGCCGCAATAATCGAAAACCTCACCCAGGGCTGCTCCATCGTGTTGAACCTTTTCCAGCATTGCCCGATCATGAATGCAGCCAGAGTCCTGCCGAATCCATTATACCCGAGCGGCCAGCCCAGCGCGGCATCCAGAAGCAGTCCGGTCAATGCGCCCACGAAAAGCGCTTGAATCCTGCTCCGGTAAATTGCCCAATAGGCAATAAGGATCAGCGACAGGTCGAGAAAGTTAAACAGGAAAAAGTTGTTCCCTGCAATCATCTGCGCAATGATCGCCAGAAAGGACGACAGAGCCAGGAATAAATACTTCATAGCATCCGGATTGAGGGCCGAAAGTAATAGGATTACTGCCCGGTCACTCCCTCCAAAGACTTGCGTTCATTGAGCAGCACGGATACCTCTTCAACCCGAATCAGGTCAATCCGAGGCTCAACCTTTATGAAACGGAATACACCTTTGCCTTTGCGTGAGTCAACAACTTTTCCGATGGGCAGGCCTTTGGGATAAATCCCATCCAGTCCCGAGCTTACGACAATATCCCCGACTTTCACCGGCTCCGCGTTTCCGACATACGCCATATCCAGCAAAGCATCGCCTGATCCCCGCAGTACTCCCGGAGTCCGTGTTTGCTCCAGCAGCGCGCCGATGGATGCATCCGGATTCGTGATCAGCTGCACCTGGGACTGATGTTTCGTGACAAGAATCACCCTGCCTATGATGCCGTCACCGGAAAGCACGGCAGCATCGGTGTACACCCCTTCTTCCGAACCTCGGTCGATATAAACCAGATTGGACAGAAAACCCGGGGTGCGGGCGACGACCCGTGCGCCGATCGATCGGAATTCCAGGCGATCGTTCAGCGAAAGCAGGTGGCGCAATCGTTCATTCTCTTTTTGGGATTGCGCATAGGAGTTATTTATCAGCAGGAGCTTGTGCACCGTCTGCAGCAACTGTTCATTTTCAGCCCGGGCTCCCACCGTCCAGATGTAATTGTGCCACACACGCCCGATCCCGCCCGTTATATTCGAAGAAAGAGAAAGGAGCGGAGCCTGCACGGCAAGCGTCCAGGTCTTAAAAAGCAATGTACCGGAAGAGCTCTCTATTTGAATCGAAAGCAGCGCGAGATGCAAAACAAGCAGCGGCATCAACACCAAAACAGCTCGTTCTTTATTTGCACTTGCCGTCAATTCACTGGACACAGATTCTCCGGAACAGCTTTAGATCAGTCAGCATTTTGCTTGTTCCCAGGACAACGGAAGAAAGAGGATTTTCCGCAACGAAAACGGGAAGGCCGGTTTCCTGAGGACAGCCTTTTGTCGAAACGCTTTAACAGCGCGCCGCCCCCGGTCAAAACAATTCCGCGGTCCATGATGTCGGCCGACAGTTCGGGGGGAGTGCGCTCCAACGCCACTTTGATGGCATTGATGATAATCGCGATGCTGTCGCTGAGCGCTTCCCGGATTTCTTCGTCCGTAACGCTGATCGTCTTTGGCACGCCTTCAATCAGGTTGCGGCCCTTTGATTTCCATCGTGGCCGGCCGATCGAGAGGCCCTGCGGAACCCAGCTGGATTTTAATCGTCTCCGCCGTGCGCTCACCGATAAGCAGGTTGTGCTTCCGTTTGATGTACTGGATGATCGCCTCATCCATCTCATTGCCCGCGACCCTCACGGAGCGGCTGTAGACAATGCCGGAGAGCGAAATCACCGCTATATCCGTAGTGCCTCCGCCTATGTCCACAATCATATTGCCGCACGCCTCCGTAATGGGCATTCCGGCACCTATGGCTGCGACGATCGCCTGCTCCACCAGATATACTTCGCTGGCCTTCGCACGCAGAGCGGACTCCTGCACTGCCCGCTTTTCAACCTGAGTAATTTCCGAAGGAATGCCGATAACGATACGGGGGCTAAGAAGGTGGTTGCGGCTGTGCGCCGCTTTGATGAAGTACTTCAACATCACTTCGGTGACGTCAAAATCGGCGATCACGCCATCCTTCATCGGCTTTACGGCAATGATGTCGGCGGGAGTCCGTCCGAGCATCTCTTTGGCCGCGTGCCCCACGGCGAGCACCTTCTTGCTGTTTCTGTCGAGAGCAACAATGGAAGGCTCATTGACCACTATCCCGCGCCCCTTCGCATACACAAGGGTATTGGCAGTTCCGAGATCGATGGCCAGATCACTGGAAAAAAAACCAAAAAACGATCTAAAATTCATAATTACTAGACGGCGACTTTGATGCTGTTCTTGGAAAGCTCCTTCGCCCGGTACATGGCTGCGTCTGCCTTTTTAATCAGGCCTTCTGCAGTGAGTGTGTGCTTTGGGCAATTTGCGACCCCGAGGCTTACGGTAAGGCGTATGCTCAGATTTTGAGCTATAAACTCGCACTCTTCCACTTTCTTTCGGATCCGCTCGGCAATTACCATCGCCCCGTTCAAAGGGGTTTCCGGCAGAACAATCACAAACTCGTCTCCTCCATATCTTCCGACTACATCAGTTTCACGGACAATTCTTTTGAAAACCTGCCCTATTTCAGCCAGAGCCTGGCTTCCTACGAGATGTCCGAAAGTATCGTTGATCCGCTTGAATCCATCAACATCTATAAACAGCAAAGATACTTTTTTCTTGTAGCGTAAGCAACGTTTTACATCAGCCTCCAGGTATCGCATCAGATAGCGATAGTTGTAAAGCTTTGTCAAATCGTCAGTTATGGTGAGACGCTCGGCTTCTTCAAAAAAATTCAACAGTTCGCATCGCAATTGCGAGCGGATTGAGCATCATTTCGACCAGCGACTGGTCTTCCCGGGTAAATGCGCCGTCGGCTTTATTGATAAGTTCAATGACCCCGATCCTTTCGCCCCTGCGCATGAGGGGATAGCAGAGGATAGACCGGATAAAGACGCTTTCCTTGCTGAACGGCACTCTCAGCTCAAATGAATAGTTGTTGTTCAGATAGGGCGCGCCTGTTCTTAAAGCTTTCTCCACGATCGCGCTGTTCGCACGCTGCTCGAAAAGATCAAAGTTCTTGATATTCCCTGTGCTGAAGGCGCGCTGCAACACCGCGCCCCCTTCACCAAACAGATAGAGAATGCATTCTTCAGCCTGTACATGCGACAGGATCTTGTTGATCAGCAGGCTCATGCCCAGCTTGCGGTCTGTAATATTCGAGGAATATTCAACTGTATCCATAAACGCTATCAAAAAAATCCTGGATTTCGTCCGCTCGCCGCTGAACCGATAGGAGCTCATTTCTTTGCGCTTTGATTGCGGCAAAGTCTTCGAACAGATGCCGGCCCAAGTAGGAGGGCATCGGCAAATGCACAACCAACTGGCCGTCCTCACTCTTGGATAGGGTCCCTGCCGGAAATTGTCCGGAATCCCGATAACCAACCAGGCTGGCGCCCGGGAACATGTTGGAGATGTGGCGCTGGATTTCGGGATCGTCACAGTCCATCGAATAGAAAATAGCCAGATAATCCTTCGCCGGCACCAAAGGACCGTCCAAGATAGTGCTTTCCTGAAAGAATTCAAATGTCCAGGGCATTCTTTCCGGAGTCGCATCCAGAAAAAACTGAGGGGGTCGATCTCGGTATAGGATGCCGATTTTTGCGTGTTCGACCATTCTAATTATCCCCGTCGCGTGAATTAAAGTCGTGAACGGCTGCAACAACACGCGTTCGCCCTGCAAGATCCGTCACCTTCATCACAAGATTGGCCTTCCCCACAGAAACAGGGAAAGTATTTGTGAAGTGTTTAAATGATCCATCTCCGGTCACGTCCACGCTTTCATTGTTTACAGACAATCGGCTCCCCGCTTCGACGTTCCCCACCAGTTCCAGGCTCCGGCCAAACGGCACAATGCGGTCTAATCGTATGAAGGGACCCGGCTCGCCAGCTCTTGCTTTATTGAAAGCGGCGACGGCAGCTCTATCATCCGCTGCCGTCGGAGAGGAAGACGTGCGCTCTTGCCCAGAGCCGGAAGAAGGCGGAGCATTTACCGCCGAAGGCACACTGATTTCCATGCTGCCATCTCCAGCGCTTCGAACAGTCAAAACGGTATTCTCCTGAATGGTAACGGTATTGCCGTTGGAATATCGGATGCCGGCTCCGCCGGATTTATCCGTCTGGATCAGGTCGCCTTCCATCAGGCGCGCGCCCACTGCTATCTGATTCCATTCGACCCGGCCGGGTTTACTTGTTATGACCATTCCCGTCGCTGAAACCAGTTCTGCTACAGGGCCCTTGGCCTTTGCTTCCGCGCGCGACACATCCGGGCCGCTATTTGAGCGATAGAGGATCAGACAGACAAGGGCCGCGGCGGACAGCACACATATGCCCGCAACAATAAATATGCCATTCCATGCTTTTTTGGCGGGATGACGCAAAAAATCACTCAGGCTGCGATCCATATTCATGCCGCTGAATAAACCAGGGCTCTCTCGATTTTGAGAATTGCCGCAATGTCTCAAAAAATAGCGAGAGCATTTGAGAATAAACGCACATAAACACAGAAAGATCGTGCGCTCCTAAATCTCATCGGAAAGGCTTGAGATGTGTATTAAATAATTCCGAGATTCCGAGAGTCGAGATTCGAGATCGAAAGAGCTGGCAAGTTTATCGACACGCTGGATTTTATCGCGCATTCCTGATTTCGAGGGTTACCGACTCCAGCATATGTTGCCAATCCTGCGTATGTTGCTTTCAATCTCGGAATCTCGGAATCTCGGAATCAAAACTGTGCTATTCGGTTTCGTATGCTATAATCACGTTTTTTATTCCACTGAATGGAGGCAGCATCTTCCTATGCTGGATTTAATGCGCCGTAAAAAGCGGCTAAAAGTAATTCTATGGTTTGTAATCTTCAGCTTGGCCTTGGGCATGCTTCTCTTTTTTGTGCCCGGCTTCGACATGCAGAATGTCACAACGGATAATTCCGCAGCAACGGTCGATGGCCAATCCATTCCAATCGCGGATTTTGCCCTCGAATATCGTAGAACTGTAAAGAGTTACAGTAACGGGGGCAAAAACAAAACCGATCCTGAAACTCTCAAGGCTATGGGAGTCCCTCAGCAGGTGCTGAATGAAATGATTACCTCCAAGCTGGTCGAAATAGCCGCCCGGCGACTCGGACATAGACGTCACGCCGAATGAGGTCAGCCGCACCATTGAAGCGTATCCGTATTTCCAGGATCAGGGCAAGTTTATCGGAATCGATCGGTACAAGGATCTTCTCGCGGCAAACGATCTCTCCGTCGAAAATTTCGAAAAAGATCTGCGCCAATCCGAGCTTATCGGTAAGTTTCGGGCTGTCATCACGGATTCCATTGACGTGAGCGACAAGGAACTGCGGCAGGAATTTTCCCGCTCCAATGAGCAGGCTGAAGTGTATTACGCCATCCTTAAAAAGCAGGATTTTAAAGCGCGCGTGAAACCGGTCGAAGCGGATCTGCGCGCCTATTTCGAAGAACACAAAGCCTCTTACCAGATAAAAGAGAAACGCAAGGCGCAATATCTGCTGATCCCGATCGCACAAATGATTCCCGGCATCAAAGTGACCGATCAGGAAATTCTTGAGGAATGGAATAAGAAGCCGCACGAGGAAACGGTGGAAGCGGCCCATATATTACTCCAGGTCAGCGATGCATCCAAAGATGCCGAGGTCAAAGCGAAAGCCGAAGAAGTCCTTAAAAAGCTTAAAAGCGGCGGGAATTTTGCAGCTCTCGCCAAACAATATTCCCAGGATACGGGCAGCGCGGCTCAGGGAGGATATCTCGGACCTTTCCAGCGCGGCCAGATGGTCAAGGAGTTTGAGGATGCCGCTTTCGCGTTGAAGGTCGGCGAAACCTCCGGACTGGTGCGTTCGCAGTACGGGTATCACATCATTCAGGTCATGAAGCATGAGACGCCTGTTTTCGAAGCGAACCGCCCTCAACTGATGATGGCCGTTCAAAGCAGAAAAGCACAGGATCTGGCAAAAGAAAAGGCCGCAGCGGCCGGGCAGCTTTTGCAGAAAAACAAGGATCTCAACCTGGCTGCCAAAAATCTGGGAGTAGCGGCGGAAGTCAAAGAAACCCCGCTCTTTACCAGGGATGACAGTTCTTTCGATCTCTTCGGCTCTCAAGCCCTGAGAGACGAAGTCTTCGTCCTTAAGGAAATCAATGCCATCGGGAAACCGGTGGAGCATCCCCTGGGTCTTGCCATCCCCAAACTAATCGAGGTGCAGATGCCCAAACCCGGGGATTTCGCTCAATTCCGGAGCCAAATCGAGAAAGATTACATCGACGCCAAAGCGACAGAACTGATGCAGGCGGCCGCGAAAAAACTTTCAGACACAGCACGCACACAAGGCAGTCTGGAAAAGGCCGCAAAAGAGATGGGCTTGAGCACCAAAGCTAGCAAGCCCTTTAATATCTCCGGGACGCCGGACGCAGAGATCGGTGCGAATACCCCCTTCAACAGGGTCGCCTTCGATTTGCCGCAGGGAGGCGTGAGCTCTCCTGTGCCGCTGTCGGAGAATGCCGCTGTGCTTCAGGTAAAATCCCGTTCCCCGTTTGATGAAACAGCATTCCAGCAGGGGAAGGCGGAATTGAAAGCGAAGCTGCTCAAATCGGGCCAGGAGATTTATTTCCAGGATTACGTCCGCAGAATGTACGAAGAGCTGGAAAAGGCGGGGAAAATTCGCATCAATCCAAAATCTTTGGACGAGGTCGCGCGGAAGTCCTATTACTAAAAGACAGAATTCAGGAGTCAGAATTCAGGAGTCAGAAGTCATTCTGGAATCCGGAATTTGGAATCTGGAATTAGTGTCTTAGGCTTGTCACCCAGAGAGATTGCATACCCGTGCAATCTCTCGACAATGCGGACTACATTCTTCAGCTCTTCAGAAATCTTTTCGATGTCGGCTTGAACCTTACCGTTGCAGTCGGAGTTCAATTCCAGCAGTTGAGTAAATCCCATGACCACGGCTAGAGGATTGTTCAGGTCGTGGACAAACTCTCTCAGGCTGGCCGCAATATCCGCCACAACCGCATTATCGCACGCATCCATAGACAGCGTCTTATTCAGGTTTGACACCAAGAGAAATCCAGCAGGCAAGTTTCCCTTGCCTGCCAGCGACGTCACTGCGCCGCGCGCTTCCAGGGATCGCCCGCTCCGGGTGCGATGGATGAGTTCGCCTTC
This sequence comes from uncultured Acidobacteriota bacterium, assembly GCA_963761825.1. GTDB lineage: Bacteria > Acidobacteriota > UBA6911 > UBA6911 > UBA6911 > UBA6911. Next base: position 176,642 of record CAVXIH010000009.1, read on the forward strand.
CCAATTGCCCCACTCTTTTGCGGCATTCAGGATTTGCGGCATTTCAAAAGCCGAATGATCGGCCAGGATCTGGGTAATCGGCCTGCCGACAAGTTCCTGGGCAGAATAACCGGTGAATTGCTCGGCAGAAGCGGACAGAGATACAATCAGCCCGTCCGGCAGACAGAGCGGCAGCCAGCCATCTGGAAGAACAAACGAGAGCCTGCATGCTTTTTCTTATCGTCCAATAATTTGGTCACAGTTAACACTATTATGGCCGTACTTGCATTCGCTTGGGCAAGGACTGATTCCAGATTCCAGATTCGAGATTCGAGAATAAAAACCGCAGTCCTAAATATTGAAACTCCTCGAGCTATGCGGTGGAGTTGTAGTAACAGAGAGCAAAATCAAATTCAGATTGCGGATTTAACAAACCAATGAACAGCTTCGAAATTTGCCGATCCAGAATCTCAGAATCTCGAATCTCGAATCTCGAATCAGGAATCAGGAATCAGGAATTTAAAGCGTGGATGATGCGCAGTCCATCAAGCGTCAGCCATGGTGCGAGGATGGAAATAACTTTTGTTTCTTTTGCGATAACCTCCGCCAGACCGCCGGTCGCAATCACCCGGGTGCCGGGTCCCAGTTCTTTCTGGAACCGGGATACAATACCCTCGACGAGTCCCACATACCCGAACATGAGCCCCGACTGCAGTGAATGCATGGTATTTCTCCCTATCGCAGAGGGAGGCCATCGAAGGTCTACTTTGGGCAATTTTGCGGTGTGTTCAAACAGCGCCTGAGATGCAATCCCGATCCCGGGGGCAATGGCGCCACCGAGATAGTCTCCCTCCGGGGAAACCGCATCGAAGGTAGTCGCCGTGCCAAAATCGATAATGCAGGCGGGCCCTCCGTAAAGCTTGTACCCCGCCGCCACATCCACGATCCTGTCCGCACCCACCTGGCTCGGATCATCGCATCGGATGCGCACGCCGGTATGGCAGGTCCCATCAACTACAAGCGGTTCCAGGCGGAGAAATTGACGGCAGACTTCTACAAATGTTCCGGTCAAAGGCGGCACAACAGAAGCCATCGCGATCGCGTGCACATCCCGGGCGGAAATTTTCGCACGGCGAAAAAGACTCAGCATTAAAGTGCCATATTCGTCCTGCGTCCTGTCGTGTCCCGTGGCAAGACGCCAGCGCGGACCTAGAGCTTCTCCCTCATAGATACCGAGGGTGACATTTGTGTTTCCAATGTCAATAGCTAGAAACATAATTCCAATTGACGAATGACGATTGACGATTAGACGATTTGAAACATACCTCTCAACCGGGGTTTAAGCCTCAGATCAATATCGTTTGTTTTCAACTCGTCACTCGTCAATCGTCAAATCGTCAATTCTCAGTTCCTGGTTTGGGTGCCGGATTGCCGGCTGCATCGAAACCACCAAGGCCTCTGCAGTTCTGGCATTTCCCGCTGCCGTAGGGCTGGCAGAAAGTACACACCTTTCCTTTTTGCAGCGCCAACCGGCCTTCCCCGTGACAGGCGTGGCATTTCCCCGTCCCTTTGCAATGCGAGCACTTTCGATACGATTCAGCCATCGTCAATCTCCTTTTTTCCGCTGGCAAATACAGCAATAAAACGTACTGCGGTTCCCCTGCAGGAATCTCCCTATCGGCGTCCTGCACCGGATGCACTCCTGCCCGTCTCTTTGAAATACCATTAAATGGTTTTGATTTTCTCCGGGATTCCCGTCGGAATCCACAAAATCCGAAAAGCTGGTCCCATGGCGTCGGATCGAGTTTCGCAGGACTTCGCGTATGGCGTCCGCAAGCCGCACCGTCTCGCCTCCGGTGATGGTGAAGCAGCGGCGCTGCGGGTGAATCTGCGCAAGGAACAGGGATTCGCAAACATAAATATTTCCAAGCCCGGCAACCTTCCGCTGATCCAGAAGAAAAGGCTTTATTTCCTGCCGGCTCTTCTTCAACTGAGATTCAAGCCAGCTCCCATTGAAACCGGAGTTCAACGGATCGCTTCCCAGCGCTCTGATTTCCGGAATCATGCTCAGCCGCGGCACGTCATACACAGCCATGAGTCCAAACCGGCGCGGATCGCGATACTCCAGCTCCGTGAAATCGGAGAACTGGACAATGACGTGTGCATGTTTGTCTCCCGCTTCCGGACGGGCATGATACAAAATTCTTCCGCTCATTCCCAGATGGATCAGCCAGAACGCACTCGGATCGAGCGCGACCACGAGGTATTTTCCGCGCCGCATAATGCGCCGTACGGTTCGACCCCGAAGATTGTCCTCAAACCCGCCATCCAGCGGTCTGCGGAGAGAAAATCCTGAAAGACGGACATGAGAAATGCGCTTACCGACAATTCTCTTGCGGAGTCTGCGCGCTATGGTTTCGACTTCGGGCATTTCAGGCATTTCTATCTAAGAGGCGGAAGGACATCCATAAACGAAGAGACTGAAAAGACCGCTTTCCCAAGTCCGGGCTCTCCATACCCGGCGGGAGGCGGAAGCCGGTATTTTGCCCGCGTATCGCGATACGCTCGAAGCAGCCGGACGTGGTATTCCAGCGGCGCTCCCGGCTGATTCTTTCCCAGAACGCTCATAGGTTCCGGACACCAGGTTGTAAACCTGGGAGATACGCCATGACTCATGAAAAATTCGAGACCCTCAGTAGTCGATGCGATCGCCTCGTCGACGTCAAGAAACCCGGCAGGCAAAGCCATCTCCACTCCCGCCACGAAATTGGGAATAACATGGTCCGGCCCGAACACGGCAGCCGCATCCAATATCCGCCGGATCCATTCTTCGCGGCCGACGTATCTGGATTTGCCCGGGCAATAGAGCTCAAAGAGGCGTTTATCCCATATCTCAAAATTAGGATGATAGATCTGAACGCCGACGTCCTTCAGCCTCTGCACTTCATCCTTAGGGAGCGCCTGCACGACCACCTTGCTGATCCAGCGACCGGGCCAACGTTTTTCTATCGCTTCCGGGTAACGGATGTAAAAATCGATCTCGGACATCCCGTCCAGCGTCCCCGTAATGCTCCCGCCGGTGACGGTATAGGCTCTGCTGTCGCTATCGGCGGAGGCAATGATCTCCATGGCTTCGACGATTTCCTCCACGGATTTCACGGGAGTATAGGGTCTGCCGGATTTTTTCTGTTGGCGATAGTTTTCATTGATGTCGCAGAACTGGCACTCCTCCTGGGCCCCGAAATACTGGCAAAGGCGGAATGCCGTCAGATACAGGAGATATCCCCATTCGATTGCGGGCGCGATGTCCGTAATCGGCTTGCCGCTCGCAAGGGTTCTTCCGTAATACTCAGGAGATTTTTGAAGCTGCACTTCGGCTACGGCTTGCCCATCCATCTTCAGGACAAGCGAACCTTCTTCTGATACGACACAATACGGCGAAGCGGGATTCAGGCGAACCGACACAATCACGGGCTGGAAATTATAGGGACCGCCCGCCAGACGGACTTCTTCCGGAGCTTTGGAGTGCTCTTTCCGTTCCATCCCGGATATCGGGATCATGTCAAAAGAAAAGATGAAGTAGGCCTTCCGCTTAAAATGCGCGGCGATCTCGAGAGCATCCGCAGTCCAGGCCATTCCCCGCCGCAGCAGGTCTTCTTTGAAAATGGCTTCGATGGGAATATCCGGATAGCGTCCGGCCAGTGCTTCAATTTCTTCAATCATGAATGGATCTCTTAACCGCGATTCTCCGGGATCTTCGGTTTCAAGTTTCAAGTTCCAGGTTGCAGGTCCCAGGTTTTATCCTGCAACCTGTTAACCTGTCAACCTGTAACTTGTAACGGATCGCGCAGCGGCATGGCTACAGATCGTCTGAAGTGCCGCCGCCCGAATCGCCTGTTTCTCCCTCGCCGGCAGCCTCGCGGGCAGCTTCGTCCGCAAGCTGGTCGATATCTTCTCCGGCAAAGTCCTCGCCCATTTCCTTGCCCATTTTTTTCATCCAGCGGGCAACGCTCCCGGGATCGTTCTCGTCCAGACCTGAAAAACTCGACGGATCCGCCAGGGACTCCAGCCTGCTCTCCTCTGATTTTGGCATGGCAAATCGTGAAAAAAGCTGCTCGATATCTTCGCCCCTGCAGAATTTGCAGGCGGGCTTGAATGAAGAAGGCGACAAAACCAGGAAGCTCATCTTCCGTTTGCATTTCCGGCAGTAGTATTCAAATATGGGCATAATTCCTCTCGCGCTCTAGGATAGCATGTTCAGTGTACCAGAGACTTCCGGACAGGACACTAGTGTCCCGTCGAGTGCGCCGGTAGAGGCCGCTCTTGCCGCCGCTTTTTTCCAGCAGCTGAACTCTTTCGATCGTGGCCCCTTTCTCCACAGCTTTGACCATATCGTAAAGAGTCAGCGCGGCTACGGATGCAGCCATCAGCGCTTCCATTTCCACGCCGGTAGTTCCGGCGCAGGAGACGCTGGCGAGAAACCGCACGCCGTTGCTGCGCGGTTCCGCCTCCACATCCACATGCGTCAGAAGAAGCGGGTGGCACAGGGGAATGAGATCCGGCGTCCGCTTGGCTGCCAGGATGCCCGCAAGTCGCGCTGTTTCCAACGCATTTCCTTTGGGCAGTGCGCCGCCGCGAAGCAGAGACAGCGTCTTGCGGGAAAGCCGGACAAAAGACTCCGCCACGGCGCGCCGCGAAGTAACGGACTTCTCCGTAACATCCACCATCCGCGCCCGCCCCTTTGAATCAACATGTGTTAGTTGTTTTTTGGCATCATATATAGAATTCGAGATTACGAGATTACGAGATTACGAGACTCCTTAAATTTCGAATCTCGAATTTCGTAATTCGTCATTCGGTTATTTCTGCCGGACAAAGAAGTCAGGCAGCAGCATTATTTCCACAATCTCTCCCCGGCTCAAAAGATCACGGTTCTTGGGAAAGATGAACGTTGCATTCGCACCTGTGAATCCGATGATGTCCGCCGAGCTCTTCCACCGCAGCGGATCCACTTTCCATCCATCGTCCTGCCAGGTCACCCATGCAGGCAGGAAGGCAGTGCGTCCCGGAGACTGTCTCATGTCGGCCAGCAATTCGCCTTTCATCCTGGGTAATTCCGGATTTGCCGCGCCGCAAAGGCGGCCCAGCACCGGACGGACAAAGCACTCGAATGTAATCAGAGCGGATATGGGATTTCCCGGCAATCCGAAAACAAGCTTGTTTCCTCTGCGGGCGAACACCGTGGGTTTGCCGGGTTTGATGGCGACCTTGCTGAACAGAATTTCAAGTTCCAGATCCTGAAAAACATCCCGTACGAAGTCATATTCCCCCATGGAGACTCCGCCGGTAATGATCAGGACATCCCGTTCGAGGCCCGCCAGCATCTTTCGCCGCAGCTCTTCCCGGTCGTCTCTCACGATTCCAAGATAGTCGGATTCCAAGCCCATGAGCCGCAACTGGCTGGCCAAACAATAGGCATTGGAATTTCGGATTTGATCCGGCTGAGGCATCTGATCGAACTCGACCAGTTCATCGCCGGTCGCAAAAATCGCTACTGCGGGCTTTCCGTAAACTTTTACCTCGCCGTATCCGAACGTCGCCATAACGGCGATTTCCGCGGGTCCTACTCGATGCCCCGCTGCCAGGACAACGTTTCCGGCTTTCGCTTCGGATCCGCGTGGAGCAATATTTTCATGAGCCTTGACCGGCTTCAAGATCCTGACTTTCCGCCCGCCGTCGATGATTTCGCATTGCTCAATCACCTGGACAGCATCTGCCCCTTCAGGGACAGGAGCGCCCGTCATGGTGGCAATGGCTTCGCCGGATTTCAGAGTCCCGGGGATTCCGCCTCCGGCGCGGCTTTCCCCGGCAATCCTGAGCTCCACGGGTGGATTTTCCACATCGGCAGCCAGTACGGCATAGCCGTCCATAGAAGACCGGTAAAAGGGCGGTATATCGCTTGTGGCCATGAGATTTTCAGCCAGGACACGTCCCAGCGATTCCTGAAACGGCACACGCTCCACTTTGCGCTCAGGCAGGTTTGACAGCAAAATCTCCAGGGCTTCTTCCACGCTAATCATATAAATCTCCCGCTCCCCTGTAGCATAGGATTAGAGGATCAAAGGATTAGAGGATTAAAGGGACCCGATGCAGGTTACAGCCACCAATATCCCCGTATCCCTTCTCGTCCCTTTACCCCTTTACCCCTTTACCCCTTTAATCCTCTAATCCTTTAATCCTTTCCCATCCCTCTTGCTCTGCAGCCGAATTTGCGGAGAGCTTCGGCAAATTCCTTCAAACGCTGTTCGACACGATAATTTACAGTGCCTTCCGGGAAGGCATTTTGATCGTTCTTTTCACCCGCAGGAACGCCGGTCAAAATTTCTATTCCTTCATCGATGGTGCTGATGGCATAAATGTGAAATCTCCCGGCCGCTACCGCATCCACGACATCGTGGCGCAGCATCAGGTTTTTCACATTCTGACCGGGGATCATCACGCCCTGCGTGCCGTTCAAACCCTGCGCTTTGCACACGTCGAAAAACCCCTCGATCTTCTGGTTTACGCCTCCGATGGGCTGTACTTGGCCATTCTGGTTGACGGATCCCGTCACGGCAATCCCCTGTTTAATGGGAATTTTGGACAGGCTTGAAAGCAGCGCATACAGCTCCGTAGAGGACGCGCTGTCTCCGTCGATCCCGTCGTACGATTGTTCGAAACAGAGGCTGGCGGCGACAGACAGGGGCCGTTCCTGCGCGAATCTGGAACCGAGATAGCCGCTCAAAATAAGCACTCCCTTGTCATAAATCTTCCCGCTCATCTTGGATTCGCGTTCGATGTCGATAACACCGCTCTTGCCCATAAAGGTCTTCGCGGTGATGCGGGAAGGCCTGCCAAAGCGGATATCTCCCAGGTCCATTACCGCCAATCCGTTTACTTGTCCTACCGCCTCTCCGGCTACATCCACGAGAATCGTTCCATCGGTGATCATCTCCCGGATCCGTTCTTCGATCAGGCTGGACCGGTAGTATTTTTCTTCAATCGCGCGCCTCACATGCGCGGCGGAAATGATGGTATCGCCGGCGTTGCGCGCCCAGTAATTCGCCTCTCGAACGATATCGGCGACATCGCTGAAGCGGGCCGACAGCTTCTGCTGATTGTCTACCAGCCATGAGCCGTATTCGATCACTTCCGCCACTCCTGACGGGGCGAAGTGCAGCAGGCCCTCGTCGTGGCAGCGCGAGCTGATGAAGGAGGCATAGTCCACGAAGGCGCGCGCATCCCTGGCCATTTCAGAGTCGAAGTCTGCCTTCACTTTGAAGATTTTGCGGAAATCTTCGTCCAGGCTATACAGCTCGTGGTAAATCATCTGGTGGCCGATCATGATGACCTTCACGTTGGCGGGGATAGGATTCGGCCGCATGCCCGCAACCGCGACAAGTCCCAACTGCTCGGTCATATCCTCGATCCACACCTCCTTGTTTTTCACCGTGCGCTTCAGAGTTTCCCAAACGCCGGCGTTCAGGAGAACATCGTGTGCATTGACAACGAGAAATCCGCCATTCGCTTTGGCGTAGGAACCGGCGCGGATCAGAGTGAAATCGCCTGAAAGCGTGCCGAACTGCGCGCGCCGTTCCACGCGTCCAAACAGGTTATAGTAGGTAGGATTGGTTTCAATGATTACCGGAGCTCCCTTGAGATCCGTGTTGTCGACCACGATATTGACGGTGTACTTGGCAAAAGGATCGACCGGCGCATCCAGGCGGAGCTGAGACAAGCCGGATGAATCCTGTTTCGCAGAATCTTCGGTGAAATCCTCCAGGTGAGAGAGTATGTATTCTTGAACATCGTCCAGATAGGACGTTATCTGCGGGAATCCGAGGTGTTGCTCTTTGATCCCGTCAATCCGGACACCTACGACATAGAGTCCGACGCGCCGGTGCATTTCGTTGACTCTATCGCGGCTGTCTTTGTTCGCATCGCGCACCTGCCGGAGAAACGACTGAATCTCCGGATCAAGTCCGGACCTGCGGACATCAATCTGCTTTTTGGCCTCCGGATCCAGCGCTTCATACTGGTCGGGGGTCATCGGCTTTCCGTCGATCATCGGCAGCAGGGAAACGCCTACTTTCGAAATTTCGATGTCGAATTGTTCCGCGCGCGCTTTTTCCGACGAGCTGTTCCAGAAGGAGCTGCTGCTGCACCTGATTCTCGCGATGAAGCTGGTTTACGCTCTCTTCATATTCCTTGGACTCGAAAGCCTTGGGGATAGCGGTCTTAAAGTGGCGGACGAGCTCATCCATCTCAGCCTTGAGAGCTTTGGCCCGCCCGGCCGGCAGATTCAGTATCGTGGGGCAGTAGGGATCCCGGAAATTGTAGACGTAACACCAGTCATCCGGGCAAGGCATTTTCGCGGCGATTTCCTCGAGGAAGGTCTTGATAACCGTCGTTTTCCCGGTCCCTGTAAGGCCGCTGACATAAATGTTGAAACCAGGAGAGGTTATATCGAGGCCAAAGCGAATAGCCCGGATCGGGCGCTCCTGCTCCACGATGCCTTGTAGGGGAGGTATCTCTGCCGTCGTCTTGAATGAAAAAACAGAAGGATCACAGGTCCAGCGCAGACATTGCGGAGACAGCTCTTTGTTTTTAGCGCTCATCGATTCCCCCGAATAAACCGCTTCCGGTTTATCTTTTGTATCCGATTTTCCGCAGGAATTCTCTTCTTGCTTTTGCGTCTCCCTCGTTTTCGATTCCCTTGGGCGAGAACCCGTCAATCACGCCCAGGATGCCGCGACCCTGATCCGTTTCGGCCACGATCGCTTCCAGCGGATTGGCGGTGGCGCAAAAAACATGGCAGACCTCGGAGCAGGCTTTGATCGCGTTGAGCACGTTGATGGGAAATGCGTCTTTGAGCAGAATGACAAACGCGTGACCGGCACCCAGGATTGCAGCGTTTTCGGCAGAAATCCTTTTCAGCTCCTCGTCGTTGCCTTCAACCCGGATCAGGCAAGGCCCGGAAGCTTCGCAGAAGGCAATCCCGAATTTGCAGTGCGCGCACCCGGTGGTGATCGCCTCGTAAAGATCTTCAACCGTTTTGATAAAATGACTCTGACCCACGATGATATTGCAGTTTTCGGGAACAGACAGCCGGATGTTTTTAATTTCCATGTTTCACCGCAATTATCCGATAAAGGATAAGGAGCCTCGGCAACTGTCGACGATAATTCGCGGACAGTTGCCCCGTTTGCTCACGTAATCTATAATCTTGGCACGACTTGGAGCGCCGGCGGGGATTGTAACACAAATATGGTTTGGCAGTGCCCGGGCAAGTCTTCTTTTGGAGGGCGCGGCAGGGCAATCCACTCGGAGCCCTGGAAACTGAGTCGATGAATCGAAGGTGATCTATGTGTGGGATTGTCGGATATGTGGGTTCAAAGTCCGTTGTTTCCGTCATTATCAATGGACTGCGCAAGTTGGAATATCGCGGATATGATTCTGCAGGCATCGCGGTCGTGCGCGATCGTCAGGTTTTGATCCGGCGGACCTCAGGCAAGCTGGCAAATCTTGTGCGTTCCCTCGAATCCGAACCGTTGGATGGGGATTACGGAATTGGCCATACGCGCTGGGCAACCCACGGCCGCCCGACGGAAGAAAATGCGCACCCGCACCGCGACTGCACGGGCAGGATCGTCGTTGTGCACAATGGAATCATCGAAAATTATCTCGAGCTGAAAACCAGGCTGCAGGAAAGCAATCACCGGTTCGTCACCGAGACCGATACCGAGGTTATCGCGCACCTCGTGGAGTCGATGTTGCCGGGAAGAACCTTCCCCGAAGCGGCGTGCGCCGCAATAGAACAGCTGCGCGGTAGTCTTGCGGTTTGCATTATTTCGGCTGACTGCCCGGGAACGATTTTAGCTGCCCGCAACGGCCCGCCGCTCATCGTGGGATTGGGTGATAGGGAGTACTTTGTGGCATCCGACGTTCCAGCGCTGCTGGAGCATACCCGCACTATGTATTTTATGAAGGACGGTGAAATAGCCATTCTTTCGCCCGGGGGAGTCGTCGTCCAGGATTTCCACGGACGCGAAATCGGATTCACGCCCCAGGAAATTCAGTGGAGTTCGGAAATGGCGGAAAAGGGCGGCTTTCCTCACTTCATGCTCAAGGAAATATATGAGCAGCCTCGCAGCTTGCGGGAAACCATCGCGGGCCGCGTTTCCCTGGACTCCGGAGAGGTCCTGCTCGAGGAGGCAAACATCCCGGAAGATGTGCTCGGTAAAATCGAGCGGATCCACATTGTGGCCTGCGGGACTTCCTGGCACGCGGCCCTGGTCGGTAAATTCTTAATCGAGGATTTCGCGCGCATCCCGGTGGAAATCGATTATGGTTCGGAATTTCGCTATCGCAATCCGCTGGTCAACGCCAATTCCCTTGTCATCGCCATCAGTCAATCCGGTGAGACGGCAGACACGCTGGCCGCAGTCCGCGAAGCCAAGGCAAAACACGCCCGGATCCTGTCGATCTGCAATGTCGTCGGGAGCATGCTTTCCCGAGAAAGCGACGGGAACCTGTACACGCGCAGCGGGCCGGAGATCGGTGTCGCTTCCACAAAAGCATTCACCAGCCAGATTGCCGTTCTCGTCCTGGTAGCGCTGTACCTGGCTCGGGCACGAAATCAAATCCCGCAGGAACAGATGGGGCTGCTGCTCGCTGAACTGGCTCGCGTGCCGCATTGCGTCGAACAGCTGCTGGATCAGACCGCTACCTACGAGGAAATCGCCCGGAGGCTGCTCCAATGCAATAACGCCCTGTACCTGGGACGCGGCATTCATTATCCGATCGCACTCGAGGGCGCGCTGAAGCTAAAAGAAATTTCCTACATCCACGCCGAAGGATATCCGGCCGGGGAAATGAAGCACGGACCCAATGCCCTGATCGACCAGAACCTCCCCGTCGTCACATTGGCCGCCAGAGATAAACGAAATCCCAAATCCGTGCTGCGCTACGAAAAAATGATCAGCAACATCGAAGAAGTGCGCGCGCGGGAAGGGATCATCGTTGCCCTGGCAAGCGAGGACGATGACCGCATTGCCGAGCTATCTAAACACGTCATCCGCATACCGGAAATCGCCGATTGCCTGCTCCCAATACTGATGATCGTTCCCCTGCAGCTTTTGGCCTACCACATCGCCGTGCTGCGCGGATGCGATGTCGACCAACCGCGCAACCTCGCAAAAAGCGTCACGGTAGAATGACGCGTGACGATTTACGAATGACGCATTGAAACAGATGCCCTTATTTAGGAAGAGAGCTGGGATAAGGGCGCATAGAGATCCTATTTCGCCTGGAATCGTTTCTTCAAGTATCCATAATATCCCCAGGCCTGTATTGAGGTCTCGGGATGCTTTCCGCCCTTTTGAAAGCCAATTTCCCCTGTCGCGGTAAGTCCACGGTTCAAGCATCGCACAATACGGCCGCCTATCGTATTCACATGCCGATCCGGCTGGAATTGCCCATGGGTAGCCGGACGAAAGTCGAGCTATATAAATCCGCCTAAATCAGAAATGCCGTCCGCATTCGGAAGGGACCCTATAACCAGGTACGTTTTTACTATACAGTAGTGTTTCCAAATCCAGAATCCGGAATCTGGAATCTGGAATCTGGAATCTAACAGTAGGGACACTATAACCAGGTACGGCGATATATGGATTGGGTTATTTGCCCCACCTTATTGGCTCATTCAACCACAATTTAGGATATTTCACCCAGACTTTTCCATGCAATATTTGAAATATACAAAATATACTCCTTTTATTCCTTGTATTATTTGACTTTATGTTTTTAGTCCATGAAATGCACTGAATATGGCCGGTTAAGTGCATATAAAACATACTCAGTAGGACAACCAGTGTCCTATAATCGCGCTCAAAAGGTAATTTGTTCACGTTCAAGTTCAGGCCGTGCTGACTGGATGGACCCGATGGGAGGGCAAGACTGCCCTCGGGAATTTTATCTTTTGATATTAAATCGAGGAAACTAGGTACACGTCGTTTAGCCCGCGATGCACAGCATCCATAAGGATTCCGTGAGATTGCGCCGGGCACCGGAGGCTCTTCATGAATGGAGTGCAGCAGACGGTTATTTATGAACAGGCAATGGATTTGAATTTCCTTGACGAGATTTATCACATCCCGGGCGGAGAAAAGATCAAGGATTGCATCCAGTGCGGGACCTGCAGCGGATCGTGTCCGGTCTCATGGGCAATGGAGGAAACGCCGCGGCAGATCTTTGCCATGATTCGGGCGGGGATGCGGGACAAAGTGCTGGACAGCACTACCATCTGGACCTGTGCTTCCTGCTATCAATGCATGCACCGCTGCCCTCAGGAGATCAAAATCACGGACATCATGTACATGCTCAAAAGAATGGCCATGAGGGAAAACAGGAAGCGAAGCAAGAATGCGGCGGCCCTATCGAGGGCATTCTTTGACATTGTCAACAAAAAGGGGCGCAATCATGAGACTTCATTGATGCTTAAGGTCGTATTGTCGACAAAGCCCCTGAGTGGAATAGCCCTTGCGCCGGTCGGACTGGGCTTGATTACACACAACCGCCTTCCCATATTCGGGAAAAAGGTTCGCGACATCGAGGGACTTCGAAAAATTGTTGCCAAAGCCAAAGAATTGGGAGGTGAATGATGCGCTACGCTTACTACCCGGGGTGCTCACTGGAAGCGACCGGACGGCCCTATCAAGAATCGGTGATCGCGGTTTCCAAGACATTGGGGATCGAGCTGGTAGAACTCGAAGATTGGAATTGCTGCGGCGCCACCGCCTACATGAGCATAAACGAAGCCCTCTCTTTCAGCCTGAGCGCGCGCAACTTATGCCAGGCGAAAAAAATAGGTGATACGCTCGTTACCGCCTGCAGCGCCTGCTATACGAATTTGCGCAAAACAGAAACCTATCTGGCCGAATTCCCGGAAATGAAGAGCAAAGTAAACACGGCTCTCGCCGAGGCGAACTTGAACTATGAAGGAGGCATTGTTACCAAAGCATTTCCTTCAGACGGTGGTGGAAGATGTCGGGCTCGATCGCATCAAATCCCTCGTGCGGAATCCTCTTGCAGCGCTGCGCGTAGCGCCTTATTACGGCTGTCAAATAGCCCGGCCGTACGGCATAGAAGACGACGCGGATAATCCGACCATGATGGATAAGCTGCTGATAGCACTCGGCGCAACTCCAACCTACTATCCGATGAAGACAGTATGCTGCGGCGGTTCGCTGATGGGAATACGCAAGGACGTTGCGCTCCGTCTCTGCCGCAATATCCTTCTGTGCGCCCAGCAATACGACGCGCAATGCATTGCGGTAACATGCCCGCTATGTCAAATGAACCTGGATGCGTTTCAATCAGCCGTCAACAAGACCTACGGCACCAGCTTCAATCTTCCAATTGTTTATTTCACTCAATTGATGGGCGTTGCCTTCGGACTGGATTCGAAAGGCCTGGGATTAAATGACTGCATCGTCCCGGCAACGGAAGTCACGGCTAAATACGCATAAGGAGATCGCATGAGTACCAAGATCGGCGTTTACGTGTGTCATTGCGGCACGAATATCTCCGGCAAAGTGAATGTTGTGAGAAGTAACGGAATTTGCCAAGAAACTGCCCGGAGTAGTCATAGCCAGGGAATACAAATTCATGTGTTCCGATCCCGGCCAGATCCTCATCGAAGAGGACATCAAAAACCTCGGCCTCGACCGGGTCGTCGTTGCCTCCTGTTCCCCCCTCATGCATGAACCCACGTTCCGCGGGGCCTGTGAGAGGGCGAACGTAAACCGCTACCTGTTCCAGATGGCAAATATCCGGGAGCACTGCTCCTGGGTGACGGTCGATCCCAACGCTGCGACGGAAAAAGCCAAAGCGCTCCTTGCCGGTGCGGTAGCCAAGGCGGCCAATCTTCAATCGCTGCCCCACAAGACCGTTCCGGTGAATCCGGCGGCCCTGGTTGTGGGCGCCGGCATCGCCGGGATTCAGGCCGCACTCGATATCGCCGATGCGGGCCGCACCGTATATCTGGTCGAAAAGCAGCCTTCGATCGGCGGGCACATGGCAGCTATTCGACAAAACCTTTCCCACGCTGGACTGCGCCGCATGCATCCTGACACCCAAAATGGTGCAGGTCGGAAAGCACCCGAATATCAAGCTGATGTCCTCCAGCGAAGTGGAAAAGGTCGAAGGCTTCGTCGGCAACTTCCGGGTGAAGGTCCGGCACAACGCCACGTATGTCGATCACACCAAGTGCACCGGCTGCGGGCTCTGCTGGGAATCCTGCCCTGCCAGAAAAATTCCGGCAGCCAGGGTTATTCGCAAGGGCAATCTGGTTATTGGCCGCTCAAAGGCGGCGGCAGCAAAGCCATAACGGGGGCAATGGATTTCACAAGGTCTCCGCACACTAGCTGAAGGTAAAAATGTCCGGTTCAATAAAGCTGAAGCAACTCACGCTTGCCGACATCCGGGACCTCCTGAATGCCGAAGTGCTCAACGGCGACGATCTCTCCGTAGAGGTCGTTGCCGTAGGAGCTGCGGACTTGCTGAGTGATGTCCTGGCCACAAGCAAAACGGGAACGCTTCTTCTCACCGGTCTTGTCAGCACACAGGTAATCCGAACAGCCATCGTGGCGGATCTGTGCGGAGTGGTTTTTGTGCGCGGCAAGAAACCCGGCAAAGAGATCCTCTCCTTGGCGAGAGACTCAAAGATCCCGGTACTCGGCACGCAGCTCAAAATGTTTGAAGCGGCCGGCCGGATTTACATGGCACTTTCAGAGAGCAAATGATGGCGGAGGCACTTGAAAGTACCTATAGCGTTTTGGGCAGAGATTTCGCAAATGCGGGAAAAGTATCTACTCAAATCAAGGATACGCTCAAGCGCCTCGGCGTTCATCCCGTCGGTGGTGCGCCGCATCGCAATCGTTTCGTATGAGGCAGAGATGAATCTCGTCATGTATGCCACGCGCGGAAAAGTTCGGCTCAACGTCAGCAGCGAAGACATCACGCTTCGCATCGAAGACGAGGGACCGGGCATCCCGGACATCAATCTGGCAATGCAGGAAGGCTATTCGACGGCTACTGCGGAGATGAGAGAAATGGGATTCGGAGCCGGGATGGGATTGCCGAACATACGAAGAAACGCGGATGAATTCAATATCAGTTCAGAAGTGGGTCAGGGCACCCGGCTACATATCCGGGTGCAACAAACGGTCTAGGGCTTGAAAATGGTTGCTCAATATCATCACTCATTGCGATTTGACGTGGAACGATGCGACGGATGCATGTCCTGCTTGCGCGTCTGCCCGACCGCCGCGGTCCGCATTCGCAATGAACGAGCCGTGAAGCTCGCCGACCGGTGCATCGATTGCGGCGAATGCATCCGGGTTTGTCCGCGGGCTGCGATCGTCCCGCTGACCGATCAGATGGCCGACCTCTCCAAATTCGAATGCAAGGTAGCGATTCCCTCCCCCGCGCTCTACGCCCAGTTCGATTCGGAAGTTTTCCCCGGCATGATCTTTTCCGCTCTGAAACAGTGCGGCTTCGACGACGTCGAAAGCGTCTCGCCCGCCTGCGACGCCGTCACCCTCGCAACGGAGATTTTCATAAACGAATACCGGGGGCAGTACCCTCTGATTTCCTCCTTCTGCCCGACCGTAGTGCGGCTGCTGCAGGTGAAATATCCGGAACTGGTCGATCAACTCCTGCCCGGTACTGGCCCCCAGAGAAATTTCCGCGCGAGCGGCGAAGCTCCGCCTGTCGAAAGAAACCGGACTCCCGCTGGAAAAAATCGGGGCAGTGTATATCACTCCCTGCCCCGCCAAAATTGTCGCGATTCTGGAGCACCCCGGCATGCAACGATCTCATCTCGACGCGGCAATCTCGATCTGCGATCTATTCCAGACCCTGGCGGCCGCCGTTTCGAGAGTCCAGGAAACCGAATACAAAATCGACCCGGTCGAGTCCGCCTCGGGTCTGGATTGGGCCTTTTTGGGCAGATTCCCGCGGTCGCTGCCGGCAGAAAACACGTTGTCTGTAGCGGGACTCCCCAACGTGATGCGCATACTGGATGACATCGAAAAAGGGCGACTGCGCAAATACCGCTATATCGAATGCCATGCGTGTCCCGAAGGCTGCGTCGGAGGCTGCCTCACCGTCGAAAATCCTTACCTGGCGCGCGGCAAGGCGATCAAGCTCCAGCAGAACCTGCCGGCCGGATGCATGGTTGACCGTCACGAAGTGGAATTGGCATACAGGAAAAAAGAATTCCTGATGGACGAGTATCTCACCGGCCGGCCGCTGCGGCCGCTGGACGCGGATATTTCCAGAGCCATCCTCAAGATGAAGGAACGGGACCGGATACTGGGTGAATTGCCCCGGATCGATTGCGGCGCCTGCGGCGCCCCTTCCTGCCGGGCATTTGCCGAAGATGTCGTGCTCGGCGATGCGGACAAGGAATTGTGCGTTTTCTTCTGGCGCCGGGAGCTCGAAAACCGGATCGAGCAGCTTGCCGGCCTTGTTAGAACTCAAAGACACGCAGTCGGAGGACAACCATGAACGTTGCCGAAGCCACCCAAAGGATCGAAGGCACAGTGATGGCTGGAAGCTCCGCAGTGGATCGGGAAATCCAGGGGGGGTATGCGTCCGACCTGCTCTCGGACGTGATGGGAAACAGCCGCGAAGGCGATATCTGGGTCACCATGCAAAAACATGTGAACGTCGTAGCCGTCGCCCAGCTCAACAATCTGGCCGCGATTGTTCTGGTCAACGGCAGACAGCCGGAACCGGACACGGTCGCCCGCGCAGACGAAATCGGCATCCCGATCATCTCCACACCCCTGCAGGCTTTTGACGCCATCGGGATTCTATATGCCCAGGGTGTTCGCGGAAGGAGGACAGTCTGAAGGTGTTTATGGTCGACACACACATCCATACCTGTCTGTCTCCATGCGCTGAGTTGGACATGCATCCGTCTGCCATCGTGGATGCCGCGGTCCGGGCGGGGCTGGATTCCATAGCGGTGTGTGACCACAACTCCGCCGAAAACGCTGCAGCGGTGCAGCGCGCCGGAAATGCTGCCGGACTGGCCGTAATCCCGGGGATGGAGATCACAAGTTCGGAGGAAGTGCACATCCTGGGACTGCTGCCCAACATCGCCGCCGCGATGGAGCTTCAATCCAAGGTGTACCGATCGTTGCCCGGGCGAAACGACGAAAGTGCATTCGGCATGCAGGTGATCGCCAACGAATCCGGCGAAGTCCTGGGATTCGAGGAGCATCTGCTCTCGGGCGCGACTACGCTGAACCTGGACCGAGTGGTCGCCGCCATCCACGACGTCGACGGCCTGGCTATCGCCTCTCACATCGACAGAGAGGGATTCGGCATCATCGGCCAGCTGGGATTTATTCCTCCGGGCCTGCCTCTGGATGCGATCGAGGTGTCGCAGCGAACCCGCTTCCTCGAGCGCGCGCATCGTTTGCTCCAAAAGGAGAATATCCGATTCTCTGCGCTTCCGATGCCCACGAGCCCAAAGACGTCGCGCGGGCGGCGACATTCGTACTGATGAAAGAAGCCACGCTGGCGGAATTGCGGCGCGCGTTGACCGGGGAAGGCGGCAGGACAGTCCTCGGCGGAGGAAGGCCAATGGAGGATCTCGCACTGCACATCCTGGATATCGCGCAGAACAGCCTGGAAGCAGGCGCCAGCGCAATTGAAATCGAGATATGGGAGGACCTGCCCGGAAATGCCATGGTCTTGTCCGTCCGCGATAACGGGCGCGGCATGGATGCGGACACCCTGGCAAAAGTAACGGACCCGTTCTTTACGACCAGGACTACGCGCAGGGTTGGGATGGGATTGCCGCTGCTGGCCGCTGCAGCCAAAGCTGCCGGCGGAGCGCTCACGATCGACTCCAAGCCGGGACAGGGCACAACGATTCGCGCAACCTTCCAGCACAGGCATTTGGACAGAGCGCCGCTGGGCGATATCGAAACGACTCTCATGGTTCTCGTCGCCGGACAGCCGGATAAAAACATCCGCTTCCGTCATCGCATCAACGATCGGATTTTCGAGCTGGATTCCGGCGATTTTCGTGCGGCCGAAATTGATCTGACATTGCCTATAGGGCTGACGATTTTGCGGGAGGCAATCAGAAGAGGTGAAGCGGGATTGATTTTGTGAGGACGGCTCTCCAGAGCCGTCCGGCTGTAAATGCGCAATTTTGTCCGGACGGCTCTGGAGAGCCGTCCTCACAAAAGGAAAAGTAAGAAGCGGGAGGAAATCTATGGTGGACGTCTCAAGAGTAAACGACATCCTCGAAAAACACGGCGCAAAACGCGAGCGCATGATTGCCATTCTGCTCGATTGCCAGGAGGCATATTGCTACCTGCCTCGCGAAGTGCTCGAGGCGGTGGCCGCCGGAGTGAAGGTTCCGGTGACATCCGTCCTGGCCATCGCAACCTTCTTTAAGGCTTTCAGTCTCAAGCCCGTCGGTCGCCATCCATTTCGCGTCTGCAACGGCACAGCCTGCAATATCCAGGGCGGACCGCTGCTGGTGGATGCTCTGGAGCGCGAACTGAAGATCAAGAAGGGCGAGACCACACCGGACGAACTGTTTGGCCTGGATACCGTGAACTGTATCGGATGCTGCGGCCTGGCGCCCGTAATCACGGTAGGAACGGATGTGCACGGAAAGGTGAAAATAGCCTCCGTGCCGAAGATGGTCAAACAATACCAGCCGAAAACTCCGGAGAAGCCAAAGGAGGGAGAAAATGCCCAGACTGTCCATTGATGATTTAAAAAAGATACGTGAGGACGCAAAGCGCACTTTGACCCTGCGGTCCGGCGAGGCACGAGCCAAAGTGACGGTGCACATGGGCACATGCGGGATTTCCGCAGGCGCGCGGGATATTATGGGCGCCCTGCTGAAGGAGATCGAAAACCAGAAGGTAACCGATGTCATCGTCACAACGTCGGGTTGCGCAGGACTGTGCAGCCGGGAGCCGATGGCGACGGTGGAAATAGCCGGTCAATCCCCCGTGAAATATGCGGATCTGAAACCTGAAGCGATTGTGAGGATTCTCAAAGACCATATTCTCGGGGGCAAGATTGTAACCGATTACGCGCTTGCAAGTGGTTGTGAAACTACCGGCTAAACCGCCGGCTGGGAGGTATGAATATCATGGCATTCCGCACCAATGTGTTGGTTTGCGCAGGAACCGGATGCGTTTCCGGCAATTCTTACGCAACAGCGACGGCTCTGGAAAATGAAATTTACAAAAAAGGTCTCGCCCAGGAAGTGCAGGTAATCAGGACCGGCTGCCAGGGGTTCTGCGCCGAAGGCCCCATCGTGATCGTGCAGCCCGACGGGATCTTCTACTGCGGCGTCATGGCGAAGGACGCAGCCAATCTGGTAGAAGAACACCTGGTCAAGGGCAGGCCCGTCAAGAAGCTGATGTACACGCCTCCTGCGGAAAAGGGACCGATCCCGGCATTGAAAGAGATTCCCTTCTTCGCAAAACAGAAGCTGGTGGTTCTCCGGAACCGGGGCGTCATCGATCCGGAAAAGATCGACGACTACATCGCGGTCGATGGCTACACGGCGCTGGAAAAGGCTTTGTTCCAGATGACACCGGAACAGGTCCTTTCGGAGATCAAAAGATCCGGCCTGCGAGGTCGCGGCGGCGGCGGATTTCCTGCCGGCGTGAAATGGGAAACATGCCGGCATGCCGCGCAGCACCGCGGAGTGGAGCCCGTAATCGTATGCAACGCCGACGAAGGCGATCCGGGAGCGTTCATGGACCGGAGCATCATCGAAAGCGATCCGCACTCCGTGCTTGAGGGAATGATCATCGGCGCGCGCGCCATCGGATGCAAGGAAGCTTTCGTTTACATCCGGCACGAATACCCCATCGCGCGGGAACGCCTTCTGAAAGCGATCAGCCAGGCGCGCGACTATGGATTGCTGGGCAAAGACATTCTCGGAAGCGGCATGGATTTCGACATCGAAATCGTCCAGGGCGCCGGGGCCTTCGTGTGCGGAGAATCCACGGCCCTCATGGCTTCTCTTGAAGGGAACGTGGGCGAACCTCGCGCCAAGTATATTCATACCGTTGAGTATGGCTATAAAAACCGCCCGACCAATCTCAATAACGTTGAGACCTGGGCGAATGTGCCCCTGATCATCAACCGGGGAGCGCAATGGTTCAGCTCGATGGGCACCGGAAACGTCGCCGACAATCCTTGGAACGGCAGCAGCGGGACCAAGGTTTTTTCGATGGTCGGCAAAATCAACAACACCGGTTTGATCGAAGTGCCCATGGGGATTTCGCTGCGTGAGATCATTTTCGATATCGGCGGAGGCATTCCCAACGGACGAAAATTCAAGGCAGTTCAAACCGGCGGACCTTCAGGCGGTTGCCTGCCCGAAACCCATCTCGATATGCCTGTCGACTTCGACAGCCTGACGGAAGCAGGATCCATGATGGGTTCCGGAGGGATGATCGTGATGGACGATCAGACCTGCATGGTGGACGTCGCCCGCTACTTCATCGCGTTCCTGACGGAAGAGTCGTGCGGCAAGTGCACGCCGTGCCGCGAAGGGCTCAGGACATCCCTGGATACACTCGAGAGAATCACCCAGGGGAAAGGGGTCCCCGCCGACATGGAACTGCTCCAGGAAATGGCCGAAGTGATGCAGGACTGCTGTTTGTGCGCCCTCGGCACATCGGCGCCCAATCCGGTCCTTTCAACCATCCGCTACTTCAAAGACGAATACGAAGCGCACATCAAGGAGCACCGGTGTCCGGGAGGAGTCTGCAAAGAACTGATCGAGTACACGATCGACCCGGAAAAATGCGACGGCTGCCATGCCTGCGTCCGGGGCTGCTCGGTTGCAGCGATTTCAGGGGAAGTGAAGAAAACGCACACGCTGGATAAAGCCATATGCGTCAAATGCGGAGCATGCATCGAGGCATGCAAGCGCGACGCGATTCACAAGGTTCCCAGGAGCTACGCGGCATGAAAACTATCAAAGTAAAAATCGATGGGATTGAAACCGAAGCCGAGGATCGCACACCGATCCTCAATATTGCGCAGAAGCTCGGGATCAAGATCCCGACTCTATGTCATCACCCTCTGCTGGAGCCCTACGGCGTTTGCCGTATCTGCACCGTCGAGGTACGGTCGGGCAAACGCATCCGCATGGTCACGGCGTGCAACTACCCCGCGACCAACGGCATCGAGATTCTGACGAATTCGGCCCGCGTGCGGCGCGACCGGAAACTGATTCTCGAATGGATGATGGCGCGTTGCGGCCACGTCAAAGTCATCGAAGACCTGGCGGCAGAGTACGGCATCACGGAGCCCAGGTTCGGCCGCGGCGACGACGACTGCATCCTGTGCGGATTGTGCGTGCGGGTGTGTTCGGACGTCGTCGGCGCCAACGTGCTGGGATTCTTCAACCGCGGCGCCACGCGCGAAGTTTCAACCGCATACGGCGAGACTTCGGACAAGTGCATTGCCTGCGGATCCTGCGCCTATGTCTGCCCGACCGGAGCGATCAAGATCGAAAATGACGAGGCGCTGGTGCGCGAGGCTCTCCCTCTCGGCCCGTTGACGCCTATTTATGTCCCCTTCCTGCAGGCCGTTCCGCATCAGCCTGTGATCGATCGGGAATCCTGCATTCACTTTCAAACCGGCGGATGCAAGATTTGCGAGAAGGTCTGCGAAGTCAAAGCGGTCGACCATATGCAACAGGATGTGTCGGAAACGATTGAGGTCGGCGCCGTCATCCTGGCAACCGGCTTCAAACAATTCGATCCCACCCAAATTTCTGAATATGGCTATGGCGTTTACCCGAATGTCATGACCGGCCTCGAGTTCGAAAAACTGAATAGCGCTTCCGGTCCAACCGGCGGCCAGATTCTGATGAAGAACGGCCAGATACCGAAGAGCGTCGGCATTATTCATTGTGTCGGCAGCCGGGACGAGCGCAACAACAAGTATTGCTCCCGCGTCTGTTGCATGTATGCGCTGAAATTCGCTCACCTGATCAAAGAAAAGACCGGGGCGGATGTGTACAACTTCTACATCGACATGCGCTGTTTCGGAAAGGGCTACGAGGAGTTCTACCACCGTCTGCTCGAGGAAGAAGTACGCTTTATCCGAGGACGCGCTGCAGCCATCACCGATTTCCCGTTTAACGAAACGGAAGTCGGGAAGCTGATCGTCCGAGTGGAAGACACGCTGATCGGCCAGGTGCGACGCATCCCGGTGGACATGGTAATCCTGGCCACGGGCCTGGAGCCCGCAGCCGATGCCACGGATGTTGCGCACACATTCAACATAAGCTGTGGCGGCGGATTCTTCACGGAACGGCATCCCAAACTCGCGCCGGTCTCCACTGCGACCGACGGGATCTTTATCGCGGGAACGTGCCAGGGTCCGAAAGACATCCCGGACACGGTCGCGCAGGCAGGAGCGGCCGCCTCCGCCGTCCAATCCCTCATATCCAGAGGAGAGATCGAGGTCGAGTCTGCGACAAGCATAGTGGATGCCGAGAAGTGCTCCGGCTGCAGGATCTGCAATACCCTCTGTTCTCTGTCGGCTATCAGCTTCGATGAAGAGAAAAAAGTGACCGTCATCAATGATGTGCTGTGTAAGGGCTGCGGCACCTGTGCGGCAGCATGCCCGAGCAGCGCAATTCTTGCTCGGCACTTCACCGATGAACAGTTATTCTCCGAAATAGAAGGAGTGCTGTATGACGTTCGAGCCTAAGATTGTTGGAATTTTATGCAACTGGTGTTCCTATACCGGCGCGGATTTGGCGGGAACTTCCCGCATCAAATATGCACCCAATGTCCGAGTCGTGCGCGTCATGTGCTCCGGCAGGGTCGATCCCACGTTCATATTGAAGGCATTTGCCGACGGCGCGGATGGCGTGCTGGTGGCGGGTTGCCACCCCGGCGACTGCCATTACATCGAGGGGAATTACAAGACTATCCGTCGCATGGCATTGCTCAAACGGATGCTGGCTGATTACGGCATCGAGCCGGAGCGGTTCCGGCTGGAATGGGTGTCGGCAGGAGAGGGCGACCGTTGGGCCCAGGTGGTCAATAAGATCACCGAAGATGTGCGAAAACTAGGGCCGACAAAAATCAAGCCGGGAGCCAAGAAAAAGTCTTCAGCGGCATAGATCAAAGTTCCAGGTTTCAAGTTTCAGGCTGCAAACCTGAAACCTGAAACCTGGAACCTGAAACCTGAAACTTGAAAGCGGAGGCATCGATGGCAAAACTTAAGCTGGCATCATATTGGGCGGCTGCCTGTGGAGGATGCGACGTCGCCATCCTCGATATACACGAGAAGATACTCGATCTTGCCGCGGCGGCGGATATCGTTTTTTGGCCAATCGCAACGGATTTCAAATACAGCGATGTCGAAGCGATGCCCGACGGTCACATCGATGTGACTCTTTTCCACGGAGCGGTGCGCAACTCGGAAAATGAACACCTGGCGCATCTTTTGCGAGCCAAATCAAAAACGCTTGTGGCATTCGGATCCTGCGCCCACATAGGCGGAATCCCGGGACTGGCGAACCTGTTTACGCGCGAGGAAATTTTCAGACGCGTCTACCACGAAACCCAGTCCACCGTGAATCCGGAAAAGACGGAGCCTCAGACAA
Source organism: uncultured Acidobacteriota bacterium (assembly GCA_963761825.1). Classification (GTDB taxonomy): domain Bacteria; phylum Acidobacteriota; class UBA6911; order UBA6911; family UBA6911; genus UBA6911. The sequence goes on from CAVXIH010000009.1 coordinate 200,355, forward strand.
AGTTCGCTGCGCCTGAAGGAGAATTAACGATTCCGGAATTCTACAACACGGTCAAAACTCTGGACCAGGTTGTGGACGTTGACTATTACATGCCGGGATGCCCCCCGACGCCCAAGCAGATCTGGGACGTCGTACAGGTGATCGTAAGCGGCCAGCTTCCGCCCAAGGGTTCCGTTATCGGGGCCTCCGAAAAAACCCAATGCGACGAATGTCCGCGTCCAAGGAAAGAAAAGAAGATTACTGAATTTAAGCGTATCGCGACCGCACAGCCGGATCCGGAGACATGTTTTCTGGAACAAGGATTCCTGTGTTTGGGACCGGTCACTCGAGGGGGCTGTGATGCCCGCTGCCAGAATTCGGGGGTTCCCTGCCGCGGCTGTTACGGCGCTCCGGCAGGAGTCCTGGATCAGGGCGCCAAAGCAATATCCGCGATAGCCTCGGTCATTGAGGCCAAAGAAGAAGCGGACGTGCAACGAATCATCGACCAAATCCCCGATTCTCTTCGAAGCTTTAACCGTTTCGGGATACCAGCATCACTCATCACAAGGAAGGTACTATGAAACGCATTTCGATTGATCCCATAACCAGGCTTGAGGGACACGGAAAAATTGACATCTTTCTCGCAGAGGATGGAAGCGTAGCCAACTGCTATTTCCAGGTTCCTGAATTGCGCGGATTTGAGAAATTCGTCGAAGGAATGCCGATAGAGGAGGTTCCGCGTGTGGTTTCGCGGATCTGCGGTGTTTGACCATGCGTACACCACCTGGCCTCGGGTAAGGCCGCAGATGCAGTGTATAAGGTCGATCCTCCTCCCGCAGCAAAAAAACTCCGGGAACTGTACAATTCGGCTGCTTTCGTTCACAGCCATATCGCGCACTTCTATGCCCTCGCAGCGCCGGACTTTGTGCTGGGTCCTGATTCCGATCCCGCAAAGCGCAATATCCTGGGGGTCGTCGAAAAAGTAGGCATCCCGGTAGCAAGTGAAGTCTTGAAACACCGCGCCATCGCGCAGGATATCCAGATTATGGTCGGCGGCAGGTCCACGCATCCTGTGTGGACTCTTCCCGGAGGAGTTTCCAAGGGAATCACCGAAGAGCAGCGCAAGGAGATTATCGAAAAGGCAAAATCCTGCGTGGAGTTCTCCAAATTTTCCCTGAAGCTCTTTGAAGATATCGTGCTTAAAAACAAAGCCTATCTGGACATCATCCTATCCGACACTTTCGAAATGGATTGCTATTGGATCGGGACCGTTGACGAAAAGAATTGCGTCAACTTCTATCACGGCGATCACCGGGTTGTGGATCAAAAGGGCAAAGAAGTATTCCGGTATAAAGACCACGAATATCTCGACTTACATTTCCGAGCGGGTTGAGAAGTACAGCTATCTGAAATTCCCTTATCTGAAAAAGATCGGGTGGAAGGGCTTCGTCGACGGCCCGGAATCGGGCGTCTACATGGCAACGCCGCTCTCCCGGCTGAACGCCGCGGACGGGATGGCGACGCCTCTGGCCCAGGAAGAATATGAAAAGATGTACAGCACATTGGGCGGCAAGCCGGTGAAAAAGCTTCTGGCCACGCACTGGGCGCGGCTGATTGAACTGATGTATTCGGCCGAAAGGCTGCTCGAACTGGCGCAGGATCCCGAAGTGGCTTCACCCAACATCCGGACCCTGCCTACGGCGATACCCGAAGAGGGGGTGGGTATCGTGGAAGCTATGCGCGGTATTCTCACGCATCATTACCAAACGGATAAAAACGGGCTCGTGACCAAGGCCAATCTCATCGTCGGCACAACCAACAACAACGCTCCGATCTCAATGTCCATCAAGCGCGCGGCTCAGAAGCTGATCCAGCCCGGCAAAGAGGTCGGACAGGGACTGCTGAATATGGTGGAGATGGCGTTCCGCCTGTACGACCCGTGTTTCTCTTGCGCCACGCACTCGCTCCCCGGCGAGATGCCGTTGATTATCGATGTGATCAACGCCGATGGAGACGTGGTTCACCGCGAGGGCCGGACGGACAAACGACTTTCATGAGCACTCGCATCATCGGCTTAGGCAACTCCATACTTACCGATGACGGCGTCGGCATCTACGCCGTCCGGGAAGTACGGCGTTGCCTGGAAAAAGCCTGTCCGGGCTCAGATGTGGATATTGTGGAGACCGAAGTTGGCGGCTTTTCCCTTATGGAGCTGATGACCGGCTGGAATCGGATTATTCTGGTGGATTCCATCCAGTTCGATGGGCTGGAACCCGGGACCGTTGTCCGAATCGACGCCGGCGATCTGCACACCTCGTTGCGGCTGCGTTCGGTGCATGATATCGATTTGCCCACCGTTCTGGAATTAGGGCGCCGACTAGGCCTGCCGATGCCCGAAGAAATTTCTGTCATCGGCATCCAGGCGGAAGACGCGCTCACCTTTGGCGAAGTGTTAACCGAAGCCGCAGAACGCGGCCTGAAAGAAGCAGTCCACTATCATCCTGGAAATGATTCGAGATTCGAGATTCGAAATTCGAAATTAGATCTCGAATCTCGAATCTCGAATCTCGAATCTGGAATCCTGTCATGGTCGCCAAAAATAATGTCAATCCGGTCCAGCATCAAAGCGCGGCTGCTCAAAAGCTTCACCGTCGCCATTCTCATCCCATCTCTGGTTACCGCCGCGGCCGGCGTGCTGATGATCCGGGCGCAGATCTACGACCAGGCCCAGGTTCGCGTCACTTCGGATCTCGAATCGGCCAAAGAGATCTATCAGCAACTACGCAGAACGGCTCAAGGATTCGCTGCGAATCCATGCGACCCGGATGATCGTGTATGGAGCTCTCGAAAGAAACGATCCCGCCGGCCTGGTTGCGGAGATGGAAAGAATCCGCAATGCCGAACGGTTGGACATCCTGACGCTGACCGACGCTTCGGGCAAGGTCTTTTATAGAACGTGCAATCCGGCGCTCGTCGGAGACGACCAGCGCCGAGATTCATTTGTGCAGTACGTGCTGCAAAAGAGATCTCCCGTTTCCAGCACGGACATCGTTCAACGCGAAGAACTCCTGAAGGAGTCGCGAACACTGGCGGATCAGGCTTTGATGGATATCACACCCACCCCAATGGCCGGGCCTTCAGAAAAAACCAAAATCACAGCGGGTATGATGATGAAGGGTGCGGCGCCCGTCTTTACCGCCAATGGACGGTTCGTAGGAGTGCTCACCGGCGGAGTGTTGCTGAACCGTAATTATGGAATTGTGGACAAAATCCGGACAACGGTATTCAAGGAAGAATCCTACAAAGGCCAGCAGGTAGGCACGGCGACAATTTTTCAGGATGATGTGCGCATTTCCACCAACGTCCGGAATGCCGATGGCAGCCGCGCGATCACTACCAGGGTATCCGCCGAAGTAGCCGACGCGGTCCTCAAGCGCGGCGACACCTGGCGCGGACGGGCCTTTGTGGTGAACGACTGGTATATTTCAGCCTATGAGCCTATCCGCAATTTGAGTGGAAAGCACTATTGGAATGCTCTATGTAGGCACTCTGGAGAGGCCCTACCAGGACATCCTCTGGAAAAATCTGTATGTCTATCTTGGAATCACTCTGCTTGCCATGTGCCTGATCAGCATCGTGGCCATGAAGATTGCGGATAAGATATCCAGACCGATTCACGCCATGGCGGATGCCGCGAAAAAAATCACCGAAGGCGATTATTCGCAAAAAGTTGAAATATCCTCGGATGACGAGATCGGATTTCTGGCAAATAACTTCAATACCATGGTTTCGGAGCTTGTGCGCGCGCACCAGGAACTGAAGGAATGGGCCGAAACCCTGGAACGCAAAGTGGAACAGCGGACAACCGAACTTAAAGCCATGCAAGCGCACCTCATCCAATCGGAGAAACTGGCAGGGGTCGGCAAACTGGCGGCGGGAGTGGCGCATGAAATCAATAATCCGCTCACATGCGTGCTGACAAACAGCAGCCTGATGCTGTCGGACCTGCCGCCGGATGATCCTCGCCGTGAGGATCTTCAGGCTATCGTCGATGAAACGCTGCGCTGCCGGAAAATAGTAAAAGGGCTCCTGGATTTCGCGCGCCAAACAAAACCGCAGAAACAGAACCTGGATCTGAACAAATTGGCGGAGGATGTCATTGCGCTCGTTCGGAACCAGGCTTCGTTCCAGAACATCCGCCTTGAAACCGAATTGGATCCCGGGATCCCGCCCGTGCTCGCAGATGCAGACCAGATACGCCAGGTCGTCCTGAACATCATCCTGAATGCGGCAGACGCCATGCCCCAGGGAGGGATAATCCGGGTCCGGTCAACCTACGAATCCAAATCAAAACACGTGGTGCTGCGGATTTCGGATACCGGTCCGGGAATACCCGACGAAATCCAGAACAAGATGTTCGAACCCTTCTTCACCACAAAAAAAACAGGAACAGGATTGGGACTCGCCATCGCCTATGGAATAATGGAGCGTCACAAGGGATCGCTAAAAGTGGAAAGCGCTCCCGGCCGTGGAACAACGATAGTGGTGACTCTCTCAACGGATGCTGACAGCGATTGATGAATAATATGGATGCACCTAAAGCGCTTATTGTCGACGATGAACCCACCATTTGCAGAGCCTGCGAAAAAATTCTGTCCCGCGAAGGATACCGCGTAAAGGTCGCCTACTCCGGCAAACAGGCTTTGACCGTTCTCGAACAGGAGCCTTTCGACATTCTCTTCACCGATTTGAAAATGGCGGATATGGGTGGGATGGAGCTGCTGGAAACTATGCGCACCCGCTTCCCGGATACCATCCCCGTTGTGATCACCGGCTATGCCACTATCTCTTCCGCCGTCGAAACCATGAAGCTCGGCGCGTTTGACTACCTCCCCAAGCCTTTCACTCCGGACGAAATGGCGGCCGTGGCAAAAAAAGCGTGGGAGAGAAAACAGAATCTGGTCGAGACCCGCGCCATCACGCAAGGGGAGACGCTTCCCTCTTTTTGCGGCATTGTCGGGAAAAGCCCGAAAATACAGGAAATATTCCGGATGATCCGCAAAGTCGCGCCCACATCGAGCACCGTGTTGATCGTGGGCGAGACCGGCACCGGAAAGGAATTGGTCGCGCATGCGCTCCACACCTTCAGCCCGAGAAACGAACACCGCTTCTGCGCCGTTGATTGCGGAACTCTATCCGTTGAACTCCTGGAAAGCGAACTGTTCGGACACGTCAAGGGTGCATTCACCGGTGCGGTCGCAAACAAAGAAGGAATATTTGAAGTCGCGGACCAGGGGACGGTTTTCCTGGATGAAATCTGCAACATAAACCTGGAAATTCAGGGCAAGCTGCTGCGCTTTATCCAGGAGAGAGAATTCATGCCGGTGGGCGGGACTGAAACGAAACATGTCGACATACGGCTGGTTTTCGCCACAAACCGCGATCTCGAAAAGATGGTGGCAGAAGGAACCTTTCGGGAGGATTTATACTACCGGCTCTATGTGTATCCGATCTACCTGCCTCCACTCAGAGAGCGCCGGGAGGACATTCCCGTGCTGGCCTATCACCTGCTGGCAAAAATGCAGGCGAACGGCGGGAAAAAGATCACAACTATATCCGATGCCGCTCTCAAACTGCTCGAACAGTACGATTGGCCGGGCAATGTGCGCCAGCTGGAAAGCACGATCGAACGGGCCGTTATTTCCTGCGATGGCACAGCGATTGAGCCGCATCATCTCCCGATGGCAGTCACCAGAGGCGGACTGCCGGAGTCGTATCCCGTGCCGCAGAACAATGCGGAATTCCTGGTTCTTAAGAAGAAACTGCGGGAGCAGGCGATCAGCGAACTGGAGAGGGAGTTTGTCCTGGACGCGCTGCAAAGAAACGACTGGAACGTCACCAGAGCAGCGCTGGAAGTAAATATCCAGAGGCCGAATTTCCAGGCCCTCATGCGCAAACACGCCATCCGGTCGCGAGGATCCGATTCCGAATGATTCGAAATTCGAGATTCGAGATTGCTGTATTGGTGGCGCTAATTATCCCTCCGGAGGCAAATAGTATCGGCCAACCTAAAATCGCGCATGGGGTTTTTATTACGAATCGCGAAATTTGCTAAGATACTCAGACCCCGCTGCTTCCGAAAACATGGTCGGATGCAAGATTCACTCCTCCTTTTCAATCTCGAATCTCGAATCTCGAATCTCGAATCAAAGGCAAATCAATTTTGCACATAGCGCTCGAGGCAGGTAAAATCTGAGCTGTTGCTGTTATATTGAATTAGGAAGATGTGATGGAACCCGAACTATCAAGCATCAAAAAGGCCAAGCAGTACAGGCGCCCCGTCGAAAGGCCCTTTACGGCGGAAGAGCGCAACAATGTCACAATCCTCATTGGGGGTCTTACCAACAAACATGAGGAATTCATTCGGGCTGTCTTTCAGGGCAGCGGCCATCGCTGTGAACTCCTGCCGGCGCCAGACCAGGCGGCTTTTCTCCTTGGCAAGGAATTCGGCAACAACGGTCAATGCAGTCCCGCCTACTTCACATCAGGGGCTTTGATCCAATACCTGCGCACCCTTGAAGCCGGAGGCATGTCGCGGAAGGACATCATTGACAACTATCTGTATTTCACGGCAGGCTCCTGCGGACCCTGCCGTTTCGGCGCGTATGCGGCCGAGTATCGCCTCGCGTTACAGAACGCAGGGTTTGACGGATTCCGAGTCATTCGATTTCAGATGGATGACGGCATCTGGCAAAAATCGGAAGCTCCCGGACTGAACTATTCCGTCGACTTCGGAATGGGCATGCTCAAAGTTCTGTTCCTGGGCGATGCACTCAATGACCTGACGCACAGCATCCGGGCGTATGAGGTGAATCCCGGAGAAACAAACCGGGTCATGGATCTTTGCGTCCGCGATCTCTGCGATCACTTGCGCGATTATAAGGCACCCAGCGTGATGGCCAAGATGCCGGGCTGGGTTGCTTCCTCTTTGGAGACGAGGGATTTTTTGCGCCAGCTCCTGAACTGTCTCTACAAAATGAGGCAGCATCTGCGCGGGAACGAGTTCCAGGATGTCCTGGCGCGGTGCCGCAAACGAATCGACGGCATCGCCATAGACCGCACGCGGCTCAAACCCGTGGTCAAAATCATCGGCGAGTTCTGGGCGCAAACGACCGAGAGCAGCGGCAATTATCAAATGTTCGACTTCCTGGAGCACGAAGGGGCGCAGGTTCAGCCGGAAGCGATCGGGACATGGATTGCCTACCTCCTGGCTCACGCGAGGATGCAATTGTATCCCCAGCGTGGCATGGATTCAAAATGCACAGAGCCAGGGCGATGGGACTGGCGTCAGCGTTTCCGGAATGAACTTGGATTTCAGAAGAAGCGCGCCCTGCTTGCGTTCGGAGAGCACCTATATTCCCACCTGTACAAACAAGTCATCCGGTCGCTCGGCTCAGCGGCCCACGCACTGGTCTCGCAGGAGAAGCTCGCTCACCTGGCGGATCCTTTCTATCAACCCCTGGCCCGCGGCGGCGAGGGGTATCTCGAAGTGGGCAAAAACATTTACTATCACACCAACAAGCTCTGCCACATGGTCTTGAGCCTGAAGCCCTTTGGTTGTCTGCCTTCATCCCAGTCCGATGGGGTGCAATCCGCGGTCATCAGCAAGTTCAGGGACATGATCTACCTCCCCCTCGAAACCTCCGGCGAAGGAGAAGTCCAAGCGCACAGCCGTGTGCAAATGGCGCTGGGTGAAGCAAAAACAAAAGCAAAGGTGGAATTACAGCAGGCGCTGGCTCAGACCGGCACGCGCATCGACGACATTCGCGCTTTTGCGGAGCAGCACTCTGAACTGAGACGACCGCTGTATCGTATCCCCCACAAGCCGGGCGTAGCCGGAGTTGCCGCCAATTTCGTATTCCATGTGAGCGACCTGATGGCCGGCCGCCAAGCATAATTTGATTCCAGATTCCAGATTCGAGATTCGAAATTCGGAATCTGGAATCTGGAATCTGGAATCTTAGTAGAGGAGATTGCAGTGACTGCTCCAAGATTTCGCATCGGCATTGATGTAGGCTCCACAACAGTCAAAGCGATTGTCGAAGATGCGGAGAATGGCGAAATTCTGTGGAAGGATTATCGCCGGCATGAAACGCGGCAGGTGGAAACGCTGTTGGATTTCCTGCGGCGCATGGAAGCGGAAGCCGGCATCTCCCCCGACAACTGCCATGTATTCATGACCGGCTCCGGCGGAAACAGGCTGGCGAGCCTGATCGGAGCGAAGTATATACAGGAGGTCCTGGCAACATCGCTCACGGTGGAGCAGAACTGCCCCGAAGCCGCATCTTTCGTGGAGATAGGCGGGCAGGACGCCAAAATCGTCATCCTGAACAGGGATCCCGAAACCGGCCGCATCAAGAAAACTCTCTCCATGAATGACAAGTGCGCCGGCGGCACAGGAGCGGTGATCGACAAGATCAGCATGAAGCTCGGCGTCCCGCTCGAAAACCTCTGCGAACTCCACTATAACGGAATTCGCCTGCATCCTGTCGCAGGCAAGTGCGGCGTATTTGCCGAAACCGATATCAACGGGCTTCAGAAACAGGGGATCCCCGCTGATGAATTGATGGCGTCTCTTTTTGATGCCTTCGTACTGCAGAACCTGAAAGCGCTGGCTCGGGGTCACACCCTGCTCCCGCAAGTGCTTCTGCTGGGCGGGCCGAACGCCTTTATCCCCGGCATGCGCGAAGCATTCCAGCGTAACGTTGCGCTGCTCTGGGAAGAACGTGGAGTGAAGATTCCGCAAGGATCGCGAGTAGAGGACCTGGTTCGGGCTCCCAGGGATGCAGAGTACTATGGCGCACTGGGCGCGGCCACATTCGGAAAGGAAGAAACCCTCGAAGCAGGCAGATATCTCGGAAAAACTCAACTGGAGGACCTGCTGGTCGGCCGTTCCGGATCCCGCGGCAAAGGCGGGTCCGGGATGCCGGCCCTGGTCGCGTCCCAGGAGGAAGTGGAGGTTTTTCTAAAAAACTACGCGCCGCCTCCTTTCAAGCCTCCCAAATTTAATCCGGGCGACGTCGCGCGCGGCTTTATCGGCATCGACGGGGGCTCAACCTCAACCAAAGCCGTGCTTCTGTCACGTGGATAGCGAGGTCCTCGCCAGGGCCTATCAGTTATCCAAGGGCAATCCTATCGAAGACACCATCGAGATCCTCGATGCTCTGCGCAGCCAGGTTGAATCTCAGGGCGCCACGATCGAAGTGCTGGGAGCAGCAACAACCGGATACGCGAAAGACACCCTGAGGGATGTCATCTGCGCGGATGTTGCCCTGGTCGAAACCGTTGCGCATGCGAAATCCGCCTTGCATTATTACGATGCTCCGGACGCCATCGTGGATGTAGGCGGACAGGACATCAAGTTGATCATCCTGAAAGACGGCAGGGTCAAGGATTTCAAACTCAACACCCAGTGTTCAGCGGGCAACGGCTACTTTCTGCAGGCCATTTCCGAGGGATTCGGTTTCAGAGTGGAGCAATTCGCCGACGTCGCATTCACGGCCCGCGAAATGCCCATTTTCCCATACGGGTGCGCGGTATTTCTGCAGTCCGATATCGCAAGCTTCCAGAGCCAGGGATGGCATCCGAACGAAATCCTCGCCGGCCTCGCGGCCGTCCTGCCCAAAAATGTCTGGCTGTATATCGCCAAGATTCCCAACCTGCCTGAACTCGGGACCCGCTTCATTCTCCAGGGCGGCACGCAAAACAATCTCGCGGCCGTGAAAGCCCAGGTGGATTTCATCCAGAAGCGGTTTGAGGGATCCGGCAGGACGCCTGAAATCATCGTCCACAAACATGCCGGAGAAGCGGGCGCGATCGGCTGCGCGTTCGAGGCCATGACGCTGTGGCAGCAAGGCAGGCAGACCACTTTCATCGGGCTGGATGCCGTACGGCATATCCAGTACCGGACCACTGTGGGCGAAGAGACGCGCTGTCATTTCTGCAAGAACCACTGCCTCCGCACATTCATCGATATCGGCACGGGAAATGGCGATGGCAAAAGGCGACTCATCGTGGCGACCTGCGAAAAAGGGAGCGTTGAAGACGTGGGCGCGATGAAGGGAATTCAGAAAGAGCTGGATGCGGCGCGCGACGCAAATCCAAATCTTATGGAATATGCCGGCAGAGAAGTATGGAAAGTGCACTTGTCCGAGAAAGTCCCGGCTCCGGCAGCCTGGAACATGCGCCGCAGGACAATCATAGAGAAAAGGGAAAAGATCCGTATCGGCATGCCGCGAGTCCTGGGTATGTTCGTGTACGCCCCGCTCTTCAATGTCTACTTTGAAAGCCTGGGAATTCCGGCCGGGAATGTCGTATATTCGGATTTCTCCAGCGAAGAAATGTTCCGCGTGGGATCCAAACGCGGCGCCATCGATCCCTGCTACCCCTCCAAACTCGGACTGGCGCACATACACAATCTCCTGTTTGAAAAACACAAGCGCGCACGGCTCGACTATATTTTCTTTCCTATGCTCGACACCCTGCGTTCGCCGTTGGTTAACATACGCGCCAGCAATGCCTGCCCCACAACCGCCCTTACTCCGGAAGTCGTGAGAGCGGCCTTCACGAAGGAAACAGATCTGTTTGCCCAGAACGGCGTGGTTTATCTCAATCCATTGCTGGATCTCTCCAAGCCTCAGCTGCTGGCCAGGCAGCTGTTCGAAACGTGGGGCCCCGAGCTGAAGCTGTCCAAGGCGGAAAATTGGAGGGCCGTCCAGGCAGGGTACGAGGCGCTCGACCGCTATGAATCCGGGATTAGGCGCAAAGCGCGAGAGATCATCGACCGCCTGGAAAGAGAAGGAGATGTGGGAGTCGTTTTACTGGGACGGCCCTATCATCACGATCCTGGAATCAACCAGGGCATCCCTGAAGCACTGCAGAAGCGCGGATATCCGGTGTTTTCGCAGGCGACACTCCCATTCGACCAGGACCTGCTGGAACGCCTGTTCGGGGAAGAGGTCCGGGAAGGCGTCATCCCGCACGCCCATGGACGTCAGCGACGTCTGGAAACACACTTTTTCTGCCAACAGCGCAAATAAGCTCTGGGCTGCCAAATTTACCGCCCGCCACCCCAACCTGATCGCAGTCGAGCTCTCCAACTTCAAGTGCGGGCACGATGCACCCATCTACACCACGATCGAAAAGATCATCGAAACCTCCGGCACGCCGTACTTTGCTTTTAAGGATATCGATGAGAACAAACCGACCGGTTCCATCAAGCTCCGCGTCGAAACCATCGATTACTTTTTAAAGCTCTACCGCAAGGAACTCAAGAAAACGCAGAAGTAGAATCAGGAGTCAGAATTCCAGGAGCCAGGATGCCGGAATCAGAATCCGGAATCTCGAATCTCGAATCTGCGAATCTCGAATTTTTACAGAATTTTGTGCCAACACTATTGCGGAATTCTGTATGCTGAGGCCAAGCTGTTGATATCTAACCTGTCGCAAACGCGGAGGATATTATGTTCAAGGAATTCAAAGAATTCGTGATGAAGGGCAACGTCCTCGACATGGCTGTCGGGATCATCATTGGCGCAGCATTTGGCAAAATCATCACTTCATTTGTATCCGATATTCTGATGCCGCCTCTGGGCCTGCTGCTCGGGAAAATGGATTTCAGCAACCTGTTCATCAATTTGTCCGGCCAGAGTTATCCCACAATTGCGGCAGCCAAAGCAGCTGGCGCCGCGACTCTCAACTACGGCATTTTCATAAATACCATTATTGATTTTCTGATCGTGGCCTTCGGCGATCTTTTTGCTGGTTCGGCAGGTGAACAAAATGAAGCGCGCGCCGGCTGCAGCCGCGCCCACGACAAAAGATTGCCCGTTTTGCGCCTCTGCCATACCGATTCCGGCCAAACGGTGCCCTCACTGTACGTCGCAGCTGACCGCCGATCAGTAGACGTAATCCGGAATTTCCGGTCATAGGTTTGGGAATTTCTGGAAGTCGGAATCCGTCCGTAGGCAAAAGCAGCCGCTGAGTGCACAAATACTTTGAGAAAAATTCGTGCGATGAGCGGCCCGTCTATTTCTTGAAGAGATCGAGAAAAGCCTGGCGGCGACTGTCTTCTACCTTGGGCGGCGGAGCGCCGCTTCCCTGCTTTTCCACAAGGACCTTGGGCTCGAACAAGGGGCAAGGATTATTGCTGCTTTTATTCGCGACACGCACTTCCACCGGCTTTACGCATTCGTTGCGCGCTGACGGATCGAAGTTCAGGCAATTGCGGCATGTATGCAGATCCGTGCCGCAATTCTTGCACGTGTCTGTGACACGGATCTGTTCCATAGACCTGAATTTCCGCCGCGCAATTATTGCAGCGCGTAATCAGGTGAAATTTGGTTTCGATCCTTCCCCCCGCCCCTTTTGGCCGCGGCGGCGGTTTCGGTTTTTTTTCCCGGTCGGAATGCAAATAGCCGGATTGACTGTATTTTCTGGACATTCTCATCCTCAAAGATCTGGCGGGTTACAGCTTGAACAGTGGGAGGTATATTGCCCGCATTGGAAGCCAAGGATTTACTGATTCTAAATTGGATTCATCCTGGGGGGCTGATTTCCGGGAGGTTCTGACCGTTACCCCGCGCGATGAGTTTTTCGGCGATTGATTAAGTACTGCACCCTGGCTGGTGAAGGATTAGATTACCACAGGTCGCGGCCGCAGGTCGAATATTTCCTCAGGCTGATTCGAGATTCCAGATTCCGGATACACTGATTCCAGATTCCAGATTCCAGATTCCAGAATAAAAACAGTATCCGGCAAAGGATGCCAATCAGAATCTAGTCGAGAGTATCAGGAATAGTTACCCCACAACCGAGTCATTGTCTGGAATCTGGAATCTGGAATCAATTATTAGAAATGAGGGCTAGCTCTGAATGCAGCCGCTCCCATTGAGCCATGCCATTGGCCGAGTTCCCCCTGCAATTGTTCATGTTCTTCCATGGTGGTGCGGAAAAGCTGGTGATCCCGGTACAGCTCCTCGGTTGCAAGAAGTTGTGTCAGGACAGCAATCCTCGTTTCGCACAGCTGTATTTGTCCCTCGACTTTTTCTATTTGTTCCTGGACCTGCCGGATCCTGTAAGGATTAACCTTCTTCTTTCTCGACCCCTGGTCGGTCTCTGGTGCGCCTGCACCAGTCGAAGCGGCCGGCTGCGCCTTGGATTCCTGTTCAACAGCCTGGGCTTGTTCCTGCTTCTTGAAAAGGTAATCCTCATAGTTGCCCAGGTATGTAACCGCCGTCTGATTACCCACTTCCAGCACCTTGGTTGCCAATCCGTCCAGAAAATACCTGTCGTGGCTGACGAAGACCAGCGTTCCCTCGTAATCGCGCAGAGAATCCATCAATATGTCTTTAGACCGGATATCTAGATGATTGGTAGGTTCATCCAGAAGCAGGCAATTGGCGGGAGATAAAAGCAGCTTACATAGTACGAGCCGGCTTCTCTCCCCGCCGCTCAGCACCGAGACCGGTTTTTCGATGGTGTCTCCAGAAAAGAGGAAGCATCCGAGCAGCGTGCGCAGCTGGGGCACGATGTGGTTCGGCGCAACGGAATACACCTCGTCCCAAACCGTCTTTGTGGAAGTGAGAAGATCGTCCTGGTCCTGGGAAAAATAGGAAACGATCACGTTGTGCCCTTCCTTGCGCTGCCCCTCCAGGAGCGGCAGGCGGCCGGCCAGAATCTTCATCAGAGTCGATTTACCCGCTCCGTTCGGCCCCACCAGTGCGACCCGTTCTCCCTTCTCGAGGATATAAGTCAAACCGCGGAAGACCGGTGTCTGGCCATACCCGGCCGTGACGTTCGAAAGCTCAAGGACAATTCGTCCGGTGCGCGGTCCTTCCGGGAACCGAAGCCGGATCGGCTTGGCTTCGGGCGGGATCTCGATGCGCTGCATGCGCTCTAGATCCTTGAGACGACTCTGGACCTGGGCGGCCTTGGTGGCCTTGTAGCGGAATTTGTCGGCAAAAGCTTTGATGCGGGCGATTTCTTTTTGCTGCGCTTCATATTCCGCCAGCAACTGCGCCAGCCGTTCATCCCGCTGGCGGAGGAATTCCGCATAGTTCCCCCGGTAAAAATGAACGGCGCGGTTGCGGATCTCCAGGATCCTCTCCACGGAGGCATCGAGAAAATACCGGTCATGCGAGACCAGCACCAGCGCGTTCGGATAGGTCTTCAGATAATCCTCGAGCCAGTTCCGCGCTTCCAGGTCCAGGTGGTTCGTCGGCTCATCCAGCAGCAGCAGGCTCGGCTGCTGCAACAGGAGCTTGGCAAGCGCGATGCGCATTTGCCATCCGCCGCTGAAATCTTCGCAGGGACGCTGCATGTCCTTCTGCTCGAAACCCAGTCCCAGCAGCACGGCCCCTGCTTTCGCTTCAACAGAGTATCCCTCCTTCAAACGAAACTGCTGGGACAGGACGGAGTAGCGCTCGAGTATCTTTTCGTGTTCAGGCCCTTCATGCTTCATGTCCGCCGAGATCATGCTCCATCTGCCGGATTTCGCGCTCCATGAGGATCAGCGACTCGAAGACGGAGAGCACTTCCTCCAGCAAAGTGCGCCCGCGCATGAAAAGCCCATCCTGCGGAAGATAGCCGAAAGTCAGATCTTTGGCGCCGATCACTTCCCCTTCGTCCGCCGTCATCATGCGTGCGAGAATCTTCATGAGCGTGGACTTCCCGGTTCCGTTGTCTCCGACAAAGCCAATCCGGTCCCGTTCGTTGATTTGAAAATCCACGGACCGGAAAAGCCAATCGCCGCGAAACGCCTTGCCGAGGCTCTTGATTTGAAGCATCTTTTCTCCAAAAATGAATTATTCTATCATCCGGCAATGAGTGTGCACAGGTTAATGGTTCATGGAGGGAAGAGTCTCAATCCGAACAGAGCGCTACTGGTATCGGAATCGGCTTTCGGATTTCGATCTTCGACATGAAAAACCGATTGCGATAGCGATTCCGACTGCTTGGGTTGTGTCGTTTTCAAGATATTTGTGGCATACGGAGACCTATGAAACGAGCGGTAGCGTTGGCCAGCGGAGGGCTGGATTCCAGCACAATGATGGCGCTGGCAAAAAAGCAGGGATTCGACCTCTATGCATTGAGCTTCGATTACGGGCAGCGACACCGGTGCGAACTGGAGGCGGCAGCCAGCGTCGCCCGGTCTCTGGGTATTACCCATCACTATGTTGCTAAAATAGACCTGCGCATGTTCGGCGGTTCTGCATTGACCGCTGATATGGAAGTGCCGAAAGGCAGGGACAGTCACCGGATTTCCTCGGAAATCCCCATCACCTATGTGCCGGCCCGGAACACGATTTTTCTCAGCTTCGCTCTCGGCTGGTGTGAAGTTCTCGCGGCACAGGATATTTTTATCGGGGTCAACGCAGTCGACTATTCCGGGTACCCGGACTGCAGACCGAGATTCCTGCAGGCATTTCAGGACCTTGCCAACCTGGCGACCAAAGCCGGAGTCGAAGGGACCGCAACGTACCGGATCCATGCACCGCTTCTGCATATGAGCAAGGCGCAGATCATAAGAGCCGGCGTCGACGCGGGTGTGGATTTCGCCCTCACGCACAGCTGCTATGATCCTTCCCCTGAAGGATTGGCGTGCGGCGGCTGCGACTCCTGCATCCTGCGGCGCAGGGGCTTCGAAGAGGCCGGCATTCCGGATCCGACACGCTATAGGGGATGAATGATGGGTGAAATTCGCACACCGCTTCCCGTTAAATTTTTTACAGGCATCCTGACTTCCATTCCTGAAATAATGCCGCCGGCCGAGGAAAGGCTGATCGCGCATTTTGGCGCCGTGGATTTGCGGAGTCCGCAGTATATTTTCGATAAAACCCATTACTACGACGAAGAAATGGGGAGCCCTATTTACCGCTATTTTCTCAGCTTTGAGAAACTGATGGAGCCTTCCGCAATCGCCGGGGCAAAGATCATAACCAACGGATTGGAATCCGAATTTGCAGTTGAGTATCCCAGAGTGCGGCGTCCCATCAACCTCGATCCCGGCTATCTGGAACAATCCAAAATCATATTGGCTTCCACAAAAAACTATTTTCACCGCATACTGATTGCCGAGGGTATTTACGCGGAAGTAACGCTTCATTTTGAGGACGGGGCATGGCGTCCCTTTCCCTGGACATTCCCGGATTACAAAACAGACGACTATCAGCAGTTCTTTGCGTCCTTGAGGCGTCTCTACCGGGATCAGTTGGGCAGGACAGGAGTGAAGATTAAGAGTCGTTGAAGTAAACAGTACCTGGTTATACTGTCCCCTTTTTTTCAGGGGACAGTATAACCAGGTACCGTTTCTTGGCGCTGACGAGACTGCCTCAAAACTATTTTGGGGGGATCGAATCTATGGAGTGCTGATGATGCGCGGTACACATCGGGGTCGGGGTCGGTATCGGGGTCGAAAAAGTTTATTGCCTGCTTGCTGTAATCCCCATAAAAGCCGATTCCGATACCGACCCCGACCCCGAATGTCACGCGAGGTTTTGAGACAGTCTCTGAAGCCCAGACCCACTTGTTTGAGCAGCGCGGGCCGCACGTGTTGTCCAGCTGCTTTGTAGGTTTTATTGGATTTGAATATGAACAGATTCCTCAATTGGTTTGCTGAACTCCGGCGAAAGGATCATCGGCCGCCGTTCGGAATTGCCGATCTCCTGAAATATATCGGTCCCGGCTTGCTGGTAACCGTGGGATTCATCGATCCGGGCAATTGGGCATCCAATCTGGCGGCCGGGGCCCAATATGGCTATACGCTGCTGTGGATGGTAACCCTCTCAACCATAATGCTCGTCATCCTGCAGCATAACGTGGCCCATCTTGGCATCGCCACCGGCCTTTGTCTTTCCGAGGCTGCGACGTTGCATCTGCCGAAATGGATTTCCCGCAGCGTATTGAGCACCGCGGTTTTTGCTTCCATTTCCACGTCGCTGGCGGAAATCCTGGGTGCCGCAATCGCCCTGAACATGCTTTTTAAAATCCCGATTCCGATCGGGGCAATCCTCGCAACGGCGTTTGCACTGATTATGCTGTTTACAAACTCCTATCGCGCCATCGAAAAATGGATCATCGCCTTTGTTTCCATCATCGGGCTCTCATTCATTTACGAACTGGCTCTTGTAGACATCGACTGGGGGACAGCCGCCCAAAGCTGGCTCGTCCCAACCATACCCCATGGATCCATGGTGATTGTCATGAGCGTTCTGGGGGCAGTAGTCATGCCTCACAATTTATTCCTGCACTCGGAGATCATTCAAAGCCGACAGTGGAACCTCGAAAACGAAAAGACCATTAAGCGGCAGATGGATTATGAGTTTCTGGATACGCTTTTTTCGATGATCGTCGGCTGGGCTATTAACAGCGCCATGATCCTGCTGGCCGCGGCGGCCTTTTTTACGCACCGCGTTCCGGTATCCGAGCTCCAGCAGGCGCATGAAATGATGCGCCCGCTGCTGGGCAATTACGCACCTGTCATTTTTGCCGTTGCCCTTCTCTTTTCCGGAATCTCGTCGTCCATAACCTCGGGGATGGCCGCCGGATCGATTTTTGCCGGATTTTTCGGAGAGCCGTATCACATCAAAGACAATCACTCGGCGCTGGGAGTCGCAGTCTCTCTGGTTTTTGCCCTGGGTCTCATCTTCGCTATCCGCGATCCGTTCAAAGGGCTGATCTATTCCCAGATGATGCTGAGCATCCAGCTCCCCATCACCATCTTCCTCCAGATTTATCTTACTTCGTCCAAAAAAGTGATGAAGGACCGCGCCAATGGACCGGCTTTCAAGATCTCACTCCTGGTCATCGGGGGCATCGTTACGGTGTTAAACCTGATGCTGCTCTTCAGCACGGCAGGTTAATCTTGCGTAGAAGGGCCTTGTACCCAGGATCCGAACGTACAAAATCCAATACCGGCTCCTGGATCAAGTTCATGATGGTCATCGGGTCACGATCATCCAGGGATTTTCCCGCCCAATGCAGCACGTTCTGAGCGTCGTCGAGTCCAGCCCATGCGAACATCAATGATTTCGCAGGCACATAGGAACGCTGCGCATCCGCGCTGAGCTTTTCGATGATCGCGCGGGCTTCCTGGGGCTTCCCTGCCTTCCCTAAACCATACGCGAGCATGCCGAGGGTGAAGGGATTTCCGGCGGAAAGTGCGCAGGCTTTTTCCAGTGCGTGGACAGCCTCGTGCGGCATTGCCTGTTGCGCATACGCCAGGCCCAGCACGCAGTGGGCCAGATAAAACGTCGGCTCCATTTCAATCACGGCCTGAAGATGATGGACGGCACGATCGTACTGATGCCTTGCGTAGATATAATAGGCAAGCACCCAGTGGGCCAGCACCCACAGAGGATCGACGGACAGCGCGCGCTCGATCAGCGTTGCGGCTTCCTCCGCCCGCCCTTGAGGCCACAAATAGAAATTTGCATAGCGGAAGAGCACATAAGGGGAATTCGCGTCCAATTCCAAAGCGCGCTGGAAGGCCGCTCCTGCAGCCCGCCAATCGCAGTCGGCAATGCCCAGCATCGTGCCCAGCTGCGCGTGCCCCTCGGCCAGCGCATTGTCTATTTCAAGGGCACGGGCCGCCGCCTCCTTGGCGCTGGCCATCGCCTCCTTTGGATGGCGGAAGCCGTAGAATGCGTTCTGCCAGTAAAACTCGGCCAGACCAAGGAAGGCCAATGTATATTTTGAATCGGCCGCAAGCGCCTGTTCAAAGCATTGTCTGGCTTTGGAGTAGTTCTCCGGAGTGTGCTTTTCCTGGTAGTGGCGCCCGCGCAGGTACAGCGAATATGCTTCGGGACTGCTGGTGTGGCGCCGGACAAGGGATATGTCCCTGGCAAGATGTATCCGCAACGTATCCACGATCGCGCGTGAGATCTCGTCCTGGATGTCCAGAGCGTCCCGCATCTCGCGTTCATATCGCTCGGACCAGAGCTGGTACCCGTCTGCCGCGTTGACTAATTGTGCGGTAACGCGTACGCGGTTGCCTGAGCTACGCACGCTCCCCTCGAGAATGTGCTCGACATTGAGCCTGGCGCCGATTTCGCGGATATCCAGATTTTTGCCGCGCAGGGCAAACGCGGAAGTCCGGGCGGTGACGCGCAGACCCGGCAGTCTTGTAAGCGCGCTGATCATTTCTTCCGTCAGACCATCGCTGAAGTATTCGTTCTCCTTGTCTCCGCTGAGATTGGTGAACGGGAGAACGGCAATCGTCTTGACTGGACTTGAGGAGGCCATGGACAAAGGGAGGCAAGCCTCGAGCGCGAGCTTAAGCTCCACGGCGCTCTGGATCCGGAAGCCGGGATCCTTTTGGAGGCAGCGCGATACGATATTTTGCAGATGCGCCGGGATGCCGGGCACGGGCTCCGGCGTTTCCCGCAAAACGGCAGTGAGAATCGCCAGGTTCGAATCTCCGCGAAATGCGCGGCGTCCCGAGAGCATTTCATAGAGCACGCTGCCGAAGGAAAAGATATCCGAGCGGGCATCGACGGATTTGCCCTCGGCCTGCTCGGGAGACATGTAGGCAGCGGTGCCTATGATGGAGCCTTTCGTCCTATCCTCCGAAAGCGTAGCGCCTGACGGTGCCGATTCTGTTAATTTTGCCAGGCCGAAATCCAGCACCTTCACCTGAGCAGACCCGCCGGGATAGCCTGCAATCATGATGTTGGCCGGTTTGATATCACGGTGAACGATGCCAGTCGAGTGCGCCGCCACAAGGGCTTGTACGACTTGCACTGCAATATTCACGGCATCCGCGACTGACAGTTCTTTGCGGGAGAGGATATCCTGAAGCGTTTGCCCGGCGATATATTCCATGGCAATAAAATCAATGCCATCCATGCGGTCGATATCGAATATGGTGATAATATTCGGGTGGTTGAGCGCCGACGCCGCCTTTGCCTCCCGCACAAAACGGCTTCTGCGCTCCAGATCAGACGTCACATCCGGCGGCAACACCTTCAAGGCCACCGTACGTCCGAGGCGGGTGTCCAGCGCGCGGTATA
Organism: uncultured Acidobacteriota bacterium; assembly: GCA_963761825.1. GTDB lineage: Bacteria > Acidobacteriota > UBA6911 > UBA6911 > UBA6911 > UBA6911. Next base: position 220,403 of record CAVXIH010000009.1, read on the forward strand.
CGACTCCCATCCCTCCTGCGCCGACCTTTTCTTGAACCTGGTACCGGCCTATGACGCATCCTGTCAGCTCGGTTGAAACCGCTTCGCTGCCATCGGCCAACAACGCCATTTGCTTTTGAACCGCCGGAGTTTCCATAAAAGTTTCCGCCGCGTCTGCGTACGAGAGGAGCGCTTCGACTTCTGCGCGCAGCGCATCATCCTCCACGCACGCTTGAGCGAGAAACTCCGCGCGCCGATCCCTGGAAAGCGCCAAGGCTTGGTGATAAAGCTCCTCTACCTGTCTCATGCGTTCCGAATTCATAGTCGTATCAGCTACGCTGCATTTCGCGCAGCAGCCAGACCTTGGCAAATTGCCAATCGTTCATCACGGTGCGAACGGAGACGTTCAGTACCTTGGCGGTCTCCTCCACGCTGAAGCCGCCGAAAAAGCGCAGCTCGACCGTCTTTGCTTTCCGGGCATCAGCGGCAGCCAGCGAGTTGAGAGCGTCATCCAGCCTTGCGATATCGGCATCCGGTCCAACCGGAATGGCAAGAGATTCGTCAAGCGACAGCTTCTGGATTGCGCCGCCCCGTTTGGCGCGGCCGCGGCCGCGCGCGTGATCAACCAGTACGCGACGCATTAATTGGGCGGAGAGAGCCATGAAATGAGCCCTGTCCTGCCATGGAATCTCCGCGCCGCCGATAAGACGAAGACACACTTCATTGACCAGGGCCGTGGTTTGCAGCGTATGTCCGGCCCTTTCTCTGGCCATTTGATAGTGCGCAATTTTGCGCAGTTCTTCATACACAAGCGGTATAAGTTTATCCAATGCGGATTCGTCGCCCTGTCCCCAGTCTTTGAGCAACTGGGAAACAACAGATGCGGGAGATACTTTCACGCTCTCGCTCCTTTTGGACATTTGGTTCTATCAGTTATTCATCAATCTATCAGAAATCGGGGACGGACCGCCAAATATTAAGGCAAATATGTGGGTCGAGGCTTTAGAGCCTGTCTCAAAACTCAAAAGCTACTCGGAGTCGGCATCGGTATCGGGATCGGCTTTTATAAGCGTCACAGCAAGCATGAACTTTTTCGACCCCGAATCCGACCCCGACCCCGACCCCGAATATCTCAATCCGTCCCGGTTAAATATATGCGGCGGCTTTGAATGCGGACATGACGGCCGTGGCTATGGTTCCGACCTCCAACGCATCGCCAACCACAAAAACTTCTGTCTCGGGAGCGCTGCGGCGCAGCGCGTCGGCAACATCGTGTTTTGCGATCATCCCGACAGCTAAGAGCACTGTGTCGGCGGGGAATTCGATTCTTTCGGATGTTTTCGTATCGCGGCAGACTACGGTTTTGTCGGTTACCTCCTCAAGCTTGCAGTTGAGGTGCACAGGGATGCCAAGCTCCTGCACCAACGCCATCAATTCCGTGCTTCCGCCGCCGGCAGAAGCCCTCAGGTTCGACATATCCGGCGCCATTTCGACGACGGCCACGTCCTTGCCTGCGCGCTTGAGACCTATTGCGCTCTCGATGCCGACAGCGCCGGCACCGACGATCACCGTCCTGCTGCCGATCTTCACCTTGCCGCTATCCGCCTCCGGAGCCCAGTGGACATGCGGTTTGGCAATACCCGGAAGCGGCGGAACCAATGGGTTTGAACCGACGGCGATTATGAGCGCATCGTAACGCTCGGCGTCCAGCATCGGTTTGGTAGCTTCGGTATTAAGTAAGATGCGCGCAGGCGCTTTGTTCGCCTGACACACCAGGTAGTCGAGATAATCCTTCACATCCTGCTTAAACGGGAGTGCGGATCCCGGAACGACGTTTCCGCCGAGATGATCGCTCATCTCGTAAAGCGTGACATCATGCCCGCGCGCGCACAGCGTCTGTAAAGCCTGGATGCCGGCGGGGCCTCCGCCGATGACTGCGACCTTTTTCTTAACCTCAGCCATCTGAACCTTGGCTTCCGGGAACTCGGTCTCGTTGCCTAAAAATGGATTTACGGCGCAATTAATGACCGCGGGGACCATCAAACGTAGACCGCAGTACTGGCAGCGGATACAAGGACGGTGATCTTCCTCTTTGCCCAATGCATACTTGCGCGGCATCTCGGGATCAGCAAGGATCGGGCGGCACATTGCGACGAAATCGGCCTGTCCGGAGGCCAGGATCTCCTCGGCACTCTTGACGTTCATGATCGAGCCAACGGTACACACCAGGAGATTCGGAAACCTCTTTTTGATATCCGCCGCATAATGAACGTTGTACATCCTGTCCATTAGATAGTTCTGCCACCAGTTGCGCATGTACTGGAATTCGCCGTGCAGACCTGCGGAAACGTGGAGGATGTCGATCTTATGCTGAATCAGCTCGATGAACTTGAGCGTCTCATCAAAGTGCATTCCGTCCGGGTGAATTTCGTCGGCCGAGATACGGTATTCGATCACAAAACTCCCGCCGCAAAGCTCGCGGACTCTGTCCAGCACTTCTATGGCAAAGCGCGCCCTGTTTTCGAGGGAACCGCCATAACCGTCCTTGCGCTTGTTATAGAGGGGGCTCGCGAACTGGGAGATCAAGTTCCCGTGACCGCCGTGGATCATACACATTTTGAAGCCGGCCCGCTTGCAGCGGTATGCGGCGACAGCATACTTTTCGACGGTTTCGTTTATCTTCGCATGATCCATCTCTATGGTTGGGATGGGTTCCCTGCCGTGCATCTGTGCGCGCCAGATTTCACTGGAAGCAATGAAGGAAGAAGCGCTGAAGGCCGCTTTCCCGGTTTTATCGAAGTCGGAATCCTTCCCGTTGTGGTTGATCTCCAGCGAAGCCAGCGCCCCATAGCCGTGGCACATTTCGACAAATCGGGTGAGCGGAAGGATGCAGGCGTCGCTGCCCAGATCGAGCTGACGCTCCTCGTCACACGCCTCTTTGATATCGACCACGGAATTACCAACGTGGATAATCCCCACTCCGCCTTTTGCGATCGGTCTGAAAAAATCGACGAACTCGGGCGTCACTCTCCCTTCCCGGTCAGCAAGGTTGGGAGACGGCGGGGCCATTTCCAAACGGTTTTTGAAGTCAACGCCTCTGATCCTGATAGGCTCGAATACATGTTCATATTTTGATCCCATTTTAATAATCCTTTCCTTCACAACTCGACGCAAAAATCCGCCACGAGGTTGGATGAACACGGTTATAATCCGGCTAACTGCCTCGCGGATAGGCGAAACAAGCGGCTCCTATCGGATCCCGGGATATTGGTTCAGACGCAAACGCGGTTTTTCCCTGTGGTTTTAGCTTGAAATAGTTTTACGTCGGCGCGCCGCACCAGGCTTTCAATAGTATCGTCGGAAAGCGCCTTCGCGCCTCCAATGGATACGGTCACAAATAAATATTCCGGTGCGCCCAACACTGAATGCTCAACCAGGGATCGCATGCGTCCCCCGACCTCGGCAAGCTCTTTTTCTTCCGCATTGGCAATTACGGCGATAAATTCCTCGCCTCCCCATCGGCCAATTATGTCGAAGTACCGGGAACTCGCACTCAGCGTTCTGCTGGTCATCTGAAGGACCCGATCGCCCATATCATGGCCATAGGTGTCATTCACCTTCTTAAAATTATCGATATCGATAAATAGGATACCGAAATTCCAGTTGTTGCGGCGCAGCTCTTCCAACCGCGAGCGCATAACAGATTCGAGATACCGCCGGTTCGCCAACCCGGTCAGTGAATCCAACAGGGCCAGTTGTTCCATCTGAGCAAGCCGATGGACCATTTGCATGTTCGCGGAATTATCACTAAACACTTCGACCGCTCCAATAATGGCCCCAGCCTCGTTTGTCATCGGCATCACTCGAACTCGAACGGGAACTCGATGGCCATTCTTATGGTGCAGAAATACTTCAGCCTCCCTCATCTGTCCATCCCGAAGCGTATGGCTGAGCGGGCAACCATGCTTGCAGAGTTCATTTCCCGCAGCATCCACATGCATCAGCAGATTATCCATGCAGCGATGCCCGATAACCTCCTGGCGCGAGAAACCGGTGAGCGCTTCAGCTCCCTTGTTCCAGAAAGCTATCCTGCGCTCTGTATCGGTAAAGTAGACGCCATCCGCCAAATAATCCAACAATTCGCGATAAATCTCATTCTGATCTGTCATATAGAATAGTAAAAAAGGATCGTGATCCGGTTCGCAGTCAACTCGGGCCTAACATTTCATCGTTTGAAAATATGGCGCTTCCTCCAGAAAGCTATATTCCAAGCCATAAAAAGGCTTGGGCTGATTATAGTTCTCTATAGCTCTTGCGCGGAAGGGAAAAGGGGACAGTATAACCAGGTACTATTGTCAAAGGCGTTCTGCACTTTTGCAGGCCAAACGTCGCTATATAAATCAGGTCGACGGATTAGGGTTGCTGCATCGCGCTTTCAGCGCTTCGTCGATGTCGGCGTTGGGCTGGGCAGGTTCACGCTGCTATGGATTTTGAGCGTATCATAAGGCTATAGTATCGGCACAGCGCTGAGCCTCATCCAATCGGAGCGTTCAATGATAACGTTTATTAGATCCTATATAAAATCCATGCGCTTATACTACTCGTTTGTAACGGGCATGGCAGGCTGGCTTGGCGTTGCCTACTACGAATACCTTGCTTCCAGTCCCACCGAGCGATCGATCGAAATCATTCCGTCCCCTGAAAGGAAATTGATAATTCTCGCCCTGCTTTTCCTGAGCTGGGGCATCAATCAGATAATCAATGATTTCCTCGGCTTGAAAGAAGACCGCATCAACGCACCGCATCGGCCCATGGTGACGGGCGAACTGAATCCCCGCGGCGCCCTCATCCTCTCACTTTCTCTGATCCTCGTCTCTGCCGCAGTCACCTGGTTTTTCCTGGAGCCGGTCGCCGTTGTCTTTCTTTTCGCCGGCGTGATTCTCAACGTCATTTACGAATACGCCAAGGGGTTCGGCATTTTCGGCAATATCGTATTCGGTCTCATGATCACTATGGCGCCGCTCTTCGGTGGTTACGCATCCGGCCCGACATCAACAACGGTTTTATTGCCCTACCGGTTGTCCGTGCTTATTCTCGTATGGGTCATGAACGCGCTCATGACGTTTTACACCTATTTCAAGGATTACCAGGGAGACAAAGCCGCGGGGAAGCGCACCCTGATTGTTACATTAGGGCTCAGGAAATCGCGCTGGCTTTCCATCGGGTCCGCGTTCCTGCCCACGCTGGTTTTTACAGCGCTCAGAATTTCCGGACTTCACCAGACGCCGATGAATACAACCTTTATTATCCTCGGATCACTGACCGTTTTTCTGCAGTTATGGACAGGAGTGCTCTATTACCGATATCCGGACGGACCCGGGGCCTATAATTCGCTGGTAACGAATTTCCGGGCATGTGCCTGCGGTCAGGCAGCGCTCATCGGCTTGTTCAATCCGGACTTGGCCGTCTGGCTCTTTATCTTTTCCTATATTTTTGTTGGATTCCTTTTTGACTTTCACCGCGACCACCAGCAGTGATACAGGTGAAATGATCATGCAGCTTTTCGAGCACGCGCATATCGGAACGGCAACGCTTCCCAATCGGATAATCCGTTCGGCTACCTTTGAGGGTATGTGCGATGCACAGGGTGGGGCTTCGGAACGCTACATTCGCCACTACTCCTCCCTGGCCGCGCAAAACATCGGCGCGATCATAACCGGATTCGCATTCGTGAGCCGTGACGGCAGAGCCATGCAACCGGGCCAGGCAGGGATGGACAGCGACGATAAAATCCCGCGCTTCGCCGCAACCACGGATAGCGTTCACCGGCTGGGAGGTCGCATTTTCCTGCAGATCGCGCATGCCGGAAGGCAAACCCTCCCGGCGGCAACCGGCGGAGCTGTGTACGGCCCGGGCCGGAAAAAGTCCGGATACTTTAATGTTAAACCCCGGCGGCTCACGGTCGATCATGCGGAACGCATCGTGGATGATTTTGCGTCGGCGGCGCGCCGAGCCCGGGAGGCCCACTTTGACGGTGTCCAGTTGCATGCGGGCCACGGGTATCTCATCCACCAGTTCCTCAACCCCGCGGTCAACGACCGCGACGACCTCTTCGGCATCGACCCACGCACCGGAATCGGCACGGAATTCCTACGCCAGATCATTGAACGCATCCGGTCGAAGTGCGGCCGGGAATTCCCGCTGATCGTCAAAATAAGCGCGGGAGATGAGTACCACCGCGGAATGACAGGCGCATCGTTTATCCAGGTGATTCGATTTCTCGACGCTCAGGATATCGACGCCATCGAAATCAGCTGGGGAACCATGGACCATGCCCTGAATATCTTCAGGGGAACCACCATACCGGTCGACGCTATTTTGGACTACAATCCACGGTATCGCACGCGAAGCATGCTGAAGCGCAGCCTCTGGAAGGCTTTGGTGCTGCCGATAATGAGGCGGTCGATTGTGCCGTTCGCTCCGGCGTACAACCTTCCCTTCGCAGAAGCTGCGCGCAAGCACACGCAGGTTCCCCTCATATGCGTCGGCGGATTCCGCTCGGCACACGACGCCGTGGACGCCATCGAAAATAAACAGATTGATTTTGTCGCTCTTTGCCGGCCTTTTATCCGGGAACCGTCCCTGGTCTTTAAATGGCAGGAAAATATCGCCAGCCGTTCCTCCTGCAACCATTGTAACCGCTGCGCGATCATGTGCGATTCAGGACAACCCACGCGCTGCTATGCGCCGGGCGTTTGACATCCGCTTTCTACAAAGGAGGCCCCTGTGTCCACGGAACTTGAAGAGAAGGTAATCGCTGTAATACGGGCAAACCTAGAAAACAAATACGAAGTCCATCTGCAGAGCGATCTGCGCACGGATCTCGAAGTGGATTCGTTCGGCGCCATTATGATTTTCAACGACCTCGAGGAAACGTTCGGCATTGAAATTAAAGATGCGGATATTAAAAGCATGGTGAAGGTCGCGGATATTGTGCATCTTCTGGCAACGAAATACCTCCAATCGGCCGAAAATTTATGAACCCTTCAAAAGTGTATGAATCGCTGGCCATGGACCTGTCGCTCGCCGATCGCACAGGATTTAATCCCTATTATCTGAAAATGGTGAGGGGCGGACGCGGAGAACTGAAGGTGGATCAAAAAGAATTTTTCGATCTGGCATCAAACGACTATCTCGGTTTGGCGACAAACCCGCGGATAAAATCGGCGATGATTGAAGCCGTAAACCGTTTTGGGTCTTCATTCTGCGGCACCCCTATTGCGGCCGGCTATGCCGCCATTCTGGCAGAGCTCGAATCGTCGATCGCCGGCATGACGGGCCTGGAGGCGGCCGTCATTTTCCCCTCCTGTTACCAGGCAAACAGTTCTCTGTTCTGTTCCATCGCGGATGCGAACGATGTCGTCGCCGTCGATCATTTCGCACACGCATCCCTGATCCAGGGGATACGCGCAAGCGGTGCCAGGATCAAACCGTTTCTGCACAATGACATCCACCATCTCGAAAAACAGCTTGCGGCCGCTCAATCATACCGAAGAATATTTGTGGTGACCGAGTCGGTCTTCTCGACTGAAGGCAGCATCGCACCTTTCGATGAAATCTGCGGGCTATGTGCCCTGTACAACGCCATCCCGATCGTCGATGACTCCCATGGCATCGGTGTCATCGGCACAAACGGCCGCGGAATCCTGGAACATAAAAATATCCGCGGATACGACGGCATCTATACCGCCTCCCTCGGCAAAGCACTCGCCAATGCGGGCGGGGTCATTGCCGGCAGAGCGGGCTTAATCGAGCACCTCCGCTATAACTGTTCCGGTCTTATCTATTCGACCGCGCTGGCGCCGGTCAATGCCGGAGGCTTGCTGGCATCGATCGCCATCATCGTCAATGAATTCCATGCACTCGGAAAAACGATGTGGCACAACCATACTGCCTTGGTGTCGCAATTGACAAAAGCCGGTTTCATCCTCAAGGGCGGCGAAGCCCCGATCGCTGCCATTGCGTGCGGCTCGCCGGAACGCACCGTAACGTTGGCAAAGCGTCTCTTCGAGCAGGGCATATTGTCAACGCCGTTCATACCTCCCTCGGTTCCGCCGGAACAGGGAGTGCTCAGGCTTATTATAGGCGCCAAGGTCGATGAGGCCGCAGCAGATAGCATAGCCCGCCGCATTGCAGCACTGGCGGGAAGCGGGGCCCCATGAAGTACTTTTTTGTCATCAATCCGCAGTCGCGCGACGGGCGCAGCGGGAAAAGGAATAACGACCTTTTTTCGCTGCTGCAAAAAACCGGGATCTCCTTCGACCATGCTTTTACCGATTCTCTGGATCACGCGTATTCGCTTTCTCAGAAAGCAAACAAAGACCGGTATGACGCTGTGGTCGCCGTGGGAGGCGACGGAACGATCAACAGGGTCCTGAACGGTTTTTTTAATGCAGAGGGGCGGCGCATTTCAAGCGCCCGGATGGGGGCGATCCACACCGGAACCAGTCCCGATTTCTGCATGAGCTACGGCATTCCACAATCGCATGAGGGTGCGGTGGGTGTCATTGCGGCCGGGAAGACATCGCTCATTCGTGTCGGCAGGATCGACTGCGCAGCATCGTCTGCCGACACGGAGGGAAAAGCGGCTTCGCCGCCGCGGTTCTTCGGCTGCTGCGCAAACGTCGGGCTGGGCGCGGCAGTTGCCCGCACATCCAACGGCGGCTTACGAAGATTCGCCGGCGACCGTTTAGGGACATTTCTTTCACTCTTCAAAGCGCTTTTCTTGTATCGGCCCGTCACGCTTTCGCTGACTATCGACGGAAACCGTCGGACAACTACCCGGGTCTATAATATCGCTGTGGGCAAAACGCGTTTTATCGCCTCTGGAATTCGGGTGCAGCACACGCTGGGAGCATCCGATCAAGGGCTTTATATTGTCACGGTCCGCGATCTTTCACCGTTCAATTTCATTCCCGTCCTCGGCCTGCTCTACGGAGACAAACCCATTCCTGCCGGCCGCTCCTACATTTCGCTGGAATATGGCAGCCGCATCGACATTTCCTGCAAAACTCCCCTTGAAACGGAATTTGATGGCGACCCTGCAGGATACTGTCCGTGCACCGTCACGACTGCGACTGACCCTCTTGAACTGATTACCGGGGAATCCCATGCCGTCTGAGAAAGAGATTATCGAAATAATGGATGGATTATTGCCGCAGAGGCGTATGAACCGCTGCAACGAATCCGACTGTGAAATAATCGTCCTTGGCGGGAAGCGTTTCCTTTATACCACGGATGAATTCTCTGCCGAGGACCGGTTCTGTGAACTCGATCCGAACCTGCTTGGATGGAATGTCGCCGCGGGTGCGATAAGCGACGTTTATGCCTGCGGCGGAGTGCCCATCTATTATGCGCATTCCTTGACCGTCGCCAAGACCTGGGATACGGCGTTCGTCGAGGGCTTCGGCCGAGGCGTCGCCAAAGCTCTCAGAAAATCGGGAGCTCGATTCATCGGCGGCGACTGCGGCCAGGCGCAGGCGTGGCGATGCTGCGTATCGGTTATCGGAGCCTGCAAGGGCGCGCCGATGACACGCGTCGGCGCGCGCCCGGGACATGGCATTTATCTGAGCGGCCGGATCGGCGCCGGCAACGTTCAAGCGGCGCTTGATATCATCCCTCTGGACGAATTAAACATCCCGCAATTTTCTGGAATGCGGTTTCCCCTCCGGGGCAAAGAAGCACTGCTGATACGGCGTTACGCCTCCTCCTGTATTGACACCAGCGACGGTGCGTGGAAAGCCATTTCCATCCTTGCGGATATCAACGGCTGCGGGTACGCCATAGACGCACTTCCGTATCATCGGGCTGGCGCCTTGCTTACAAAAGCCGCTTCCCTGCCGCAGATCATGCTTTTCCTGGGCGAATGCGGCGAATATGAGCTGCTTTTCACAGTACCGGCGGACCGCGAGCGGGAATTCACAAAAGAAGCCGATAAAAACGAGATGCGCTTCTACCGCCTCGGCGTTATCACCGAATGCGGCAGAACTGCGGCCGATGGGAACGATACAATCGATCTCCGCTCCCTCAAAATCGAAGCTCGCGGATATGACAGTACACAGCAATATCTCAGGGCATTGACGGAGTGGGTTTTGCGGCAGAAGCCTGGGGATCCTGATGCGGAGGTCAACCATGGCGCATAGAGTAGTCATTACCGGAATAGGTCCTGTCACCAGCATCGGCGTGGGCGCGGCTACATTCTGGCGCGCCCTGTTAAACAGAGAATTTATCGCCTCCCCTGTTCCTGCTGAATTCGAACGCCGCTATGCATTCCATTCACGCTGGTATGTACCTTTACAAAAGATATCACTCGCCGAGTACGGCATGCGGTTTCCTTTCGAAAGCGCCATGCAGCAGGAAGACCGGATGGCGGTCGCGGGCGCCAAACTGGCCTTGGAGGATGCGCATTTCCCGCTGGATTTTTCCGAGCACGGCATACGCGCCGGCCGTCTTGACCGCTGCAGCATCCTCATAGGAACTGGCATTGGAGGACTTGAAACCGCATTTGAATCCTACTGTGCGCATCGCTTCTCCCAGGAGCAGCTCAGAGACGATGCCGCGCCCGGCCGTTTCAAATTCAGCCGGATGGTCATTCCCGCTACTATGCCCAACTCGCCCGCAGCCTGGGTCTCCATCTGTTTTGGCATACACGGCCAGTGCGCAACAATCAATGCTTCGTGCGCATCCGGAACCGTGGCCGCAGGCGAAGCATTTCGCCGCATCCGCGACGGGTATGAAGACGTCGTGCTTTGCGGCGGCGTGGAGTGCCTCCGGGACTCTTCCGGGGCAATTATGCGCGGTTTCGACCTTCTTGGCGCACTGACCCGAAGCGATGACGGCATCCCGCGTCCTTTCTCTACAAAGCGCAGCGGCTTTTTGTTTTCCGAAGGAGGCGCATGCATGCTGGTTCTTGAATCGTACGCCCATGCGCAATCCCGCAATGCCCGAATATACGCCGAGATTCTCGATTACCGGTCCTGTAGCGACGCCGCGAACATCGTGCAGATTGATAAGGGCGGACCGCAGATAATCGGGATGCTCGGCGACATCTCGGGCGGCCATGGAATCGACTACCTAAACGCGCACGGCACCGGCACGGAAACCAACGACGAGGTCGAAGCGCTTGCGATCGAGAGGATTTTCGGCGACGCCGGGCAGCAGCCACTCATCAGTTCCACCAAGGGCATTATCGGCCATACGCTGGGAGCGAGCGGGGCGATTGGCGCGGCCGTAACCGCTCTTTCAATCGCGCACGACACCGTGCACGGAAATCTCACCGACAATCCGATAGAAAACCTCAATCTGCCGGTATCCTCACTGAAAACCATCGTACGCCGTGCACTGACGGTCTCGTACGGATTCGGCGGCCACAATGCGGCTCTGCTTCTGGGGAAAGTTAATGGATAGAATACTGATCACCGGAGCGACTGGATTTATCGGCGGCCACGTCGCCGAAGCTCTGTGCGAACAAGGATTCGCCTGTGTCGCGTTCGTCCGTGATCCCTCGCGCCTTTCAAGTCAGCTTGCCGGCCGTTGCGAGGTTCGAACCGGCGATATCCGTGACTGCCACAGCAGTCGCCGACGCGGCGCGCGGCTGTTCGTTGGTCGTTCACCTGGCAGGGCTGGCCGCTGACTGGGGCAGGTATGCCGATTTTCATGCGGTCAACGTACAGGGAACGATTAACGTTCTCGAAGCATGCAGGCGGAACCGGATACCCCGGGCCATCGTCACCGGCTCAATTTCATCGTATGGGGAAGAGCATTGCACCACGATAAAAGACGAATCCTTTCCTTTTAACTCTCATTACCGCTATTTTCTTGACGGCCTGCTTCCCTGCGCCATGAACCGGTATCGCGATTCAAAGGCCGAGGCGACCCGGGAGGCATCTTTGTACGCGGCGGAATATGGCATCGACTGCACGATTCTGGAACCCGCGTGGGTATATGGAGAACGTGAATTTACATCCGGTTTTTTCACCTATGTCCAATCAGTGCGACAGGGTCTCCGATACATGCCCGGCTCGAATTCCAATACGTTTCATGTCATCTATGTCCGCGATCTTGCACGTGCGTATGTGATGGCAGTGCAAAAGCGACTGCCGGGTGTCGAGCGAATACTTCTCGGCAATCCCGGCCCGGATCCAATGCACAAAATATTCCATCTTTTCTGCATTGAGGCTGGTCTTGAGCCACCCCGCCTGCTTCCCAAATGGGCGGTATATCCACCTGCGATGCTGCTTGAAGGCATCGGGACAATCCTGCGGAGCAGAAGGAGTCCTCTCCTTACTAGAGGAAGAGTGAATATGTTTTACGATTCAATCGGATACTCCACGGACAAGGCGGCAAGGCTTCTCGGCTTCAACTGTCAATATACGCTTGAAGAAGGGATACATAACACCGTCCAATGGTACCGCGATAACGGGTATTTATAGGAAAATTATGGTTAGAATTTCAGCGATCACCGGGTTTGCGCGCTTATTTTTTCTGCAGCGCCTGAAAATCGTGATTTTTTTCCATTTCCTGCCGGCTATTTTTTCGGGACAGATGAAACCGGGCCAGTTTCTCAAATTCATGAAGCGGCTGCTGTTCTTTCTTGCCAAGCTCCGTCATAACAAATTCGTGCGCATCGGCGAAAGAACGCGCATCGACCTCTATGTGCCTGGATTCCCGGGGCCGGCGTTCTACACTGCCTGCGAAAAATTCTCGGTCATGCACCAAAAACTGCCCTGCGCCACAGCGCTGATCTCCATCACATCCGCCTGCCGCTATGATTGTCCCCACTGCTACCAGCGGTTTGATAAAGGCAAAGACATGCCCATCGAAACGCTGGTTCATGCCGTGCATCAGCTTCAGGATCTGGGCGTGGCATTTTTTAATATTGAAGGGGGCGACCCGTTTCTTGTATATGAGCGACTCAGGCGGGTTTGCGCCGCAATCGACCGGCGCTCGGAAATATGGATAAATTCTACCGGCGACGGCATGACGCTGGATAGGCTTAAAGAACTAAAGGACTTGAACCTAAGCGCGATCATGTTCTCACTCCACGCCGCGGATCCCGCCACATTGAACCGCTTCATGCACTCCGATTCCGCCTGGGATACGATGATTCAGGGAATAGACCTATGCCACCGCACCGATATCCCCGTCGCATTCAACACCTGCATTACAAAAGAGGATTTTTTTAACGGCGAATTTGAAAAAATCATGGAGAAGGCAAAAGAACTGAATGGCTGCCTGCTGCAGCTCATAAAGCCGAAACCCGCCGGCGGCCGCATGGACAAGGGCGTGGAAACCATTACGCCCGGCGATATGGCTGCAATTCGGCAGAAAATCCATAGCTACAACCATGGCAGAAACTTTCGGTCCTACCCTCCCATCTCAGCCCAGATTATCGAAGAATCGCCGGAAGTATTCGGCTGCACGGCCGGGGGGACCGACCGTTTCTATATCAACGCGAAAGGCGACCTGCAGCCGTGTGAATTTCTGAATCTGTCGTTCGGGAATATCGTTCAAGAAGATTTTTCAACAGTCTATAGCCGGATGCGCGCCTGTTTTGACAAACCGGGGCAGACGTGGCTTTGCGAAGCGTATGCGTCGGCCATCAGGGACCTCGCCGGAAAAAATGCCGTACTACCGCTCGATCCGGAAAAATCAAAGATCATCTACCAAACATGGGACAGGGGAAAGCCGACTGAGTTGTATAAGGTGGCGGAGGAGAAATAAGTTAGCCTATGTCGAAGCGGAACAAAGCAATTTTCATTTTTGGAGCGCTGAGTCTCATCTGGGGCTCAACCTGGTATTTCATCAAAGTAGGCCTCAATTATTTTTCACCCTTCCTCTTTGCCGGCGTTCGCTTTCTTATCGCAGGAGGTCTGCTCTTAGGAATCCTATTTATAACGGGGAAAAAGCTGCCGCGGGATATTCCCACCTGGAAGTATATGTTTTATTCCAGTTTTCTTCAGATCATATTCCCCTACGCAGGGGTATTCTGGGGAGAACAGTTCATTTCGTCAGGACTCTCGGCGGTGCTCAATTCCTCAATCCCGCTGTTCGTCGCGCTCCTCGCGCACTTCACACTTAGACAGGAGCGACTGACGACTCCAAAATTGGTTGGATTCGGTATCAGCTTCATTGGAATTCTCATCATATTCAAGAATGACCTTGGGGGAAATGCAGCCATGGTCATGGGAGGACTGGCATTAGTCGGAAGCTCCATAAGCGCGGCATGTGCAAACGTCTACGCGAAGCTTCAAGGGCTATCGCTGGATCCCCTGGTGACCGTAGCAATTCAACTATCCTGTGGGGGCGTCGCTCTCACCCTAGTCAGCCTTGTGGTTGAGCCACAGGCCCGGTGGCAGTGGACAAGCGAGTCGGTGCTCGCTTTATTGTTTTTAAGTATCTTCGGCTCGCTTCTGGCCTTTATTGGACTGTACTGGCTCATCAAGCATTTCTCGGTCACAATCACATCGATGATGTCGTTCATTACACCTATCGTTGCGGTAGTCATCGGCACAATAACGCTGGGCGAACGCGTCGGCGCGCACACGCTGCTCGGTATTGCCTGCATTTTCTGCGGAATCTATTTCGTCACATGGAAGAAGCGTGAAAAGCTCGCTTGAAGGTTTCCTGCGGCAGCTGAATCCCAAGCTTGTCCAAGTGTCGAAGCAGCTAAAGTCCTGGCCCGTGGCTTCAGAGGCTCAACGGGTCGAGAGAGGTCGGCTCCTGCCGGCTGTTGACCTGCATCGATTAAAAGCCGTTCCCGGCGGGACCCGGCCTCCAGAGTTTCGACATTCACCAGATTGTTGGACAATCCTCTGAAGCCCGGACTCACTTGTTTTCTGGTTTCCCAGGACCTAATCGGAACGCCTGCTGAGCTATCCATTCTCCTCGGTTTACCTCACCTCGATAGCTGTGATCTCATCATTTAAATCTCCCAGGTGCGGCGCATCATTGGTATAGGTCCGGTGGGAACCGCCATAGTTGGTATGCTTGTATACTGTGACGCGAGCCCTGCCAAAGATCCGGATGGATGAAATTCTGTCGTTGTAGTGCCCCCCAACGGAGCTAACACGTTCATTGCTGTTGAGGCAGAAGCGCTCACCCCTGTAATTCGAATCGGTATAGAAGCACGCCCCATTGCGAGGTTCGTTGCCGCTGCCCCAGCCGTACTGATCTCCATAGCGAGGACCTCTGCCGTTGCTCCAGCCGTACGGATCTGCATAGCGGTAGCCGCGACCGCGAAGATAATTGTAGAAATCGTCCAGTTCCTGGCGACTGGCCCTGGAATAATCTCTGTACTCTCTATTCCGCGCCCTCAGATACTCCCGCCATTGATTCTCGCGTTCGCGCTGGTCTTCCCAACGATCTCCCTCACGTTCGCGAGCCGGATCTCGATACTCCCGGTCTGCCTCGCGCCCATTCTCGCGCATGTCCTTCTCACGTTCGCGGAGATACTTCTCGAAGTCCTTCTGCTCCTCGCGATTCGCTTTAGTCCACTCTTTATAGGACTTATTCCGCGCTTTCTGATATTCCCGCCATTCTCTTTCATGTTGTTTGTTTTCAGAACCGCTCATGCTATTCGGGGAGCTTCTGTCCCCACTGTCGATCGCCTCACGGCCGTCCCTTGAGTACTCTCCTCGATCCTGATTGCGATCAGCGGCAAGAACCGATACCGAACCTAATACAAACGCAAGTGCGAAAATCCAAAGCCATGATTTTAACCGCATCTCAATTCCCTCCTCAAAATGCGCGCTCCATCTGATGAACTTGCCGCCGGCTCCATCCGGGACATCTCTCCTGTAAGTATCAATACTAACAGGAGGCTTTTGTCTCCTCGGCAACCCTGTCCATAAAGAAGATGAAAGGGAGCGGAAATGGTTTCACAATAAGTGATAAATCAGCTGGATGGTTCAATCAGAAAGGGATGAAAGGGGCTTTGTTACCGTTCAGGCATCCGCAAGTTCCAGGTTTCCAAGTTGCAGGTTACAGGATAAATATTGACATCCTGCAACCTGCAACTTGGAACCTGGAACCTGAAACTCAAATAATCAGGTCTTAGCCGAGCTTGCCTTTGCTTTGAAGGGTGTCCGCGACTTTCTTGAGATTCATCTTCTCTAGCGTCGCGCGCGTCGGATAGCCGTTTTCGGGATTGTAGCCTTCGAACTTATAGAACCTCGTTTTAAAGTCTTCTACTTTTGCCCGATCCAGCTTGCGGCCCTTGCCCGAGTCATATTTCCACTTGCCGTCAATGTGCATCGTCATTTCGCTACCGAAGGTCGGCTTGTCGTAGATGAAGTCAGGATACACTTCCATATCGCGATGTCTCCCCTGCAGCACCCAGATGGATCGATCCAAGGTATAGATCTTGTGTCCGGTTTCCATGTAGTCGGCAAATTTGAGATTCTTGCCGGTCACGGCATTCCAGAATTTTTCCTCAGCCCGTGGCGTTGGGCCTCTCCTGTCGGCCGTATTGTTGGTGATACACATTGGCCAGCGCCAGCCGCAAAAGCCGCCGGCCCCGACCCAGAATTTTTCGTAGTGCTTGATCCACGCAACCTGTTTGACTTTGGAATCCGAGTAGATCCCGGTTGGCCCATCGCTGTGATCGACCATGAACGGATCTCCCTGATAGGGCTCCATTGCGTCGGTATACAGCTTTGCGCACTCTTCGGCTGTGAGGTACGGATCTCCCGACCAAGCCATCCAGTGGATGGGATAGTTGGACATCATATGGAGCATGAGATCGCGCTCTCCGAGTATGGAAGCGAAACCCCATTCCGCCTCGACCACCGGATCATAGTGATTCGAAGTGCCGTAGTAGACCAACGGCAGCGTGCCGCTGTTTACATCCTCTTTATACCGCCCGATTTTTTGCGCAAATCTGGCACAACCTTCGGCTAAATCATTGCCGATCCCCTCGCGTAGAGCGATCTGCTTCATGAGGGTCTCTATATAGCCAAACGTCTCCGGTTGATCCAGCGGCAGATTCGTATCGAGCTGTTTCCCTTTTCCCAGAATTCCCTTGTCATAGAGAGTTCTTACGTAGGACATGAGAGGCATAAGCTGCCAGTGTCCCAAACCGTACTTTTGCATCAAATCATTGCCCAGGCGTGTAAACTTCAGGTTTCCTTTAACACTGGTCGCCATAGTTCCACCGCAGACCGATTCGTTGCTGTCGCCGGAGGCCAGTCTCATGCGGCATCCTCTGGGACAAGAAGCGCACGCGGCTGCGCGCGCCGGAATGAGCGGAATCTGGCTATTGGTAGTATTGCCGCCACTGGGTCGGCCACTAATCAAAGCATAGGGTCCGCCGGCGCCAAACCTCTCGGCTTCTCGAGGATTATCCACGTTCCACTGGAACTGGCGGAACCAGAGCCTGGCATCCATAAATGCTTTGGGATCGGCAATCGGAACGTCATTGGATCCTATCGCACTGATCGCTTTCAACTTTTTGGATCCAAAGACTCCTCCAAAACCGCACAGTGCAGCTTGAGATCCGGGACCGTGGAGCAGGCAGCCAAGGCGGCTCTTGTTTTCCCCCGCCGGACCGCAGCAGACGACCGCCGGTATCTGCGTGGTATAGCAGTTCTCGGCCAGATCCGCCCATTCGCCATATTTCAGACCGGGCACGACGCGCCGGGAGATCTCTTCCTGCGTGTCCCAGGTGTCCATTCCCCAGATTCCCTTGGCGCTTTCGATCTTAACCTTATCGTTGACAATGTTGATCCATACGGGTTCGTCAGAAGCCCCCTCAACCACGATGCCATCCCATCCGGCAAACTTCAGCTGGGCCGTAAAACGTCCACCGAAGTTGCTGTGGCCAAACCATTCAATGGGATACAGCATCGGCCCAAGGCCTTGCACCTCGCATCTCCCGGAACCCGGCACGAATGTACCGGAGAATGGAGATGCCATCATGATGATGAGGTTCCTGGGATCGAAGGCCTCAAATGGCAATTGGTCGCCGACCAGATCAAAGAAAACAGCGGAACCTATTCCGTGGCCGCCGCCGAACTCCTCATATTTTGCAGTATCGATGCGTGCTGACCGTCTTTGTGGTCAGGTTGACTCGTAGTATTTTACCGGTATATCCGCCTGTCATAGTTACTCCCCCCCTCCCGTTTTCCACACGGGCATTTTCGGTGGTATGACCGTGCTGTTGTCCACCAGACCAAGATTCAGCCAATGATCGTTGCGAAGATTCACATCGTAGCCTTCAGTCTCTTTCTGATCGGGCGTCTGAGTGACAAATTTGATTGCCATCATCGGGCAGGTCTCCACGCAAGCCTGCTTACCTCCGGGACCTCCTTTTTCATTCCAGTAGGGAGTATCGATGCACAGATCGCATTTGGAGGATTTCCCTTTGCCGTCGATATTGACCCAGACAGTCCGGTGCGGTTGTTGAGGACACATTTTCAGGCAGGTTTTGCAGCCAATGCATTTCGTGCTGTCAATCCGTCGAACATTGCCGTTTTCCGTGTCCACATAGGCGGCCCCCACCGGGCAACTCTGGACACAAACGGGCGCCTTGCATTGCCGGCAGGGTGCCATCTTGACATCGTTAGGGAATTTGCCGAACGAGTCCTGCATAATCTGAATGCGCGACCGCGAGAGATTCTGAACTCCGTAGTGAACCAGCGAACAGCTGAGCATGCACGTCGTGCAGCCGGCGCATTTCTTGCTGTCGTAAATCAGATAGCCCTCGGACGCAGGATAGGTCGGTCCCGCGGCCGCAGGCGATGCGGGCGCAGCTGTGCCCGCCACTGCCTTTACGGGTGTCGTTGCGATCAACGCGTCGACGGCAACAACCGTTCCTCCCGTGACCAAAAAGTCACGTCTCGAAAGCTGCTTTTTGCCTTCTTTGTTTTCAGCCTTTTTATCTTCAGGCATAAAAAACTCCTTTGCGTGGCAAACATTTTTAGTCTCGATCCCACGATCTCTCATGGCGTTTCGTCAGTGCCTGAGAAACTGGGGAGCATTCCCTATTCTTACACTAGAAATTGTTGTGCGTCCTCTGTTTTTTCAAGATTGCGTACCTGGTTATACTGTTTCAGGTTGCAGGACACTTGGAACCTGCAACTTGAGGGAAATCTACCCGACACCAATTTTTAGTGCATTTCGTGGATGGAGGATACTTCTACATTTGCGGAATTCAGAATGGCACGCACTTGCGATTCATCGCTCCAGACGAATCGCAGCGCGACGCCACAGTCGCTCGAAAATTCACGTGGAGTCGGAATCAATTTAACCGTCAATCCGCCCTTCACCAGGATTTTTTCGGTGCGCAGCGCGGATGAGTTTGTATGGAATAAAATTACACCAAAAGTGTTTATATTTTCGGACATAGCGCGTTAGCGAAGAATCTTCTTTGCCGCATCGATTACCGATGCGACCTCTTCCCGTGTCGTATGCAATCCCAGGGCTAATCGCACAGTTCCCTCGGGGAACGTCCCGATCGTGCGATGGGCGGCCGGTGCACAGTGCAATCCGACTCGGCTTAGTATTCCGAATTCTTCGTCGAGGCGCAACCCGATTTCCGAGACGCGGCGTCCTGCAGCGGTGAAAGAAACAATGGAGGTGCGGCGCGCAGCATCGGTAGGGCCGTGGACGGTAACGCCATCAAGGCTTTTAATCCCGTCAACCATCTGTTGAGTCAAATCCATCTCTTGCGCACGAATCGCCTCAATGCCCCGCTTCATTATGTACCGCACGCCGGCGCCCAGCCCGGCGATTCCGGGACCGTTCACGGTACCGCTTTCAAATTTATCGGGCAATTCTTCCGGCTGGATCTCGAATGCAGAACGGCTCCCAGTACCGCCGCGCCATAGAGGCTCAATGTCATTCACACGCATGCTGTTCCCGATCACCAACCCGCCGGTTCCCTGAGGACCCTGCAATCCTTTATGTCCGGTGAATGCCAAAAGATCGATCTTCATGGCCTGTACATCGATGGGCAATACACCGGCGGTTTGCGCCGCATCGACAAGCATGAATGCGCCGGATTTGTGCGCTGTGTCGGCGATTTCGGCAATCGGAAGAATTGTGCCGGTGACATTGCTGGCGTGAGTAACAGCAACGATACGGGTTGATGGGCGCATCGCCTGAGCAATGGCGTCAGGATCCATGAAACCATTTTTGTTGCAGGGAACAACGGACAAATGGATCCCTTTGCTCTCCAGATCCCGCAACGGCCTCATCACGGCATTGTGTTCCATCGAACTGGTGACGACATGGTCTCCCGGCCGTAAAATCCCGTAGAGACATAGATTGACTGCGTGGGTAGCATTGGCAGTAAAGATAATCCGCAAAGGGTCGGAAGCGTTGAAGAATTCTGCCAGAGTCTCGCGCACATCGTAGACAATTCGTCCCGCTTCAATCGACAGGCGGTGACCAGCACGGCCAGGATTCCCTCCGGCTTGTTCCAGAAAATCAGCCATAGCCTCGATGACTTCTCGCGGTTTTGGCCATGACGTTGCTGCATGATCGAGATATATCATTGATCTTTATTCCAACACGCGTGTCTTCGTTGCCCGGGAACCGTGGCCGTTCATTTTTGCCTCAAAAAAGCTCACTCCCAGATAGCACCACGGACCGTTCCGGCGATACTGAGCCAGACCCCGTTGAACCCGACCGTCAAGATAGGAGAAGAGGCCCTGTGAAAAAGCGTCGTACTCGGCAGGCTGGAAAGGACGTTCAATTCGGGCCATGCGGCGCAGGGTGAAGCCGCGTCGTTTGAAGAGCGGCATTACCCTCGGTGGCCAGGCCCAGTCAGTAATGAGCATGTACAGCCGACCGCCGGGCGCAAGATAATCGCCCGCTTTTTCGGCGAGCCTCCGCAGGTACATCAGCCCATCGGACCCTCCATAGCGTGCCGCAAGTATTGGTCTCGGCGCCGGAAGCTGCGGAAGAGTAGTGATGATGATGTCGAAGCGTTCCCCACGAACCGGAGCAAAGAGCGAGCCAACACGGCCATGGACCCGGCGGATTCCATTCTGTTCGGCATTCCGGAGAGCGCAAGCCACAGCGGCGGGCTCGATGTCGGTAAGGACAACTTCTCCTGCGCCCCGGACGGCGGTTGAGAGCCCGTATCCGCCGGCCCCGCAGCCGATGTCAAGAACCCGGTCGCCGCGCCGCACACGTATTGCCGCAGCTACTGTGTTCGCATAAGGGTCGGGATGATGTACCCGGGGCGCTACATTGAGAATGATTTTGCCGTCAGGTGGAATATGCAATCGATAAGACTTCATAGCGGTCTCATGCAAAAATATAAAAAGTAAAACAAAACCCGGTCCTCTCGGAAGCCTGTGGCAGCCATTGCCGTAACGCATACATAGGCATACGTATTACGCCGATGCTTTTTCCCGCAGCGACAGACCAAGAACTACACATACACAGATGCCGACGATCACGGCAATCGGGCCATACGGGCTCGGACCCGTAGGGGAACTAGCCAGATTGAAGTTATGAGCGAAGCCGGCGCCGACGATCATTCCAATGACAAAGATTGCCGCGTCCCCATCTCCTTCGCCGGATAGGAAAACCTGGCGCCCCGGACATCCGCCCGCAAGAGCAAAGGCCAAGCCAGATAAAAGCATTCCGGCAAAATTCCACAATCCATCTGTGTGCGCAATGGGTTGCCCTGCAAAGCCCGGCTTAAACTGTCCCAGTGCCAGGTTCGCTATAAATGCAGCCAGAACCATCGCGACCACTCCGCTGAAAAGGTTCACATTTTTCAGCAGGATCAGATCCCTCACCGCGCCGACTGTACAGAAACGGCTGCGTTGAGCTAAAAAGCCGACCAGCAAACCGACACCAAGAGAGAGCCCTATCAGCGCATGCTGGCTGCCCGGGCCTTTTGCCGAGAAAAATATCGGTCCGATGGGATTCCCATTAGGATCTCGTCCCAATTGCGGCGCAAAGATCAACAGAAGCAGCAGCCCGATCATGAGCGCCGGCATTATCCAGCCAAGCGCCTGAGGCGCCGGATGGGATCGTCCCAGACTGAATCCCATGCGCAGCATGACTATTCCCACGGCAACCCCCGCCGCAAGACCGAGAATTCCCAGGAGAGCATTCCAGTCTCCCCCGCTAAGCCGTAAAAAGGCGCGCCAGGGACAGCCCAGAAACATGAGAGCGCCGATCATGGACAGCGCGCCCAGGAGAAATTTTACGAGCGGACTCGCTCCGGTACGCGGACGGAATTCGCGAAAGATCAGGGCAGAAATAAAAGATCCCAATACAAACCCGATGATTTCCGGCCGTATGTATTGAACGGTAGCCATTCGGTGCAAACCCATCGCGCCTGCAATATCGCGGCTGAAACACGCGACACAAACACCCATATTTGCAGGATTGCCAAATTTGACCAAAATGGGAGCAAGCACGCCCACTGAAAGCCCCGTAACAATAATTCCCCCACGGGATGATAGAAAACGCCCAATCGCAGACATTTCGCTCTTATTCCTTTCGTTTCGAAATAGGGTGTATCGCTTGTTCTGAATCCTGTCTTGATCCGATCCTTCTGCGGCCGCGGATCAGCAACAAATAGGATATTTCATATATGAAACGCGGAAGAACTACTCCTATCCTGAGGCAAGAGGCCGACGGCATCGGATCTGCACCGTGTGCAATGATGCATCAGCCGCACATAGGGGGTTGCCCGCTGTCTCAGCCTATTCATCCTGTCTTCACTTGGAGGAACCGCGTCCGCCATATCCGTTCCGGCGAGGGGAATCAGCGGCAGGAAATTCATCAGGTCCACATTAAGCCTCCCCATATTTTTCGCCAGAAACAGCAGATGCTCTTCATTGATCCCAGGAACGACGACGGAGTTGACCTTTACCGTGATTCCGGCATCTTTCAACCGACCGATGGCCTCGATCTGCCTGGATATGAGGATACGAGCGGCTTCCAAACCTCGAATGGTTATGCCATCAACGGTGATATAGGGATGCAGGCGCGCCGCAATACCTGGATCGATTGCATTGACCGTGATCGTTACGTACCCCACATTCAAATCGCTGAGGTGCGGAATGGAATCTTTCACATTTAAGCCGTTCGTAGATACGCACAGCGCGATATCCTGATTTTTCCTGCGTATGAGCTCAAATGTTTTCAAAGTGCGTTCCGGATCACAGAAGGCGTCGCCGGGGCCAGCGACGGCGGCCACGGAAATATGAGGCATTTTTTCAAGCGCCCGTTCCAGGCGTTCGGAAGCCTCCTCCGGCCCAATCACGCCATCAGTCACGCCAGGCCTGTTCTCGTTGGGGCAATCATGATCCCGACGGCAATAGGCGCATTGGATATTGCAGGATGGCGCTATGGGCAGATGAAGACGCCCATACTTTCCCTTAGCGCCCGCATAGAAGCAGGGGTGGGTTTTATTGAGAGTTTCCAGCATGGCAGGCGACATTTACGATTTCCTCCGGGGACGTCCGATATGAATGGCATCGCAAGGACAGACTGCTCGACAATCACAACAGTTTGTACAGTTGGGCTCGGCAGGACGCGTCCCCATCTCGCAAACCTGAAGGCATTTGTCGCAGCCATCGCATTTTTCGTCTTTATAAACTTTGAACAGGGAAAACAATTTGATAATTTCCAGCGCACCGCCCGTGGGGCAGGCGAATCGGCACCAAGCATTGGCCAGCAACAATCCTAACGCGACTAATCCCAATACGAAGACGGACCGGAACAGCCAGAGCGGATTTGCATTCTTGAAGGTGAATGCGAATGATGCGAAGAAATCCCCGATTCGAATCGGCACCGCGAGCCGTGGCTGCCCATAAAGCAGCCACACATACAGCGCAAGTGTCAATCCCAGGTATTTAAAATAGGGCGCTATTTTCGTAAAGCCGTTTCTGATTTGGAGCTTCGCCGAAGCCATCATGCCGAGAAGCTGATTGAGCAGCCCTCCCGGACAGAACCAGCTGCAAAAAGCTCTCCCAAAAATCAGCGCGGATAGGGGAAGCATGAGCCAGAATCCCCAGAAGAGGGTGAGGAATCGGCCATGACAGGTAATTACGGGACAGTTCTGGCAGCTTACATAGGGCACAATAAAGGGACAACGGAAAATGCCATAAAAAGACCATTGCCCGAGAACCGCCAAAGAGACAACCTGAGTGAGCCGCCGCCACCACGTAAGGGGCACGGCTTTGCCTTTTTCAATCGGCAGCGCATCCATTGCAGTAAGCGGAACCGCGGCAACCTTAGGCATCTTTCACCCCCAGTTTCTCAACCAAACGATGTCCTTCATCCGACATGGCCGGGATGAAACCGGCCGACTCAAAAAACCCCTGTCCTTCTTCAGATAAAATGAAATCGATAAAATGATTGGCCAGCTCTTTATCGGCCGCGTTTTTCATTACTCCGATAGTGAAGGTCAGCGGACCGGGCGGGAAAAAAGCCTCAGGGATCGGAAGAATGTCCACTTTACCTTTGAATAGGGGCATCCGCGTCAACCGGCATTCAACAACGGACACATCGCCTTTTCCCTTCATTAGATCTTCCATCGTGCGCTGAACACAGCTGCCTTGGATTACGGCATTTTTCATGGCCTGATCCAGGACTCCGGCTTTTTTCAGCAGACCGGTAACCGCCTCTCCTCCCGGCGGTGAGGCAGTGGGCGCGAGGATGACGCGAACTCCTGGCTTTGCCAGGTCTTGAATGTCAGAAATGCCGGCGGGATTGCCTTTCGGTGTGACCAATACGTAGGAGGTGAAGCAGAGCGGTTTGAAGGAGACCATTTTGTCCGCTTTGCGCAGTTTCTGGGCAAGGGCAAGAACTCTTCCGGCGAAAACTTCCGTGGTCGCACTGCCCATGAGCGATTTGCCTAGTGCCGCGGCAAAAGCACCGGTAAAAGCGATGTCGATGCCCGTTTTCGCCTTGAATTGCTTATTCGCCGGGATGAAGGCTTCCGCCAACCCGCCGCAAGCCCAGACTTGAAGGGAGTGCTGCCGGAATGATGGCGCTGCGGACAGGCTAGCCGGCATGGCGGCTCCGGCCGCCGCTCCGGCTGCTGTCGTCAAAAATGCCCTGCGGTTTATGCGTTGTTTGTCTTCAACTTTGATCTGGTTCATGGTCTTGCTCACAGTGTTGAAAAGAGTTCCTGAATCGGGGCCGGACCCACAGGTCGGTTGCGCTCCTGATCGCGCTATCTTCCAAGTCCGGCGGCGCCAATCTTGCAGGTTATAAACAAGATCGATGTTGCGGGATCGATCGAAGTCGGGATGGCTGCGAAATCGGCATACGGTTGCGTCCAACAAACCCGGTTAGAAGCTATTGGCTACTTCACGTAAAGCCGAAAACGCGCATCATGAAAATCCTTGCGGATGATTACTTTTCAAGAAATGGATATACATATAACGAATATATATGTCAAATAGATATATTCTATAATATAGTACGGACTTCAACAACGGCGAGGGTCTATGGAGTTAAAATTTATCGAGATATTCTGCGCGGTTGTGGAGCTGAAAAGCTTTTCAAAGGCAGCCCAGGCGCTGCATCTCACGCAACCGACGATCAGCGTGCATATCAAGGCTCTTGAAGACGAGTTTTCCACCAAGCTGCTGGACCGGCTTGGCAGAACGATCCTGCCGACGCAGGATGGAGAAATTCTCTATCGATATGCGAAAGAGATCGTCACGCTGAAAGAAAATGCCCGGCGGGCGATGGAAAGAGTCACGGGGACAATGAGCGGCAAGCTGGTTATCGGTGCGAGTACCATACCGGGAGAATATATCCTTCCTCAACAGTTGGCCAAATATAAGAGAGCATACCCCGATGTAATCCCTACCCTCCGGATTGCGGATTCGAGCGACATTTATGAAAGCGTGCTTAGGGGAGAAGTCGATCTTGCCGTCATCGGAATGGCCGTGAAGGACAAGAACATTATCATACGGAAATATCTTGGGGACGAGATTGTCCTTGCCGCTCCGGCCAGCTACAAGGCATCCATAGTGCAAAAGGACGACTTCCGGTCCCTCCCGCTTCTGGTTCGGGAAAAGGGTTCCGGATCGCGCTCCTCGCTCGAGGAGCATTTGAACAGAATTGGTTTAACGCTGGACAACCTCAATATCATTGCCGAAATAGGTTCCTCTCAAGCCTTAATCCAGGCCGTCAAGGCCGGAATGGGACTGGCCTTTACCTCGCGGCTCTCCATTCGGGACGAAATCGAAGGGGGGACGCTGAAGGCCGTCAAAGTGAAGGGAATTCTGGTCCAGAGGAATTTCTATGTCATTACACACCGCCTGCGATTTAACTCGCTCTTATGCAGATCCTTTATTGAATTCCTCACGCAATCCGACGTGGAGGCATAGCCGTGGCTCCATTTATATATTGAATTATTCTATTTGACATATTGATATATTCTGACTATTACTTCGCCTCCAAGTGCGGTGAAAGCGAGATGTGTGCGCTTTGTTGTGCGAAATTGCCGAAAGGAACCTATGAAACAGAGACGGAATTATTGTTTGACTGGCATTTATAGGCTGCTGCTATCGTTGAGCCTGCTGTCGATTCCCAGCACCGCAAACGCGGAAATAAAACTATTCACGCTGAACAAGGATACAAGTATTTCACTTTCGGGCGAAATCACCGCACGGAATACGTATGAGAACTGGTTTGAGCCGGCATCGATGAATGTAAATAGCAGCTACGACTACTTTTTTACCCGCAGTCGTCTGGCACTCGCGCTTCGCAATCCATACATTGGCGCCTTTGTGCAGGCGCAGCATGTGTATATGTGGAATCTGCCTGAGAATTCCATTGCGCCTCCTCCCCAGGGGGCCTTGGGCTTCGGCGCCACTTACTACTCGCATGCCAGGAGTGATACGGACCACAGTCTCATCATTCGGCAAGCGTATCTGGATTTTCCCCGGCTTTTTGTCAAAGGCCTTTCTGCCCGGATCGGCCGTTTCGATTATGCAGATGGACAGGAAGTCACCTATAAAAAGAATCCCAAAGTGACCTGGCTTAAAAATGCTCGCTTATCTGATCGGATGATCGGCGCCTTTGATTGGTCCGCTTACAATCGAAGCTTTGATGGAGTTCAAGCCGCCTATGATCGCAAGGCCTTCAATCTGTACACTTCGGTCACTCACCCGACTCAAGGCGGGTATGAAAACAACGCCCAGAAGACCATTTCTTCAATCGATCTCGGAAACATCACCGCAACAATCAAGTATGGCGAATTGCTGAAAAACACCGAAGTCCGCGCTTTCTACTATTATTATAATGACCACAGAAATATTCCGAGCATTCTCGGTGAGAGCGGCCTGAAAGAGGGGAATATCCGTATCAACACTTTCGGTACGCATGTATTGCACACCGAAACGATTAAATCCGGCGTCTTCGATATGCTATTCTGGGGCGCGCTTCAGGAAGGCGAATGGGGCGCGGTAGACCATGGGGCCTGGGCAGCAGCCATCGAGGGAGGATTCCAATTCACAAATGTACCCAGTAAGCCATGGATCCGGGGCGGCTATTTCGCTTCCTCCGGCGACAAAGACTCCCATGACGGGAAACACGGCACCTTCTATCAGATGCTTCCAACAGCTCGTAAATATGCGCTCTATCCTTTTTATAATTTGATGAATAATCAAGATCTGTTCATTCAGGCTATCGTAAAACCCAAGGAAGCTTTTACCATTCGAGTAGATCTCCACAGCCTCAGCCTACAAAACAAAAACGATCTTTGGTACATGGGGGCAGGGCCGACTCAGAGTTCAGGGACTATCTTCGGGTACACGGGGCGTCCCAGCAACAATCAAAAAGGATTGGCCACGGTGCTTGATTTTTCTCCCAGCTACACATTCAACAAATATCTGTCTGCCAACCTCTATTACGGCCACGCTTTTGGAAGGGATGTCATAAAGAGCATCTACCAAAACAGTTCAAATGGCGACCTCTTCTATGTGGAGCTGAAAGCTCAGCTCTAAGAGAGGCTGCCCCCAGAATTTAGAGACGATCCTTTACGTTGGAACGAACGAACCCGTCGGGAAATTCCTCCACGGTATGTCCCACAATTGTGTATTTCTTGCTCTGCTTCGTAAAGGAAGCCTCCAGGTCCATATATCCCTGAGGATCAAATAGCGGCGTTGCGCTGTAACTCGGGATGCCAGTCGCCGGCGCATGCGTAAAGGTATAAGCGACGCTCTGATCCCGATAATTGGCGAGGCCATGCTCCAGCATTCCTTCCATGGCTGCTTTGAGCGTGTAATGAGTCGAAGCGCATATAAAACCGAGATCGGTGAGCTGCTCCATCGTCACCGTCGGAATGCCATTGTCCGCACGAACATCGGCAAATATCTTCCATCCGGGCACTCTTGCCGCCATAAACTTGGCCTGATCATACGTGCCAACCTTCACTATCATCGCCATATCCGCGCCCATCTCCATGGATTCGCGCATCCGGATGCATCCTTCCTCGAACTCCTCGGGGATATCGGGGTCCGCATTGGTGCGGCAAATCAGCAGGCATTGGGTTCCCCTCAACGCCTCGACCGCCGCGCGAATTTTTGCGTAATACGGATCTCTCGGCAGCAGGCGCGTGCTGTTTTCCATATCGCCGGCATCCTCAAGCTGAATTGCCGCGGCCCCCGCGTTTAGTACAGCCGCGTGTTGAGAGGCCGCGGGGGGGGGAATCGACCTTGCCGCTATTTCTTCTCGGGTATATGATTCCGGCAAATTGAATTGCCAGGCTGTCATGTGCCTGCCTGGGCTTTACTCGATTTCTGTTGTCATCTGTGCGAGGACATTAGCGGGCGTGGGGTTTTCGGGCCTCGCACCCCCTACTAATTTCTTCCGGGAAGCAATGGAAGTGAGAGTCCATCCTGCTATCCCGGAATGCCAAAACGCAAAAGGAGTGCATCGATGGAACGACGACCAGCTACAATAGTCTGCTTTTTCTTTTTTACATTGATTGCATCGGTCTTTCTGCTTGTAGGCTGTGCAAAGAACAGTACGGGACAATCACCGGCCGAACGAGGGAAATATCTTTCTATGGCTTGTGGCTGCGGAGATTGCCATTCGCCCAAGGCTTTTACCGCCGCGGGTCCTGTGCCCGACACAACGAAACAACTTTCAGGCTATCCGGCGGGCGCCAAACTTCCCGAAATACCCATAGGAATTCTCGGCCCGACCCAATGGGGTGCAATCACAACAAACGATATGACTGCATGGGCGGGATCATGGGGAGTGAGCTTTTCGTATAATCTCACGCCGCATCCGGCGACAGGAATCGGAAATTGGGATGAGGCGTTGTTCATCCGATCACTCAGAACCGGCAAGTTCATGGGCACGTCCCGCGATATGCTGCCGCCAATGCCGTGGCAGGAGATCGGGCAAATGACAGACGACGATCTCAAAGCAATTTTTGCATACCTGAAATCCCTGCCTCCAATAGACAATGCGGTTCCAGCACCGATTGATCCATCGCAACGGTGAGAACCTGCGTGTTTGCATCGTGAGGTCTATTCCCGTTCGACTAACGAGGCTTCTCCGGAACCTGTCGGGCAGAGAATAATTTACCTGGAGCTGTAATCGACGCGTCCGGCGTGTAACCACCCACAACCCGACTTCGGGGAGGGCTATGGCGCTATTTGTCTCGGCTTGCCGCAACAGCACGAAGGCGATTGGAAAAGGAGGTAAATTCTGAATAACCGCTAAGGCTCCATGGCCCAAAGAATCTCGAACCCTTCTCCATTGCATAATTTGATAGTAAGATAAGGCGATGAGGATCTCTGCTATGTTGCACTTCCTACCGTTTATTCTGGCATTATCAGCACTGGCAGCGTATCAGCAGACGCCGCCTCCTGCGGAGCGGACCATAGCGCCTGCTCAAATCCCCCAGCGGCCACCCGTGAAGCCCGCACCTCCGCCGTTCAACGAGAAAACCGATGCGAAAGCTGCTATCAAGTCGGCCGTCGATGCAGCAGCTATTGATGGCATCCGCGTGCTTATCACCTGGGGTACGAACGACGACAACGGATCAATGCTGTTCCTCGCCTCCAAGCAGGCGCCGGCTGTCTCAAAGCAAGCCTTCTTCTCGGATGAGTACAAAACGGTGAATGTCAATATCGGCCATATGGACAAGAACATCAACTTGGCGAAGAGTTATGGCGCAAAACTGAAGGCTGATGCCCTTCCTGCGCTAACCGTGCTTGACTCAGCCGGGGCGGTCATCGCCAACACGAATGCGTTCGCGCTACGACCCAATGATGATCCTGCAGGAATCGACGCCGTGAAGGTTGCCGCGTTTCTCAAGTCGCATCAGGCACCGGCGCCGGATGCCGTCGGGCCGTTTGAGGCTGCCTTGAAACAGGCGAAGACGGAAGGCAAAACCGTCTTCGTCTGGTTCTCGGCTCCCTGGTGAAGGTGGTGCCATCGGCTAGGCGCCTGGATGGCGACCAAAGACGTTGCGGCACTGATTGCGAAGGAATTCGTCATCATCAAGCTCGATTCCGACCGCGGTATTGGCGCGAAGGACATAGAGAGGCGTTTCATCGACAAGGAACAAGGGCTGCCGTGGTTTGCATTTCTCGACGTCAACGGCAAGTGCCTGATCCACAGCACAAGACCGAATGGCAGCAACATCGGACATCCAGCCCAATCCGATGAAGTGGCTTACTTTAGAACTATGCTTCAGACGGTGAAGAAGCATCTCACCGACAACGACATCAACTTCTTGATTCAATCGCTCGAAGCCTTCAACAAGGCCGCAGGCCTTCAGCCCACAAATACGCATTAACTCTGGTTTATGGATGCGTGGGATTCACATGGTAGCTTCGTGGATCGCTGTATCCGCTAAGCCTGAAAGGAGTTGGAGCAGTGCCTGCGGATCTGAAATCAACTTGGACATTTCACCGCTATCCCGGAATTGAGACCGGGATGCAAACTCCCAAGATACGGCGTTCTGTTCCGTTACGCGTGAAGCCACAACCCGGCAGATAGGTCGCGGCGTAAGAGACTGTCTCAAAACTCGCATTGAGCGGGCTTACAGCCCTTCATTTTCTTTTGCGACCTTTTCCTGGGGCTTCGCCCCAGGCTGGTATGGATCGCGCCTTCGGCGCTTTAAACACCTAATTATACAGTATCTTAAGCGCCGAAGGCGCGCTCTATACCAGCCTAGGGCGAAGCCCTAGGAATTTAGTGATAAACAGAAAAAGGGCTGTAAGCCCGCTCAATGGGCGAGTTTTGAGACAGCCTCGTAACTTCCCACACCCCGACTTCGGAGGAGGCTGGTAGGAGTTGCTGCCGTAGTTTTTTAAGTCATCTTGACCTTCAATGCTTCGCTTCGAAGCCTGCGTGCAACTATGCGAGTTCCTTGACTCTTCTTGCGGCAATTTCATTTTGCATCTGCACGACCTGCGCATCCTCAATTTTGTATCCATTGTAAAAAATGAACACCGCAATCACACAGGCGGCAGCCGGTGCGAGTGTCATAAGCGAACTGATGCCGCTGATCACGCGCGGCGTGGGATCTGCGTTGGCGATAAATTGTATCGCCAACAGCCCTAAGGCTATGACGGCGCTTCTCAGCAGCACTCCAATCTTGGCGGAAAAAGCTATCAACGCCATTGCGAAAGCCCTGATGTTATCTCCCGTTTTCCATTCCCCGTAGATGACGGTGTCGGAAAACAGAGCGGTGCTCATGGCGCCCGCGATATTAGCGAACAAAAAGGCGATGGAAAGTACAGTCGTGAAACTCCATGCGCTTCCCCCCAGGATTCTTGCAGCCGCACAAAAAAAGGCGCACAAAGCAAGAAAAATCCAGTAACAATTACGTTTCCCGATTCTGGCCCCAATCCAGGAAGCAGCCAAGGCTCCTAGTAAACCGGTAACGCTTGTGCAAAACAGGAATACAGACAGGAAAATGGCATCACGCAGCACATAGGTGAAGTAATAGGTGGCGAAACTCGCGATAATAAAAACAGTAGCGTTTCTGAACGATTCGGCAAGCGTTAACCACAACAGTGGAGGATTTTTAAATACCGGTCCAATAATCTTCCTTATCGACTGTTTGGATTCATTCTTCGGCGAATCAACGCCGGCTTCATCGTAGGGATCTTTCCCGGCGATGAGCCTATAAACATAATAGTATCCAATAACCATCAGGAATGCATAAACACCCACGGCAATAGTCAAACCTGTTATCTTGCTGGTATGGGCTCCGAAAAACATGATCATGGGCAGTGCGGTAACAGAAAATATCAATCCCCCTATGGTCACACCCTGCGCTCTGTTTGCGGATAATACAGTTCGTTCCTCTGGCAGCTGGCTTAATCGTCCGACCATGGCGCCGCTGGCAGTAAACACTATGTTCCAAACCAGATGGCTTGCAATAAATGCAACGATGATGATCGCCGCCGCAACAGGATCGCTTCCGATCTTTACAAACTGTAAAACGAACAGGACGGCGATGATCGGAGGACCAACCAGAAACCACGAACGGTATTTTCCGCCGAGCTTTAAGGTCACTCGTTGAAGAATCACACCGGCAATAAGGGAACACACGATATCGACCAGGCTGGTAATTAATACAATCTGGCCCACGATCGACAGCGAGAATTGTGCATAGTCGGTAAGGAATGCCGGGAAGAAAACCAGTTCCATGTTTACCAGCAGCATGAAGCCGATATCCGCAATGCCGTAGGTATATAACAAAGATCTTCCTAATCTGTCCGTCATAGATACCTCCCTCTTCAGAAGATGATCAAACGCTTAAACTGCGTTCCTAATGCAACCTGTTGCTTTACGGGCTGATGCTCCGCCGGGGAAGTGCATATTGTCCAGCAGCGTGGCCCGGCTTTTGAGGTTGGCAACATGGCCGGCATCGCTTGCGAGCCTTTCAGGCAGCCGCGATGTGGAAGGCGTCGACCGGTTTCAGGCACGTGTCCTCCATCCGAAAGAAGACGTACATGCTGCTTTGCCACATTTGAGGATTGTTGAAGCTAATTATATGTAATCGGCGCCGGTGGTAGAAGCGAAATCCAGGATATCCAATAGGCGAGAATAAAATACGCGGGCTTCCAGAAGCCATATGAGATATTAGAAGCACAATCCATTTCAAACCGCTCAGCCGCGTAAGGATAGGAAGCACTGGCTGCCGTTTTGACTTCGAGTCTCTTCATTGGACCTCGGACGCACCACTCTCCGCGCCCTCACTCGACTGCCCCCCAAGGAAGCTTTATGGACAAGCACCTCTCCTCGATTGCGCCTGTCTTTTTCTAAAACCCAGTTGTGGACACCCTTTGGGGGAATTATCAATATAGCCAAAGGCCAAATGAACCTTCAGATCGTTATGTTGAAATGGGGGAAATAGCGCATCTCGCAGTGAATTCCTGTTCCCAGCTGATACCATCAAAGACCCGGGCGCACCATAAAATCCGTCCCTGCTGTGAACTTCGCTTTTCCGCTGTTTCACTTTGATTTTTATCCGATGATAGAATCATCTTCTATCGCGTTGATATGTGCTGGGGGGAGGAATATAGGAGAGTAGATAATATCCTTTCATATCCTCGTTCACACTTCCAATTCCGCTTTTGGTGACAAACTAATTGCTGTTTTCGACGAACAATCCTCCGGTTTTTTCTGACAAAGGAATCTGCCATTCCATCGCTCCAGTCGGGGAAGGATGAAATTCCAATCCCTTGAGATCCAAACTATGTATCGCCACGCCGGTGCGCAAGGCAGCATCGGCTAGCAGGTTGAAAATACCTGCCATCCGGCAATCGGGCACAGTAACGTGAGGCGTCAACAACACCAGGTATTTACGTCCTGGCATATCCTGCAGGGCGCTAATGCAATAGGAAATAGCCATAACTTGTGAAAGATCCGCCTTGCCAGGCCAGCTGTTTGTCAAGCTTTTGGCCGCGGCGAGCAGCTGTCATTTGTCGGAGCGGAACAGCTGAAGCGCTCCAGTCCCCCGGCTCATACGCAAAATGGCAACCAAATCCCCCTGCTGCATTTCGTTCTTCACAAACCTTTCGAGCGCCAATCTGGAGAAGCTAACGTATCCCGGGAGATCGTCCACGACAAAAGCAATCGTGCGGCGAACCTGATCCGACCTCAACATAGGGGACGGGATCACGATCGTGGGCAGCACTTACTAGTGCAACTTCCCCGAACGCGGACTTTTCGTGGGAGTTTGCCGTTCTAGTAGTCAACATTCGGCGGAGTTTTACTGTTGGAATCTATTAGTGCAGCCATGGGGGAAACACAGGAAGACGGGTCAAAACCACATCCCTTTCTCCCGCCGCCCTTGGATGGGTGAAGATCCAGGCCACCGACGGCAGGATGGCCTGGTCCGCTTGTTGTCGAATGACTACGGCTTGTAGTTGGTCATGCCCGGACCGGTCTTGTCCCACACGTTCATCAACTCATCGGTCATGATCGTAGCCAGGTTGTTATCCGGAATTTCGATCACATCCTCCTTCAGGGTCGTGACCCGGACCTTCCACCCCGGGGGAAGTTTCTTGTAGTTGGCTGCCCCCTTGGCAAGGTATTCTTCCCAGGTCTGTTGCGGATCGAGCCCCAGCTGGAATCCCTTCAGGATCCACGTGTTGCCTTCAGGGTCGTCCAGGAGCGCCACCTTTGTGCCTTTGGTCCAACCCCACTTGCTCGTCCGCGCGATTTTCATGGGCTCGTAAGGCTGTCCCTCGATATTGCCTGATTCGGGCAGGTTGAGCTGCGCGACCCAGCTGGCCGTCATACCATCGAAATTCCTTTCCGTGCCGACGCCCAATTCAACCCAATCCGGCATCCAGAGCTTGGGACCGTTCAACATCACTTTGGCGACGCCATATTCCTTCGCCATCTTCTCCAGGTCGAGGTTTTCGACCAGCGCCTGCGGAGACGTGTCTTTCGACGCGGGAATGCCTTTGGTCGGGTACATGGTATTGAAGCAGGGGGCGACCAGTTTCCCCGTCTTCGGATCGCGAACGGCGAAAAAAAGCTCGCTGAAACGCACCTGGTGCAAATTTTCGAAACGTTTCACTTTGGCGCTGTCGCCGTCGTGAAGGACCTGGGGTTCCGCATTCTTCGCTTCCTGATTTGTTGCGGTTGCTTCCTGATGAGTCGCTTCGGGCGCGGAGCACGACACCATCGTCGTCGCCGCCGCAAAGATGGCTATGAAAATAACTGCTTTCATTAACTTCATTGCTTTTCTCCTCTAATTTTCCACATCGCTGTAGGATTCATTTACCTGTCGCCACGCTCATAGAGTTCGCCCCTCACTTTGCGGGCTGTGCCTTGGGAAATTTCCATGACCCGTTTATGATTTCCTGCTTCGGCTGATACATCCGCACAATGTAGTTCCAGCCGGGTGTGATCGGCAGATTGTTGATGTCGCCGGGGCCACCGCCGAAATTGATCGTGATGCTCCCATCCGCGTTTTTCTTGGCGGTCACGTTGTTGTAGGAATAGACGTTCTGAGCGTTCTTCTCCATGAAACCGTCCTTGTTGTAGACGGTTATAGACCAAAAACCGTCGACAGGCACATGCTTCACGGTTACACGGTATGGTGTCTTGCCGTCGTTCTTAGTCGGCACAACGTTGTCGTACATGGCAGATTCTTCAGGATTTCCACCCCAGCCGTAGGCCGTGCCCAGCAGGTGGCTGATCGGGTTGAGTTTTGCTTTGTCACCGAACATTCCCTTAGCATCGGTCCGGGTTGCCGCAAGGACTTTGATAGCATCGCGGACTTTCTTCAACGACGCCTCATCCCAATCCGGAATCTTGAATGTTCCCGAGTTCGCCTGATGCACGGCGATCTTGTCCTGCAAGGCGTTGGCGGCCTTAATGTCCGCTGGATCATTCGCATCGACGAATGTGCGGAAGATAACAATCACGTAACGCGTCCCGACTTTTTCCTTGGTTAATGTGAACTCGCCCGCACCATGCTCGACTGGAGGCACGGAATGGTCCTGGTTGATGACCATCATCGATTGAAACCGCCCCTTGGAATCCGGCTTTATAATAGTAACCGGCGCGGTGAGGTCGAAAACTCCGGCTGAATAAAGCGTATCGCGATTCATGCGGACCACGTCCTGCTTTTCGATCGGCGTGGGCTGGCGAATGTGCAGGAACTTGCCGAAGGCTCCCTGCTTTACGTAGCGGGCAAGGGTCATGTCGGTCTCTGCCCTGACGAAGCTGTCCACCGTTACCATTTCTGACGCGAAACTTGAAATAGAGCCAAAAAGGATCATTGCTGCAACTGCGAGAAAGAGCAGGTTTACTTTCATTGTATGCCTCTCTTTTATGGTTAGTTGGGTTAGGCCTTCCTACTCAGCCTCGGCTGTGCCTCTCTCAGTGCCCGCGCCCAACTGCTGATAGGACGTAACATGTCTACTTCGATGCCTTAGACTTAAGGCAGGCGCATTTTACATGGCCTCGTATAATACTACTACTGATCCTTTCAGAGAAGTGCTCCACTTATTCCAGACCCCAACAGCTGATAAAAGCAAGATGCTCTTTTTTGATAATTTGGTTCAATAATCATTTGTGAATTATCGAATCCCGTTTTTATGCAATTTCAAATATAAAACAGAATCATTTGGCAGCTGAGGAAGCGACCGGTTTAAGTTGACGCATAGTTACGTATCCGGACAAGTGACTTGGATTCAACTCTCTAAAGCCGACATTGAGGAGTAAAGAACGAGAAACAGCCATGTGGGAAACTGAGAGTCGGCCACGGATCATCTCCCATAACATGCTAATTCGCGGGAGTTGTGGGAAATTCGCCTCTCCGATATGCCTTTTATGTCATCAGGACGTTACATCCAATCCGTAACACCAATTGTGTATTCCGCTCGACGTTTTTGCAGGAAACATCCGTTTCAAGCAGGCGTTGAGAACTTTTTGAAAATTCTGGGTATGACTGTATGTTCCTGAAATCCACACAAATTGCAGGATAGCATCACCTCTTCCCCATCCGGCTCCGGCTGCGTTCTCCGCCTTCCTTCGAGAACATCAAGATATTTGTAGGCCGAACCGGCATTGAACAACACCACTCTGTCCTCAGTGCGAAAATTGTACAATGGCTCGCCTGTCCCGATGTACAATTCGGCGCGACGAAAACCAGATCAGGGCTGAGGCCATCAACGGAGGCTTGAGATGATGGAATATCGACCATGGACGTGGAAAGTACCCGAAACCAGCAAAGACATGAGCGGCACGATCAACCGGCAGGACGCATTCGAGAGAGTCAGCGGACAGGCGGTTTTTACAAGAGATGTCAATCTCCCCGGAATGCTCTACGCGAAAATCCTCCTTTCTCCCTATGCGCATGCGCGGATCAAGAGCATTGATACGAGCCAGGCCGAAGCTCTCGTGGGCGTGCGGGACATCTTGAGATACGATGACCCCGACATCGAGTTCGACAACGAGACGCTGCCTGGCTTCGAAGCTTCCCGCAACTACAACCTGCTGACCCTGCCCCGAACCTCAGAATTCTTTCAGCACCCGATGGGTGTCGTGGTCGTGGCCGACACCGAAGAAATATGCGACCGCGCGCTGCGGCTCCTGAAAATAGAATGGGAAGAACGGCCGTTCATCCTCGATATGGAGGAGTCCCTCAAGCCGGACGCACCAAAGATCATGCCTGAGGTGAAGTTCATGAACCCAAAGGCCAAAGAGCCGAATACGGTTCTGACCGATCGCGCCGAATTCGGCAATGTCGAGAAAGGTTTCGCGGAATCCGACAAGCTGATTGAATACACCATCACCCGCGCCCGGAATACGCCGGCAGGTGTTGAGCCCATTGTATGCGTAGCACAGTGGAGAGGCGATTTTCTCGATCTCTGGGTCCATCACCAGGATCTTCCTCTAGCTACGGTTACCACTCCAAACACGGTCCGTGAAAAGCCCCGAGCTCCTCTTGCCGCGTGGGCTAAGGTCACCCTCACGATGCCCTACCAGGGTTCTTGGTACGGCGGCTTTTCATGGCTTTCCTACTCCTATGCCTTTATCCGCCTCACCGCGATCCTTGCCAAAAGAGCGGCGGGGAAACCCGTGAAACTGCTTTGGGACGAGAGCGGCTATTACTGCGGCGGCGACGATGCAGGGACCTATAAGTGCAAGGTTGGAGTCAAAAAGGACGGCACTATCAACTCGTTTCATTGGCACATGCTTGGGATTCGAAATCCCGCGATTGATAAGACGCGTGTCAGCACCAAAATTCCCAACATCCTGGGCACCCAGGAATGGGCCCTGGTCAATACAGGGCACAATATGTGTTTCCGGCACGGATCCCATACCTGCGTCCCGCACAACGTAATGTTTGCCCGTGTTGCTGCGGAAACGGGATTGGACCCGACAGAAGTCGCCCTGAAAAACGACGGCTGCGCCGGCCATGATTGGGAATGGGTCACGCGGTACCAGAAGGACAATGGATTCCCCCAAAGATGGAGCCTCAAGGAAGTACTCGACAAAGGCAAGAAGGCGATCGGATGGGATGAGAAATGGCATCCGCCCGGAACTAAAAAACTCCCGAACGGAAAAATGCATGGACTTGGTTTCATCCACGTGAATGAATGGCACTGGCATGCGCCAACTCCCGGAGCCTCCTTCGCATGCGTGTCGCTTCGTGAGGGTAAAGCCGCGATTATAGGCGCTCGCTGCGATATGGGGATCGATACGGAGTCGGGCGCGCGTCTTGCGGTAGCCTCGGAAGCCGGACTCAAGTACGAAGATACTGTCATACAGGAGCGCCGTTCCGACAATACGAATTACCACTTCTGGCAACCCGGAGGTTCCTTTGGAACATGCTACATCAATACCCAGCTGATCCCCGCCGCCAGGGAACTAAAACAGAAAATTCTTGAATACGCCGTAAGGCCGAGGCCGGGTATGTTTGGCGGTCCCGCACAGCCTCCACTCTTCCCCGATAAGAAGCCCGAGGATCTGGATATCAAAGACAGCATGGTTTTCGAGAAAGCGAATCCAGGGAACCGAAAGACAGTAAGAGAAGTGGCGGATACCTGGTGGACACAGGATCCTGCCATCTTCCATCCTCCTATACCCGGCACCGTCCATGGATATGAATCCGACGGGACACCGGACCCTCAATCGTATGCGATGCCCAGGCAGGCTCATTTCATTGAAGTCGAGGTAGACACGGAAACGGGAATGGTCGACGTGACCAATATAGTCTGCGTTAACGATGTCGGCCACCTGTTCAATCCCGAAGGAGCCTATGCCCAGCAATACGGCGGCGCTATTATGGGGTTGGGCCGAAGCGGCACCGAAGAGCATATCTTCTGTCCCCGCACCGGAGTCGCCCTCAATTACGATTTGATCGGGTACCACATAGGGACGATGAATGACTACCCGGTCACCCAATGCCTGATCAACGAAAGCCACCTGGGATACGCAGCTTATGGCGCCTGCGGCATCGGGGAAAACATCGGGGCCAGCATGTCGGGTGTTACCGTCTCAGCGATCCACAATGCCACAGGCAAATGGGTCCTGGATTATCCGACGACTCCGGATAAAGTCCTGAAGGCGCTTGAGAAAATATAAAAACGCAGAAACAATTGCCAATTTCCAATTGCCATCTAATCCAATTGGAAATTTGAAATTGGAAATTTCTAGGATTTTTTGTATCTCTCATGAAATAAACACTGCAGAATCCAGGAGGGATTTTCTGCATCCGCAAAAGGATGAAGGACCTTTTGTAAGGCATCGTTTTGTACTTCACAAAGTAATCAAGCTAGAGATTTAAAAGATCAATTAAGGCCCTTGGAATCAACGGGTAAAAAAAGCCCGACTATGTCAATTCCCCTGATACGTTAGGACTGTATCGGAAGTGCCCTTACAGGCAAATTTCGGAAATTCGCCAATATTATGGGGCACTTTCGATAGAGTAGTTTGAAGGAAGCCGCTGGTGCTTGCGGCGGGCGCGGGGAGTTATTGCCTATGGTGATTTCAATGCCGTTTTTCTTGATAACCCGACACTCCCATTTGGCATCTGGGCGAAGCGGACAATGTGAAATTGCATGCACCGATCATAGGACCTAAACCTTACAGAAACAAGCCTTGTCAAAGGCAAACCTTGATGGATGCGCACGCATAGCGTCCGCCGCGCCAGCGGCTTAGTTCAAACAGCATTCTTATAGATACTCCGCTGCAATTGCTCTTCGCTTTTTGTCCTTCTGGGAAGTTGCCAATCTCAGTGGTGTATAGCGCGCCCTTCATAGAAGTAGGATTCTCAAAACAATATTCGAGCAATGATAAAAGGCCCGTCCGATGGATACGACCCCCAATTGGGTCGCGAAACGGGCCTTATTACTACCCATCTCTTTGAAAAATGGCCGGTAAAAAGTGGGGGGTTATTACTTATTTTCTAATCGCCAGCATTGAAGAGGATAAAATGGATAGTGGCGGAGAGGGGGGATTCGAAAATGATCGACGGAGTTAAATGTCAGACTGGCATCACATTGTCATACATAATACACATTATCAATAATTTATAGGAATTATCCGTATTCACCCCACGTTTCTACAGTCTCTCCTATAATCCATATTCCCATCAGATATGGTATCACCAGTATCACTAATGCAGATAAAGGAGTATGTGTCGGATTGGTAGGCTCCCAACTGCAGATTATCCAGATGGCCGATAGGAAATACTACCCCGGGTATTTTAAAATGCTTCCTGTATGAGACCGATCTTTGATTCTGATAAGGTGCATTACGTAATCTATTCTTGATTTTCAGGCGGCAATTTTACTATCGTTTGAAGCCACAACCGCCGATTTCGAAAGCGCGATGCAGCTTGTTCAGCCTATCCGCTGTACGAGCTTTTCTTTCGTTACATGATCGTTACCAGGATTAAAATCTCCCAATCAGCCTTGAAGCCGCGTATGCGGTGCTGGTTGCGTAAAGGATGTTTGCGGCTTTCCGGCATTCGCCTATCATGTGGAAGTCCTTTGAACAACGGTTGAATTTCAAAGCTTCGTCATGAAGCGGTTTCATACCCACTGCAAGAATCACAGCGTCGGCTTTATAAAACGTCTCACCCTCCTGGCTCTGGCATTTTACCCCATCTACGGTTATCTCAACGGCCTTCGTCTTAAAGTGGATGGGTATATTTTTCTGCGTTATCATATCGATAACGGCACTCTTGTGCAGGGTGTTACCGCCGTCGCTTATATCACCCAGCATTTCCACGATTTCGGCGTCGATTCCGAATTCTTTAAGATAAATAGCCAGCTCTGTGCCGACGAAACCCGCCCCGAGAATGACAACTCTCCCTTTGATAAGCGATGGGTTTTTATACACATCAATCGCTTGATACACATTGCTTTTGTTTATCCCCGGCATGCTCGGCGTTACCGGGTCTGAACCGACTGCCGCTATAATGACATCAGGACGTTCCGTCCGCGCGTATTCCGGCGTCACCTCCGTATTCAGTCTCAGGTCAATGCACGATTTCGCTATCAGCGCCCGCTGCAGTAGTATGTAATCAAGCAAATTTTGCTTAAACGGCACCTTGGCTTCGCACAGGATTTTTCCACCGAGTTCGCCGGTCTTTTCACATAAAACTACGTCATGACCGTTTTTACTCGCGGTGAGCGCAGCCTGCATTCCGGCTATACCGCCGCCGATAACCAGTACACGCTGCTTTTCAGGTGCGGGAAGGGCCCTGAACACCTCGCGTTCGCGGCCTATTTCGGGATTGATGGCGCAAATGAGGTCACCGTGCCTCACTCCTTCGGCAAAGCAGTCAAGGCAACGCATACACTTGCGTATCTCATCGATGCAACCGCGCCGTACCTTATTGGGGAAATCAGGGTCGCAGACAAGCTGACGCCCCAAATAAATAATATCCGCTTTACCCGAAGCGAGGATTTGCTCCATTTGATAAGGGTCGTTCAGACCGCCGACTGTACCGACCAGCGATTTTTTTACATGTTTTTTTACTTCTGCCGCACATTCGACGTTAACACCAGGCGGATAAAACATGCTAACTTGAGTGCGCGATAATGTTTCGGCTCCGAATCTTTCTATTGCTCCGACGGAGACATGGATTATATCCGCATGCCCATCAAGCTGCTCAGCTATCCGGCAGCCTTCGTCAATGCCATATCCGCCTTTTACGACTTCACTGCCGCTGATGCGAATTTCGACAGGGAAATCCTGACCGCAGCATTTGCTTGATCTTATCGATAGCCATGACGGCGAAGCGACAGCGGTTTTCCGGGTTGCCTCCCCATCGGTCAGTTCTGGTGTTTAAGGTCGGCGACATGAACTGCTGCAGACCGAAGCCGTGGGCGCCATGCAGGCACTATCATATCAAAATCGGCATTTTTAGCCGCCAATGCTGCCTTTCCAAACTCGTTTATAATTTGCAGGATTTTCTCTTCAGACATAGCCGCGACTTTCTCTCCGAATCGCGGAGGCATATCGACCGGACCCCAGGCGGGTTTTCCCGGCCCCGTATACATACGGGCATGGATACCGGAAAAGCAGAGCTCTAACGCAGAGACGGCGCCTTGACGTCTGATAGCGCTTGCCAGACGCGCGTAGTTGTAATTGCTCATTCGTGTGATTTCACGAGGATATCTCCCTTCCCGATAATCTTCAGGGTCTACGTCGACTTCTCCATATGCGATTGCCGCCGCGCCGCCCATAGCCTTCCTTTCAAAATACGCGACAGCATCAAGCGAAGGTTGACCATCGATTACAACTTCAGCTGAGTTAACCGGTGCTCCGAACATCCTGTGGCGGAATACTACATTTCCTATTTTCAGCGGGGACATCAGGTGCGGAAACGATATCAAATGCATTTATCATGGTAAATCACCCTCCTTTTTATTAAATTAGTTCTCGAAATTTCAGAACAGAGAATATTTCATTCCTCAGATGATGAACAAACTCTATTCACAGCGCAATCATATTGTTCTTCGCAAATAACAAAGTATTACTTAGCAAACTCAGCAACACGCCGGACAAGACTCGATGGTTCTTATTTACTGGCTTGGGATTGCTTGCTGACAGTATTGCCACGGGAGGGGTAGGCACCGCAATCGGTCTTACTATCGGAGCACTCGATACATTTTGTTTGGATAAATTATTTTCAGGTTGGAAGCCAAATCAGTTCATTGAAGAAGAAGTCAAAAAAATCATTTCCGTGCAGAAATAATTATTAAGGGTTTCTTCCAGTTTGATATGCAGATTCCAATTTAGGTCTGAGGTGCTCCCTCTCTCCAGATTAGAAGATAAGCCTCCCTAAGTCCTAACACCATATCCCATTTCCTGCTTATCAGACCACAAAACGTCGAGATGTTTAGCTCGGAGCCGGTCGGCTGAGCTAAAATTTGGGGCATCGGCCAGTAGGGATCCAGGCGCTGACTTTAGGCAACGGGCAGTTTCAATAGATACTATTGGATTGATCAGGGGGGCCTTCACGCAGAGATATGCGTGTCTAAATTATGTGGGGTAATTTAGCGGGTGAAATATTACTAATTATGATAAGTATTTATCTATCAATGATTTACTGATAATGCTGGCGGAGAGGGGGGGATTCGAACCCCCGACACCGGTTTTGCCAGTGTAACTGCTTAGCAGGCAGCCCTGTTCGGCCACTCCAGCACCTCTCCGCAGTCAAGTCGCGCAAATTAGTTGCACATAGTATCTGATTCACCCCACAAAATCCACCAGGAACGTGCCCCCGACAAAGGATCAAAGGATTAGAGGATTAGAGGATTGAGGATTACGGACAGAAATAGGCGCAC
The DNA here is from genome assembly GCA_963761825.1 of uncultured Acidobacteriota bacterium. Lineage (GTDB taxonomy): Bacteria > Acidobacteriota > UBA6911 > UBA6911 > UBA6911 > UBA6911. The sequence continues at coordinate 264,178 of CAVXIH010000009.1, forward strand.
ACCTTTCCCCTTTACCCCTTTACTCCCTTTAATCCTTTAATCCTTTAATCCTGATAATCCTAAAATCCTTTACTGCCTAATGCTCCCGACGCATGATAAACTTTAAGTTTGCTTGCCGAGGATTACGCATGCGCTCACAAGAACAGGTTCGCGTTCGCTTTGCCCCCAGTCCAACCGGCTATCTCCACGTCGGGGGAGCGCGCACAGCCTTGTTTAACTGGCTTTTTGCGCGGCATTACGGCGGGAAATTTATCCTCCGGATTGAGGACACCGATTTCGCCCGGTCGTCGGAAGAGATGGTGGAAGGCATCCTGCAGGGCATGCGTTGGCTTGGGCTGACATGGGACGAAGGTCCGTACTTTCAGTCGCAGCGCCTCGATCGCTATCGCGACTTCGCCGCCAGGCTTATCGAAAGCGGCCATGCATACCGATGCTTTTGCGGCACAGAGGACGGAAGTGCTCAAAAAAACTACAAGGAAAACCAATCGCGAACAGGCGATCACGGCTGTGCGGCTTTAAGCGCCGAAGAATCCGGCCACCGCGCGGTAAGTGGAGAACCATTTGCCATACGATTCCGCGTGCTCTCCGGCAGAACAACCTTCAAGGATCATGTCTTCGGTGCTATCGAAGTCGACCACACGATTCTGGAGGATTTCGTTTTATTGCGGTCCGACGGTATTCCGACATACCACCTGGGAGTCGTCGTGGATGATCTGGACATGGGAATTACGCATGTCATTCGCGGCGCCGATCACATTTCCAATACGCCGAAACAGATCCTGCTCTATCGCGCGGCCGGCGCGCCGATGCCCGAGTTCGCCCATCTCCCGCTCATCCTGGGTCCGGACAAACAGCGACTTTCCAAGCGGCACGGAGCGACGTCCGTTATGGCTTACGCGGAAATGGGGTACCTGCCCGACGCATTCTTCAACTTCCTGTCTCTGCTTGGCTGGTCACCGGGCGATGACCGCGAGGTTCTCAGCCGCCGGGAATTGACAGAGCTGTTTACGCTCGAAGGCGTGGGAAAGGCCGACGCAGTATTCGGCCTTGAGAAGCTCGACTGGTTCAACAGCCAGTACCTTCGCACCGCGTCTCGCGAAAGCTTGCGCGCGATGGTCCGCGGCGAACTGGAGTCCCAAAATATTTGGGACGCGAACGCCCCGCTTTCGCCTGATGCGATGGACTCGGCCATCGAGCTTTTAAAGCCCCGCGCAAAAAAGCTGGGCGATTTCAGCGGCACGTTCAAAGCTTTCTTTACCGATGATTTCGACTACGAAGAAGGAGCTGTCGGGAAATTTCTTGCAGACCCGAAGCTAAGAGACCTGATTCCAGAACTCCTGGAACAATACGCCGCAGACAATTCCTTCACGCTTCAGTCGACAGAAGATACCCTGCGGAGCTTCGCGGAAAAACAGGGAGTCAAGGCAGGACTCCTCATCAATGCACTGCGCGTCGGCCTTACAGGACAGGGCGTCGCGCCCGGCCTATTCGAAGTTATGCAGGTGCTCGGCCGCCGCAGGACGATGGACAGGATGCAGCGACTGAGCACATATTTGACGAATGACGAATTAACTCATACTCTGATTCTGCAGGTCGCGGTATGAATATAAACGCATTGTTTTCCTGTGTAATTCGACGAGAGAACAAGTAACCATGACGAAATGAAACTATACTGTTCCTATTGCGTTCTGTAACCAATGCGATCAGCGTATTATTCAATTCGTCATTCGTAATTCAATAAGGGGGTTGTATGGCCAAGTTGGGCGTGAATATCGATCATATTGCGACCATCCGTCAGGCCCGAAGAGCGCTGGAGCCAGACCCGGTGGCAGCGGCTATTCTGGCCGAACTTGCGGGCGCGGACGGCATCACCGTACATTTGCGCGGCGACCGGAGGCATATCCAGGACAGCGATGTGCTCCGCCTGCGTGAGACGGTGACGACGCGGTTGAACGTGGAAATGGCCGCGACCGACGAGATGGTCCGGATCGCGGCAGAACTGCGTCCCGATCAGGTCACACTTGTGTCGGAAAAAGCTTCGGAGATTACGACTGAAGGCGGCCTGGATGTGGTCGGAACAACGGAAACCGTTGCAGCCGCTATCCGGGCACTTTCGGCTAAAGGCATCCAGGTAAGCATCTTTATAGACCCGGATCCAGCTCAGGTCGACGCCGCGGTCAAGCTGGGCGCCACGATGATAGAACTCAACACCCGGGCCTTTTCTGAAGCCTGCCCCAAAAGCCCCGACCTGGCCGGCCCGGCGATTGAGCGCGAGCTAACCAGGATCGTGCAGGCCTCGGAGCACGGCAGAAAACAGGGCCTTAAAATTTTGGCCGGCCACGGCCTGACGTACCGGAATGTGCGATTAATCTCGAGCATCCCGGAAATCGAGGAACTGAATATCGGCCACAATATCATTGCGCGCGCCTCGCTGGTCGGCATGGACCGGGCGGTGCGTGAAATGCTACAGGCCATGAAGGGATAAATTAACGATTTACGAGTGACGAATGGAAACATACCTGTTTAGCGGCGGCTGCGGATTGAAAAACATGCTAAAAGATCCAACGATCAGCATGCGGTATGATTCCAATCGTAAATCGTAAATCGTAAATCCGTATGGGAATGCTTTATCTCGTAGCGACTCCGGTCGGGAATCTGGAAGATATTTCGCTGCGCGCATTGCGCATCCTGAAGGAAGTGGATCTGATTGCGTGCGAGGACACGCGCCACACCGCCAAACTGCTGACTCACTACGGCATCCGGACGCCCAGCCAAAGCTATCATAAGTTCAACGAGGAAAGCCGTGCGCAGCAGTTGGTCCAGATGCTGCGCGAAGGCAAAAACATTGCGCTTGTCAGCGATTCCGGGACGCCGCTGGTCTCGGATCCCGGATACGAACTGGTCTCTTCCTGCCGCCGAGAAGGAATCCAGGTTGTCCCGATACCCGGCCCCTCGGCCGCGATTGCCGCGCTTATCGCATCGGGCTTGCCCGCCGACAGCTTTTGCTTCTCGGGCTTCCTCCCGTCGAAGGCATCGCTTCGAAAACGCAGGCTGGAAGAATTAGCCGGTCTCCCTGTAACCCTTATTTTATATGAGGCACCGCACCGGCTGCTTTCTTCGCTGGAGGATATGGCCGCAATCCTTGGCCCCCGGCGCGCTACCGTGGCGCGGGAATTGACCAAAATACACGAGGAACTGCTGCACGGCACGCTGCCGGAACTCCTGAACCTCCTGCAAGCGCGTGACCGCATCAAGGGCGAAATTACGCTTGTCATTGAGCGCGGAGAAAATACTCCAGTCGCTGCAGATTATCCCGAATCCCTGCGCCAACACATGGAGGAAGAAATGCGGAAAACCGGCCTGCCCCGCAATGAGGCTCTCAAGTCCGTCGCAAAACAGCGAGGCATCACACGCAGAGAAGCGTACAATCAACTCAATGAGGAATTACGAATGACGAATGACGAATGACGAATTGAAACACACACCGCTATTGCCGGCTTGCAGCGAGCATCGAGCAGCGTATGTTTTCATTCGTAATTCGTAATTCGTAATTCGTAATTACGGGATAATGCCTTTGCCCTCCAGTTCTCCGGGCAGAAAGCCCGCCCTTTTTCCCGCCTCGTAAGTCTCGAAGCGTTCGTCGCGCAGCTGTTTCAGTTTGATTTGCATCGCTTCGATTTCAGCCTGCAGCCGGAGCTTCTGGTTTTCCTCCCCGGCGCCTTTTGACGCTTTTCCGCTTTTGAAATTCGCCCGCTTTTCGGCTTGCAGGCGGGCGCGTTTCGCAGCCAGCTGCGCTTCATTCTGTTGTATTGCCCGATCCAGTTTTTGCAGCGCAGACCGATAGCTGCGCACGGATCCCTGGCCCTTCAAGGAATCGGATCGGACCGATGGCATGTGGACTGAGGCGGCGGATTCCGTGGATGTGGTTATGTTTCCCTGGCGGGCCAATCCCGCGGCATTTTCATCTAGGACCCTTGCCTCAATTCCCTGCTCTTCAAGCCGTTTCCTCCTTTCCCCTTCCTCTCTCGCAACGTCCACGAGAGATTGCAGATTGAACATCAAAAGGAAAGCGAGGGAGCATGATTTAAGATTGGCAACTCTCATACCAATTAAACTGCCTATCTCCGCAGTGAGCGAAAAATATTGCAGAAAATAGTGGTATGATTGGCGGCGGTTAGATTCCAACACATGGATTAGGGCGCAGGCTGCAACTTCGATTTTTATGGATATCACTTTCCCGATCTCCGGCGTTCACACTACCCTCTGGCTGCCGCCCCTCGTGGCTTTTTGCGTCTCCTTTTTCACCTCGATGGTCGGTATCTCCGGGGCCTTCCTATTGCTCCCTTTTCAGATGAGTGTGCTCGGTTTTGTCAGCCCGGCGGTGAGCGGCACAAATCTGATATTCAACATCGTTGCCGCTCCGGGCGGCATCTTCGGATTTTTGCGCGAAAAGCGGATGGTATGGCCCGTGGCATGGATTATCGTCGGCGGATCGGTGCCGGGAATCGTCATCGGCGGCCTGATCCGGCTGCGCTACCTGCCGGATCCGAGGCACTTCAAGATTTTCGTGGGACTTGTGCTGCTCTCCATCGGGATTCGCCTTGCCCTGGATATTCGCCGGAACGTCATCAAAGCAAACGGGCAGATAGCCTCGATAAAGCAACCCGTACAGGGAGTGGAAGCTGTGCGTTTCTCCTGGCGCACATTGACCTATCGCTTCCAGAACCAGAACTACAGCTGCAGCCTGCCGAGCATCTTTGGCCTTTCCTTATTGGTGGGCGTGCTGGGAGGCGTATACGGCATCGGCGGCGGAGCCATTATCGCGCCATTTCTCGTCGCCATCTACAACCTTCCCGTATACACCATAGCCGGCGCGACCTTGATAGGAACGTTTGCCACATCGGTCGCGGGAGCCGGATTCTACCAGTTCGCCGCTCCCTTCTTCCCCGGGATGCGGGTCCAGCCGGATTGGATGCTCGGCATCCTGTTTGGATTGGGCGGGTGCTGCGGAACCTATGTGGGCGCGCGCACGCAGCGCTATGTATCGTCCAGGTTGCTGAAGCTTCTGCTTGCGCTCCTGATCTTATTCGTGTCGGCGAATTATTTGATGGTCCGGTAAGGATCCGTTACCGGAAAGGCGCGGATGTAGGACTCCGCTAACCGGAGCAGGGTGCTTTCCTGAAACTGATTTGCCAGCATCTGCAGTCCGACAGGCAATCCGCTTTGTGTGAATCCGCATGGAACAGAGAGGGCAGGAATTCCCGCAAGGTTTGCCGTGACCGTATAGATGTCCGAGAGATACATGGAGAGCGGATCGGAAACTTTTTCGCCTATCTTGAAGGCCGGAGTCGGGCTGACCGGGCTCAGCAGCGCATCCACTTTTTCAAACGCCTGGTCATAATCGCGCTTAATCAGCGTCCGCACTCGCATCGCACGACCGTAATAGGCTTCGTAGTAGCCGGATGAAAGAGCGTAGGTCCCGATCATAATTCGCCGCTTCACCTCGTCGCCGAAACCTTCGCTGCGCGTGCGCTTGTACATATCCAGCAGATCTTCGGGAGCGGAAACGCGGTACCCGTAGCGGACACCGTCATAGCGGGCCAGGTTGGAGCTCGCTTCAGCCGGCGCGATGATGTAGTAGTCGGCGATCGCGTACTCGGTGTGCGGCAGCGACACTTCGATCAATTCGCAGCCCAGCGATCCGGCATTCCGGATGCCCGTTTCAATCATGGATTTGACTTCCGGATCGAGGCCTTCACCGAAAAATTCCTTGGGAATTCCCAACCGCATCCCTCGAACCGGTTTTTCCAGGTCGGCCAGGTAATCCGGCACAGGCGCCGGCGCAGACGTCGAATCGCGTTCATCTCTGCCTGCGATGTGCGTCAGCAGCAGCGCGATGTCTCGCGGATTATTGGCAATCGGAGAAATGCAGTCCAAAGACGACGCGTAGGCGACCAGGCCGTAGCGGGAAATCCTGCCGTACGTCGGCTTCAAACCTACGACATTGCAGAACGAAGCCGGCTGACGGACGGATCCGCCGGTTTCCGATCCCAGAGCCAAGGGCGTCATCCCCGCAGCCACCGCCACGGCGCTTCCGCCGCTGCTGCCGCCGGAAACACGCTCCCGGTCGTAGGGATTCCGTGTCACCTTAAACGCGGAGTTTTCCGTCGAGGATCCCATGGCGAACTCGTCGCAATTGGTCTTGCCTATCACGATGGCGCCGGCGCTTTCCAGACGCTCGATCGCCGTCGCGCTGTAAGGCGGGATGTAGTGTTCCAGGATTTTGGAGCCGCAGGTTGTGCGCAGGTTTCGCGTGCACATATTGTCTTTAACCGCGATCGGCACGCCGGCCAGCGGGAGCGCATGCTCGCGTACCGAGCGGTCGACCTTATCGGCGCGTTCGAGGACGCGCGCCGAGTCTACAGTCAAAAAGCCGCCCAGGTCGCCGTCCACTTCTTCGATGCGCCGGAGAGCTGCTTCCGCAGCTTCCCTTGCCGATATTTTGCCGGAATTTACCGCATCGCGTATTGCATGCGCGTCTCGGAGATCCATATCATTCCTCTGCAATCACAAAACTTTGGGCACACGAAAATGCCCGGCGCCCGGGTCCGGAGCATTTGCCAGGCTTTCTTCAACAGGCAACGATGGCCGGGTTTCATCCTCCCGGAAAATATGCTTTTCAAAATCCGCTGTCAGAGATACGTGGCTGGTCGGCTCAATACCCGTCACATCGACCTTCTCGAGCTGCTCGACATAATCGAGAATCCCCTGGAACTGAGCGGTAAATGCCACCAGCTCTTCTTCGCTGAAATGAAGCCTTGCCAGATCGGCGATCTTCAACACTTCCGCGCGCGTTATAGCCACAACCTTTTCTCCCATCCACCGGTGGATCCGGTTCGATTCCTGATTCCTGATTCCTGATTTCGGATTCGAGATTCAGATTCCAGGTCATAGATTCTAAGCTACAGATTAAAACGCATATCCCGGAATCAGGAATCAGGAATCAGGAATCCAGGAATCGTCGGTCCAGGCAATGGAAATAGCGCCGGCTATTCCCTATGTCTTTGCGTATCTGTTCCACAAGAGCGTCGACTCCGGAAAACCGGCGTTCATCGCGCAACCGGATCAGGAATTCGAGGGCGGCGTCTTTACCATAAACATTCTTGTTGAAATCGAGGATATGCGTTTCAATGCTGAGCGCCGCGTCCTCTCCGCCGGTTACAGTCGGACGGACTCCGATATTCGTTACGCTTTTGTATTTGCATCCATCGACCCGGATCAGCGTCGCATAGACGCCGCGCCGCGGGATCAGCGCGTGCGACGTCTTCAGGTTCGCCGTTGGAACCTGAATTTTCGTCCCCAGCCCCGTCCCTTGAACAATAGATCCTTCAAGCTCAAATGGCCGATTCAGGAGACGCCGGGCCGGCCCGACTTGCCCGGACAGCAGCGCCTGCCGGATCGAGGTGCTCGACACACGATTCCCCCGAAATTGCACTTGATGCACTTTGCCGACCAAGAAACCCTTTTCTTCCCCGATTTCCTTCAGCAGATTGAAGCTTCCCTCTCTCCGGTGTCCAAAAGCAAAATTGGGTCCCACATAAATCTCCTTTGGCCGGAGCTTTTCCCACAGCGTCCCGACGGCGAAGTCGCGCGCCTCGATCTGGGCCAGCTGCATATCGAACGGAATCACTACAACCAGCGCAATCCCGAGAGATTCGATCGTGGCCAGCTTCTGTCCAAGAGTCTGTATCTGCAGCGGCGCGTTGTTGGGCGCCAGGACTTGGAGAGGATGCGGATGAAACGTCACCACGGCGGGAGTGCCGCGAATCTTGGCTGCTCGCGCTACGATGTCGCGTATCAGAGCCTGGTGGCCAAGATGCACTCCGTCGAAGTTTCCGATCGTGAGGACAGGGGCCGGATATTCCACGGCCAGGTCATCCGGCCGATAGATTACTTTCATAGTACTCACTAATATTTTATCCGGTCGGTCTTGGCCATGAATTTCATGCGGAGCTCATAGAGCACTGTTTCCATGAGTTGCTGTTCTTCCTTGGTGAGGTTCCCTTTGGTCTTCTGCTCCAGCATCGTCAGGATGTCGATCGTATGCCGGGCAGCTTCCACATCCTCTTCTTTTTTGTTCGTATAGGGATTCGGCACCTCGCCCAGGAGCACAAGCCCCTGAGTGTAATAGGACAGCAAATAGGAGGGGAAATCGATCGGGGGCCTTGGAGGCAATTCCTGCCCTGTCGGCGTGTTTGCCGCCGCGGAAGAAGATGCGTCTACCGGCGTTTCTTTCGTATCTGAGGAGGCATCCGAAGCTTTGCCATCCTCCTGGAAACCCCGCTTGTCTGTAACTTTAAAACCCTGTTCGTCTTGTTCTTTAGTCATAGATTACCCACATTAAAGGCTATACATGCTAACACTTAGCCTGGCTGCCGCTCAAGAGCGAATGCCCGGAGAGAATAGTATTTACAGGCTAGGAGCCTGACTTATTTTTTTATCAATGCCTGGAAAGCTTCCGGGCAATTTTAGTAAATAGGCTTTTTGCCGGCGGCAATCAATCTGGCATTGTAAAGCTTGGACTGGATATCCCGGGCCAGCGTTTTGGCCTTCAGGAAGTCCCCCTCACTCACCAGCTTAGCGAGGGGCTCTATGCCTTGATCTACTTCCGCCACCATGGGTTTGATTTGCTTTTGAAGCTTGGCGGAAATCCGCCCTTTCTCCAGATCAGCCTTTATTTTCGACAACCCGTCATTGATTGCAGTCTGCATCTGGGAAACTTCTCTGGACATAACGTTCGCCATTGTCCTTGGCGATCGCTGCCGCTTTTTCAAACCGGGATTTGGCCCTCAGAAAGAAGGTCTTCGCCGGCTTTCCTTCCTTTACGGCAGCCTGTCCCTGCTCCCACGCTATGACGGCTTCGTTCCAATTCGAAGCCGCAAGGCTTTCGGCATGAAAGCTCTTCGCGCTATCCATGGCCTGCTGCGCCGCTTTCATTTCCGTCTCATAACTTGGGACACCGCAACCGTAACAAGCAACCAGTATCAAGAGGCTGCTGCCAACAAAAAAACGGATCGAGTTTTTCATTGAGAACCTCCATGGAGTGTTTTAAGTGATCCCATAGTAGCACTAAGTCATTTTTTCCTCAAGGAAACTAAAACTCGAAGACAGGAGTCAGAAGCCAGGAGTCAGACAGAAGAAATTCAGGAGTCAGGAATCAGAAGCCAGGAGCCGAATCTCAGCTGTCAGCTATCATCCGCAGCGTCGAATTCAGATTCCGGAGTCATGAGTCAGAAGCCAGGAGCAAGACATGTCAGCTATCAGCCGTCAGCTAGTGAATGTCGGTGAATCTCGAACATCTCAAAAGGAGTCAGGAGTCAGAAGTCCGGAATCCGGAATCCGAAGTCTGGCTGAAATGATCCGTCTTGGGATTGGCGGCATCTAAGATATAGGCCGGGTGTGAGAAGAGATGGCCGGGGATTTTATTCTGGCTCCTGGCTCCTGTATTCTGACTCCTGTATTCTGACTTCTCTGACTCCTGTCTTCTTGTTCCAATACAGAAGTGTTCTGTTATTATAATGGCGTGGGGGAATTCAGTATGAAAACCAGGATCTTCTGCTTGTCCGGCATCATTGCCGTGCTCCTTCTTCCGGGATTCTCTCAAGAGGAGATTCCGAAGGAGTGACCAGCCCATCCGGGTAGGAGTTGATATGGTTTCTCTGCCCGTGGTGGTGACGGATAAGGTGGGCAGGCGAATCACGGATCTCACGAAAGACGATTTCCAGGTTTTCGAAAACGGCGTGCGCCAGGAGATTGCCGGCTTTGCAGCCACGGACGAGCCGGTCAAAGTTGCGCTGTTGCTGGACACCAGCGGCAGCACCGAGTTTAAACTTGCCAAAATTCAGAATGCTGCGATCAGCTTCGTGAACCAGCTTCACCCGGACGATGAAGTCGCAGTCCTCTCCTTCGCCGACGACGTCAAACTTCAGCAGGATTTCACTATCAACCGGGACAAAAACGAGTACGGCATCAAAAAAACCAGGACGGGTGAATGTACGGTTATCTATGAAGCCGTCTGGCTTGCTCTTGAAGAAGTGCTCAAACCGGTCCAGGAGCGCAAGGCGCTCGTGATCTTCAGCGACGGCGACGACACCTGCAGCCATACCGCGAGTATGGGCGAAACGCTTGATTTGGCCAAGGAAACTGGAGCCACCATCTATTGCGTTTATTACAATACCGAGCAGGACCAGTATAAACGGAGTTCAAAATCTGTTTTAGGCGGGTCGCTCCCTCCGATTGTCATGAGTCCATACCCTCCCGGGACTGTCGGCTCCGGGACCGGCTATCCATCCTACGGATACAGCGGGGGAAAAAGCTATCTCGAATCGCTGGCAGAAAACAGCGGAGGCCTTTTGTTCGACGGCATGGATAATCTCGAGTCGGCCTTTTCGGAGGTAGCCAGGGAATTAGCCAGCCAATACAGCATCGGTTACTATTCCAGCGACGAGCGGCGCGACGGCAAGTTTCGCAAGGTCCAGGTAAAGCTTACAAAGCCGGGCCTCACGGCACGCACGAAAAAAGGCTACTTCATAAAAAAGGATAAGAAAAAATAGGTGGGACGCTGAAGCGCGCTGGTTTGAAAGAAATAAGACATGCGGCGCAAAAATCAAACCTGACGGTCGGGGCTTCAGAGACCTGTCCTAAAAACCTGGCATGACATTCAGGAGTCGGAATCGGATCGGCTTTTATGGGTGTCACAGCAAGTAGACAGCTATTTTCGACCCCGATTCCGAGCCCCGACCCACATATTTTCGATCTCTGGCAAGCAGTTTAGACCTGGACGCTCAGGTATATCTGCACACCCATGTCGCGGATCTTGTCCTGCATCTCTTCCAAACCGTCGACGTGGGATTCCTCGTCTTTGAGTACCTTCTTGAGCAGATCGGCCGTTCCCTGGTCGTTCTTTTTGACGGCAGCGTCGATAATCCGGTTGTACAGAGCAACCGCGCCGACTTCCAGTTTCAGGTCGTTTGCGATCATATCCGGAACGGTCTGGCCGATGGTAAGCATCTGGTATTTGCTCAAGTTCGGCCTGCCTTCAAGAAAAAGAATTCTCTCAACCAGCGTTTCGGCGTGCTTCATTTCGTCAATCGCCTGCTTTTTCGAGGCAGCGGCCTGCTTTTTATAGCCCCAGTTTTCGCACATTTCCGCATGCAAAAAATATTGGTTGATGGCCGTCAATTCTTCGCTCAATGCTTCATTCAGCAGCTCAATAATTTCCGCATTACCTTTCATTCCGGTTCTCCTTATTTATAGAAAACAAAAAAGACAGAGCCATAAGTAACACAAAGGCGCAGGGACGAAAAGGCCAAATTGAAGAAGAACGCTAATCCTTCAGCCTGACGGCCAGATCCCCCGGAGTCGTCACAGGCAGCCTGCAAGTGAAGTTCTCACAGACATAGGCTGTGGCCTGGTCGCCGATCCGCTGCTTATGCTGCAGCAGAAAAAGATCTTCGCCCGTGCCGCACGCGACAACCTTGTTCGGCAGATACGCATGAAACAATTCATCCAGCAGACCAGCGCGTTTCCTTTTCGCCGGGATTGCCGATAATCGCGATTTCCTTCGTCTTGCCGAGATAGAAATCCAGAGCGCATAGCAAGTGCGGAAACGCCGCCGGATGCTGCGGTATTAGGCCCGCCATGGATTCCAGCACTGAAACAGCATGCTGCATCCAGTCGGCTTCGCCCGTGAGCTTCCACAGACGCAGCAGAGCCAAAGCAGCCACGGAATTTCCAGAAGGAGTGGCAGCATCATGGAATTCCTTCGGTCGATTAATCAGCGATTCATGGTCCTCGGAAGTAAAGTAAAAGCCTCCGCCCTGCGGGTCTCGGAATTTCTCAATCATCCGGCCGGCCAGCTGCTCGGCTTCCCGGATCCACCCGGCATGGAACGTTGCCTCATACAGTGAAATCAGGCCATCGATCAGGCAGGCATAATCTTCCAGATATGCATTGAATCTGGCCTGTCCGTCCTTATAGCTGCGAAGCAATCGGCCGTCGATCCGAAGTCCAGCAAGCAGAAACTCCGCATTGCGAACCGCGACCTGGCGGTAATCCTCGCGATCCAGGGCGTTGGCGGCTTCGGCGAAGCTGCGCAGCATCAGTCCGTTCCACGCCGTCAGGATTTTGTCATCCCGGCCCGGCTTCACGCGTCCTTCCCTGGCCTGGAAGAGCATGCGCCTGCCGCGCTGAATGATTTCCTGCAAACGATCCTCGGCAATAGTGCCCCTCTGCGCAATCGCGTCGATGGATTCCGACACATGCAGAATATTTTTACCTTCGAAATTTCCTTCAGGCGTGCACCCGAAATAGCGGCAGAACGGCTCCGCCGCGTCCTCGCCCAGGATGGCTTTCACTTCCCGGACAGTCCACAGAAAGAACGTTCCTTCCTTGCCTTCGCTGTCGGCGTCCTGGGAAGAGTAAAACCCTCCTTCCGGAGACGTCATCTCGCGCACGACATAATCCAGCGTCTCCTCCGCGATTCTCCGATAGAGGTCGTTTCGGGTCAGCAGATAGGCATCGAGATAGACGCGGCTCAGGAGCGCATTGTCATACAGCATTTTTTCAAAGTGAGGCACCAGCCACCGGGCATCGACCGAGTATCGATGGAAACCACCCCCGAGCTGGTCGTACATTCCGCCCCATGCCATTTTCGTCAGAGTGTGGTCCACAACCTCCAGGAATTTCTTCTCGTTCGTGCGCAGAAACGTGCGCAGGAGAAACGTCAGGGCCATCGAAGGAGGGAATTTGGGCGCAGCGCCGAAACCGCCGTTGCGCGCATCATAGTTCCTAATCAGCGCGGACGCAGCCTCATCCAGGAGCGAGATGTCGGGTTTGCCCGGAGCGCCCGCCGTTGTATTTGAGTTTTGCAGGTCCGTGGCGATGGCCTGGATGTTGCTATAAAATGCCTCTCTCCGCTCTCGATAAGCCTGGGCAACGCTCAGAAGAACGCGCCGGAAGCCGGGCATCCCGTGGCGATCTTCAGGAGGGAAATAGGTGCCGCAGTAGAAAGGGAGCTGATCGGGAGTCAGAAACACCGTCATAGGCCAGCCGCCATTGCCGGTCATCATCTGAACCGCCGTCATATAAATTGTGTCCAGATCGGGGCGCTCTTCGCGGTCGACTTTGATACAGACGAAGTATTTGTTCATCACCGCGGCGATTTCTTCATTTTCGAAAGACTCATGCGCCATAACGTGGCACCAGTGACAGGCCGAATACCCGATGCTCAGAAAGATCGGCGTGTCTTCCTTTTTCGCCCGTAGCAGCGCCTCCTCGCCCCAGGGATGCCAATCCACCGGATTGTGCGCATGCTGCAACAAATACGGGCTCGTTTCATTAACCAATCGGTTTGTATGTTTATGTTCCATCATTAGATTCAGATTATGCCCTGGCCGAGGTGGGGTCAATTATGATTCCTGATTCCTGATTCCTGATTCCATGATTCCTGATTCCTGATTCCTGATGCCCGATTCCTGATTCCTGATTAACGCTTATAGACTGATTTATTGAGATAGGTGATGAATCCGGTTATTTGGCGGCCGATGGATTCGGTTTGGGCAACCAATTGTTTACATTCAGCGCCAGATATGTAGTTTTGATCCAACGCTAAGTAGAGTTGTGTCCGCACTTCGGCAGCAGACGCTCGCGCAGAGTAAAGAAACCGGCAAAAACTGGAATTGGTTTGGCTATCAGATCCCTCGGCAATGTTGCTGGCTACGCTAACCGACGCTCGCCGAATTTGATCGCGCAGGCCATAATCTTTAGAAAATAGAGGAGTGCTTGAAATAGCATAAATACTCTTCACCAGCGCTCTCGCTGAAATCCACACCTCCATATCCTCATACCGCTTGAGCTTGCTCATAAATATTTAACCGCCTATTTAAGAATTGAGCGAAACTTTTATCTGGAATCAGGAATCAGGAATCAGAAATCAGGAATCACTAATCTGCAAATGCGTCGCGGATTTGGGGCGGAATTTCGGCGGGCTTTTTATCGCGCAGGACAACGACCGTGACGCTGCCTGTGGCTGCTGCTTCGTGCGGTTCTCCTTCCAGATGGACTTCAAAGCTGTATTGAATGGAAGTCCGCCCGAGCTTGGCGGGCCAAAGTCGGAGCGTAAACTGCTCGCCCAATTCCAGCATTTTCTTGAAGTGGCATTCAGCATGAACGCGGGGAAAATCGTAGGTTTTTCCCAGTTCTTTCCGCACGATGCCGTTACGGTGCAGCAGTTCCCACTCCCCTTCGCCGGCATAGTCGAAGATTCTTGCGTAGTAAATTCTTCCGGATGCATCGACGTCTGCCCAGCGGACTCTTCTTTTAAGCTCGATTGATTTCATGGTCTATGGGCGAGTATATCTTGCTTCTATGCGGCTTTGAATTCCTCCGCGAGGCGTGAACTCTCCGCGGACTTTCATGGAAACAGGCTGGCAGGCGGCCACCAGGTCCTGCAGGATGCGGTTTACCGCGTTTTCATAGAATATGCCGAGGTTCCTATACGCATTGACATATTCTTTCAAAGATTTCAGTTCCAGACACCAGCCGTCCGGCACATAGTTGACAGTAATCGTCCCGAAGTCCGGCAGACCGGTCTTGGGACAAATCGCCGTATATTCGGGAATGACTATTTCGATTTCGTAGCCCGGGAATTGATTCTCCCAGCACTCGATGGCCGGCAGTGGAGCCGAAATCCCGGACTTGGCGTGTTCTTCTGTATATCCTGGCATACGCACAACGTAACATAAAATGATTCGAGATTCGAAATTCGAGATTCCAGATTCCGGGCCTATTTCGGAAAGAATGGGGGACACCCACCAACAAAAAGTGCCCAGAGCCCCAATCAGCAGCGGCACAAGCAATCGAGATTTGCCAAGAGCGCTTAAAGAAGGCACTTAAGACAATTGCCAAAGTCACTGGTCTCAGACTTCGGCCAAGCACGATCATACACATGCCAGTCCAGCGCACTGGGAGTAACGTACTGGCTCCGAAGATATGCCATAAATGGAAGCCATAGCGCGGCCACTATCGTAATCACAACTAATGCTACAATACTCATTCGATCACGCCAGGACTGCTTCGCCGGCAATATCCGGCTTACAACAAAATACCAAGAGTAGATGATGCTTATGGGTGTTCCCATCATAAATGCAGCAACTATTATCCAAATCACTTTGTCGCCGGTCCCATAAAAGGGGACGTCCCACACGTTTCTATTTCGTTTTTCGGGGGACGGTAGGCAACGCCAAGAAGGCGTTGTGAATAATCCCCTTCATTGTCGGGAAAAGGGAACTAGCACCGCTGTCGAATCATGGAATCAGGAAGGTGGACGAGTGGGACGTCCCCTTTTCTTCTTGAATCTCGAATCATCGTTCTTGCGCGATAGATCCATTCCCGGTTTTCTTTGCGGAAAAACCGCGGATTTGAGCGGGCTTGTTCGGCAATCATATGCAACTGCGCGCGCATTTGTTCAGTATCCCCTGTCTTTTGCAGCGCCACGGCCAGCCAGTACCTCCCCTCCGGATCCGATCCGCGTTTGGACAGGAAAAATTTGAGGAATTCCATAGCCTTCTCGGCATTGCCCGTGTGCAGATAGCTTTTGCCTACCTCGCGAAAAATGTCGCCGAGGCCATACTCGGGATTGAGCCGGTACGTTTCCTCATACTGCTCCAATGCCGGACTCCACTCCCCTTTCAACTCGTGCGCGCGTGCGAGAAAGTAGTGGTAATCGGCGTCATCCGGATCGATTTTCAGTGCATTTTCGAAATACCTGCGAGCGGCATCCAAATTCAGGCGCTTAAGGTATATCAAGCCAAGCTGATACTGCGCATCCGCATCCTGCGGATTCACCGTGAGCGCCTGAAGATGCTGCCGGTATTCCCGCTCATTGGTATGCGAGACGTGATAGCCGCGAAACCATTGAGAAGCCAGGAAAATCAAAGGTATCAAAACAAAAAACGGCAGGGCGAACAGAAACGATGTCAGGAGGTAATATACCGGGAAAGTGAACCAGGAAAGCGCAAACATTCCCAGAACTTGCACTGCGGACAAGTAGTTCAACCGCCGGATAGCCCACAGAGTATATGCAATAACCAGGATAGAACGGATGAGCATCCCGATGGAAATTTCAACGATCCCGATAATCAGGAAGTGGGGCACGAACCACTGCAGGGGCGCCGCGAAGAGCGAGAGCGCACCCCAGAGAGGTAAAAGCGCAGATACGTGCGCCCGGTATTCCTGTTTTGAAATGGAGAGGCCCAGCCCGTCGCCCGCGATGGCATTGCTCGCGATTATGACGAAGGGAATATAGATTACCAGAAGAAAGAGAAGGATTTGAAGCAACTGAAAGCCGGCATAATATCCGATCCAGACGGACCGCTGCGACATCAGTTCCGGCAGGGATGCATACACCAAACTCCGCACCAGTGCGTACAGCAGGTATCCCACAGAAAAACAAATCCCGCCGGCAACCGTCGCCCGGCGCTCCGCCAGGGCGCGAATAGCCCTCGAGCGAAACGCAAGCGTCCCGAGCAAATCTGATATATATGTCATGGGCTGAGCTTATATCCTACGCCGTAAATTGTGAGAATGTGTTTCGGATTGCGGTAGTCGTCTTCTATTTTTTTCCGGAGCTTCACTATGAAATTGTCCACCGTGCGGTTTGTGGGATATTTTTCGGTGCCCCAGACTTTATCGAGGATCTCGTCCCGCGTAACAGGCTGGTCGGCATGCGCATACAGCAGCTTGAACAGCTCCACTTCGTAGTGAGACATGGAGTGCTCCTTTTTGCCGCGCTGTATCCTGAAGTGTTTCACATCCACAATATTGTCTCCCACGCGAACCGTGTCGAAGTCCTGGGCATACCGGCTGTGGCGCCGCAAAAGCGCCATGACGCGCGCCGACAACTCCCCGACACTGAAGGGCTTCGTCAGGTAATCGTCCGCTCCGACTTTGAATCCCCGGATCTTGTCGTGGTCCTGGGATTTCGCCGTCAGCATGAGAATCGGGATTTTTTGCCGCTGCCGGATCTGCTCGCACACCTCGTAGCCGCTGATGTCCGGCAGCATCAGGTCGAGGATAATGCAGTCCGGCTCTTTGCGGCTCGCGGCCTGAATGCCTTCTTTGCCCGTCCCAACCGTGATCACTTCGTAGCCTTCGAACTCCAGAATATCCTTGAGCCCGCGCGCCATTTCCAGTTCGTCTTCGATAACCAATATTTTATTCATGAACTTTGATTCCTGATTCCTGATTCCTGATGCCATTCTGATTCGAGATTCGAGATTGAGTAGGTTACATATTAGACGTTATCTCGAATTTCGAATCTGGAATCTCGAATCGTTGAGTGTTTCCCGAATTGGTATTTTCAGCGTAAACGTGCTTCCCTTTCCCGGCTCACTTTCCACCAGGACCGCGCCCCCGTGCATCTCCGCCACATGCTTGGTAATGGAAAGGCCGATTCCGCTGCCGCGGATCTTGTGGACAAACGGATCGCCGCCGCGGTAAAACTTTTCAAAGATTTTCTGCTGCTCGGATGCGGGGATGCCGACGCCCTTGTCGGTCACGGACAAGGATACGAACTGAGTATCACACCAGACCTTCACGTCGATCCGTTTCTGCTCTTTCGAATATTTTATGGAATTATCCAATAGATTCATAAAAGCCATCGTAATGGCATTGGGATCGGCGAAACCATCCGGCACCCGGGGATCGGAGTCCAGATTCAGCTCGAACCCTTCCTTCTGAATTTCGTGGCGATAGGCTTCCAACGCTTTAGCCACAAGCTGCGCGATGTTTGTTTTTTCGAAATGCTTGTGCTCGACACCGCGGATCAGGCTGGCAAAATCGAGCAGGTTCGCGATGAGCCGCGACATGCGGTCGCTTTCGTTGTAGATGATCTGGTAATACTCACGCTTTTTATCCTCATCCTTGACTCTGCCCATCACAAGGATTTCGCTGAACATCCGTATCAGGGAAAGGGGCGTTTTCAATTCATGGCTGACATTGCCGATAAAATTGTCTTTCAGCTGCCGGAGCTGCCGGTCGTGCCGCCAGCCGATGGAAATGATGGCCAGGCTGAAAAACGTCAGGGACATGCTCAGGATGATGAAAAACAGGTTCGTGCGCCGCTGATTTGTGACCCGCTGTTCGATTTCCGTGTAATTGCGCGGAACCATCTGCAGAAACCATTTGTAAAGCGTGTTGGGAAACCTTTTTTCCACATAATACTTTGATCGGGAGAGGGGCTGGCCATAGACTCCATTGTTCTCATAATCCACGATGCTGACATAAAAGCGGTCCTGCAGATCGCGCAAAAGCCTGTCCAGCAATACCACTATTTTATCCACGTTCATCTGGTAGCAGACCAGAATGCGTGTGCCCTTGCGCGTCTCTTTTACAATATAGGTCGCAAAGAAGTATTTGTTGGCCTTCTCCATGTGCAGATGGTGGGGCTGATCGAGTTCCCGTTGATCCAGATCCAGGTCTTTCACTTTGAAACTGGCTCGGAAGGCTCCCCATTCGTTCCTGATGTCATAGGAATAGGAGGGATACAGTGGCCAGTCGCTGTTGGGACGCAGAAAATAGACCTGATCCACATTTAGATCGGCATTCTTGATGGCTTCTACCATGGCCGGCCATTTCGAAGGCTCGTCAACATCCACCATTCTCGACAAGATGAGGTCGTTATCGACGAGTTCCTTCTCAATCCGGTCTATATAGTTAGCCGCGAGTTTGAAATTGCTCTGCACGAGCGAAGTCTCCACGATGTTTTCGCGGCCCACGGTGTAGTAATAGCTGAAAAAACTCAGAATGGCGGTCGAGACGACGATCAGGCCGATCGTTATGAAGATTATCGGGGCTTTATGGATAAACGGCAATTTCATAAGAACTTATTTTACTCTGGAATCCTGCAGACCAAGGCAAAAATCCGCGCACAAAAGGTTGCACAGCTGCCTCTGAAAGCTTCGTCCTAAAGAAAGGATTAACAAATCATCGGGACCGCGCCCGGAGGGCGCTTTCGGCTGCGGCAGCTTGCTGGGGTTTGAGGTTCCTGTCAAATAAAGGGGAGCGTGTATTGGAAGCTTTAAGCGCGACACATGTGCCGTTATGATGCAGAAAAGCGTGAGGTTAGGGCTTGGGTTTGGACGCTTCCGCGGGGGCGTTTTTATTCTTCATCTCGAGCAGAGCGATGTCGCCCACGCCGGAGCGCTTGGCGATATCCAGCAGGACAAAAACATCGCCATATGGCAGAGCGGCATCTCCGCGGATGAAAAGGTTCTTGACGGCGCGCCTGCGAAAAACCTCCGTCAGGGTGGTTTCGAGTTCCGAGAGCGTGATCGGCTGCTGGTTCAATTTAATGGAATGGTCCAAATCCATATCCACAATGACGGAATCGGGCTTCACTTCCTTCGGCTGAGTCGCCGGAGCGGGCTGAGGCACACGCACCGGATGCTCATGCTGCTTCAGCGGCGTTACGGTCATGAAGATAATCAGCAGCACCAGAAGAATATCAATATAGGGGGTGATATTGATATCCGACTTATATTTTTTATTCCCCAATGTCATTGACATGGAATAAAAGCTCCCGAATCCAAGGAAATGAGACTCAAGCTCAGAAGAGCCGGAAAGTGACCTCGATTAGAATCCGCACGTCCACTGGCGTGCCCTTGTCTGTTCCGGGTCTGAAACGCCACTTGTTGGCAATGGTACTGATGGCCGATTCATCCAATCCGTACCCCAGTCCCCTGACGACCTTGAAACTGTCCGCAGACCCATCCTTGCGAACAACCACTTCCAGCAAAACTACCCCTTCAGTGCGCGCCTTTCGAGCTTCTTCCGTGTAAGGAGGCTTGGGCTGAACAAGGCCACCGGGTTCTTAATGGATCCTCCCCCGGTCCCAGATCCGTAACCGCTGCCGATGCCACCGCCGGATCCTCCCCCCATACCCCCACCGCTGCCGGGACCGACACCTGCGCCTGTTCCCGGCCCGACTCCGGTTCCCCGACCTGTTCCTATGCCGCCGCCGCTGCCTGGCCCCGAGGACGTGGAATAGTTGGGAGGTGCGGAGATATCGCCAATCGGCAAGGACATGTCTTGGGGGATATCGATCGGCATCTGCACGCTTGCCGCGTCATTGAGAAGGTCGGTGGCCGGCATTAAGGGTTGCGGGTTATCGGGATCCGGAGGAACCATCTGCGCACGCACCTGCTCGGGCATCCGTCCCGTTGCGGGAGGCAAGGGCTGGTTTTTGCCGCCGCCCCCACCGCCGCCGCCCTCCCGGCCGTCCCCTTCATAGGGCGTATAGACCGGAGGATTTACAAACACAATGTTTTCATTATTCGCGATCGGGTCTTCTTGCGCCTGCGCCACCAGAATGAGCAGCCCGATAATAACGGCGTGGGCGAAGACCGAGAGCATCTCCGATTCCATCTTTCGGGTCCGACCCTGGGACCGCTCCGCCGCCCATCCCTCCGGGCTGGAAAAAACCGAAGGGATAAAAACCGGATTCCGGAATCCGGTCAGAAAATCCCCAAAGAATTCTTTCCAGCTGAAAGGGGTCTTCTGCTCTTGCTCGGTGTAATGAAACAGCGATGGCTTGGTACGCGGTTCTTTCCGCGCCTGCTTGAAGGAGCGGATCGGATGGCGCAAAAAACTCCAGTCGGTGTCCTCCCAAATACTCGATTCCGGCTCTTCTTTGATGTAATGAAAAAGGGAGGGCTGGGTTTTTTTTTCGGAGGAATTTCTAAAAGTTATCCGCATTCTGTCGTTCTGCTTCCCGCCATCAGGGTCAAATATCGCACTCTGTCAAACACCTTTTTCTACCTATCAGTCCATCCGATGTTTCCATGTCGTGCCGCTTGTCGCATCCACTCCGATTTATCTTCACCCGATTAGACGCGTCTTGGCGTCAATGGTTTCATTAAAATAGTATCATCAGGCTTTTGGGCCGTCCATAAACAAAAGAAGATTCCAGATGCCTTTGATTCCGGATTCCGGATTCCGGATTCCGGATTGAAGACACGGGACTCGAAGCTTTACGGATGGGAGAGCGACGGAGAGTTAAACCAAAGATCAGATCGGGGTGTTCAGGGCAACGTTCCAGGCTGCAAAAAAATAGAAGATGATCTGATTCGGGATTTGCGATTCGGGATCCGAGGTTTTTAGTCTCGAATCCCGAATCTGGAATCGGGAAGCAATCGCCAATCCGGAATCAAAGGCATCCGGAATCCGGAATCTGGAATCAAATGATCCTACGATTCCGAGCGGATGCGCATGCTGTAGAAAGATCGATACACAAACACAAATGAGATCAGCAGGAATACTCCCGCAATAATCATTGTGCTGTTGGAAGCTGTCTTTGACATGCTTACGGCGAGTTCAACCGCTAGCATTCCAAACAGGGTCGTGAATTTAATGACGGGATTCATCGCAACGGAAGACGTATCCTTGAACGGATCCCCGACCGTATCGCCGATAACCGTCGCGGCATGAAGCGGCGTTCCCTTCTCCTTCAATTCCACCTCAACGATCTTCTTCGCATTATCCCAGGCAGCACCGGCATTCGCCATGAAGATGGCCTGGAACAATCCGAAAAGCGCGATCGAAATCAGGTATCCGATGAAGAAGAAAGGCTCGACAAACGCGAAAGCCAGCGTCGAGAAGAAAACCGTCAGGAAGATGTTGAACATCCCCTTTTGCGCGTACTTCGTGCAGATCTCCACGACTTTCTTGCTGTCGCTCACGGAAGCCTTCTCAACCCCTTCGAGTTTGATGTTGGCTTTGATAAATTCCACCGCTCGATACGCGCCCGTGCTCACCGCTTGCGTCGAAGCGCCCGTGAACCAGTAAATGACCGCGCCGCCCGTGATCAACCCCAAAAGGAACTGGAGGATGCAGCAGCGACAGCTTATCAAGATTCACCTTCAGGCCGGCGGTAAGCATCATAATGATCGAAAAATCATGGTCGTGGCTCCGACCACGGCTGTTCCGATCAGGACCGGCTTCGCGGTTGCTTTGAAAGTGTTTCCGGCGCCGTCATTTTCTTCCAGCAGTTCTTTGGCTTTCTCGAAATTGACGTCAAAGCCATTCTCTTTCTTGATTTGCTTGTTTGATGCCCGGGATCTGCTCGATCAGAGAAAGCTCGAATACCGATTGAGCGTTATCCGTCACAGGCCCATAGGAATCGACCGCGATGGTGACCGGTCCCATGCCAAGGAACCCGAAAGCCACAAGGCCAAAAGCGAAAACCGCCGGAGCCAGCATCAAGGCGCCCAGTCCCATGGTGCTGACACAGATACGCAATGGACATGAGGGCTACGATGGCAAATCCCAGCCAGTAAGCGCTGAAGTTCCCGGCAACGAAACCGGAAAGGATGCCCAGCGATGCTCCGCCTTCGCGTCCGGATGCGACCACTTCGCGCACATGGCGGGATTGCGTTGAGGTAAACACTTTCACCAGTTCGGGAATAATCGCGCCGGCCAGCGTGCCGCACGTGATCACGGTAGAAAGCTTCCACCACAGCGTGCCGTCCCCCAGATCTGCGATCAGGAAATAGGAAACGATATAGGTGATGACCACTGACACAATCGAGGTCAGCCAGACCAGGGAGGTGAGCGGCGCCTCAAAGTTCATCTTTTTGGCATTTCCATAGCGGATTTTTGCGATCGTTTCATTGATCAAATAAGACAGTCCGCTCGCAAGAATCATCATGATACGCATGACGAAAATCCAAACGAGCAGCTGGACCTGGATCATTTCCTTGGGAACCGCCAGAAGAATGAAAGAAATGAGCGCCACACCGGTGACTCCGTAGGTCTCGAAACCATCCGCCGTCGGACCAACGGAATCGCCCGCGTTATCGCCGGTGCAATCCGCGATAACTCCCGGATTCCGCGCATCGTCTTCCTTGATATTGAAGACGATCTTCATCAGGTCCGAACCGATATCCGCAATTTTGGTAAAAATTCCGCCGGCGATGCGCAGCGCAGCGGCTCCGAGAGATTCCCCGATGGCAAAACCGATGAAGCATGGACCGGCATAATCACCCGGGATAAACAGCAGGATGCACAGCATCATGAACAGCTCGACGCTGATCAGCGCCATCCCGATGCTCATTCCGGCCTTCAACGGAATCGCATAGCAGGGGAAAGGCTTTCCTTCGAGGCTGGCAAACGCCGTGCGCGAATTGGCAAACGTATTGATGCGGATTCCAAACCATGCCACTCCGTAACTGCCGCCGATGCCGATGAGGCTAAAGATTAAAATAATGGCAACTTTCTCTGCGGCAAAGTGCTGTAGGAATCCAAAGTAGACCACCATGATGATGCCAATGAAGATCTCCAGGATCAGGATGAACTTGCCTTGGGTAATCAGATAGGTCTTGCAGGTCTCATAGATGAGCTCTGAGATTTCACGCATGGCTTTATGAACCGGAAGGTTCTTGAGCTGCGTGAAGATGACCAGGCCGAAAAGAAGGCCCAGAATGCAGACGCCCAATCCCGCCAACAAAAGCGTGCGGGCATTGTACCCATGGAAATCAACCTGGCCTAGGTCCGGGAGCACTAGCGATGCTTCGCCGCCACCCTCATGCGAAGCCGTGGCTTGCGCCGGCTCGGGAACCTGGGCAGCGGCAGCGGGCAGAACCAGCACGCCGAGAATAAGGGCCATGAGAATCAAAACCCACGCGCGGGTAAAGATTCTCCCTGAACGACTAACAATATTCGCAATCATGTTTTGGATTCTCCTGAGTAGGTAAATTAAGACAAGGGGACGCGCGAATCTACTCCTGATGCTACTCCATTGTCGTATTATTCCATCCATTAAAAAAGGGGCATTATACCTCAGCTCGCGGCAAAGTGCGACGAATTATTTAGGAAATTCCAGATGCCTTTGATTCCGGATTCCGGATTCCGGATTTAAAATCTCAGTTGAAGCTTCGACTATTAATTTCCTGTCTTGGGCTCGATTTGGGCTGCATCTCTCAATTTCAATCCGCCGGCACGATCAAGAAACATCAATGTCCGAGATCTCGTTTTTATCCGGAATCCGGAATCCGGAATCCGGAATCATAGGAATACGAGCCGGCAAATAAATATTGCAGCGATTAGACTTACAATATCGGCGACGAGTCCTGAAATCACCGCATGCCGTGCTTTCTTGATCCCAACCGCCCCAAAATATACGGCCAGGACGTAAAAAGTGGTTTCGGTGCTCCCGTAAGCCGAAGCTGCCAATCTGCCAATAAACGAATCCGGGCCATGGACTTGAACTAATTCCGTCACTACTCCGAGAGAACCGCTTCCGGACAACGGCCGCAGAATAGCCAGGGGAAGGATCTCAACGGGAAACCCTACTCTACGAAGCACCGGGTCCAGCCACCGGGCAAGCAAGTCGATGCCGCCGGCTCCGCGGAGCATGCCGACCGCCACGAGGATGGCAACAAGGTAAGGGATGATGCGGATCGCCATCTGGAAGCCACCTTTGGCGCCTTCCACAAAGCTTTCGTAAACTTTGACCCCCTTCACCGCGCCATACACCGGGATCACAACCAGAAAGACAGGGATCGCCCAAATGGAAATTGCGCCGATAATGTGCTGAATCATAGGGCCTTCCTTTTGCCTTCGCGTTCAACCGAAAAAACTGGCAGTTTCTCCAAAAGTTTCACTGTAGCGATTCCCGCAATCAGAGCCGTGAAAGTCGCCGCAATCGTCGTTCCAATAATTACGGTCGGATCTTTCGAACCCGCAGACGCCAGGACACCGATCACCGTTGCGGGGATCAGCTGAAGTCCCGCGGTATTGATGGTCAGAAACATGCACATGGCATTGGTCGCCACACCGGGGTGCGTGTTGAGCGTTTCCAGGTCTTCCATTGCCTTCAATCCCATCGGAGTGGCCGCGTTGCTCAATCCCAGCATATTGGCCGCGATGTTCATCGTCATGCTTGCCATAGCCGGATGACCGGCAGGAACATCGGGAAAGAGTTTTTTCAGAATCGGCGTGATTGCCTTGGCCGCCAGCGCCAGCAATCCCGAATCCTCCGCTATTTTCATGATGCCAAGCCACAGCGCCATAATCCCTATAAGGCCGATGGCTATCGTCACCGAGCTACTCGCCGCATCAATGGCCGATTTCGTCACATTTTCAATTTTGCCGTTGATTCCTCCCAAGACTATGGCCAGAATTACTATGGTCAGCCAAATGTAGTTCATCATGTCTCAGTCTCCAGTGGTTGCAGCTCCGTCAACTTCAGGGTTCCTGGGAAAGCATCTTATCACCGGATATGGATATTCCAGCAGTTCAACCGCCAAAAATTAAAACGGGAGACACAATCGCCGTGATTGCGCCTGCCGGACCGATCGAAAACCGTGACGGCCTGGACCGCGGAATTCTGGCATTGGAACGAATGGGATTCCGCGTGCAATTTGACGAGCGGATATTCCAGTCATCCGGATATCTGGCCGGAGACGACCACGCGCGCGCGGAAGAACTCATGTGCGCCTTCGAAGATCCATCGATACAGGCGATTATCGCGCTTCGCGGAGGCTATGGCTGTTCGCGCCTGATCCCGCTCCTTATGGAGCAACGTCTCCGGTATCATCCAAAAATTTTCATGGGCTTCAGCGACCTGACAACGCTGCACCTGTATTTCAAAAAACGTTTCGGATGGGTAACGATTCACGGCCCGATGGCAGTCTCTCCGGCGTTGGCCGATATGCCTTCAGACCAGGAGGCACATCTCCTGTCGCTGTGGACTGAGCCTGAATACAGGCCCAGTCTAAGCTTCCCGCAATTGGAAAGCCTGAATCCCGGTGTTGCAGAAGGCGTTTTGACAGGCGGATGCCTTTCTGTGATTGCGGCAAGTATCGGCACGCCCTATGAAATTCAGACAGAAGGCAAAATCCTGTTTCTTGAGGATCAGGGCGAACCCCCCTATCGACTCGACCGCATGATTACACACCTTTTTCTTGCAGATAAACTCCACTCCCTGGCAGGCGTTTTGCTGGGGGACTTCGTGGATTGCCAATCCACTCAGGGCAACTACACCGCCATGGATACGCTCCGGGATATCTTTGCCTCCCTCAACATCCCGGTTCTGGCAAATTTTCCTGCCGGACACGGAGCTAATAATTGGGCATTGCCGCTTGGAGTTACCGTGCGCATGGACGCCAACGCGCGGACAATCGAGTTCCTTGAACCGGCAGTGCGCTAACCAGATTCAGATTCCGGATTCCATGATTCCAGATTCCAGAGTCCAGATAAGATCCGGATGATTCCGGATGCCGTTGATTCCAGATAACGCCGGATGCCATTGATTCCGGATTCACAGCACACTTCGACCTGTATCTTGAAACCTGGATTCAAAAATCTCGAATCTCGAATCAAGGGCATCTCGAATCTGAAATCAAAGGCACCTCGATTCCGGAATCCGGAATCCGGAATCTGGAATCGGAATCAGTAATCGCTTTACACGCACCAAGGGAGTCTGATACATTTGCCTTGTGGACTCCTCCCCCATAGGCTTTAATAGAGTCTTCGGTCCTCAATCTGTAGATAGCGAGAGCGTTCTATGAACCTGCACGGTTCCATAAAAGATCTTCAAAACAAAATAGTTCAGCTGTATCTCAAACTGGAGCATCGCTTTAGCGAGAACGGGCTCATCCGCGAACTCTGGAGCGGCATGGCCAATGATGTCTCGCTGCAGATCCGAAGCTTAAACGCTCTTCCTCCCTCTTTCTGGAATCAGCTAAAGAAGGATCAGAGCCTCCAGCTGATTACGGCGGCAGAGGGTGCCAGCCGTCAAGACATTGAAATTAAAGAAGATCAATCTTTAATGGACTGCTTCAACATGGCGCTTTGTCTCGAGGAACCGGCGATTTTGAAGGTGTATGCCCCGTTGATCCGCAGGCTTAGAGAAAATTCGTCTGCGCCGGCCCTGGATTTCTACATAGTGGTTAAAGCGCACCTTGCACGGATCATGCGCGTGACGCAATCCTTCTCGGGAGATCCGGCTGTCGTCCAGCGCGCCAACTCTTTGCTGCAAGCTTTTGAAAAAGAGGTTCAGGAACCCCATATTAAAATTGCCAGACCTGAGATGAAGAAGGCTATACCAGGGCATTCCAAAATTGCCAAACCTGAGACGAAGAAAGCTTTAGCAGGGCATTCTGCCAAGCATACAGTGCCGGTCCAAAAACAACGAAAGACTTCAGTTACGGCTCGTCCATCAGCAAAACCAGCCAAAATTCTTCATCGCCATCCCAAACCCCTGGTAAAAAAAGCCAGCATCGCGCGCCGACGAGCCCGTCGCTAGACGAATCTCTTATTTTATCCCCTACCCATGGTCGGAATCGCTATCGCCGTATCGGGCATCGCGATCGGATTTCGGCTTTTCAGTTTCAAAGAGGGAAATAGGTTCGATTCTCGATTGCGATATCCGATTGCGATTCCGATAGCGAAGCATTGGGCGGAACGGAGCTGCGGTAAAATGATGATCGCTGGCATGTTTTTTCCCGGGTTGGTTGATTTTTGAGAGAGCCGAACCCATACTCTATTCGTGAGTAGCACATAAAAAAGCTGTGACACAGTGTCCGAATGACAGCTGCGGTCCGCCGGGGAGGTATTGATTGCCCAAGAGCTCTGCCACTAAATGGCCAAATCCAGATGAGTTGCGTAAAGACATGGAGGATTTTTTCTCCAAGAAATACGGCGGCGGCGTGAAACTTGGTGTTTTAGGCGCCGAACCCGACCAGGCACGCACTGCCGATGAGGGAACCGAGACCAAGGAAGCTCCTCTCGACCTCAAATTTGACTACCTTCCTCGGGACATCAAGAAGTATCTCGATCGATTTGTCGTCAAACAGGATGCCGCAAAAAAGGTTTTGGCAACAACCATTTGCGACCACTATAACCACATCAAGCGCTGTTCGGCAAACAGCGCCTGCAAAGAATATTCCAAGCAAAACATCATCATGCTCGGCCCGACCGGTGTCGGAAAAACCTACCTGGTCCGGACCATTGCAGACTTGATCGGGGTGCCTTTTGTCAAGGCAGATGCCACCAAGTTCTCCGAGACCGGTTATGTCGGCGGCGATGTGGAAGATCTCGTACGCGAACTGGTCCATAAAGCGGATGGCAACGTCCGGCTGGCGGAATACGGCATTATCTACCTCGACGAAATTGACAAGATTGCCGCGCCAACGAATATGCTCGGACGCGATGTGAGCGGAGGCGGCGTTCAGCGCGGACTGCTTAAGCTAATGGAGGAAACAGAGGTCAGCCTGCGCACTCCTTTCGACCTGACATCACAGCTGCAGGCCGCGATGGAATTCCAGTCCAAGGGGAAAGTCAACCGCTCGGTCATCAACACCCGCCACATCCTGTTTATCGTCAGCGGCGCATTCACCGGACTCGCGGATATCATTCGCCGGCGCCTGGGCGCGAAGGCCATCGGATTCAGCTCCACCGGCAGATCGGTCCCTCGCGACGAGGACTATTTTCAGTTTGCCAAGAGCAACGATTTTATTGAATACGGATTCGAAGGGGAATTCGTGGGTCGGCTGCCGGTGGTCGTCAGCTGCCAGGAACTGATCGTCGACGATCTCTTCCAGATCCTGAAGAATTCCGAAGGATCCATCATTCGCCAGTATATAAACGCATTCGAAGCCTATGGCATAGATTTGGTCGCCTCCGATCCCGGGCTTTACAGGATCGCGCAGAAAGCGTATGAAGACCACACGGGTGCGCGAAGCCTTGTGGGCGTATGCGAGCGCACTTTTCGCGAATACAAATACAACCTGCCGCATTCCGCGGTCAAGCGCCTTGAACTGACCGAGAGGCTCGTGGACCACCCCGATCAAGTGCTGGGAGAAATCCTCGAGGTGGCAACGGCCAACCGGCTGAAAGAGATGGTCGTTGCTTTCAGTGCCATTGCCGGAGAATGGTCCAAACGCAACGGGATCCAGGTACACCTCCAGCCGGAAGCCGCCCGTCATGTTGAGTCAGAAAGCCATGGAAAGCGGCGATACGCTGGAAAATGTTTTTGCGGAAATTTTCAAAGACTACGAACACGGTCTGAACCTGATCCGAAGGATGGACGGCGTTCAGCAGTTCGAAATCACCGAGGATGTAATCCGGGATCCCAAATCAGCCCTCGATCAGTGGATCCGTTCCTATTATGTTAGTCGGTAGTTGGCAGCGTTAGTTGCATTCTGATTCCGGATTCCGGATTCCGGAATTCTGACTCCTGACTACTGACTCCTGCCTTTTCTTCCTTGCCACGCGTTGCGGGCTGCGAGCCTCTGCTCAATGGTGCGCTGAATTTCGGCTTTGCTTTTTCCCCACACCGGCCCGATCAACTGGTCCTTCGGAGCAGTTCCGAAAAGGCGTTCGATGCAGATGTCCGGGCTCAAACGCTCGAGGAAATCCACAACAAGGTCCGCATATTCCTCCAATCCGAGCAGAGGAAATGGCTTTGCCCGATATTCATTTTCAAGCTCTGTGCCGCGCACGACATGAAGATGATGCAGCTTTAAAAAATCCAGACCTTTGTCCGAAATGATTTCAGCCGTGCGCAGCATCTCCTCCCGCGTTTCCCACGGGAACCCCAGAATCAGATGCGCGCACAACCGGATGCCGCGGTCCCGCGTGCGCTGCATCGCATCCAGCCAGCACTGGAAATTGTGCCCGCGATGGATGCGCGCAAGAGTTGTGTCGTAGACGGACTGAAGCCCGTATTCCAGGGTAACAAAGTGAACCGATGCGGCTTTCTCCAGCCAGGCAAGTTTATCCTCGTCTATGCAATCCGGCCTGGTCCCGATGGAGATGCCGACAACATCCGGATGGCTCAAAGCCATTTCATAGAGAGGAATGAGTTCTTCGAGCGGCGCATGGGTATTTGTAAAAGGCTGAAAATAGACAATGAATTTTTCCGCATTGTTGCGCCTGCGAAAAAATTCAATCCCTTCCCTCACCTGTTCCGAGACCGATTTCAAACGGCTCGCGGTCCTGGGGCGAAACGAATCGTTGTTGCAGTATATGCAGCCTCCCACAGCTACCGTTCCGTCTCGATTCGGGCAGCTGAATCCGGCATCGACGCTGACTTTATATACGCGGCGTCCGAATCGCTCCTTTAAAAAACGGCCATAGGCGTTGTAACGAATTCCAGATTCCAGATTCCAGATTCCAGGATTGGGGGTTAGGCATGGGGATACTATAGCAATTCAAGATGCGAGATGCTCTTGATTCCTGATTCGAGATTGGGGGGATTGCGAATGCCCGGGGTGGCTGTGGTTGTTGCGGCCGACCTCAGACATTCGCTTAAACGTTTGTTTTAATAGAGGGGAGTATTAGAAATATCGAAAGCAAATGACGGGTATGTCAAATTCGTAATTCGTCACCCGTAATTCGTAATTCTTTAGATCTTGACGCGTTGGTCGTCTTTGGGACAGACCCAGAACATTCCGCCCGACGATTCTCGAGATTTCATGACCTTGGTTGCGACCATAGCAGCGCCGCATTGCGGACATGTATGTGCATGGGTTTCGCCCTTATCGCCGAGGCTGGCGCGCGCCGTTTTGGAAATTTTTTCTGCCATTGCGGAAATTCCTCCCTATTTTATAAAGCCATACAAAAAGCGTTGAACTATATCGAGCTGCCGCGCATTCGTCAATGGTAATTTGGAAAATCGGTACCTGGTTATACTGTCCCTCTGAGAAAAAGGGACAGTATAACCAGGTACCGATTGTTTGTTGTTAGTCGCCGCTGAGGTTGCCCGGCCACGGGGAATTTATATGATAGAAGGCCGAAGGGGCGACCGCCAGCACGCGGCGGATTTTCCCGTTTTCAATCAGGAACACTTCCGTCACGAGTATGCTGGAAGGCCGATTAAAGCCTGGGAACTCGTACGGGCGGCCGTCAGAGAGAGTTCCTTTGCTCACCGTGCCCTGGTCAAAGACCGCATGAGCCCAGACAATACCGCGCTCGCGATCCACCAGCAAAAAACGGCGACCATGGATATTCTGAACTACAAAATAGATACCCAGCTTAAACTGGGAAAGGCAATCCATGGAGAAGAGGTCGATTGCATCCGCGGGTTGGTTGGCGGACTTCGGAACATTCGTGGTAGGAGCTCCGTTTTCGATTCGGTGGCAGTCATTAGTAAAAGGATAGGTTCCCGTGCCGTTGATGCCCTTGCCATCATTTTTCTGCAGTCCTGTGAAGTAGCCGTCGGCGACAGCTATCAACTCCTGGCGGGACATCTGCTGCGCGGGAGGAATCGATTTGAACCAGATATCCTCCGGCTTGAACTTGTCCATATCGCCAATGCTGTTCGGTCCGCCTCCACCCGGCCTGAAGTAGACACTCTCGATTTCCGTAATTCGCCCAAGTTCAATGCGCAAACGCACGCTCATTAGCAGTAGCGCGCCCGCTTCCCGCATAGTGCCCATAAAGGCCGCCTGCCCGAATTCCGGATCAGCGAAAATCTGCGTATAGTTGCCTCGCCCTTCCACGGTTTTCCAGAAACCGTCGCCCAGTTCCAAGCGCTGAGCATTCTCCGTATACATCACGTCCTTAGAGAGCGGCAGGCGTTTGGGATCATGAGCCACGAGTGCGGCCAGGTATTGGTTCACTACGTTTTCCATACAGGCGCGATCACATTTCAGAGGGATCGGCCCGGTGGAAGCCTCGGCTGCTGGGGGCCAAAGCGCCCATTAGCAGCGCGACTGAGGTAAAGCCGATGATGCCAACAACTGCAAGAGTAGTGCGCATGACGTTTTTCTCCTATTGTGAGGGTACCGGATCGCAACCGGATTCAGCCCAAAGTCGTCCACGTTCCCGAGCGCGTCAACGCAAACGTGAAAACCGGCACCTGGTTATACTGTCCCTCAAAGAAAAGTGGAAAGTATAACCAGGCACCGATTGTTACCTAATGCTTGATGGCGCCTATTCCGGGCTCGGGCGAGAAATCCAATCCCGGAGGATAAAGGCCGGATTGATTGAAATCCGCAAGCCCGTGGCAGTTGATCAGGGTTGAATACCCCTGTTTCGCGGCCGCATCATAGCTGCGCTTCAAGGCGGCGCGCAGTTCCTCGGGCGTCCGCACATATTCACCGCGCGTCCCCAGGTTCTCCGCGATTTTGTCATAGCGAAGATTTTCCTGGAACATGTACATGTGCATAGCGCGCGGCGTATCGGTTGCCATCGTGTAGGTGCCCCAGCAAGCATTGTTGTAGACGATGCAGATCACCGGGAGCTTATATTTGACGAAAGTATCCAGTTCAAGGAGGCTATAGGCCATGCCGGCGTCTCCAGTCACAACCACTACCGGCGCTCCCTGGTACGCAGCATGGGGACCGATCCCTCTTTGCACTGCAACGGCGGGCCCCATCATCATCGCCAGGTCGGGCCCCATCGCTCCGAACTGATAGACAACCGTGACCTCTTGTCCGGGCCGATTGGCCCGCAGCCATCGCATACAGCCGTACCCGATCATGTGGCCGCCCCATCCCGTGACCGTCTGTTTCGGATCTATTTCGCCTTTATACAGAAAGTCGTGAACTTCCTTGCACAATACGAAAGGATGGAGGGCGTTCGTGTCGCGGCTGTATTTGAGGAATTGCGCATGGAGTTCAAGCTGAGCCTGTTCCCACTTCCTCCTCGCAGCAGCGATTTCATTCACCCATGAATCCCGTTTTTTGGGCGGAAGGCCGTTTGCGAGCGCTTCCATAAAAACCTTTTCATCACTGACGATTCCCAGATCGATCGGCCAGTTTCGTCCCAAATCGCCTTGTTCCGGATGGACTCGAATCGTTTTTACTCCTGGAGAAAACGTCCACTCTTCGGCCGGCGGCATGGAATACTGGCCGACGAAGACAACCAGGTCCGCATTTACCAGGGCTTCATTGGACATACTCCCCGAGAGCCGGTGATCATCGGGAAAGTGGCCTCGTACCGGGCCTGACCCGACTACCGCCATTTCATGTTTTTCCACCGTCTGCATGAGCACATCACACGCTTTGCGCACGAATATTCCGTGTCCCGCAATCAATACCGGGCGCTCGGCCTTGTTGATCATCTCAATGGCCTGCCGGACTTCATTGGATCCCGGGTGCGCCCGTGATTCGGTGCGATATCGTTCCTTGCCATAAACGCGTTCGAGACTCGATGCGTCCGGGAATCGTGCCATGGCTACTTCAGCCGGGAAATCCAGGTGCACGACATCCGGCACGCCCGACTTCAGGCTGCGGAATGCGTACGCGCCATATTCATAGATCCGGTTCGCTACCGTTATTCTTTTCCCGTATTTTTTCAGGCCTTCGGTCAGGGGCTGCTGGTGTATGAATTGAATCCAGCTCTGACAGTCCTCCGAGCGCAGGAATGAATTGCTGGCAAGCACCAGGAGCGGGCTGTTGGCGAAATGTGCACTGCCGATGTTCATCATCATGTGTGTGATACCCGGCCCCTCCGTGCCGGAACATGCGGCGACCTCGCCCGTCACGCGGCAGAAGCCATCGGCTGCGGCGCACATTCCTCCTTCGGTCCGCCCGCCATAGCAGGGGATTCCAACCTGGGCAATTTCGTCGACGATGGCGTAATTGCCCGCTGCGCAAAATAATGCCGGGAGATCTTCATCTTTGCAGAGGTTGGCGAAGATCTGTGCTCCCGTCATCCCCTGTTCCTTAAAATCCGCGCGCCGCGGAGGAGCGCTCAATGATTCCTCAACAACCTTTGGCACCCGGATTGATGGAACGCCGATTTCGCCTGGTTTGCTTGTATCGCTCATACGCGCTTGCTCCTTGAAAATCGGTACCTGGTTATACTGGCCCTCCGACTATCGCGAACACGTCCACGTCCGCGTTCACAAGCACCTAAACGTGGACGTGGACGCGCTCGTAGACGTGGACGGCTTTTAAGGGACAGTATAACCAGGTACCGATTGTTATTCCATTCTGACTGTCGTCCCTGTGCGGGCGAGGAACAGGTAGGCTGCCGCTACCTCGATGGAACGGGCGCGCAGCGCATCGGTATAGGCGCGCATTTGCGCAGCGTATTTATTGTGAAAAAACGCTTCCAGATCTTCGCCCTTTTCCGACACCCAGTCCGTCTTGTAATCCACCAACACCCATCCTTCTTCCCCTTCGAAAAGGAGGTCGATTTTCCCTTCCTCAATCACCGTGGAATCCAGCGGGCGCACGAAAGGAAGCTCGCGGAACACTCTCCTGTTGCAGCTAACGGCGACTCGCGCCTGCTGCAACAATTCCGAAGACAGGCTGGTCCGCATCATGGCCTCCAGCAGCCGAAGGCTTCCCGGATCAAGGCCGTGGCGTGTTGCGACTTCCCCGGCGAGGTTCGCCAGGCCGTTCGCGGCAAAAAGATCGACCCGTTCCATCGCCTCATGAAACGCGACTCCCAACCGGATACTCCTGTTTGCCGCAGCTTCCGGCTTCCGGTCCTCCCGGGAGCGCTCCTCCGCATCCGCAGCACCCACGGCTTGGCCGGCCGCTTTCAGGGATGCCGAAGCGGGAGTATGTGCGAGCAATGTTTGCAATTCCTTATATTCCCGCAGGGCAATCGATTCCCAATCCATCACTGCCGGAGACTGCACCTTTACTGACGCTCCGACTTTTGCATCCAGATTTGCGCCGTCCATCAAATGCGCCAAGGCGTTTGCCCCGGAATAGCAATCCGCCAGGAAAGAATCCAGGGGATTCAGCCGGGTCCCCTCCGTATCCGGCACATATATCTCGGAACCCTCCGCCTTATGGCAGCCGGCTGTATGTGTGCTCAGGATCAGGTGGTCGCGCGCGCGCGTCAATGCCACGTACAGAAGCCGGACCAATTCCGCGTTTTCCCGCTTCTTTTCTTCATCCGCGAGATCCTTCCAGCGGGACGTTTGCAAACCGGAATCCTTGGAACCGATGTTGAGTGCGAAGATCCGATTCACCGTTCGATCCACAAGGACGCTTTTACTGCGCACAGCCTTTCTCAACCCGAATGCAGCAGCAAAAACGATCGGAAAATCGAGCCCTTTTGCCTTATGAATGGTCATGATCCGGACGGCGTTGCTGCGCTCCTCCATCAAGCGGCTCTCGCTTTCGGCCAGTCCTTCTTCATCTATCGTGCCCAGCAGATCGACGACCTGGGAAAAAGTTGCGTCATTTTGAAGAGCACGCAACGTGCGCCCCAACTTGTTCAGATTCGCCAGAGACTGAAATCCGCGCACAGCCAACACTTCGCGCGCGCCGGTTTCCTGCAGGAGGATTTCGAGGGTTTCACTGGCTCGCCGCGCATGCCGCTGCCGGTGCAGACCGCGCAGAATTTCGTAAGGATGACAGAGAGGAGAGTCTTGCGGCACTTCTGCCCGATAATCCAGCGGCAATCCATCGATGTGCGCTCTCAGCAGGTCTTCATCCGACAGCCCGAAGAAAACAGAACGCAGCGAGCCATAGAGAGCAACGCTGTCGTTGGGATTTGCTATTGCACGCAGCACCAGGATCGCAGAGGAGACTTCGCTGCGCGTGTAATAAAACTTCCCTCCCTCGAGCACATAGGGGATCCCGAAATCCCGAAATTTTTCCTCCAGCACATGCGCGTGCGTGAGTACGGGCAGCAGGACCGCGATATCGCCATATTGAGGCGCCCGCCAGCCAGCGCCATTTCGTTCGCCGGCAGCCTGGATTTGCCAGTCTTTAGAACCGTTCATTTCCAGGATGAGCCGGCCGATACGGCCGGCTTCGTTTTCGACGATTTCCCTGGTTCTGCGGCCTTCATCGTTTGCGCCGCTCACATCTCCGAGAAGGTGGACCGCGGGTGCCTGCGATTCGCCCTTCCGGTACCCATGATTTCCGAAAGCCAGATACTCCGGCTGGTAGCGGCAGGAATCCTCCGCAGGCTTCATGGCACTTTCAAATGCAGCGTCCACAAAACTCAGGATGGAAGGGACCGAACGGAAGTTTGTCGTCAGCTTCAGGCGCTCGAGCGCGAGAGATTCCAACCTGCCTGCTTCCACAATACCAAGGTATGTCTCGATGTCCGCGTTGCGAAAGCGATAGATAGACTGCTTTGGATCCCCGACGATAAATAACCGCCCCGGCTCCGGCTTGAGTTTCGCTATATCCTTTTCTTCGATATCCAAAGACGACAGCAGCAGGACAATTTCCCATTGAATCGGATCCGTATCCTGAAACTCGTCCACCAGCAACGTTTGATACTGCTGCTGAAAATCGCGCCGCACGGTCTTGTTTTCGCGCAGCAGATCCCTTGCCAGCCGCAATTGATCGTCAAAATCGAGCAGGCCGCCATCCTGTTTCCGCTTCTCCCACTCACGCATCATAAAATCGTCTTTGATCCAACAGATAACCTCATGCAAAAGACGCTGTTTCGGGAGATTCGTATGTCGATTCTGAAACTCCACCACCTCGAGGAGGAATTGTTTCGTCGCCTGCACTGTTTCTCTACCGCCCTTCCAGTTCTTTCCAGATCCCACGTTGCCCGGTTTCGACAATGCGTTGCCGTCTTCCGAAGGATGCAGCAGCCAAATCAGTGCTTTTTCCAGGCAGTCCGCTAGCTTGTCCTCGGGATTGATCACATTTTGAAAAAATTCCCTCCCTTGCCGGAGGCGGCTTTCAATCTCAGCCTGAAACTGTTCTTCTGAGGGCGGCGGATCGCATTCCAGTCCCCGGACATGCAGCCAATGAAGTCGGAGTTCTCGAGCCAGGCTTATCAGACTTTGGAACCTGAAGCCGTTCCGCAGTGCTTTCTCCAAAACAGGATGCCGTTCTGTCAGCGCGCGGTTTATCCATGGCTCCCACGCTTCGCGGAAAAACAACTCGCTCCGGATATCATCGAGCGCAGTGAAGCGCGGATCGAGTCCCGCCTCGATGGGTCTTTCTTTCAAAAGAGAAACCGCAAAGGAATGGAACGTAGATATGGATGCCGTCTCGAGATCACCGAGCGCATTGCCGGCTCTCTCCTGATAATCGGCCGACGCTGCGGCATCCAGCAGAATCTGTTCCAGATACTGCCGGAGCCGGACCTTCATTTCCCCCGCAGCCTTTTCCGTAAAAGTGATCGCGCAGATTCGGGAAAGCGGCACCGGGGGTCCATTTGGCCCCTTTTCCAGCACGAGGTGAAGGATCCGGTCCAGGAGCGTGCGCGTTTTTCCGGTGCCGGCCGAAGCCTCGACGATAAAAGACCGGCCCGTTTCTTCGACGGCTCTGCGCCGCGCCTCTCCGTCGCCTTCGGGTCTCTGAGGCTTCAAATCTGTCATTGCCTCGTCTCCAAAATCCGGCTGAATTTGCGCACAGCGGGATCGTTCGCCTTGCGCTCTTCCCGCTGTTCCCGGTCTTTTCCGCAGACAGGCAGATACTCGCAATAATCGCAATGACCGGCCGGCCGGATCGTCCCGCGTGTCCGCGCAAAAAATGCGCCGCTTTCGATGCCATCGCCGACGATTTCCAGCATATCCGGCAGAGTCCGGGACGCCTCACGCAGTTCTTCATCCGTAAAACGGCACGGCACAACCCGGCCGTCTTTAGGCTGCATATGGAGATATTCACCCTCGACAACCCGCACGTTTTTAAATTCATCCAAGACCGAAAGCGCTTCTTTATATATAACGATCTGTATCCGCTCGCCCGACATCAGAGGGGTGCGCAATTTTTTGGACATAGAGTCAGGCAAGGAGCCGGTCTTGTAATCGATGACGCGCGCATGTTTCCCGTCGCGCGAGAGATCGACGCGATCGATTTTGCCCCTGAAATCAAATGTGTGCCTGCCCGCCTGCAAACGAAGCACCGGATGCTGCTCGCCAGGCTGAATCTCGCCGAAGGCCCGCTCAAGTCCTGTGGGAAGCATGCTTTCCCCAGCCCTGCCTTTTTCGTATTCGAGCCAGCGATCGAGCAGTGCCAGGAACGAATCCCGCTCAATCTCCCACAAGAGATCAGGGATGCCTTCGGGTCGCGCCTGCTCAAAAGTTTCTTTAGCCAGAGAATTCAGTGAATGCCTGAGTTCTTCCCCGGATGCCGCCCAAAAGGCTTCGCCGCAATGATTTTTAAGAAAGTTTTCAAGAATGGAGTGGACGGTTGATCCCCGTTCCAGCGGATCCATCCCCTCCAGCGGCGCCGGTTCTTCCCATGCTGCCAGAGCCATTCCTCTCTTGAGGTAAAAGTAGTAGGGACACTTAGCATATTCTTCCAGGCGGCTCGCCGACACCTGCCCCGTAGACAGGGTGCGTGCGGCCCATGCGATGAGCGCAGGATCCGTCAGAAATCCGTCATAGGGCGTTAATCGGTGCGCCCAACGGGCTTGATCATAGGCCAGCGGCCGTGTCAGTCGACGCGATTCGAGGTGCTCCAGAGCTCTGAGGGCCGAAGATGCGGTAGCGCGATCGGCTGCGATGAGCCGGAGCCGTATTTCCCCTTCATCGACGGCCGCTTCGTCTCCTATGGGCGCCGGATTGTCCAGGCTTACAGACCGGAAGCCCGGGATGTTGCCCTCGGCAAGGTCGCGGACGGTAACGACGCTTTTTCGAATTGCGGCGGCAGCACGCAGGAAAAATTGCGAGGGGATACGCTCGCGATCGGAGCTTTCATCCAGACGGGACGTCATCAGCACAAGGCGTTTCTCAGCCGAACGCGCCGCCATATCAAACAGAAGCCTCTCTTCTTCTATGCGCCTGGATTTGAGGGGAAGCCTTCCAATGCGGCGGCGTTCGGAATCCAGCAGCAGCGGATCCTGCCGCAGCTTTGCCGGGAATCGCCCCTCTTCCAGACCGGGGATAATAACAAGCGGAAAACGCAAGCCGCGCGCCGCGCTCATAGAAAGCAGATTGACCCCTCTCCGCTGAAACTGCCCTTCAGCATAGAACAGCCCTTCAATCGCCTCCCCCACCGCCCCCCTAATCCTCTCCGCAGATATCAGCCCCGTCCCCGCCCCTCCCTTCCCTGCCGTCTCAATTTCTAATTTCGCATCTCGAATTTCGAATCTCGAATCAGAGGCGTCTCGAATCCGGAATCCGGAATCTGGAATCTGGAATCCATCTAGCACATCCAAATTTCTTATTTCGTCGAGCACGCTCGAAAAAGAGAGCCAGTCTTCGCAGCCGCCCAGCAAAGGCTCGAAGTGACGGTCGATATGGTCTGCCCATCCCTCCCATGAAAGACCGGTCGGCCACCCGGAAGATGCTTTCATCAAGAGCTGCCATCCTGCGCGAAGCGCTTTTGCCGATTCCAGCCGTCTTACAGCCAGGGAAACGGATTCGCTACCTCGGCCAGTCTCGTCCTCATCCGAGTCGAACGATCCGGCACTTTCAGATTTTTTCAGATTCCTGCGCGCCTCGCTGACGAGCGCTTCCGTTCCCTTGTCCCAGGATTGGATGCCCGCCAGAAAACGGGCGTCGTTTGTCAGGGACCGCCAGGTTTGCACATCCCAGGCTGCGGCGGATTCTGCCGGCAGCGCGGCAGCCACCAGTTCCATGGCCGTAAGGACTGCTTCATGCGAATACAAACTGGATTCAAGATTGCAGAGTGCAACCACGGCTTTGCTGAGAGGCCGTTCCGCGAAACGACTGCCGCCATGGATAAAATAGGGAACACCTCGCAGCCGGAACATTTCGCTCAGGGTGGGAATATCGGTTTCAGGCTGGCGCAGGATGACCGCGGCTTCATGAAATCCGCGGATGGTCCCGTCGCGGACAGCGCGGAAAATCTCGCGCACAACTTCGACGGCGGATCGAGACTCCCCTGGCGCGGAAACCAGCGCGAAAGATCCATCCGGCGGCAGGCTATCTCCGGTGTCGAATCCCGGCAGGCGGGGTAAGCCAAAACCGCTGGCCGCCAGATATTCGAGGCTGCTGACCGGCTGCTTTTCCGGTAGACGGGTGCATTCGACGCCAAGTTCCTGAACGCGGTCTTGAAGATACGGCTGCGCAAATTCGCCGATGAATTCATCCGGACACGGGATGAAATAGATCATCTCAAAGACATTTTTCAATGCTTCAAGAAATTGCGACTGCTGTCCCGTGGCGTCATAAATGCCATAGACCAGCAATTGGCGCGATCCGAGCACCTTGTGCGCGACAGGCGCGTACAGGATGGCGCTGCGGAAGTCTTCATCCACATCGTGAAAGACGCCGACGCGTTCCCGAAACCTGCGATACAGATCCGCCAGACCGGACAGATGCCGGCGGCGGTCCTTCATGCCGGGATCAGCCTCCATGGCAGCCAGCATTTCTTGAGGAGCGATTCCGGCATCGCGCAGATCGCGCAGAGTGTCGAGCAGCGCTGCCCGGAATCCCGGCAAACCGGCAAGCGGCGCGTACACCGCCGGCGTATGCGCCGCCAGGATGTCCTCCAAAAGGATTGAATTCCCCAGGTTCGGCAGCCTGCGCTTTTCGGGAGTCTTGCCGGATGCCGCGGACAGCCGGCTTGCGAGATCCAGGAAAGTGTGGAAGCGGACGTTCGCCATGGCTCGCCCTGTCTGAGCGAAGCGGCGCTTGAGATACGATGCCAGGATATTGGATCCGACCAGGACGTTGATTTCCAGCAAAGGATCGTTGGCCTGCAGTCCGACAATCACGTCGATCCAGCGGGTCTCAAGGGCGGCGAAGGAGCCAGTATAAATTACATGATTCCGGATTCCTGATTCCGGATTCCGGATGGACGGTTGATTTAGCTGATGTTCTGGAGTCCTGTTTCCTGATCGGGCGGTGAATTTGGCTGTTTTTTGGAGGGCATGGTTCGATGCCGTAACGACTGGCTAGTCGTGAATCAGGAATCAGGAATCAGGAATCAGGAATCATTTCAAGCTAAGGCCGTACTGGTAGCCTTTTTCGAACGCTTTCGAATTCATCGATTCAGTGCCCGCGGGTACGGAGGCAATGACTGCCTCGCGCGCGGCTTCATATGCGACAAGCTTTGTCACGGCGGTGAAAAAGCCCACCATCACGATGTTCAGAATCATTTTTCTGCCGAGTTCTTCCGCCAGCCGCGTCGCCGGAATCCCATACAGCTTCATGCCGGGCTTGAGCCCCTGAGGCTTCACCAGGGTCTTCTTCGATGATGATGGTTGCATCATCGGTCGCTTCCGGTAGAAATTTATTGCAGGCTTCCTGCGACATGACCAGAAGCATTTCGGGCCTGGTAACGTAGGGATATAAAATTTTCTCGTTAGAGACGA
Source organism: uncultured Acidobacteriota bacterium (assembly GCA_963761825.1). GTDB lineage: Bacteria > Acidobacteriota > UBA6911 > UBA6911 > UBA6911 > UBA6911. The sequence goes on from CAVXIH010000009.1 coordinate 305,407, forward strand.
TCACCTGTGCGCTGCATGCGCTGCCGCGGGCCTCGGGCCCGAAGCTCTGGGTGAGAGTGGCATACTTATCGTTATAAATGCTGGCGGCCCGTCCGATAATGATTCCCGCCAGGATCACTCCCTGCCCGCCGAATCCTCCGAATTTGATTTCGGTTGCGCTCATAGCACCCCCTCGTAAGGCTTGAAGGAAGGCCCCAATCTCTCAGCCATTTTTGTGTTGTACATCTCAAGGTAGGGCGGGCGTTCTCGATCGATGAATTTGCCGCAAATAAACTTGTCTTTGAAACCCAGGCCAACCTCCCGGGTGTCGGCGCCGTTTTGAATGACGCTGTTCTCCTTGTAGGATTGCATCATCTCCAGTCCATCGCCCAGCCTGTTCCTTCTGCCATAAAGCGTTGGGCACGGACTGATGATTTCCACAAAGCTGAAACCTTTTTTCTGAATCGCTTCCTTCATGGCTTTTATGGTTTGCCGCACGTGGAACGTCGTCCAGCGCGCGACATAGACGGCGCCGGCGGATTCCGCGAGATGAGGAAGATTGAAGGGTTCCTCGGTGTTGCCGTATGGCGTAGTCGAAGCGATGGCGCCCATCGGAGTGGTCGGCGTAACCTGGCCTCCCGTCATTCCATACGTAAAGTTGTTCACGCAAATGACCGTCAGATCCATATTCCTGCGGGCGGCATGAATGAAATGGTTTCCGCCGATGGCAAAAAGATCGCCGTCTCCGCTGTACACGACGACTTTCAGTTTCGGGTTTGCGAGTTTGAGACCTGTAGCGAAGGGGATAGGGCGGCCGTGCGTGGTATGAAAGCTGTCCAGCTTCAAATACCCCGCCACCCTGCCGGTGCAGCCGATTCCCGACACCACGCTGATCTGGTCCAAAGGAATATCGCACCCTTCGATGGCGCGCACGAAACAGTTCACCGTCGTACCCAGTCCGCAGCCGGAACACCATATATGGGGGATACGATCCATTCTGAGGTATTGGCTCATTGGATTCGTCGCATTCATCGTTTCGGCTCCTTTGCAGACTGCTTACCGGCGGCTTCTAGGATCTTTTGGCAGATAACTTCGGGATCGTGCACCGTGCCTCCGCCGTGCGGGACTAGATATGTTTTGGCTTTGCCTTCTACGACGCGCTGCAGTTCAAAAAACATTTGCCCGTAGTTGAGTTCCGGCATCACCAAGGCTTTCACACGCGGCGCCAGTTCGCGAATGCGCGTTTCGGGAAATGGCCAGGCAGTGATAAGCCGAAGATGGCCGACTTTAATCCCGGCGGTCTTTGCCATTTCGATGGCTTTCACAGCCACGCGGGAGGTGATGCCGTAGGAAACCACGACCACATCCGCCCCTTCAATTTCGGATTCCTCCAGCATGGCTATTTTGTCCGCGTTGCTGCGTATTTTTTCCACCAGCCGGCGCACGCCTTTTTCCTGGGCATCGGCATTCATATCCGGGTAGCCCCGCTCGTCATGCGTCAGGCCGGTCACGTGGAACCGATGGCCGTCTCCTGCCTTTGCCATCGGGGGCACAATGTTGCCGTCGGTTTGATACGGCAGGTATTCCCCGGGCTTCGCCGTCGTATAACGACGTTCGGTCAATTCGATATCATCCGCATCCGGGATAACGACCTTCTCCGTCATATGCCCAACGCACTCGTCCAACATCATCATGACGGGCACGCGATACTCTTCTGCACAGATTAAAGGCGCGGATCGTCAGGTCGTAGCATTCCTGCGGGGAATTCGGGCAGAGAGCGATGATCTCGTAGTCCCCATGACTTCCCCACCGGGCTTGCATCATGTCGGCCTGCGCGGGCAAAGTGGGAAGTCCCGTCGAAGGTCCGCCTCGCTGAACATCGACAAACACACAAGGCGTTTCCAGCATAGCAGCCAGGCCGATGTGTTCCATCATCAGCGAAAATCCGGGACCGGAGGTCACGGTCATTGATTTCGCTCCGCCCCAGACGGCTCCCTGAATAGCGATGGACGAGGCGATCTCGTCTTCCATCTGAATGAACATCCCTCCAACAGCGGGGAATCGACTTGCGATTCTCTCCACGACTTCCGTAGACGGAGTGATCGGATATCCGGCAACAAACCGGCACCCGGCAGAAATAGCGCCCTCACAGCAGGCGTGATCTCCATCCAGGAAGTGCGCTCCGGTCAGAACACCTTTGGGATCGGCTTTCAATAGGCCTCCTTTTAGGCAACTTCTTTTACGATGATTCCGAAAATGGCAAAGTCCGGGCAGTACAACCCGCACAAACCGCACCCGGTGCAAGCTTCAGGCTTTACGGCACGCGGCGGGTGATATCCTTTGCTGTTAAACTCTTCCGAGAACTCAAGCACCTCGGCCGGACAGAAGGCAATGCAAAAACCGCAGCCTTTGCACAGTTCCAGGTTAATCGTCACCAAACCGCGAGGCTGCTTCTTTTTAACATCTGACATGAGAACAGTTCTCCCTTTAAAACTAATCTACCGATAGTGCAATCCAATCGCAATAGAATATTCACCGCCAAAGGTCGGCCCAAGGCAATATTTTTTTGGAGGCGAAGCCTTGGGAGTGCGGCAGCTTGCTGCCGCTTTGGCCGTTTACGCGTTTCCCGTTTCGGGTTTCCCGTTTTTGAATACAGGATCTCAACGGGAAACTGGGAACCGGAAACGGGAAACCCGAAAACGGCAGCAAGTTGCCACACTCCGAAGGCGCTCTTACGGGCGCAGTGTTGTGGCATAAATGAACCGGCATCAGGCGAGACGCCGTTCCCAGGACAAAAACTACGCTAACAATCGGTACCTGGTTATACTGTCCCCTTTTCCCAGATACTGTTTTTCTCGGAGGCACCCTTACGGCGTGAAAACTATGCGCCATGAAGCCGTTCTCCCGCCCCTCCAATCCTTTTACCCTCCTCAATCCTCATTGGCCTGGAATTTCCTGTCCCATCTCACAACGCTTGCACACAATACAACCCGCAAGTAACATCAGAAGGGCTTTACCCGTAAATACCGGAACGATATCCGCGGCAACGCGGCGTGAGGTGGAGTATGAGATCTTTTTTCAGGGCATCAACCATTAGCGCACTTATTATTGCAGGCTGCCTGTTGAGCCAGCATGTCTCTACAGCGGACAAGAGCAAAAAAAAGCGCAGGGAAAGCGGCTGGCTTCTGTCGACGGCATTGCCATTACGGAAGCTCAAGTCCGCAAGGAAAGCGCCGACGACCTGGAGTCGCTGGAGCTGAAAAAGCTGAAAGAAAAAGCCTCCTTTGCCCGCAATGAGCAGGAAATCCTGGAGAATGGCCTTGAACGGCTGGTAGAAGAGAAACTCCTGGCGGCTGAAGCCGCGAAACGGGGGATTTCGAAAGAAGAATTGATTGCCAAGGAAATTGACGGGAAAGTTCCGGAAACCACAAGCGAGGAGATCGAAAGCTTCTACGAACAGAATCAGCAGCGCATCAAAACGGCAAAGGAAGAAGCGCTGCCCCTGATCGGGAAATATCTCCGCAAACAAAAAACAGGCAGCGCGCGGCAGGCGTTCCTAGAAACCTTGGAGAAGGAACACAAAGTCATCCGTTCACTGGAACCGCTTCGATTCGATGTGAGTACCGCACAACGCCCGGCTCAGGGACCGGCTTCCGCCCCTGTTTTGCTGGTCCTGTTTTCTGATTTTCAATGCCCGTATTGCGAAGAGATGAGCGAAACGCTCAAGGAAGTGGTGAAAAATTACGGGAAAAAAGTGCGCCTGGTATTCCGGCAGTTTCCGCTTGCAAGCATTCACAAATTTGCGCAAAAAGCTGCGGAAGCATCCCTGTGCGCGGACGCTCAAGGGCGTTTCTGGGAAATGCACGACCTGTTGTTCCAGGATCAGAATAATCTCGGCGAAAAAGACCTCAAAGCGAAGGCTGCCAAATTGGGCCTCAACACCGCCGCTTTCGATAAATGCCTTGACGGAGAGCAGTTTACCGCTCAGATACGGGAGGACATCCGCGCCGGAGCCGCCGCCGGAGCCGATGGAACCCCGGCCCTTTTCGTCAACGGCAGATTTTTAAACGGAAATCGCCCGTACGAAGACATCGCGGAAATTATCGATGAAGAGTTGAGTAGGAAGAAGTGAGAAAAAGCTTTCAGCGATCAGCTTTCAGCTATCAGCGCTCGGGGTCGGTATCGAGGTCGAAAGGTTAAAAGTCATAATCCGATTCCGATACCGATACCGACCCCGAATTTTCAAACGGAAGCTGACTGCTGACAGCTGAAAGCTGAAAGCTGAAAGCCGATAGCTCATATGTAATGCTTGCGCATAGCATACTGCACTAATTCGGCGGTCTTCCGAATGTTCAGCTTGCTCATCATGTTAGCCCGGTGCCGTTCCACCGTGCGCACGCTGATGAAAAGAAGATCGCCAATTTCCTTGTTCGACTTCCCTTCGGCAATCAGCTTCAGGATTTCCCTTTCCCGCACGGTGAGCGATTCGACATGTTGGGCATCGTCCTCTCCGCGCCGCATGCGGGCCCAGTTCTGCATCGATTGATCGGCGAGGCCGGGAGAGATATAAATTTTGCCGTTCTTGATATGCTCGATCGCCGAGAATAGCTCCTTTTCGGCGTCCTCCTTCAGAAGATATCCATTTGCGCCGGCGGAAATAGCCTGGTAGAGATAATCCTCTTCTTTATGCATGGTCAGCATCAGGACTTTCGCATTCGGCCGGATGCGGCGAATCTCGGGAATTGCTTCAATCCCCCGCAAATTCGGCATCGACACATCGAGGACAATCAGGTCCGGGTTTATTTTTTTCAGAACACTCAGAAGCTCCAGACCATCGCCGACTTCCGCCGCTATTTCCAGATTGGGGTTTTCCTCGAGAATCAGTTTCAGACCGTGGCGGACCAGGGCGTGGTCATCCGCCAGAATTACGCGATATCTATTCCCCATACAAGCACCCAGCTCTCAAACCGAGAAAACATCCCATTTGTCTGTAATATCACGCTTTAACCGAGATGAAACGCCGCTGCAGGAACTACCATCCCATCAAATGGCGTAGATGTCAATATCTGTAGATTCTCTGCAGCTCCCGGACCAAAAACACGGTTTTTTCTCAAACCAGATGATGTTCGGCCGGCATTCTGGTATAAGTACGTGCGCAATAAAATTTTGGGACTGTATTTTTGCCGTGCAACGGGAGAAGGCATGGATAATCAGATGATCGTGGTGGTGATCGTCATCGCCGTGGCGCTTGTATTTGATTTTCTCAACGGCTTTCATGATGCGGCCAATTCTATTGCGACCGTTGTATCGACAAGGGTTCTCTCGCCTCGAGCCGCCGTTCTGCTGGCGGCGGTATGCAATTTCGCAGCAGCTTTTTTCCTGGAAACAAAAGTCGCGGCGACCATTGGTCGCGATATTGTCCATTCGCAGTATCTCGATCCCTACATGGTCATGTTCGGCCTTCTGGGGGCAATTATCTGGGATTTGATTACATGGTGGTATGGATTACCCACAAGCTCCTCGCATGCGTTGGTGGGCGGATTCGCGGGAGCCGCAGTAGCAAAAGCAGGATGGGCTGCACTGAAACTTCAAGGCTTTATCAAGATAGTGCCCTACATCGTCATAGCCCCTATCGTAGGACTAATACTAGGCCGATTGATGATGATGTTAGTGTTTTTCATCTTCAAAAATTCAACGCCGCGCAAAGTGGATCACTTTTTCCGCAGAGGGCAGCTCGTCTCAGCTTCCATTTTCAGCTTCAGTCACGGCATGAATGATGCCCAAAAGACCATGGGCATTATCCTGGCCCTTCTTATTTCGACGGGCTACTATCCGGTATCGACCGCTGGCGTCAGAACCCATGTGCCGCTATGGGTGATTCTTTCGTGCCATGCGGCTATAGCTTTGGGCACCTACTTTGGCGGCTGGAGAATAGTAAAAACGCTCGGAATGCGTTTGACAAAACTGCATCCGGTGGGCGGTTTTTGTGCCGAGACAGGAGGCGGCGTAACTATCGTGTTCCTGTCTCTCCTTGGCATCCCGCTTAGCACCACGCATACGATTACGGGCGCGATTGTGGGGGCCGGATCGATACAGCGAATGTCGGCAGTGCGCTGGGGAATTGCACGAAGCATCGTGTGGGCCTGGCTCCTTACAATTCCGTGTTCCGCATTTTTTGGAGCGTTGCTTGAATACATCGGACGCCCGTTTCTTCCAAAGTAAAACGATTCCAGATTCCGGATTCCGGATTCCGGATTGATATACTTCGAAGCTGCTCATTAAGCTGCTATAGCCGCAATCTGAAGTTGATTTAGCTCCCCGTTATCGCAAATCCACTGCAGAGCTCGAGGAGTATCAATATCCGAAATTGCGTTTTTATCCGGAATCCGGAATCCGGAATCCGGAATCTTTTTTTGTCAGGCGCGTCAGGCGATGCTGGAAACTGGCGTGCCACTGCTGATATTTTTGGGCGGGCAGCCGGCCGGCGCGAAAGGATTCCTGCAGCCGGACCAGGGCTTCGCGGGACAGCGCCGCGGCTTTCTGGGGCAGTGAGGCGTGATGTTCATAATAGATAGCCAGTTGTTCATACGCCTTCAGACCTTCTGCCGAATCGCCGAGAAGCTTTTCCCACAGCGAGTTTGAAAGCGCATAATTCTGTCCGCGCTTCGCCATGAAAGCCAGTTCTCTCCGCGCCGTCTGCTCCGCCGTTTCAGGCAATCCCTCGTCCAACGCTTTCTGATACATGCGTCCGGCGAGAGTTTCCTGCCCGCGCCTTTGCAGCAGGCGTGAAATTCCAAAAAGCTCGCCGGCGCCGCAGCCGCTGCTTTCAGGATCCGCGAGCATGCCGGCAATCCGCAAAGCCAGGGCTGCCAGGCCGCATAGATCCATCTGATTGTGGTGAAAGACCTCAACCATCGCTTCCGGCGAACCGCCGCGCAGAAAATCGAAATATCGCTGCGGAATAGTTGCCGAAGGGATATCTTCCCCGCGGTCAAACTGCAAGATATGCCGCTCCAGCTGCGTCAGCGCTACCGAGGGGAGACGCAAACGCCAGATCTGGCGGGCCGGGTGGAGCAAATCAAGATGCGCCAGAAGCTCCGGAACCGCACCCGTGCGCGTCATCAGGAATCGGGTCTGCAGCAGCGGCCAATCGAAGCTCTTTCCGTTAAAGGTGACCAGCACGCGCCTCTCGGCCAGCCGTTCCAGGAGGTCAAGCAAGAGCGAAGGTTCCTCTCCATGATTCCGCATGAAGAACTGTTCCACTACAAATCTGTCTTCCTCCCACCACCCCAAACCAACCAGAAATGCGTACGTCCCCGTGCCCCCAGCCAACCCGGTTGTTTCCGTATCCAGAAACAGCCACTGGCCTATGTCGCTGACCGCTTCGCCGGAATCGGGAGCAACGAGCCGCCACGCCCTGGGGCTCATCGCTTCGGCGCGCGGCTGCGGGAACCGGCGCACCACACGGATATGTCCGCCCAGGCGATTAGTACGGATTTCGCCGTCAAGTAGATGGATCAATTGTTCGGAGTTCGACTCTACGCCTGCCGCTTGCCCAGCCTCCGGCAGCCGATTCCGCGGACGCAAAGCCGCCACTCTCGAAAGCCTTTCCTCAAACACACCCATTTTCTTACTCTACTCTGGAATCTGGAATCTGGAATCTGGAATCAATAATCTATCAAGAATCCCCAACGCCGCTTCCTTGGCGCGCTCCCCCGTTTCGCCTGCGGGTCCCACACACGAGGGACATCCTTTATCGCACTGGCAGCTTGCGATGAGTTCTCGCGTCCGGCGAATCAATAGATCATGGAGATGAAACAGCGGTTCGCTCAATCCAATGCCGCCCGGATAGGCGTCGTACAAGTATAGCGTCGGCTCAAAAAATTCGCCTTCAGAGGATTCGGGCGTGCCGGGCCATTCACGCGGCTCCCCCCGGATTCGAGCGCTCCCTCCCCTATTGTCGCTCCCAAATCCATGCGGTCGCACATCAACAGAAGGCTGGCAACGGATTCGAACGCATACAGCAGCCCCGAAAGCCCGTTCTGCCGTTCGGAGATGGTAAAGGGGAGCGCATCCACCAATTCCCGGCCCAGCGTTATCCAGTACGCGGTCGTATGCATTTCGTTTTCCGGCAATTCGAGGTTTCCCGATCCGACGTTTTCCAGCGTATAGAACTTTATTTTTTTGAATCCAACAACCTGAGAACGAACCTGGACGTCGCCGTGCGCTTTGATCGCAGGCCCTGGCACCGCAACCGCTTCTTCCGCCTTGAGCTTTTTGACCTGGGTATATCGAATCGCCTGTGTGAAGTAGTCGACGTCGACTCTCCGGACATACGCCTTGCGCTGATCGAATTCAAGCCGCTCGACATGATATTGCTGCGCTGCATGCATGTAGATGGCTTTGGGATGCACCGTTGAAAGCGCGCTGGAAAAATCCACTTCACCGATCACCTCGGGCTGATCCGTTTCGTCGACGATAACGAAGTTGTCCGAAGTAACCGACCGCAGGCTTACCGTGTCGGCCGGGTAGGCTTCCTGCGTCCAGTAATAATAGTCCCCGCTGCGATGCAGATATCCGGCTTCGGCCAACTTTTCGCACAGCAGTTCGAGATCCACGTCACCGAATGTCTCTCCCGGCCCGAGCGGCAATTCGAAGGCAGCACATTTCAGATGGTTGATCAGAATTTCCAGATTGTCGGGTTGTATGTAGGCATGCTCGGGAGAACCGGAGAAGAAATACTCCGGGTGCTTGACGATAAACTGATCTAAGGGACGCGAAGAAGCGACCAATACGGCGCAGGAACTCCCTTTGCGCCTCCCCGCCCGCCCTGCGCGCTGCCAAGTCGAAGCGATAGTGCCGGGATATCCGGCCATGACCGCTACGTCCAGCGATCCTATGTCGATGCCGAGTTCGAGCGCGTTGGTCGCGACCACGGCCCGGATCTGGCCGCTGCGCAAGCCGCGCTCGATCTCCCGCCGCTCCAGGGGAAGATACCCCCCGCGATAGCCTTTCACTATTTCCGGCGCACCGGGAGGCTGCGGATTGTCCTGCTTCAGGTAGGTGAGCAGCACTTCGGTATGCAGGCGGCTGTTGGCGAAAACGATCGCCTGAAGCCCGCGCTTTAGAAACTGCCGGGTGATGCGCCACGTCTCATTTATATAGCTGCGGCGAATGCCCAGAAACTTGTTTACGACCGGCGGATTGTAGAAGACAAAATATTTTTCGGCAGAAGGCGCGCCGTTACCGGTCAGCACTTCCACCTCGGCACCAATGAGCTTTCCGGCAAGCTCTCCGGGATTGGCGATCGTGGCTGAAGAAAAAATGAATTGAGGCTCCCGGCCGTAAAACCGGGTGATGCGCCTGAGCCTGCGCAGAACGTTCGCCAAATGACTGCCGAAAACTCCCCGGTACGTGTGCAACTCATCGATGACGATGTACTGCAGATTTTCGAACAGTCGCGTCCATTTCGTGTGGTGCGGCAGTATGCCCGTGTGCAGCATATCCGGATTGGTGAGAACGATATGCCCGTGTTGCCGGATGGATTGCCGCGCATCGGAAGGCGTATCGCCGTCGTACGTAAATACTCCAAACCGTTCGCCCAACCTGCCCCCCAAGTCCTGCAGTTCGGCCAACTGGTCCTGAGCCAGCGCTTTAGTGGGGAAAATATAAAGCGCGCGAGCATCGGGATTCGCCAGCACGGCATTCAGGACGGGAAGGTTGTAGCAGAGCGTTTTGCCCGACGCCGTCGGAGTCACAATCACCGTATTGGCGCCGCGCTGCACCCGCTCCGCCGCTTCCGCCTGGTGCGAGTAGAGCTGCTCGATGCCCTTGGCGCGATAGGCTTGCGCGAGTTCCGGCCGCACCCATTCAGGCATAGGCGCCCATTGAGCTTCCCGCGCGGGAAAGCGATGAACCGCCGTAATGACTTCGTTGGCCGGATCGTTCGGGGCCAATTCGCTGATCGCGTTATGCACCTCAACGGCCGCTTCATTTCGTTTCGCAGGAAAAGATGTCATGCAATTCACCTTTTGTTCACCTTTGCGGCAGTCTAACATGGCGGGGGGAAGGGGTAAAGGATTAAAGGAGCAAAGGATCAAAGGGGTAAAGGGGTAGAGGGGCGGCAGATCGTTGCACGTTGAATATTTTTATGCAACGTACAACGGGTACTAAAGGTTGGCTATTTTCTTCAGAGTCGAAGGGGTCAGCAGCGAAATCAGGCTGCCTCGCGGAGGCTCTCCCGAGTGCGCCAGTTCCAGGACACAGGCCCCTCCCTTCTTGAGTTCAAGAGAATGCCCCCGGGATCCCCAGGCTATTTCCCCGGCAATTTCGCCTAATGAAGGCTGATGGCCTACAAGCATCAGGCTTTTGTGTTTCTTTTCATAGGAAGCGATAGCCTGGTATAGTTCCCGGCGACTGCCTGCGGGGGCCAGAGCCGGAAGGATTTCCAGACTGCTGCGCTTGTGCCCAAAAACCTCGAGCAAAATCTCCGCCGTCTGCTTTGCGCGGGGCAGCGGGCTGGACAGTATGAGTTCCGGGACATACTCCAGGCTGCGCAACCCGGCCGCAATCTGACGCATTTTTTTAATGCCTTCTTCTGTTAAGGGTCTTTCGTCATCCGGGATGCCGGGAGTGCCGTGGGGCGCGGCAATCGCATGTCTGACAATATACAATCTCATATGGTTTCCGCTCTTTATCTATACCATTCGCAGGATATACTATCAAAAAGAAATCGGGGAGATGGCTAAGGGAAGCCAATTTGCGGGCTATGCGATCCCGCAGAACGGCTGGAGCAGGAAAACATTGCCGGCAATACATCCTTCAAAGGAGCGGAGCAGGCGAATATGACAGCATCCACGAATCTGTTAATGGCAGCCATCGATATCGGGTCGAGCGCGATCCGTATGGATATTGCCGAAATTCAAGCTGATGGCGCGATACGCGTGCTGGATTCGTTGAAAAAGGGAGTGCAGCTCGGCCGGGAGGCTTTCACCGAGGGGCACCTGAGCCAGGAAACGATCCATGCGGCCTGTGAAGCCTTGCGGGACTTTAAGAAAGTGATGGACACCTATGGTGTCGTGCGCTACCGGGCGGTAGCCACAAGTGCGGTGCGGGAGTCCAGCAACAGAGAGACGTTCCTTGACCGTTTGCTCATGAGCACCGGGCTGGATGTGGAGATTATCGATGGGCCGGAAGAAAACCGCCTCACGCTTACAGCCGTCATGGACTCCCTGCGCGGAGAACTGGATATCAGCAAAGCCAAGAGCCTTCTCATGGAAGTGGGAGGAGGGAGCACGGATATCGCGTTTTTCAGCGGCGGAGAACTGCAGCAATCCAGCACATTCCCGCTGGGGTCCATTCGTCTCCGCGCGGCAGTTACGGCCGGCACCGCAAAAAATGATCAGCAGGTCCGATTGATCAAGCGGCAGATCACCGGCTTCGTGTCCAACCTGAAGCGCGAAATGGAGCTGCGGGATGCGGCGCACTGCATTGCGCTGGGCGGCGACGTGCGTTTTGCGGCCAAAATACTGAATCCTGCGAGCCAGGGCTCGCGGCTATCCATAATTCCGAAAGAAGCTTTTTCCGACCTCGTGGATTCCTTGTCCAAGTTGACCATCGATGCGCTGGTTCAAAAATACTCGATCCCTTACCTGGACGCGGAAACCCTGGTTCCCGCGCTCCTCACCTACGCGCAGCTGCTCAAGGAAACGCAGGCCCCCAAGATCGTCATCAGCGATGCAAGCATCCGCGCAGGAATTCTGCAGGATCTGGCGCCCGCGGAACAGGGCACGCGGCGCAAAAGGCTGGTGAACCAGATTCTTTCCGCCGCGCGCACTTTGGGGCGCAAATATCATTACGATGAAAGCCATGCCGAACGTGTGCGGGAGCTTTCCGTACGCCTGTTCGACGAACTCAAAACCGAACAGCGCATGACCGAAACCCACCGCCTCTACCTCGAGGTCGCCGCACTGCTCCACGACATCGGGCTGTTCGTCGGTTCCCGCAGTCACCACAAACACAGCTACTACCTGATTTCCTCTTCAGAGCTTTTCGGGCTGCGCAAGCGCGAACTGGAACTGATCGCCAATATCGCCCGCTATCACCGGCGCGCGATGCCGCAGCGTTCCCACGTTCCATATATTTCACTGGACCGGGACGAGCGCATGATCGTTTCAAAGCTTTCCGCCATTCTCAGGGTGGCGAATGCCCTCGACAAAGATCATCTGCAGAAGATCGATGGACCTGAAGATCAGCCGCGAAGGAGATCAGCTGGTGCTGACGGCTCAAAATGTTTCGGATCTGACGATGGGGCGGTTGGCGCTGGCCAGCCGCAGCGATTTCTTCACTGAGGTTTTCGGGAAAAAGGTCATTCTGAGAGAGGCGGACAGAATCGAATGAGCACCCGCCGGGCAGTCAATTTTCTGAATCGCGAGACAAGCTGGCTCGAGTTCAACCGCCGCGTTCTGGAAGAGGCACAGGATTCCCGCAATCCCCTGCTGGAGCGCCTCCGCTTCTATTGCATCTTCCGCTCGAACCTCGACGAGTTCTTCATGGTGCGCGTCGCCTCGCTCCAGCACCTGATTGAAGCAGGGCGACAATCAGCCGGATCCGTCGGGGCTCACGCCGCTCCGAGCAGCTCGAGGCCATATTCTCCCGGGTGCGCGAGGACTATGATGCAAGCTGCGCGCTGTATTGCAGTGAACTTGATTCCGGCGCTCGAAAAAGAAAATATCTATTTTCGCACTCTCGATCAGCTGAAGCCGGAAAATGCAAAATACCTGGATGAATATTTTGATAAGGAGATCTATCCCGGTCCTGACGCCGGTCGCGGTGGATGATTCACATCCTTTGCCCTGGCTGCCGGGTCTTGCCTTCAATCTTGCGGTCCTGCTCGAATCGGAGAAAAAAAAGAGCGAGGATCGCCGTCTGGCGGTTGTGCAGGTTCCGGGCAGGCTTCCGGGATTGTTCAGGCTCCCCGACGGGGGAATGCTTGAACTGTGCTGGCTCAGCGATGCCGTCCGGCGGCGCCTGTCGAGCCTGTTCACAGGATATCGCATCCTGGAAGTTGCGGGCTTCCGTCTCACGCGCGATTCCGAACTGGACATGGACGAAGATGGCCGGTACGACTACGTCGGCATGCTGGAATCGGAGCTGAAAAAGCGGCGGAGGGCAAAGCCGATTCGCCTGGAGCACGATGCGATGTCGCCCGGAGTTTCTCGGGAAAATCCAAAAGGCGCTGGGCGTGCCCGACGACGCTCTGTTTCTCGCGAAGGGGCCGCTGGACCCCAGGCCGCTTTCTGCCATAGCCGATATGCCGGGCTACGATCGTCTGCGCTACCGGCCCCAGCCTCCGTTGCTGCGCGCCGATTTTTCGCAGGATCGGAGCATTTTCGATATGCTCCGCGAACGCGACATGCTGCTGCACCATCCCTACGACTCGTTTGATCCGGTGGTCCGGTTTATCCAGGCTGCCGCCGAAGATCCGGACGTGCTTGCAATCAAGCAGACCCTGTATCGCACCAGCGGCAAAGAATCCCCCATGGTGCAGGCCCTGATGCACGCGGCGGAGAGCGGCAAGCAGGTAACCGTGTTGATCGAGTTGACGGCGCGCTTCGATGAAGAACGCAACATCAGCTGGGCAAGAGATCTTGAAGAAGCCGGCGCCCACGTCCTGTATGGGGTGGCCGGATTGAAAGTGCACGCCAAAATCGCCCTGGTCGTGCGCCGCGAACCTTCCGGCATTTGCCGCTATGTCCATCTCGGCACCGGCAACTACAACGAGCGAACAGCCCGTCTCTATACCGACTTTGGACTTCTCACCTGCGGCGGAGGATTTCGGCAGCGACGCTTCCGGCATTTTTCAACACCATCACCGGATACTCGGAACCGCCTCCTTTTCAACCGGCTGGTGATGGCGCCTATGGGCATGCGGGATAAGATCCTGCTGCTGATCCAGAGGGAAGCCGATTGGGCGCGCAACGGCCACAGCGCGGAAATCTTGTTGAAGATGAATTCGCTGGTGGATCCGAAAATAATCCAGGAGCTGTATGCGGCGGGAAAAGCAGGCGTGCGAATTCGGATGAACGTGCGCGGCATCTGTTGCCTGCGGCCGGGCATCGCCGGAACCAGCGACAATATCCGCGTCGTATCCATCGTGGACCGCTATCTCGAGCACAGCCGGGTGTTCGTTTTTAATAACGGGGGAGATCCTGAAGTGTATCTCTCGAGCGCCGACTGGATGCCCCGGAACATGGATCGCAGGGTGGAACTGATGTTCCCGGTCCGGCAGCAGGCATTGAAGGAACAGGTCGTCGAAATCATGCGCGCGCAGATGGCGGACAACCAGAAAGCCCGCTTGCTGAAACCGGATGGCACGTACGAGAGAGTGGCGGCCGGGCGCTCGGAGCCGCTTCGCGTTCAGGAATATCTGTATCAGAAAAACGTGGAGGAGCAGGAACGCATTCGATCGCTCACCCCCGTCCGTTTCAAGCCCATCCAGGGGAGGGATTGATGAATTCGAGGAATCAACTAGTTGAAGATTCAAAAGCAGTCGTGCTGGGTGTGGATATCGGGGGCACAAATACGAAATTTGGTTTTGTGGACCGCGAGGGAAAGTGCCTGGCCAGTTCCTCGATGCCCACGGATGCGGACCAGCCGGCCGGGCAGTTCTTTCACGGCTGCACCGGGACGCCAATCTCCTGATTGGCGCTCTGAAGGCAGAACATGAACTGGCCGGCATCGGAATCGGAGCTCCCAACGCCAACTATCATAAAGGCACGATCGAGCATCCACCCAATCTTGGATGGGAATTTGTCGACGTCCGGGCGGAACTGGCACGCTTTTTCAGCATCCCATCCGCCGTGACCAATGATGCAAATGCCGCGGCCCTGGGGGAAATGCTTTTTGGCGCCGCCCGCGGCATGAAGGATTTCATTGTCATAACCCTGGGGACCGGGCTCGGAAGCGGCATTGTCGCCAACGGCGAATTGATCTATGGCGCGGACGGTTTCGCCGGGGAAATCGGGCATACGATCGTGGATCCGAACGGACGGCGATGCGGCTGCGGGCAGTCACGGCTGCCTGGAAGCCTATTGCTCCGCCACGGGGTTGTGCCGGACAGTGCAGGAACTAATCTGCAATTCCATGGAACCCAGCGAGCTCCGCAAAGTAAGCTACGCGGATTTAACCGCGCAGATGGTTTCTGAAGCGGCGCTGCGCGGAGACCCGCTGGCGCTTCAAGCCTTCGAATCCTGCGGCCGCACTCTCGGCATGAAGCTCGCGGATTCGGTGGCGCACCTCAGCCCGGAAGCCATCATCATTTCCGGCGGCATGGCATCCGCGGGGGCATTGATATTTGAGCCTACGCAGCGTTCGATGGAAGAGCACCTGTTCCCGATCTTCCGCAACAAAGTGAAGATTCTCCCATCCCAATTGACCGAAAGCAACGCCGCTGTGCTCGGAGCCGGCGCATTAATCTGGAATGTCTTGAAAAAATAAAAAAAGCATGCCACGGATTTCACGGATTCCACAAATTCTAAATTTGTGGAATCCGTGAAATCCGTGGCATGTTTTTACGGAACTAGAACGGCCAGAAATTATTGTCGTACCAGACCTGTTCCTTCAGATCTTCATTGAGTTTGTGCAACAAGCGGAAATGGGTCTGCTCCCAGTCGGCCAGCATCTGATACAACTCTTTTTCATTGGGATCGGTCGCTTCATCGGCCCTGCCTTGATAGACGCTTATGGCGCGATTCTCAAAATCGATGGCAGCCGAAATGGCGGCAGACTCAAAACCTGCGGCCGAGATCTCCTTTTTTACCTGTTCACTCAGGATCATGACCGCTTCTGTATCATTTGCGGGGGGCTCCATGGCGTTTTTGGCAAACCTGCCGCTTTTTTCATACTCGGCAAACTGCCGAGAGAGAAATTCGATATGCGCATCCTCCTCCTCGGCCATCTGCGTAAAGATCTTGCGGACAGCGTCGCTTTCGGTCTGACGAGCCGCTGTGGTGTAAAACGCCTTCCCCCTGCGCTCCAGCAATATGGCCGTTTTCAGGATATCTTCTGCTGATTTTGACATGCTTTCTCTTTTCTCGAATTAATGGTGAAAAACTCCCCAATCCTCAAATGTTCTCGTACTAGTGTAGTGCGCCTGGCGGATCTTTGCATAGCAAAAGTAAGCCGCGCACATTAGAAAATAATTATTTTGCAATATTTTAAACAACGACTCGCTTTATAATAAACCGTTTGATTTAACTGAATGTCGGGCTTTTGCCCCCCTGCCGATGGTGGAACAATTGTTACGTTTGGAGAGGCGATCGGAAATGAGCACGGAAAATAATAAAAAGGTTGTCCGGGAATTCTATGAAGAGGTTTTTCGCAAACACCGCCTGTCTATTGTAGACCGGTTTATGCACGACGACTACATACAGCACAATCCGGATGCGGACCAGGGCAGAATCGGATTTATTGAATTTCACAAAGGCTTTTTCGCCGCGATCCCCGACCATTGCGCAACTGTTGTTCAAATAGTTGCCGAGGATGATCTGGTCTATGTATATAACAAAATCACGGGCACCCATACGGGAGAAGGATTTCTGAATCATCCGCCCACAGGCAACAAGATTGAGTACGACGTTGTCGATATGTTCCGGCTGCGGGACGGCAAGCTATGCGAGCATTGGGACGTTGCCGATACGCGGGCTCTCTTCTCTCAGGTAGGTGCAATTAAAATAGTGGAGAGGTAGAGAGTTCTTAGACAGAAATTGATCGGCTGCTTTTGCCGATTTATTCAGACTGTTTGATTATTGTTAGGCGGCTGTCGAAAAGACCCCCCATGCAAATCGACCCTGAGAAAATAACGCCTCCCCCGCTGGTAAATTCCACCTGTACCGAATGCCGCGCGCCTATCCCGGCGGAGTTTCAATCGTGCGACATTTTCCTGCAGTTCATCTTGACCGATCTGAAATCCGCGCCTCCGCGCCTGCTCATTGACACCTTTGCCATGCAACATCCCAAGCGAGCCTGTAAATCGGCCAAGTCCTATGCGGGGCATTTCTCCGGTCTATGTTGTGGTGTAGAGTACGCCGGCTCAAAGAGAGTCTATGCCGCCCTCCAGCGATGGTTGAGTGGCACGGCCGAACACATTGGCCTGGTACGCCCGCAAGAACCCGAGTATCGCGGGCGGCTCACTCTCCGGCATGTATACGATCTTGATGCCAAGGCCAACTTTGATTTGCGGCTACATGAATGGGCGAATGACGTATGGGATGCGTACGCTTCCCAACACGAAGCCGCCAGGCATTGGATCAGAACAGCACTGAACACCAAATGATATGCGTTGAAGATGTGATCCTCTTTGATGTGGCATCCCAACGCTGACTGCAAACTGTCTCGCCGTCGGGAATTATTCTACCAGGCAATGCCGAAAGAGTCGAAACCCCAGCTGAGCTATGCGCTTTTCTGTAAGACCAACGGTGCGTTCTCATCGCCAAAAAGGCCGGCTATGAACACCAAGGAAATTCAGAACTGTAAGTTGTTGAAAACAAAGTAGATATTATAATGGCTGGGAGACAGGGATTCGAACCCCGATCAGATGGTCCAGAGCCACCCGTCTTACCATTAGACGATCTCCCAGCACTGCGGTCATTGTAGAAAAACGAATAGCCAGTTTCAAGACCAAACACAGCCACCCAGGGCGGAACAGTCGATTCCTGATTCCGGATTCCCAATTCCTGAATAAAAGCAGTTTCCGGTTTGGGTCCCCTGCTTTCGCGCACAGCTACCCCTATCGCGCATTTTCTGGAATCTGGAATCTGGAATCTGGAATCAATCGGTTTCCCGTGAGAAATGGGAGCAGGACAAAGAAATGCATACGCCTCTATGATTTTTTTGACGCTTTTATATAAACTGTGATTAAATATCCCTTCCGGTTGGGTGAAACTTTTTGCGCGCAAAGCCTACTATATTAGTGAATGTGATTTCGAGGCAATCATCAGGTAAATCGTTAAGCTGGAGAAGGGGGTTCAATAATCCATGAAATGCCATCCTAAAATGCTCCTCTTTGCAATGCTTCTGCTTGCAGCCGCTTTTTTCCCGAATGCAGGCATCGCTGGCACCTTCGCGGATGCCGCGCAGGACAAAGCGGCTGACGAGGAAAAAGAAACAGAGTATGGCGAAGAAGAGTACAACGCCTACGATGCTGCCAGCAAGGAGCCCGACTTTAGCAAGCGGGGAGCGATGCTGCTTGCATTTATGGAAAAATATCCGAAATCGTCCCTCATGCCTTATATCAAGCCGGCCTATGAGAATATGCTGACCGAATGCTCCCAGGCGAAAAAGTATGACCTGCTGGAACCTCTTGCCGAGAAATGGCTGAAATTGAATCCCGGCAGCATCCGGACCCTGGCGTATATCGCCGAAGCGGCAGAAAAGCTTGGACACGACCAGAAGTGCGTCGAATGCCTGGAAGAGATTTACCGGCTGGAACCTTCCGGCTCGATGGCCTACAACATTCTTCAGACATACAAGAAGATCAAGAATCAGGCCAAGATCAGCGAATGGGCGGATAAGATTTTCAAAATGCCCGAGTACGACGCCGACTTCGGGTTGCGCTACGGTTTCGTGATGCAATACATGGAAGCAAAAAATTCCGCCAAGGCAGCCGAGTATGCACGGTTGACGCTCAAGGCTGCAGACTTTGTCAAGGAACCCAGCAAGGAGGTCCAGGAGCAGGTGCGCAAAGTCCGCTATGCGAGCCATCTCGTCATAGGCACGAGTCTGTATGATGGCGGAAAGTTTGCCGAAGCCATCAAATCCCTGCAGCAGGCCCTGCGCTTTGAAAAACACGGCGAGCCCTACTACTACATCGGGATGTGCCAGTGGAAACAGGATCTCATCGAGGACGCGATACTTTCATTCGCCTGTGCCGAACTGCAGGGCGGAGACATTGCCCCGCAGGCAAAGGAAAAAGTGGAGCAACTCTACAAGGCTCTGCACAACAACACCACGATCGGGATCGAGAAGATCTACAGAAAAGCGAAAGAACTGTTGGCACAATAGCGAGGCGATTGTTCAGATTCGAGATTCGATTGATTCCGGAATGGGCGTTTCAGCGCTTGCTAGCGCGGTGTTTGACCGCGTTGAGGCGGGAGATTGCCCGCAAAAGGGCCAGTTCCGCGCGAGCGAAATCAATATTGGAGTCCTTGGAGGCGAGGTTTTTCTCGGCACGCATTTTTGCCTCCTCCGCCCGTTTGATATCAATATCCGAAGCCAGCTCCCCGATCTGAGCGAGAACTACCACACGGTCCGGAAGCACTTCAACAAATCCCCGCGAACAGAAAAGGAAATCCGTACGGTCCCCGATCTTATAGCTGATTTCCCCGATGCCCAGTTCGGCCAGGAGCGGGGCGTGACCCGGCAGGATTCCCAGATATCCCACGGTGGACGGCACAGTCACTTCGTCTACCGGGCCGCTGAACAGCTGCTTCTCCGGAGTAACCACTTCAAGGTGTATTTTTTCAGGCAAAGACATAGGTCTGATTCCAGATTCCAGATTCCTGATTCCTGATTCCGGGTCAGGAATCAGGAATCAGGAATCAGGAATTAATGTTTATGCGGCCGCGATCTGTTTTGCTTTTTCCAAAACCTCGTCGATACCGCCCACCATATAAAAAGCCTGCTCGGGAATGTGGTCGTAATTTCCTTCGCAAATACCCCGAAAGCTCTCGATGCTTTCCTTCACCGACAGGTATTTTCCCGGGATGCCGGTGTACTGCTCCGCCACGAAAAAGGGCTGGGAGAGGAACTTCTGAATCTTTCTGGCACGGTTTACTGTGCGCTTGTCGTCTTCGCCCAACTCGTCGATACCCAGAATCGCGATAATATCCTGGAGGTCTTTATAGCGCTGGAGAATGCGTTTCACTTCGCGCGCCACGGCATAGTGATCTTCTCCGATCACTCTCGGATCCAGGATTCGCGAAGTGGATGCCAGCGGATCCACGGCCGGGTAGATCCCGAGCTCCGCATATTTTTCGCTCCAGGTTCGTCGTGGCATCCAGGTGTGCGAAAGCGGTTGCCGGAGCCGGATCGGTATAGTCATCCGCGGGAACATAGATGGCCTGAATGGACGTGATCGAACCGTGTTTGGTGGAAGTGATTCTCTCCTGCAATTCTCCCATTTCGGTAGCGAGGTTCGGCTGATATCCCACGGCCGACGGCATACGGCCGAGGAGCGCGGATACTTCGGAGCCCGCCTGGGTGAAACGGAAAATATTGTCAATAAAGAGGAGCACGTCCTGATGCTCTTCATCGCGAAAGTATTCGGCCACGGTCAAACCCGTCAAGCCCACGCGCAGCCTGGCACCCGGCGGTTCCGTCATCTGCCCATAGATCAATGCCGCTTTTTCAATGACTCCGGACTCCTTCATTTCAAGCCACAGATCATTGCCTTCGCGCGTGCGCTCTCCCACTCCGGCGAATACCGAAAATCCCCCGTGATGCATGGCGATTCGGTGAATCATTTCCATGATGACGACGGTTTTGCCGACGCCGGCGCCTCCGAAAAGGCCGATCTTCCCGCCCAGCACATAGGGCTCCAGGAGATCGATCACTTTGATGCCGGTCTCGAGCATCTTGGTTTCGGTGCTTTGATCATCGAAACTGGGCGCAGGGCGGTGGATGGGGTACGTCTTCTTGGCATTAATCTCACCCAGTTCATCGACGGGCCGGCCAATTACATTCATAACCCGCCCGAGGGTCTCCCGTCCGACTGGGACGCTGATCGCTTGACCCGTGTCGATGGCCTTCATGCCGCGCACCATACCGTCGGTGGGCTGCATACTGACGCAGCGCACACGGTTTTCGCCCAGATGCTGCTGGACCTCGGTGCTGACGCGGATGGACTGACCGCCTGCTTCTCCCTCGACAAGGACGCAGTTATAGATCGAAGGGAGATGCTTCTCCTCAAACTCGCAGTCGATCACAGGACCGATAATCTGTACCACTTTCCCAATCTTTTCCATTCAGTTTCTCCCACCATCCATCGAATTTCGAATTGACGATTGACGGATTATCCTCCATGCTGTCAATCGTATCAATCGTAAATCGTCACTCGGTAGAGGCCGCGCCGCTGACGACTTCGATCAGCTCCCTGGTAATGCCGGCCTGGCGCACTTTATTCGCATATAGCGTGAGGCCTTCGATCATCTCGGCCGCATTATTTGTAGCAGCCTCCATTGCCGTCATACGCGCTCCCTGCTCCGAGGCCGCCGCCTCCAGGAGCGCACGAAATACCTGGGCTTCCACATGCCTGGGAAGCAGATTTGAAAATATTTTTTCCGGCGGCTCGTCGTACAAGTATTCCTGACGGCCCGCATCATCCGGGCTCTCCAGCCGCTGGATCGGCAGCAAAGGCTCGACGACGATCCGCTGTTGAACAACCGACTTGAACTCGTTATAGACTAGCCAGATCTGATCTTTCCTGCCTTTTACAAACTCATCGATAAGATCTTTGGCGATGGCCGCAGCATCCGCATAAGTCGGCTTCTGCAAAACTCCGATCGCTTCATGGCGCACGGCGTAAGGCCTGCGCCTGAAGAAATCCCGCGCGCGCTTTCCGAGGATGTTCAGTTCCATTTCCCGGTCGGAATGCCGGGTCAGAAATTCGAGGGCGTGCCGGATGATATTCGTGTTGTATGCGCCGCATAAACCTCTGTCGGCCGTAATGACGACCAGCTCGATCCTGGCGTCCCCGCGTGTTGCCAGCAACGGATGGGCCTCTGCGGGAACTCGCGTCGCGAGGCTGTTGAGCACGGCGATCATTTGTCTTGCATAGGGGCGCGCAGCGAGGACACGATCCTGAGCCTTGCGCAGCCTGGCCGCCGAGACAAATTTCATCGCCCGGGTTATCTGCTGAATGTTTTTGGCGCTGCGTATGCGCCGCCTGATATCGCGTATGTTCGCCATAGTCTATTCGGGCAGGTCAGGCTGCAGTTCTCGCAGCCGTATATTTTTCCTTGAATTCCTTCAGTGCATCCATAAGCTCCGCACGCAGGGCGTCGCTCAGCGCTTTCTCCGCCGAGAGCTTTTGCATCCAAGCCCCCTTCGCCGTTTCCATGAACCGGGACAGTTCCTTCAAAAAGACCGGGATTTCGCTGATTTTCAGATCATCACTGAAGCCCTGCGTTCCCGCAAAGATAGCTACCACCTGCTGCAAAACGTCGAGCGGCTCGTATTGATGCTGTTTCAAAATCTCGGTCAAACGCTCCCCGCGCGCCAGCTGGGCTTGAGTCGCCTTGTCCAGATCGGAACCGAACTGGGCGAAGGCAGCCAGCTCGCGAAACTGGGCCAGCTCCAGGCGCAGAGTGCCGGCAACCTGCTTCATGGCTTTGATCTGCGCGTTGCCGCCCACGCGGCTGACGGAATTACCGACGTGGATGGCAGGGCGAATGCCGGCGTGAAACAGGTCGGATTCCAGGAAGATCTGCCCATCGGTGATCGAAATGACGTTCGTGGGAATGTATCCGGAAATATCTCCCGCCTGAGTTTCGATGATCGGCAGTGCGGTAAGCGATCCGCCGCCCTTCTCGACATTCATCTTTGCCGCGCGCTCCAGCAAGCGGGAGTGCAGATAGAACACGTCGCCCGGGTAAGCCTCGCGTCCCGGCGGACGGCGCAGGAGCAGGGAAATTTCGCGATACGCCGCCGCGTGTTTGGAAAGATCGTCATAAATCACCAGCGCATGCTGCCCCCGGTCACGAAAGTACTCGCCGATGGAGCAGCCCGCATAGGGAGCGATGTACTGCATGGTTGCAGGGTCCGAAGCCGAGGCGGAAACGACAACCGTCTTGTCCATCACCTCGTAGTCGGTCAAGGTCTTAACGACCTGTGCGACCGTGGAACGCTTCTGTCCGATGGCCACATAGATGCAGATAACATCCGTGTTCTTCTGATTGATGATGGTGTCGATGGCGATGGCTGTTTTTCCGGTCTGCCGGTCGCCGATGATCAGTTCGCGCTGGCCACGGCCGATCGGGATCATGGAGTCGATTGCCTTCAATCCGGTCTGCAGCGGCTCTTTCACCGGCTGCCGGTCCACCACTCCGGGCGCCAGGCGCTCGATGTTGGAGTATTCGGTCGTACTGATGGGACCGCGCTCATCGATCGGTTCGCCTAAAGCATTGACGACGCGCCCGACTATTGCCGGACCTACCGGAACGGACATGATGCGCTTGGTACGCTGCACCACATCTCCTTCGCTGACCAGGGTGTATTCACCGAACAGCACGGTTCCCACGTTATCTTCTTCCAGGTTTAGCGCGATGCCTTTCACTCCGTGCGGAAAATCGAGGAGTTCTCCCGCCATCACGTTGTCCAGGCCGTGGACGCGAGCGATGCCGTCTCCCACGGAAATAACCGTTCCGACTTCGTTCACAACCATGCCCGACTGGAAGTCCCGGATCTGTTCTTTTAATATTTTGCTTATCTCATCGGCTCTGATCTGCATACTTTATTTTCCTTGTGACTATTTCAAAACTCAATAATTCTCCGTAAGGCGCCGCTTCATTTCGGACAGCTGGGTTCGAATCGATCCGTCAAATATTGTGCTGCCAATTTGAACGACAATTCCTCCCAGGAGATTTGCATCGGTCTGCGATTCCATCTGCACGCGCTTCCCCGTAATTCCGGTCAGCTTTGCCTCCAGGCTCTTCAAATTCTCCTGGGAAAGGGGCGCCGCCGCGGTTACTCGGGCGGATACAATTCCTTGGCGCTCATTCACCGACTTCAGATAGCCGTCCACTATCTGCTCAAAGTACCGGATTCGATTATGCTGCAGCAGTACGCGCAAAAAATTGGACGTAATTAAATTCACAGGATATTTTGCCATGAGCTCTGCGAGCAGTTTTTCTTTTGTATCTCGCGGTATGGCGGGTGCGTAGAAAACATCCAGGAGATCCGGGACCGCGCGGAAAATCTCCCTGAAGGTCTTGAGATCTTCGGTCACGGCCTGTTCCAGGTTCTCTTCAAAGGCGATTTCCGCCAGGGATCGGGCGTATCGTCCGAGGATTGCAGAAGGTATCACAGCTTGCCTCCCAGCTTCGAGACGAAGCGATTCAACAGCCGCTCATGGTCGGCGTCGGAGATCTGGTCCTGAATATTCTCTTCCGCCAGCCGCACCGAGAGCTCGGCGGCATGAAGTCTCAGCTCCTGCTGTGCCGTGCGGGTCATGCCTTCGATCTCCTGCCTGGACCGTTCAACGATCTTCGCCGCATCCTGTTCCGCCTGGGCAAGCAGCTTCTTGTATTCGACCTGCGCATCCTTCTCGGCGCTGTTGGCGATTTCTTTGAGCTCGTCATCCAGACGGCTCATACGGGATTGAACCTCGGCCAGCCTGGCTTCCGCGTCGGCGCGCGCCTTCTGCGCCTCGGCCAGTTGATCCCGAATGGAATCGGACCTGCCGGCAAAGAAATTGGCCAGCGGCTTGCGGGCGACCCAGATCAAAACCCCAACGATCAGCAGCAGATTGAACAGGCGTCCAAGGCTGAGCCAGATCCCCCATGGACTGCCTTCTTCGGCCGCCAGTGCGGTTGCCGGGAATGCAGCCAAGCCTGCAAGCACCAGGGATGCGATGACAAGGAAAGACCGGGTGTTTCGAAAGCTCATTGAACGATCACCAGGATTAGCAAGACATTTCAAAATTATAGGATTACGAGAGAAGACGACACTCGAATCAGCGGGAATCAGGCTCTAAAACTGATCTCCCAAGAATGGTCGAAGTGATTCTTTGCGCCATATCCTGAGCATCCAAAGTCAGCTGCTGCTTCGCAGATTCGACCTGCAAGCGCATCGAGTCACGGGAATCCTGGATCAGCCTCTCCGCAGCGACACGGGATTGCGCCAGTACTTCCACACGCTTCTGCTGAGCCTCAGCCCGAAGCTGCTCCTGCCGGCGGTATCCGTCCATGCGGGCATTCTTTATGGACGCCTGATATTTCTCGAATAAGCTTAAATGATGATTTAAATTTTCCTGCGTCTGAGCCAGCAATCCGGTCGTCCGGCTTTCTCTTTCAGCCAGGACCTTCGCCAGAGGCTTATAAAGAAGGCGATTGAGTACCGCAATCAGCAGGAGGAAGATAACAATCGCCGGAATTATGGAACTGTCCAGATTGATCATCTGCTAGCTCGAAACCTCAAAAACTTCGTGTAAAGGCACCTATGTTACAAAGGCGTGCAGGTTACCATAAAATTCAAAGTCCGTCAAGGAATGCGACCGGAAAACAAAACCCGTATAACTAAAGGGATCAATGAATTAGCTAAATATCGACATCGGGAATTTCGGTGACAGTCACCATAACTCCCAAATTATTGATACGGCATCGGAATTCGTTCTTGCACAAGTAATTTGGGAGTTATGGTGACTGTCACCGAAATTCCTATGATATATTGCCGGTCATGTTTGGAAACCTTGCATGGCTGGTCCTCATGGGTGCGTTTCAGGAGTTTAGCTGGCTGGCGATGCGCTCCCTGGGACCGCTGCGAGAAAATACCGGAGCCTTCCTGACCCTGGTGTTTCTGGCTTTCATCCCTTACCTTTGGACATTTTTTCGCATTCCGATCCGGACAAAAAGGGCAGTCTGGATTGTCGTGGGCTTTGCGCTCCTGTTCCGCCTGACCGCGCTGTTCTCTCCTCCCTATCAGAGTGAGGATGTGTACCGCTACATCTGGGATGCCCGGGTAGCTTCGATGAAAATAAATCCGTATGCGTATCCTCCGGATGCGCCCGAGCTTGAGACAATGCGTGATGACAGGGTATACCCGATGATCAATTCAAAGCCCTATGTCACAGCTTATCCCCCGGTTTCTCAGATCCTATTCCGGATCTCCTTCGCGCTCTTTGGCGGCAATGTGCTTGCCATGAAGGCGATTTTCAGCCTTTTCGAGTTTCTTGCCCTGCTTGTCGCATGGAAACTGCTGATTCTATGGGGAAAGAGCATTCAACCGCTGATCCTGATGGCCTGGAATCCGTTCTTCATATTCGAATTTTCGCACTCGGGTCATTCCGATAGCGTCATGATGTTTCTGATACTGTTTTCCGTTTATCTGCTTGCCCGCGAGCGGAAAGGCTGGGCAACGGTGGCCTATGCAGGGGCGGTTCTAGCCAAACTGCATCCCGCGCTCTGGTTCCCGTTGTTTCTTAGGCGCACCGGCTGGAAACCCATGATTGCGGGGTTCGCGGCCGGACTTGCATTAATGCTTGCGTATTTCGATCCCGTTTCATTGCTGCGCTATGTGAAGTCGCTCGGGCTTTATTTCCGCTTGTTTGAATTCAACGCAAGCATTCATTATCTGATACGGTTCTTCGGGCGCTGGGCGTTCCATGAATCCTGGGATAAAGCCATCGGCCCCTATCTGGGCGCGGTACTGCTCGTCATTGCAATCCTGATATACCGGAAATTCCCGATCCGCGATGCGCGCGATCTTCTGCACGCCGGATTCTGGCTCATGACGGCAGACCTGTGCCTGGCGACGACGGTGCATCCCTGGTACATTTCCTGGGCGGCAGTCGCTCTGCCTTTTTTCCCTTATGCCTTCATGATTTATTGGACCGGGGCCTGTTTCCTCTCGTATATCGCATATTCCTATCATCCGGTACACGAACCCGCATGGGTGCTGCTGACGGAATACCTCCCCGTTTACGGCTTCATGGGATGGGAAATCTGGAGGCGCCGGCCACTTTTATTGAACTGGATTGAAAAGAGATTCCTGATTCCTAATTCCTGATTCCGGACTAAAAACCCGATTTCGAAGATTGATACTCCTCGAGCTCTACGATGGATTTGTGGTAACGCGGAGCTAAGTCAAATTCAGATTGTGGATATACTAACTCTATGAACAGTTTCAAAATGTTCCCATCAGGAATCAGGAATCAGGAATCAGGAATCCGGAATCAGGAATCAGGAATCAGGAATCAGGAATCAGGAATCAGGTTAAGGCTGGCTGCGCTTGAAGACCAGGTCCAGGAACTCCATTCGCGTCTCGGCGGAGCGGCGGAAATTTCCCAGCATGGAGCTGGTTACGGCCCGGGAATTCTGTTTTTCGACGCCGCGCATCATCATACACATATGCTGCGCTTCGATGACAACACCAACGCCCAGAGGCTTGATGGTCTCCTCGATGGTCTTGGCAATCTGAGTGGTCAGACGTTCCTGCACCTGCAGGCGCCGGCTGAACATTTCAATAAGCCGAGCGATCTTGCTGATGCCGACCACCTTCTTGTCCGGCAGGTACCCCACGTGGCATTTTCCGAAAAAGGGCAGCATGTGGTGCTCACACATGCTGAAGAAATCGATATTGGATACAACCACCATTTCATCGTACTGAACGTCGAACAGCGCGTTATTTAACAATTCGACAGGATTTTGGGTATAGCCGCTGGTGAGAAAACGCAGGGCTTGTTCCACACGGCTCGGAGTTCCCTGCAATCCTTGACGGTCCGGATCTTCACCAAGATCCACCAGCATTTTACGAATAAGATCCTTCATCACTCCCCCGTGCGGCCCTGTAGCGGGCCAGGAAAAAATTCAAACAGTTTCCGGGAAAAATCATCGCGGCAAAAGCATTATC
This sequence comes from uncultured Acidobacteriota bacterium, assembly GCA_963761825.1. Lineage (GTDB taxonomy): Bacteria > Acidobacteriota > UBA6911 > UBA6911 > UBA6911 > UBA6911. The sequence continues at coordinate 333,010 of CAVXIH010000009.1, forward strand.
CGGATGCCATTGAACGGCCAGAATCCAGTGGTCCCGGTTAAGTATACAGCCGGAGACTGAAAAGCTTCAACAGGCACACGGAATGCTATACACTAAAAAGATGGCATTGAATAAAAGCTTTTTGCGCCAGCTCGGCAAATCCTTTCCCGCTACCGGCCGGGTGATGCTGAAAAATGAAGTGCCCAGGGATGCCGCATCGATCTCTTACTTCAGCCTGATAGCTTTGTTCCCGGCGATCCTGGTCATCGTGTTCATGGTGGATGCTTTTCTTGGATGGATGGATCTCCACGGGGTGGTCGTGGAGATGATTCTTGACCTCTTCCCCGGATCAAACATTTTCCTCCGGTCGAGCCTGGATGAGCTTACCGTCCCATCCATGACTGTCGTCATTTCGTGCACCATCGTATTTATCTGGTCCTCCTCCTGGATTTTCTCTTTTATGGAGAGCGCGATTAACCGCGCGTGGGGCACCCCGCACCAGAAGACATTCTGGGAAAGCCGACTGCGCAGCATTGCCTTTATGATGCTGGGCGGCACGAGCCTTCTCGCCTCCTCGGTCATAAACGCTTCCGTCAGCAACGCCCGGGCTCGCACAACCGCAAAGTGTTTGGGTTTCGGCAGAGGCCAACTCATTGATCGGGTGGTTCTGGTCCCTCTTTTTGCTGGGAGCCGGGCTTCTGATCGCCATGCTGGTTTTTGCGTTTATCTTCAAATGGATTCCTCACCGCAAGGTCTTTTGGAGAGAGGCTTTCTCGGGCTCCGTGCGTTTTCATACTCATGTGGGAGATCGGAAGCATCGTATTTGTGAAGCTTCTCCCCTATTTTAACTACCAAAGGATTTATGGCAGAACGGGCGCTGTCATCGCTCTGCTGGTCTGGGTGTACACCTCCAACCTGATTTTGCTTTTTGGCGCCAATTTCTCTGCTCAACTGCATGGCATACGAATGCAAATGCCTGTGCCGCGTGCCGGTACGTTCCCCGGGGAAAAATTGCGCGATTTACCCACACACCAATAACCAGTGCACTCATGAAACTCAGCGACTTCGATTTCACATTGCCCGAACGCCTCATAGCGCAGCATCCGGCTCCCGAGCGCGACAGCTCAAAAATGATGGTGGTCTGGCGCAAAACCGGAAAAAGGGAGCACCATAGTTTCAGGGATCTCCCGGAAATTCTGGGACCGGAGCATTTCCTGGTGATCAACAACACGCGGGTTTTCCCGGCACGCCTGAGAGCGTCTCGTCCGGGGAAGTCGCGAGGAAATTGAGATATTTGCTTTTGAAAGAACTCAGCGCCGGGGATTGGCTTGTGCTGGTAAAGCCGGCGCGGAAAGCTCCTCCGGGACAAGAACTGAGGATAGGGAGCCTGGTAGCGCGTGTGTTGGAGGCAAAGGAATCGGGCAGCCGAATTTTGCGTTTCGACTCGAAATCCGATCTGTATCCGGTTTTTGAAGAAATAGGGGAGCCTCCCATCCCGCCCTATATTCATCGGGCAAGAGATCAGGATCTTTCCGAAGACAGGCTGCGGTACCAGACGGTCTACGCCCGCCACATCGGATCGGTGGCAGCGCCGACCGCCGGCCTGCACTTTACAGACGACGTCTTCCGACGCCTGGAGGCCCGTGGCGTTGGGGTTTGCGAGATACTGCTGCATGTGGGCTACGGCACGTTTCAGCCCATACGATGCGAAGATGTCGACACGCACAGATGGAGCCGGAATATTTCCGCGTGGAGGCATCCACCGCAGATCGCATACGAAGCTATAAGGCGGAAGGGCGCAGATTAGTCGCCGTCGGCACCACGAGCACACGGTGCCTGGAATATCTGGCGCGCGAGAAGAATCCGCTGGAACATCCGACTTCGGGTTTCTGCAACCTGTTCATCTATCCGGGATTTGAGTTCCGGATGCTGGATGGCTTGCTTACGAATTTTCACCTGCCCCAATCAACGCTGTTCATGCTTGTCTGCGCTTTTGCCGGCCGGGAGTTGATGCTGGACTGTTACCGGGAAGCCATTTCCCGGAACTATCGCTTTTACAGCTACGGGGATTGCATGCTGCTTCTGTAATCCCTGGGCTAAGTTCTTGATTCCTTGGCACATCTATGATAAATAAAAAATGTTTCCTGTGGAAAAATACAAAAGCGAAATATCCCCATGCGCCCGACGTATTTATGTTTATATACGAGTAGCTGCTAGCGAGGGGTTTGAAATGGAATGCGCTGAAGTTAGATCTTGGGTATCCCGCAAGATCGACGGCGAATTATCGGAATCAGAAATAAGGGATTTTGACGATCACATCGGGCAATGCCCTGCGTGTGCCCGGGAATATGGCCTGCTGGCGCTTCCTCATCGAATAGCGGCTGAAATTCCTCCTATAGCGCCATCTCCGTTCTTCTATAAAAAACTCAGTTTTCGCATTGAGAGCGAAGCTCAAGGCATGGCCGGCTGGCAGCTCTTTTGGCGCCTCGAGCGTCAGATGGTCCCGGCCCTGGCCGGCATCACGCTGGCGCTTCTCTGTGCTCTTGCGTATCTGCAGCTGCAGGGTCCTAAAGCTGATATTTACCAGGATTACGAGGGAGTTTTATTAACAGAAGAGCAGCCGCACCGGATGCTTATAGGCGAACAGGGCGATATTACGGATGCCAGTGTCCTGAACGCGATTGCGGAACGACAATCCGGTTTTCGAAACCACAACAAAAAGTAGGAAATTAGTCTGCCGGAGAGACTGCGGAAGTTGATGAAATGAAATCCAAGCTGGGTGTAATTTTGCTGGGAATCCTGGTATTCCTCCTGGGGGGAATCGCCGGAGCGGTCAGCCGATATCTCTACTGCGAACGCGTTAAAGCCTCCGCGCCCAAGACCATCCCGCGAGTTGAGGACGTCGTAGAAAGAATGGCGGGCATACTGAAGCTCGATGCGCAGCAGAAAATAGAAATTAAGGTCATCATCGGCGAAAGCCGGAACCGCTACCGCGAGCTCTCGCGGCAATTTCGCCCGCAGTATGAAAAGATAGTACAGGAGAGCGACAACCGGATCCGGGCACTGCTCCGGGATAATCAGAAACCACTATTCGAAGAATTCATCAAGAAATACAAAGCCCCGGCCGCGCCAAAACCTGCGTCCGCTAAATGACGGCAAGACGCGCGGTTCCGAATTCCGGATTCCGGATTCCAGATAAAAACACAATTTCGGATATTGATACTCCTCGAGCTCTGCGGTGGATCTGCAATAAGCGGGAGCTAAATCAAATTCAGATTGCGGATATCACAACTTAATGAACGAGCTTCGAAGTATGTCAATCTGGAATCTCGGAATCTATTATTTCGGCGCCCGCGCAACGGTAAGCACGGAGACACGAAGCGCGCCACCATCCAGGAGAGCGCGAGCCGCGCTCGCTACCGTAGCTCCCGTCGTCATTACGTCATCAATTAAAAGAATCCGTTTCTTTGAGATCTGCTCCGGATGGACGCAATGGAATGCTTTCCGCACATTTTCCGTGCGCTCGGAATGGGTAAGTCCCACCTGCGGAAGAGTCGGTCGGACGCGGACCAGAACCGGCTTGAACGGGACAGCGATCTGACGCTCCAGGGCTCGCGCCAGGAGTTCCGATTGATTGTACCCTCGTTCACGTCTGCGCTTCGCATGAAGCGGGACCGGGACGACGAGATCGAAATCCTCTCTGCTCCATGATTCAAAAAAGGCAGCCGTCAGAAGCGGGGCCAGAAGCTTGACCAGGTTCTTTCTTCCGTGAAATTTCAATTCCTGGATGATCTTGGCAAGCTCGGCCGTGTAATAGCCGAAAGATCTCGCTCCCGCATACGGCGGCATCTGCATAATGCAGTCTCCGCACAGGTGATCTTGATCATCCTCGAAATTCTGGAGAGGCAAGCCGCAGGAAGCGCAGCGCGGCGGCACTATTTTCAGGGCAAGCGATCTGTCCCAGCAGCCGGGACAGATCCCGCAATCCTGATGCCGCGCCACGGCAGTGGAACAGAGGAAACATTCTTCCGGGAAAACCAGGTTCAGAATACTATCCAGCAGCCTGCGCGGATACGACTCAGGCAAATCACGGATTGTGGGGAAATAGGGTTTGGGAAGTCACAACCGACCCACGTTACAGGTTCCAGGTTACAGGTTGCAGGATACAGGAATCCTGTAACCTGCAACCTGTAACCTGAAACCTGTAACTTATAAGAAATGCGAACTAGAGTTCGAGCAGTCCTTTCTCTTGAAGACTCTGACACTGGATGCAGAGTTGCGTCCATGGCACAGCTTCCAGCCTTTTGGGCTGTATTTCTTTTCCGCAATTGGCGCATTCCCCATAGGTTTTGTCGTCGATGCGGCCCAGTGCGTCTTGGATTAGTTGAAGAATTTGCCGGTCGCCTGAACTTTTGCCGAACAGGAATTCCTTGGTATACGACTCAACTGCCATATCCGCAACATCCTGAATGTTCTGGTCCTTTTCCCGGCCATATCCTTCCGTCCTCTGAACCATTTGCGTCAAAGAGATTCTCTTCTGCAGCAGCTTTTCTTTAAAGGAGCTCAGCTTTTTCACATCCATGATGTCTTTCCCTACTCTGAAAAATCGTAATTAATATTCGCGCGCATTCGCACAGTTAGAATCAATCACCGCCCTTATGATACGGGATATTGCGCAGGATGCATAAGGCTCGATAGACCTGTTCCAGCAACAGAACGCGACACATCTCATGGGTCCAGGTCATTGTACCCAACGACAATATAAGACCGGATCCATCGGAAACCATCCGGCTTAAACCCTCAGGACCGCCAATCACAAAGGTAATAACCCTGGCGCCGCGATTCTGTTCGGACTCAAGCCAGCGGGCAAAATCGCGCGATGAAAACTGAGAGCCTTTTTCATCCAGGGCAATCAACCGGCCATGAGCTGGAATATGCCGGGAGAGTTCCTCTCCTTCAGCTTCGATGAGGCCGGCAGTCCGAAGCGATGACCTCCTGGAAATATCGCGCGCCTCGATGACCTCGCAAGGAACAATGTGGCGGATCCTTTCCAGATAGTCCGATACCAGAGACTTGATAGCCGAGCTTTTCGTCTTCCCTATCCAGAGAAACTTAATTTGCATGCTCCTCGGTCCCTGGAAAAATGCTGGCTAGCCGTTACGAAGGCTTCATCGTTTTCCGCCGTCCGGGCTTTACTGTTTTCTTTTCAATCAAAAGGCTCGCATCCATTTTTATGGCATCCCGCCACAGTCTCTCCAGATCGTAAAATGCACGCGCATTCTTTGAGAATATGTGGACGACAAGATCCATGCAATCCAACAGGATCCATTCCGAGTTTTGATACCCTTCCACATGGGATGGCCGAATGCCGGCCTCCTTCAGCTTTTTTTCCACTTCATCGGCGATGGCCTGCATCTGGCGCGAGGAATCCCCGGTGCAGAGCAAAAAGTAGTTGGCAAAAGAAGTGACCTTGGAAATATCAAGAATCACCAGATCGTTTGCCTTTTTATCATCCGCCGCATTCACGGCAATTCTCAGAGCTTCATTCATCGTTCACCATAAAGATGATGTTTGCGGATATATTCGCATACCGTCCCCGGGACCATGCTGCGGAGCGATTTCCCCGCGGATGCCAGGTCGCGTATGCGGGTCGCAGAGATATCCGGGGCGTCGACATCCACGATATAGATACGATTCCCGCCGGAATTCTCTTCATTAATTTTGCGCCGCATCCGGGCTAGTCCGAGCCCGGTTAAATCCCGCACACGCGCGACGGCCTTTTCAGGCAGGACATCTCGGCAGGGCACAGGCTCCGTGCCGGGGCGGGCGGCAAAAACAAAATTGTAGGAGGCCAGGAGCTTTTCGCTGTCTCGCCAGGATCGCACTTCCGCCAGCGAGTCGCCTCCGGCGATGAAAAAGAGTGCGCTTTTTTCTCGAGCGAGGAAACACTCAAACTTCTTCATCGTGTCGATCGAAAACGCGCTGGCTTCCGGTTCCAGTTCAATCATAGACGGAACAAAGGCAGGGATCCCCGCGACCGCCAGGCTCACCATGGCATATCTGTGCACAAACGGGATCAGATTCTCATGAAGCTTGTGCGGCGGCACCGTGGCAACAACAAAGTATACCCGGGACAGTGAAAAAATCTTCCGCACCTTCTCTGCAATATGCAGATGGCCGAAATGAACCGGGTTGAAGGTCCCTCCCAGGACTCCGACTCTGGCAATTCCCAATCGGTGATACCTCCCATGCCACCTATTTAACGCCAGCTGCCTTGGCGCGCGCAACCCCTTCTCGCATGCGCGTCCAGCTAACCCCTGGCGCAGGGGTCCCGAAGGGACGATGCAGCATAGCCCCGGGTGAAGGAGTACGCGGCAGCGGGCTCCGGAACCCTGGGTTACGAATAGGATTTAGGTTAAGCCCTGAAAGGGCGATGCAGGCAGACTGCGCCGCCCTTTCAGGGCTTTATCTTCTGCGCCTCGGACCCAGGGTTGCGGCCGCTGCGCGGCCTCCACCCTGGGCTTTGCTGCATCGCGCTTTCAGCGCTTTGTTCCCTTTAGCTTGACCCGCATAGCTTCTCGGGCAGACTCCTATCGTAGCATCGAATCCAACGTGCCTATCAGTTCTTTGATTCCCTGTCCTGTGACCGCTGAAACGCCTAAAAACGGCAGTTTTTTGCGCGTGCACATGGCTTTTAGCCGGGACAGCCGGCGCGGATTGGACACTACATCCATCTTTGAAGCGACAATCAGCTGCTTTCTGTCCAGGAGCTCGCTGTTGAACAAAGCCAGCTCCTTGAGGATCGCCTTGTAATCTGCCAGCGGATCCCTGTCTTCATTGGAAGCATCAATCAAATGGACCAGGACTCTCGTTCGCTCCACATGTTTCAGGAATTGATCCCCCAGACCTCGTCCGTCATGCGCTCCTTCGATCAGACCGGGGATGTCGGCAACCACAAAGCTGCGATATTCATCCACTTTCACCACACCCAGGTGCGGCACAAGAGTCGTGAACGGATAATCGGCTATTTTGGGCTTCGCGGAGCTTATACGGGAAATGAGCGTTGATTTTCCGACATTGGGAAAACCGACCAAGCCGACATCGGCAATCAGCTTTAAACTCAACGACAGCTCCAGCTGTTCGCCTTCTTCGCCCGGTTCGACACGCCGGGGCGCTTGATTCGTCGAAGTGGCAAACCGGGCATTCCCCCGGCCTCCCCGGCCCCCTTTGGCTACCAGGATGCATTCCCCCGGCTGCGCGAAATCATGCAGCAATGCGGCATCAGGCCCCCTGAATACCTGAGTTCCGGGAGGAACTTCAATAATTATATCTTCACCGTCTTTGCCATGTCGATTATCTCCTTCTCCGTGGCGGCCCCGCTGCGCTTTGAAAATGCGTTTATATTGAAAGTGAAGGAGCGTATTGACGCGATCCGTGCACTCGATATAGACATCGCCGCCTTTTCCCCCGTCACCGCCGCTCGGTCCGCCTCTGGGAACAAACTTTTCCCTGCGAAAGGCAAGGCAGCCATTCCCCCCGTTCCCTGCGATAAGCTGTATTTTTGCGCGATCTATAAACAAGTGCGAAACTCCGCAAACAATGATTCCAAAAAAAAAGGACCCCGAAACGGGGTCCCCAGGCATTTAGAAGCCCAGCCTAAACTCAGGCAGCCTCTGTGCGGATGTGGACGAACTTGCCCAGACGACCTCGGTCCTGAAACGCCACAACTCCCGATATTTTGGCAAACAGCGTATCATCACGACCAATCCCCACGTTCAGCCCGGGTTTAAACTTCGTTCCCCGCTGCCGGACGATAATGGTTCCGCCACTGACGAGCTGTCCGGCAAAACGCTTTACGCCAAGCCTTTTGGACTGGCTGTCTCTTCCGTTCCTGGAGCTTCCCACTCCCTTTTTGTGTGCCATACAGACCTCTTAACCTGCTACATTAATTTTTTCAATGCTGACTTCTGAATGCTGCTGCCGATGCCCGCGTGTGCGGCGATATTGCTTTTTCTTTTTGTGTTTGAAAACCAGGATTTTATCGTCTTTTCCCTGAGATTTCAAAGTGCCCAATACCGACGCTCCCTGCACAATCGGTTGACCGATATACGTTTTGTCGTCGGTCTTCACCAGAAGAACGTCTTTGAATTCCACGGGAGCACCCTGCTCCACGTCGAGCCTTTCAACGCGGACAACGTCCCCTTCAGAAACGCGGTACTGCTTCCCGCCGGTCTTTATGACTGCATACACGGTCTCACCTCCTGGGACGAAATAGAAGATTTAACCAAGAAGTGGGGAAAAAGGCAATACCAAATACACAGGAAACAGATAAAGTCTCGACTTTTCCTGGCCTTGCCCCCATTTCAGATAAAGTCTCTTTTATCGCCAGCGTTTGCGGAAACGGAAATCCAGGCCGTATTTACCGTCTTCATCCCGTGTGGCAAGAAGCGAAAGATCTTTCGTGACATCGTATTCGATAACGACGATCTGCTCCTGGTTGGTGGTCAGGTTCCTGGAGAACGTGACCACCATATCCTTGGATAGTCTTTCACTGACGGTGATGCGGGCCGTAGGATCGTTTTCAGCCCCTGCCAGGAACGGATCCACGCGGAAGCTCTCGAAGCCGAACATGCGCTGCACTCTCTTTCCGATGACGCCGGTAAGGTTTTCCGAAAGGACGCTTGCCGCGCTCATTCCTACAATTTCCGATTTTTGCTGGGTCGTTGCGGAATCCGAATCCCTTTTCCCGGTTGTCAGCATCGAAAGGATATCTACGGTGGACATGGGCGGGTCCGATGTAATATTCAAATTCAGATGATCCAATTCGCCCACGGCATCGAGGATCAGCCGGTAGGTTTTCACATCCGCTTCGGCCCGTACTTCAAGCACGGGATTTATCCGGTTGGGGTCCACAAAATCCGCAGCGGCGTGAGAAATTTCGAACCGGCTTCCGCGGAAAAAGATGGTTCCTTCGCTGGCCTCCACGCGTCCGGTCAAAGACGGATAGGCCGGAGTCCCGCGCAGAGTCAGGCGCAAGCTCCCGCGCAACTTAGCCAGCTCGTTGTCTACGAGCAGTCCTTTGTCCGAACGAATTTCCACATTCAGGCGCAAGTCGCGCAGATACTGGGTCTGTTGTCAGCGGGCCTGCCTGAGTCGTGCCGCCCCCGGCGAGTTGCGCCAGAAGATTGAAATCGCGGACATATTCCGCTCGAATGACATCCACCTCTCCCGTAAGGACTTGAACGTCGCGCGTCCCGTTCAAGAACAGATCCGCATTAACAACGGACCGAAAGTCTTTGGGATAGGGCAGGCGGGCGTTGCGGGCGGAGATATTAATATTCAAAGATCGCAGCACGCCGTTCTGATGCTCCAGAACTCCCGACACCTGCAGCTTTCCGGAGGCGGTATTCCCACGTAGGTTTTCAAGGCGCACAAGGTCCCGGGAAAAAACCATATCGCCCTGCAGGGCAGAAAACCGAAACGGCAGATCCTCATACTCCAATTCGGCGTCCTGAAATGAAGCCCGGCCGATAATCAGCGGGTCCCGCAGGGACCCGCTGGCGCGAATATTGAGGACAGCACTCCCGCCCATGCGCAATTTTTTATCGATACCGTCCGCAACCCGGAGATTCAGTTTGCCGTTCAGGTTCAGATCGAGCTGCGGCGCCTCTCCAAGGGGGATGCGTCCGCTTAAAACCAGGTTGGTCCCTTCTCCCTCGAATATGACGTTATCAATCCGGAGGTTCCGGTTGACCACCGTGAATTGAAGGCGGCCGGCGTTCCTGAGCTCATAGTCCTGGATCTTGAAAGAGGCTCCATCCACCTCGCCCCGCATTCTGAGAGCAGCCAGATCGTTGAATTTTCCCTCGACCTCGACCGTCCCCTTTAAGGCCGAGCTGACGTCTTTCAGATACGGGGGAATTTTTACGGCGGCTATTTTCCGGACATCCAGGTTTTCGAATTCAAAATGGACCGCGCCGGGATTTCCCGGCCCGGTGGACACGTATCCCTGGGCGGCCAGGCTTCCATAGTCCGATCGAATCCGGATATCGCCCCGCACGGCCCCCGACTTAAGCTCGATTCTGCCCTTTCCGTTGCCCAGGTCCCAGGAATCATAATGCAGCCCATTCAACTCAACGGTTCCCGAAAAAGCGGGATCCTCCAGTGTGCCTGCGAGGGCGCCCGAAGCGCTCAGAAGTCCATGAACCGGCAGACGCTTCTGTTTAACGACCGGCATTTCGTCAAGGGGCAGCCGGTTCAGGCGTATCGCGATATTCATCCGCCGGCTTTCCAGTTCGACTTCCCCTTCCGCGCTTGCCGTGGCTGCGCCCCGGCGCGCCTCCGCATCGAACAAGCGGAGCTGCTTATTTGCGAATTTCACTCGCGCCCGCAGGGTGTCGAAGGACTCTCCTCGATAGTCTCCCTTGTTGAGGGAGAACTCTCCATCAACCTCCCATGCGCCCCCGGAATACCGGGCAAATCCGCTGCCGCTCAGGTTCCCGTTGATGGCTGCAGTATCGGCGCCAAGGTCACGGAGAGAGGCCATCGAGATTTGATGAACATCCCCGTGAAATTCGAAATTTGAAACATGTTCGCTGTCGGCAAGCTCCAGATCAATGTCGCCCTTGACCGTCTGCGGACCGCCTCGAATCGTCATGGACCGCAATTTCAGATAGGGAGGAGCAAAATCAGCCTGCGTGGCGAGTTCATCGACTGTGTAACGTCTCCATCTACCGTTCTTAATCGAGATGCCTCCGCGATACGAGACATCCGTGCTCGACTTGATCCGGGCATCCCCGGCAAAATGAAAGTCCCCGGCCATCTGCAAAAGATCAGGCTGTTTCGACAACAGGTCCGAGACTGCGGGAGAGAAGTTCGCGATCAGGTTAAGCGGCTCGGAGATGCGATTGGTGGAAAGCTGCGCCTGGAACGATCCTTCTTGCGCTTTCACAGCATGCAGCGAGGAATTCTGCGACACCAGGTTTGCGGACACCACCTGCACCTCGCCTGTCCCGAGATACGCAAACTGCACATTTCCGTCAAGAGGGGTGCTGCTTGTCGATTTCGCGGCCGGAAGCGTCTGTCCGTGAAGATTAAGGTTGCAGTCCACTCTTAAATCCTGATCGTTATGCCAGGTGACGGTCGTCGACGCATCGGCAGGATTTTGAAAAGTCAGCAGCGGAAGATCGAGCACCTTGCCGGCTTCGATCAAAGGGACGGCTTTAGTATCGATGGCAACGCGATTGGGCGCCTTATTGGCCTCTCGCAGCTGAATATCCGCATCAACCCGAAAACTTCCTCCGGAAATTCCGCCGGACACGTCACGCAGAGACAGCACATCCTGCTTCACTTCAAACTGGCCGGCGAGATCATGGAACTTCATCCTGCGATATCCGCCCGCATTGCTGGAAAACCGGCCTTTTGCGGAAACGCCGTCCCGGTCGTTGCGGATGTCCGCAAGAATGGCCAGAGTGCCATGGCCCTCATTGATGGAGGGATGCGCAAGAATCAGGTCTCTGGCGTCGTACAGTCCTGCCGCGTGCAGGAGCAACACGGGTTCTTTCCAGTCCTTAATGGATCCGCTGCCGGTCAGCAGGCTTGAGTTGTAGCGAAACTTGAAAAATTCAATCTCGACGCCCCGGAGAGAAAGATCCAGGCTTGTTTCAAGGCTGTGGACGATATTCCGCTGTTCCCAAAAAATCCTGCTGCGCTCGTAGGCGAGACGAATCTTGTAGCTGGGAAGCTCATTCGAATATCTAATCTCACAGTCGAGGTTTTGCAGCGAGAGATTAAACGGGGAGGCATGATCGTTAACCTTGAGCAGGCCTTCCTGAATCCGGACTCTCGCGGCCTCGAGTCTCAGGGACACTTTCAAAGCTTTCAACACCTGCTTCGGGGTTCCAGGCAGAACCGCCGCCGCCGGAAAGCAGTTCCACCTGCGGACGGAAAATGTCCAGGCTGGCTAAACGCATGCGGAAGTGCCAGAAGGAAGAAATGCTGAGGGTCGCGCGCATCTCCGGGACCTTGAGCATCACGAGACCCGGCGCCACCGTGCGGGGAGCGAGGGTAAGCCCGTCGATCTCGAGTTGTCCCCGAAAGACGTTGAACCGGGAGCGTTCCATCGCACAGGTCAGGCCTGTCGCTTTTTCCACCCTGGAAACCAGGGTGCGGCGCGCAAACGCCTGGAAGCCGTCGGTCTGCAGATACCACACCGCGGATGCCACGCAACCAAGCAGGAGCATCATGGGGAAGCTAATGGTTAAAACCTTCGTACGTATCTTCACAGTTCGCTCTTCTAATTCCCGAGTCTCTGCATTTTCGAGTTAGGGCGCATCCTTGAAATACTCTATACGTGAACTGCGCCTGATTTCCTTCATCCATTGATCCAGTACGGCATTGATCTTCTCTTCCCGCAATATCATTTCTATTTTGGCTGAGATCTGATCAAGGGACGGCGTTTCGATTTTGGATTCCTTAAGCTGGGGAGTCAGCCTTTCTTCATAATAGGTCCTTATATCCGCCTCCGACACGCTGACAAAAGGCCTGAAACGGAAATCGACAAATTTCAAAATAGAGGCTTCCAGCTGGACATAGGATATTAGTTCCGATTCCCGCAGCCCTGTTTGCTGCAAAAGAGCCGAAAGACCCCCTTTTGCGGTAAAAGCATCGTGCAGCGACTGCAGGCGGGCTTTAATCTTGCTTTCCTCCACTTCCGTCATGCTGAAATTCTTCAATTCCTGCCGCATGAGTTCCTGATCTATCAGCTTCTCTATTTCATCGCTTCGGGAAGCGGCGGCAGCATTCCTGCCGTAGGATAGGATGGCATTCAGGCTGCGCGCCAGGTTGAGATCTCCTTCTGTGATAGCCACACCGTTCACGGCGGCAATCAAACGGTCAATTTCAGATCCATGGACAAATCCGGATCTGAATACAAGGAATAGGAGACAGAGAAACGTCACCCGCAATGCAACCGATATGCGGTTGCATGCCTGCCACGATTGAAAATAATGTCGCCACTTTAACAGAGTCATAAATTAGAACGGCGGGCCGACTGTTATAAAGAAGTGCCCGCGCTTCAGTCCCTGCTGCATCAAATCCGACGATAAATTAAGGTTGTAGCCATAGTCGGCTCGCAGCGGGCCAAACGGAGTTTTAATCCTGAGACCGCCGCCGAGTGTATGACTGAAGTCATGATAATTGATGTCGCTGATTGTCTGGAAAATATTTCCCGTATCGTAAAAACCTGCAATATGGATGAAGCTGAATACCGGGATCCGGATTTCCACGGAACCAACGAACAACGCATTCCCGCCCAGGGGTTTATTGGAAACGGGATCCAATGGACCAGCAAAATCCGTGTCAAATCCTCGAAGGCTCGAACTGCCGCCGGCGAAAAATCTTTCACTGATCGGCAAATACGGATCCTCTTCCAATGAATAGGCCGCTCCGAAACGCACGGAACCGGCCAAAAGCAAAGATCCGGGAAGCTTGCGATAATAGCTGTTCTGTGTAAAAAAAGACAAAAAACCATCGCTGCTCAGCAGCCTGGGAGTCACGCCAAAATCGGTTGAGGAGAAAAAACCCTTCGTCGGATCGAGGTAGTTGTCCCGCGTATCGTTTATAAAGGCCGCAGAAAAAGTAAAATACTTGCCTGGACTGTCTTCGCGCTCGAGTTCGGATTCCGAGATCTGCGAATTCAGGACCTGAACATTTCTGAAATTGGTGCGAAGCATTCCCCAAGCGTGGCCTCCGAAAGGATGACTGAATTGATACGATATATTGAAGCGTCTGCTGTCGAAGCTGACGTCCTGTTTATTCTGGAAGGAAAATGTGAAGTTGGAGTCCACTGGTATGGGGCGGAATTGGGGTTGCTGCAGGGTGAAGATCGCCTGCTGTTCTATGCTGCTCCCACGAAACCTGATTTGTGCGCGCCGCGCCAGGCCAAAAAGATTGTCGTGCGTGAACTCCAGCGTGCCACGCAGCTTTTCTCTTTCCTGGTAACCCAGCCCATAGCGCATGGTAAAACGCTTCGATTCCTGCAGGCGAACAACGACATCCTGAAACGGCGCCGTGCTCTCGGAATTCTGCTGCGCTACGCGAACCTGATCAAAGACTCCCAGTCCGTAAAGCCCCTGCTGTGTCTGAAGCATTTTGCCAAGGCTGAGCGGTTCGTTTTCCTTCAGCCGAATCCTTTTTTGTATCACTGAACTGCGCGTTCTCTCGTTCCCAAGAACGAGAATTCGTTCCACAAAGGATCGGGCTCCCTCCCGTATATGGAACTCGATCGGATAGGATTGAGTCTCATCCGGCGAACCGACTAGAACAGCCACCTGCGCCCACAGGAATCCCAGGTCGTTATACGCAGCCAGGAGAGTCTGGCGGTCGCTCTCAGCCAGCGCCGGAGAATAGGGTTTCCCAGGCGCCAGGCGCACACGTTTCATCAATTCTTCCGTGGCCAGCGCAGCGTTTCCGCTAATCGTCAACGATCGTGTCCGTGCCTGAACTCCTGCCTCGCAGAAATACGTAATCCCCAGTTTCCGGCCTTTGTCGACAGGCTCAGTGAACGGGGTGATCTTGGCATTCAGGTATCCGCGCGATTGGTAGAGAGTCGTCAGAGACTTGACGTCGGTATCCAGGCGCGGCACGCTGTACGCCGCACTTTGAAAAAAGCCCTTTGGCTGGATCGCTATGGACGACAGCATTTCCTCGGCGGTAAGCGCAGGATTCCCGGAGAAACGTATGTAGGACACCGTAAATTTCTGGTTGGGAATGATTCTGTAGTGAAAGGAACGGACGTCTGCATGATCGGCTGTCTCGCTGAGCTGCACGTCCGCATCGGAGTATCCTTTGTTCACCATATACTCTTTAAGATTATCGAGGCCTTCTTCCAGTATCTCCCGGTTGATGCCTTCTCCCTTCAGAATGGGCAGAAGCCGGCGCAACTGGTCCTTGTCAATTTTAAATCCCTCCACGGCCACTTTAACTTTTGCGTAATTGGCTATCGCCAGCGTCAGAGCGACGGTATCGGTTGCGGGATCGTACAATTCCGACACTTGTGCGACTGCAGCCAGGAAGTCGTTTTTTAGAAACTGTTTTCTGAGGTTGTCGAGGCGGGAATTCAATCGGCTGCGGTCATACTTTTTTCCTTTATGAAATTGGAACTTGCGCAGCAATTCTTGGGCTTGCGGGATCGGGACGCCGGTCACTTCGATGGAGCGAATAGTGGCCAGCGCTCCGGGCTGAACCATAAAAACCACATCTACCTGGCGGTCTGCTTCATCCAGTGCCGTGCGCACGTTGACCTGCGCGCCAAAGAATCCTCGCTCGACCATAAGCTTCAGGACCGCTTGCCGCGACTGCTCCAGCCCTTCTTCCGTAATACGCTGGCCGGTCGGCAGCGACACCCACTCCCAAAGTGAGCGACCCTTCAGATCGACATCTCCCTCTATTGAAAACTTGTTGAAGTAATAGTTATGGCGGAGACGGAAGAGAAGATGCACCGCATCACCTGCCGGCAGTGCTTCGACACTGATGCTGGAAAAGCGGCCGCACGCATAGAGGAACTGGATAGCGCTTTTCACTCCGGTGCGCGTAAGCAGATCTCCAGGCTTGATTCCAAGGTAAGGATCGTAGTGCGCGCGGTCCAGCGGCACGTCCGATGAGTATTCGATGCTTCGAACGGTTTTCCCGAACTGCGCTGTTTCCGGTTCCGCAGATTCCGCAAAAAGCGGGAAGTGAAAAATTGAGAGGAGGATGAAAAATAAAAATGCAGGATTGCGGTTTTCTAGCACAATTGTTTCAGCGCGCCTCTTTCGATGGATACAAGATTCAACGGCTACTCCCGGAACAGATTCGCTGAATGCTAACGGCTGAACGCTGATCGCTGACGCAATCTCGCATTCAATTCACAGATTGAACCGAAAGAGAATGACGTCCCCTTCCCGAACGCGATATTCCTTGCCTTCAAGGCGCAGGACTCCCTTGGCTTTTGCCGCCTGAAAAGTTCCAAGCGCCAGCATATCCTCGTAGGAAACCACTTCGGCTTTGATGAAACCTTTTTCTATATCCGAGTGGATTACGCCCGCTGCCTGCGCGGCAGTGGTATTGCGCGCAATGGTCCAGGCTCTCACTTCCGGTTCGCCCGCGGTGTAAAAGGAGAAAACGCCCAGCAGATCGTAGGACTTTTGAATGATGCGATCGAGCGCATTGCCCGAAATTCCCAGGTCCTCCATGAACATGCGCGCGTCCTCGGGCGGAAGAGCGGCGATTTCCGATTCGATCTTGCCGCATACGGCGGTAATTCCAACGTTGCGCATAGACGCCTGTTTCTGCAGCCCGAACTCCTCGACGACATGCGGGATTTTGGGCGCGTCCTGGTCTCCGACGTTGAGGACCAGCACGATCGGCTTTGCCGAAAGAAAGGTAAATCCGCGGATGCGCTTCTCCTCTTCCGGCGTCAATTCCAGTTCGCGCAGAGGCTTTTCATTTTCCAGAGCTTCCTTAAAACGCAGGAGAACGTCGTTCTCGATTTCCAGTTCGGGAGATTTCGTTTTTTTCAAATCCTTGGCGAGACGCTCCAGTCGCTTTTCAATCGCCGCCAGATCGGAAAAGATCATTTCGAGTTCGAAGAGCCCGATATCCCTGGAAGGATCGACGCTTCCCTCGACATGAGGAAGGCTGGCGTCTTCAAATCCGCGGACCACGTGCAACAGCGCATCGACGTTTTTCAGGCTGGTGAGATACGTCGCCATTTCTTTGGCCTGGCCTGCCGACGCGGCTTTGCCATCTCCGCGCGATAGACCGGGAAGGTCCACATATTCAATTGTGGCGTAAGTTGTTTTCTCCGGCTTGATGATTTCGGCTAGTTTATCCACGTGGGCATCGGGCACATGCGCGATGCCGATGTGCGCTTCCCGACCGCTTCCCCACGAAGAAGTGTCCACGCGCCCCTGCGTTAAGAGCCTGAATATGGTGGTTTTTCCGACTTGCGGCAATCCGACAATTCCAACCTTCATGCGTTATCCTCGATACAAGCTCGCTATGTTACCACAGGTCCGCTTTTGTTTGGTCCTATCCTGCGGTTCTCGCCGCGTTTTGCATCGTAGCCGTCCCGGAATGAGACACTGGATGAAATACTGGTGAAATACTGGACACCCACTTATTTATTAGACACAAGAAGACCAAGGAGACACTGGACACCCACTTATTTATAAATATTTTTTGGCTCATTCCATGAGTTCGCCATTAGTTATATGAAACGAGGTGAACCATGGCTCTCCCGCGCAGCAAATATGTCAAGGAAGGAAAAGAAGGCGTCTATCACTGCTTCAGCCGGTGCGTCCGCCGGGCGTTTCTTTGCGGCTACGACCCCCTCACACAACGCGACTTCTCCCACCGCAAAACATGGCTGGTCGACAGGTTGCGGCATCTCGCCGCTATTTTCGCTATCGAAGTCTGCGCTTACGCCATCATGGAGACTCACTACCACTCCATTCTGCGCACTCGCCCCGACATTGTCGCTACCTGGTCCGATTGGGACGTGGCAATCCGCTGGCTGACCCTCTTCCCTCTCAAGGATGCCGCCGTGCCCCCTACCGACGCGCAAATCCGCGCCCTGGCTGATTGCCCGGAACGTATCGCCCAACTGCGTAAACGTTTGTGCAGCCTGAGCTGGTTCATGGGCCGGCTGAACGAATTCATCGCCCGCGCTGCAAACAAAGAAGATAGCGTCAAGGGCCGGTTCTGGGAATCGCGCTTCAAATGCCAGAACCTGCTCGACGATGCGGCCATCGCCGCGTGCATGGTTTATGTCGATCTGAATCCTATCCGTGCCGCTCTCGCAGCCACTCCTGAAGAAAGCAACTTCACCAGCATCCAGCAACGAATCCGCGCATGGCATAAGCAAATGATGGCCGCAGGCTCCGTTCCCGGTGAACCCAATCAAAACTGTCCGTCTGGCTCTTTCAGCCAAGACCTGCAGACACTGGAAGATAGGGCCGACAGTTCCAACACGATCCCCGAATGCCTTCCTTTCAATTCCCCTGGTGCCCCTTCCTCTTGCTGGCTGTGTCCTATCCAATCGGATTCCCAACGCCGCGGCATCCTCCCGATGACGACAACCGAGTATTTCGATCTGGTGGATACATCAGGGCGCATACTGCGGTCCGATAAGCGCGGCGCCATCGATGCCGGTCTTGCCCCGATCCTCCTGCGGATCGGGGCCAATCCCAAAGCGTGGATTGACACCGTTTCTCTCTTCGCATCCAAATTCCGCCTCGCAGCCGGTCTGGTTTCCAGTCTGCGCAGTTTTGCAGATCAACTCGGCCAACGCTGGCTTACCGGCGTTGCCGCGGCTCGAGCCTCCTTTGCAGTCTCGCCACCGCAATCGGCCTGAACCCTATCCCTCCATCAGTCCTTCCTCTGCAGATCCCGCGAGATCTACTGATCCCATCGATCGCTTCCAGCATCATTGGACTATCTCCATGCCGGAGACTGAGCTAAAGTCCGCCACTCTGTCGATTTGTCTTATCCACTGGGCGCATCCGTTTCCTCTATCCCTATAGCCCTTCCTCGCAGAGATCCGGATTTAGTCAACAAAAATCAATATAGAAATAGTGGGTGTCCACATTTCCTTCTATGCAAATAGTGGGTGTCCACGCTCATTCCTTCCACGCAAAATCCGGATTTAGTAAAAATCATAGAAATAGTGGGTGTCCATGAACACGCTTTCCTCCAATTAAATAAAAATATGGGTGTCCACACACATCGCACCGGGCGGCCTTCTTCAGTCTACGTGTCAAGCTGTAGCAGGACGTGAAACATGGAACCTGTCAAGTGAAACCTGGAATCTCCAGGTTTCAGTTGAGACCTGATTCCAGCCCAAAAGCTGCCATTCCGAGCTCCATTCCCACTCATTTTGCGGCAATCTCAGCCCACTGCGCCTTGTTCAATGAGTGAATATTCAGAAAATGTAATTGGGATCAATATTTTCCTTGACACAAAGACAGCAAACAACTTATTGTGATGTGGTCAAAGGTGGTTCAAAGTGGTTAAAAAGGGCCACCAATAAGCGCTTTCCACTGAAAAGCTATTTCATAAATTGAGTATCTGGTGCAGCAAGAGTCCCGTATGCTTTGGGGTAGATATTCTGCAAAAATTGATGACAAATCGCGGCTGCGATTGCCTGCGAAGTTCCGCCGCGACCTGCCCGAAACCGAAGACAATACCTATTATGTGACCAGCGATGATGGGCAGTGTGCTCAGATCTACCCGATACCCATTTGGCAGAGAGTGGCCCAGAAGCTCCAGGAATCTCCAAGAATGGATCCGGCTAAAATGAAGCTGCAGCGATTCACCAGCTACTATGGCCTCCTGACGCAAATGGACCCCCAGGGCCGCATTCTTATTCCCCAGTCGCTCCGGGAAGATGCCCAGATTTCAGGCGACGTTATCGTTATCGGGAAAAGCGACCACCTTGAAGTATGGAACGACGAGGTGTTTCGAAAGAGTCTTAAGGAAAGTCCTCTCACCCTGGCAGAGCGTGAGAGATTGGCCGAGCAAGGATTTTAGGCATGAGCCGGAATTCATTAGGAGTCAGATCGGGGCAACTTCGATCCATTTTGATGCGCAGCAGGCAAAGATTCGTCTTCTGAATTCCAGCTTCTTGATTTTCTGAACGGGGACAGGGTGAGAGCCGCAGCACGGGACAACATGACAGAGCATCTGAGAATTCCTGACGATGAACACGTTCCCGTCATGGCCAGAGAAGTGCTCGATCTGCTTCAGCTCAAACCGGGCGGGATTTACGTCGATGCCACGGTCGGCATGGGAGGCCACACGCAGGCCATTCTGGAAAAGATTCAACCCGGAGGCTTGCTGATAGGCATCGATCGCGACAAGGAATCACTGGAAAAAGCTCAGGCTCGATTGAAACCTTTCTCGGACAGCCTGCGCTTGTTTCACGACAATTACAAAAACCTGCCCCTGATACTCAACAACCTGGCAATCAAGCCGGTGGATGGAATTCTCGTGGATCTCGGGGTGTCTTCGTATCAACTCCTGTCGCCGGAGCGCGGCTTCAGTTTTCAATCGGATGCCGTGCTGGATATGCGCATGGACAGGACACAGCAATGGAACGCGGCGGACCTGGTCAACAACGTCTCCGAAGTCGAGCTGGCGAACATTATTTATCGCTACGGCGAGGAACGGCTCTCGCGCCGCATTGCGGCGTACATCGTCCAGGAACGGGAAAAGGCCCCGATCACGCGCTGTTCTCAATTGGCATCGATTATCGGCCGCGTTTTCAAGGTCCGGGGCCATCAGGGAATTCACCCGGCGACGCGAACGTTCCAGGCGTTAAGAATTGCGGTCAACGAAGAATTGCAGGGGCTGGAAGAGTTTCTCTCGGACGCTTTCAGCTTCCTGAAAACCGGCGGCAGAATCGCGGTAATCGCCTTCCACTCCCTGGAAGACCGGATCGTGAAAAAGACATTTCGCAAACTGGCCGGCCAGTGCATCTGCGATGCGCCGCCCGAGCTTTGCAGATGTCCGAGGCAGGTACTGGGCTCTATCATCACTCCCCGCCCCATGACACCTGGCCCCGAGGAGCTTGCTGTAAATCCGCGAGCCCGCAGCGCTCGCCTGAGATCATTGGAGAAGGTTTAAGTTTTTTACGACATGTTTGCACTTGAGGATGCATGCACAAGCCCGGAAATTGGAGGCTAAGATGACGGATTGGGCAGATGGAATAGAAACGCGCAATTACGGCATTAAAAATGAGCTCGACGTGCCTATGCTGTCGGAACTCATGCGCATCATCGTAGCCCTTGCGATGGTCGCCGGCGCCTTGCTGTTTTATTCATGGATCCGCAGTCAAATTGTCAATACGGGCTACGAAAGCCAGCGTCTCTTTGCCGAAGAAGAATCGCTGATGCGCGCTCACGAGAGGCTGGTGGCTGAGAAAGAATGTCTCAGAAATCCCGAACGTATCGACACTATCGCCCGCAACGATTTGGGAATGGCTCCGCTGCGCCCGCATCAGATTGTCCTGCCTCAGATACAGGATGCGGAGCGCAGCGTGTCCAATGAACTGGCGATGACAGACGTTAAAACCGCAAGCATGAAAAAATTTGTCGCTGCGAAACACCTTGTAGACTATTCCGACTAGCGGATTCTCTCGGGACCGATGGGGGAGATTGATGGTTTGCGATTGACGGTTGACGATTGATGCGCGGCGTTCCCTTCAATCGTCAATTGCAGATCGTCAATCGTAAATCTTATGCCTGGACTTAAATCCGGAAGGATCGTCTTAGTAATTCTGGGAATAACCTTCTGGAGCTTTCTGATCCTGGTTCGCCTGGTGCAATTGCAGCTCTTCGAGCACCGCTCATTCGTTCAGCTCGCGACTCAACGACAGCAGGTCACCCGCTCTATTCATGCCCCGCGTGGTGTCATCTACGACCAGCATATGGCCGAACTTGCGACCAACGTGACCGTCAGCACTGCGGTGGCAGAACCTCGCAGAATTCAGGACATCCAGAAGGCAGCCCAGGAACTGGCAGCCATACTGGATTTGGATCCGCACGATCTCCTGAGCCGGATGATGGATCCTGCGCGGCATAACTTTCTGGTGATCAAGCGCAGAATCGATCCCCAAGCGGAAAAGAGGATCGAGGCGCTCGGAATCGACGGCATCTATTTTGTGGATGAAAGCATGCGCGTGTATCCCAATCGCGAACTCGCCTGCCAGGTTCTCGGATTTGTAAATATGAACGGGGACGGTGGCGCGGGAATCGAGCTGCAATACGACAAGGAACTCCAGGGCAAGGAGGGAGTGTATTCCTTCGATGTCGATGCGCGGCGCAAGTCCTTCAGAGTCAATGTGGACAAACCGCCCGCTCAGGGGCATTCGCTCGTGCTCAGCATCGATAAATCCATACAGTACATCGCCGACAGAGAAGTGAAAGCCGCCGTAGAAAAGGCCCAGGCAAAGGCCGGCATCGCGATCGTAATGGAATCGGAGACCGGCAGAATCCTGGCACTTTCAAACTATCCGCAATTCAACTGCAACACATACAACCGCTATGAGCCGGATGTGTACCGGAACCGGGCCATCTCCGATATTTTCGAGCCCGGATCCACATTTAAGGTCGTTGTGGCCACTGCCGCCCTGGAAGCGGGCTTGACCCGTCGGGACGAAATGATCGATTGCCAGATGGGAACCATCACGATCGGCCGGCACGTATTTCACGACCACAAGGCATACGGCCTTCTGAGCTTCAGCCAGATTCTCGAATTCTCTTCAAATGTGGGCGCGGCAAAACTCGGCCTGAGACTGGGACCGCAGGGGCTTTATGAAGCGCTGCGAAATTTCGGATTCGGCTCCAAATCCGGGATAGATCTTCCCGGCGAAATTATCGGCCTCGTGCGCGATTGGCGCGATTGGTCCGGCCTGTCGATCGGAGCGATTTCCTTCGGCCAGGAAGTGGGGGTCACCTCCATCCAAATTCTTACTGCCATCAACGCCATCGCCAACGGCGGATACCGCGTCCGGCCATCCATCGTGGACCGGATCATCGACGAAAACGGCGACCTCGTGTTCGCACGCACTCCCGAGCGGACGCGCCTGACGAGCCCGCGCACCGCCGAAGCTGTGTCCGACGCATTTGAAGGCGTTGTACTGCGCGGGACAGGCAAGCGGGCGGCATTGGAAGGATACCGGGCTGCAGGCAAAACGGGCACCGCCCAAAAAATCGTCGGAGGCCAATATTCCGACAGCAAATACGTATCCTCCTTCATAGGGTTTGCCCCGCTTCCCCAGCCTAAAATAACGGTCCTGGTCCAAATCGACGAACCCAAGGGAAGCCATTACGGCGGGGATGTCAGCGCTCCATTTTTCCAGAAGATCGCGCAGGAAACTCTGATGCAGCTCAAAATCCCTCCCGACCAGAGCCTGCCGCTGCCCAAGATCGCTCCCTTGACCGTCGATGCAGGATCCGAGGATTATCTTCCCAACGCCACGCCGGTCCAGCCGCTGCAGTCCATCGCTCAAAATCAATCCGGTCGAGGAGCCGCAGGAAACCATCTCTGTGCAGGTCGGCGGAGAACTGGTTGTATTGCCTGATTTCCGAGGAATGGCCAAGAGAAAAGTTTTGGACAAGTGCACGGATCTTCGCATCCGTTTGCAGTCCAATGGCTCCGGCGTAGCCGTATATCAATGGCCGCCGCCGGGGAGCAAGATACAGATAGGATCGGTGTGCAGTGTGACATTTGCACAAGGACACGTAAAGGACTCATTACCCACGACTTCGGCAAACCTGGAGAAACAGCTTCCAGGCGCGCCGCTGGCGGCAAGCATACGCCGATAGAGCTGGATAGCGGAATTGGACACCCATATTTTGATCAAACATACGCCAGTCAGGATTGCAGGTAGCACGCCAGTAGGATTGGACACCCATGTTTTTGAGCGCAATTCTTGCACAGATTCCCGGAATTGAATGGACGGGGGATGCCGCGGCCGAGGTCCACGGGATAGCCTATGACTCCCGCTCCGTACAAAAAGGGGATCTTTTTGTAGCCATCCAAGGCGCAAAAGCCGACGGCGCGCGGTTCATCGCGGATGCCGTTCGAAATGGCGCCATCGCGGTTGCCTCCGAACGCAAAGTCGCCCCCGGTCCTCAGGCTGCAGCCATTACCGTTCCGGACGCCCGCAAATTCCTGGCTGAAATTTCCCGGAATTTTTATGGCGACCCTTCGGCAAAGCTGAAAATCGCAGGCATTACGGGGACAAAAGGAAAAACCACTACATCGTATCTGATGGAATCGATTTACAGCCGTGCGGGCTTGCGTTCCTGTTTGGCGGGAACCATCGAGATGAGGATCGGAGAGCACCGATTTCACAGCAGTCACACAACGCCGGAATCCACCGACCTGATGAAATTCCTCCGTCAGGCGGTCGACGAGAATTGCACGCACGGAGCCATGGAAGTGTCCTCCCACTCCCTGGAACTGAGACGCGTCTATAAAACCAAGTTCGCGGTCGGCGTATTTATGAATCTCACGCACGACCACCTCGACTTCCATGGGGACATGGAGACCTACTTCAAAGCCAAGCGCATTCTCTTCTCCACCGACAACGGCAACGGAATCGAATCGGCGGTCATCAATACGGACGATGCCTATGGCAAGCGTCTCGCGCGCGAAGTTCAAATGCCGGTCGCTGCGTTTCGGCTTCAACGAACCGGCAGAAATCCGCGCGATTGCCTATAAAAGCTATGCCGACGGCACGGACCTGGAATGCGAAACTCCCGCAGGAAGAATCCAATTCCGCCTGCACCTGGTCGGGCGCCCCAATGTTTACAATGCCATGGCCGCGATGGGCGCGTCTCTTTGCCTGGGCTTGGATCCGGAAGCCATACGCGCGGGCATCGAAAGTCTCAAGGGAGTGCCCGGCAGGATGGAACTTGTCGATGCGGGGCAGGATTTCAGCGTAATCGTCGACTACGCCCATTCGCCGGACTCATTGCAGAATCTCCTGGAAACAGTCCGCCAGTTGCCTCATGAGAAGCTCATCGTTGTATTTGGCTGTGGGGGAGACCGGGACAGGACCAAGCGTCCCGTCATGGGTGAAATCGCGGCGAAAATGAGCGATTTTGTGTTCGCGACTTCCGACAATCCCAGGACGGAGGATCCGCTCGATATTTTGAAGGAGATCGAGCCGGGTCTTCGCCGGGGAACGGCACCCTACGCAATGGTGCCGGACCGGCGCGAGGCGATAGCGTCCGCCATCTCGATGGCAAAAATAGGAGATGCGGTGGTGATTGCGGGCAAAGGCCACGAGGACTATCAGATCATCGGCAGCCGGGTAATCCCGTTCGATGACCGCACGCTGGCCCGGGAACTGATTCTCGAGAATTTAAACGCGGATACGCCCTAAAACAACGGGGCCCGTTCCCGCAGAATTTTTGGCTGAATGGCATTTATGATATCCGAACTCACAGCAGCAGAAGTGGAATCCGGAACCGGCGGCACTTTGGTACATGGTTCGAAAGATACCATCTTTGCCAACGTGTCGATTGATACCCGGAGTCTGCAGTGCGGTGATATCTTTTTTGCCATTCGCGGACCCAACCAGGACGGACACCGCTTCATTCCGGATGCATTATCCAAGGGCGCCCTGGGCGCGGTTGTAGAGCGCGACTACGAATATCCCGGCCAATTTCCGGCAGTGCTCGTGACAGGTGGAAGACACGCACAAGGCTCTCAAGGACCTCGCGATGGCGGTAAGGCGCCGCTGGCCCGGAAACCTTGTGGCGATTACGGGAAGCATGGGCAAAACCACGACCAGGACCTTCGTTGCTCAAGTCCTGCAAAGCGCGTTCGCCGTGTATCAGACGCCGGGCAATTACAACAATCTCTTTGGCCTCCCTCTGGCCCTGTTCGGTCTGCGCCTCCAACACGATTTTGGAATCTTTGAAATGGGGATGAGCGCGCCGGGCGAGATCGCCGAGATGTGCCGCATCGCCGCACCGACCGTTGGAATCCTCACCAACGTCGCTCCCGTGCATCTCGCATTCTTTAATTCCGTGGAGGAAATCGCCCAAGCAAAGGAAGAACTGGCGGAGGCTCTCCCCCCATACGGGACGCTGATCTACAACGCAGACGATCCGGCTCGTACGGGATATCGCCGGCCGCTTCGCCGGCCGCAAAATATCCTTCGGCTTTTCCGATCTTGCGGATGTCCGCGCGGATCATGTCGCGATCGCCGGTCCGGAGGAAACCCGGTTTGACCTTTGCTATGCGGGAATCACGCGGACGGCCAGCGTTCCCTTTGCGGGAGCGCATTATGTGATGAACGCCCTCCCTGCCATCGCTTTAGGCCATCAATACGGCATTCCGCCGGAGCAGATGGTTGAAAGCTTGGGCCAACTGCAGCAGGCATCCATGCGGGGCGGCATCCTGCGGTTCGCAGCGGGATTTGCGGTCATCGACGATTCCTACAACTCGAATCCCCAGGCCCTGATGAAGATGATCGATGTTTTGTCCGGGATCCCATCCTTTGTTCGCCGGATTCTCGTAGCCGGAGAAATGCTGGAGTTGGGAAAAGATTCCGATGCCATGCACTTCGAATGCGGAACCTATGCGGCAAGCCGCCGACTGGATATGGTGATCGGAATCCAGGGCGCCGCGCGGGAGATCGTGCGCGCAGCATGGAAATCGGGCATGTCCGATACGCAGGCGTGCTTCTTTGATACTGCTGACGCTGCGGCTGATTTTCTCGGAAGCGCGTTGCGCAAGGGAGACCTGGTGCTGGTCAAAGGCTCGCGGGGAGTCCACACGGAAAAAATCTTACAGAGCTTGCGGTTACGTTTTGAGCTCCTGAATTGATGAGAGTGACGAGTTTAAAAGATGGATTATCGGGGAAAACAGCGCTGGTAGCGGGAGCCGGGAAAAGCGGACAGGCGTCCGCCCGTTTCCTGCTCGATTGCGGAGCGCGGGTGATTCTCACCGACACCAGGAGCGAAGACGCTCTGAAAAACGAAATTGCGGCGCTGCAGTCCCTTGCCGCGCGTTCAGGCGAACTGGTGCTCGAACTGGGCGGGCACAGAAATGAAAGTTTTGCGCGCTGCGATTTTGTGGTCGTCAGCCCCGGCATTCCTCTCTCTCTTCCGTTTTTCGAAGTAAGCCGTAAGGCGGGGATCCCGATCATTGCGGAAGTAGAGCTCGCCTATCGCCATCTGAAAGGAAAGATCATCGGGATCACCGGCTCCAACGGCAAGACTACCACGACGACCCTGGTCTCCGATTTGCTGAATGGGGCCGGGCTGAAAGCCCATGCCGCCGGAAATATCGGCACGCCTCTGATCAGCTTTGCACGGGATTCATCGGATTCCGATTTTTATTCCGTGGAGCTCTCCAGTTTTCAGTTGGAAAGCATACGTGACTTCCGTCCGTTTATCGGATCCGTACTGAACCTTACCCCGGACCATATGGACCGGTATGCGGGTTTCGAAGACTACATCGCTGCGAAGCAGCGCATCTTCATGAACCAGGGAGAGACGGATTTTGCAGTCTTGAATGCCGACGATCCCAGGACCGCCGCATTGGCAGCGAAGATGCGCGCAAAGCCGGTCCAGTTCAGCCGTCTCCGCATCGCTTGAACACGGAGCATTTGTGCGCAATGGACCGGGTGATTTTCCGGAATAAGGACGGCGAGAAAGATCTTTTTGCCGTAAGCGCTATCGCTCTCAAAGGGTCGCACAACCTGGAAAACGTCCTCGCCGCTTGCGCCATGGCCATCCTCGCCGGAGCGTCTCCGGACAGTCTCGAAGACAGCATCCGGAAATTCAAAGGAGTGGAGCATCGCATCGAGTGGGTACGCGAACTCGACGGAGTGCCGTATTACAACGACTCCAAAGCCACGAACGTGGATGCCGCCATA
Organism: uncultured Acidobacteriota bacterium; assembly: GCA_963761825.1. Classification (GTDB taxonomy): domain Bacteria; phylum Acidobacteriota; class UBA6911; order UBA6911; family UBA6911; genus UBA6911. Next base: position 360,428 of record CAVXIH010000009.1, read on the forward strand.
AAGGCGCTGGAGTCCTTCCCCGGCAACATTGTTTTAATTGCCGGAGGCCGGGACAAGGCAGGCGACTTCTCGGCTTTGAGAATTTTAGTGCAGCAGCGCGTGAAGCATCTGGTGCTGATGGGCGAGGCCGCAGACAAAATCCGGCAAGCCCTCTCCGGCACCGTGGATATGAGCGAAGCTCCGTCCATGATGGAAGCGGTATCGATGTGCCGCAGCCTCGCTCGACCTGGAGACGTGGTTCTGCTGGCGCCGGCGTGCGCGAGTTTTGACATGTTTGACAATTATGAACACCGCGGCCGAGTTTTCAAAGAGGCCGTGCGCAGCACTGCATTCGAATATCAGGCGGTGATTTATGGCCTATAAACCGAGCAGCGACAAAATATTATTCATCACGACCGGCCTTCTCACGATCTTCGGCCTCGTAATGGTCTACAGCGCTTCCTCTGTGGTCGCCTCCTCGCAGCACGGCATGTCTTCCTATTTCTTTTTGCGCCAGCTGCTGTACGCGGGGTTCGGATTTCTGCTCCTGATGATCCTGATGAATGTGGATTACCACTTCTGGCAGAAACCCAACGTGATCCGCACACTACTGATTATTTGCGCGGTCATCCTTGTTTTCGTCTTGACGCAGCCGAAGATAAACGGCGCCCACCGCTGGCTGCGCTATGGCGGATTTATTTCATTTCAGCCTTCGGAAATCGCAAAGCTGTGCGTGCTCATGTTTGTCGCAGCGTATCTGCAAAAGCATGAGAGTGAAATCAATCAGCCGGTCCGTCGATTGCTTCCCTTTGGCATCGTGCTGGGACTGTTTGCCGGTCTAATCGCCATAGAACCCGATCTCGGACAGGCGCTGTGTCTCTGCATGATCGCGGGCATCCTGCTTTTTGTCGCGGGCCTGTCGTGGCGCTACATCGCCGGAGCGGCACTGCTGGCAGTGCCTGCGTTTTATTTCTTGGTGATGCAGTGTGCCTTTCCGGATGGAACGAATGCAAGCCTTCTTGAATCCGTTCCATGATCCTCTGGGTTCCGGCTGGCAGATCTCGCAATCGCTGACGGCAGTGGGAAGCGGCGGCTTCGCCGGGCTCGGTCTGGGAGCCAGCAAACAAAAACTCTTTTTCCTGCCGGAAGCCAGCAGCGATTTTATTTTTGCCGTTATCGGCGAAGAATTGGGATTGATCGGGACATGCCTGGTCGTGATTGCGTTCCTGGTTTTTTTCTATCGGGGCATGCGGATCATCCTCCGGGCGCCCGATCGTTTTGGATTGTATCTCGGGCTCGGCATTACTCTGATGGTTGTATTGCAGGGATTTATTAATATATCCATGGTGCTGGCCATGATGCCAACAAAGGGAATTGCGCTGCCTTTTATCAGCCAGGGCGGGAGTTCCATTTTGCTGAACCTGGTCGCCACGGGAGTGCTGCTTGAATCTGTCGCATCAAGAAAGATTGGTTGAGGCAACCGAATAATCATGTTCAGAAAAATCCAGAAACTCCATTTCGTGGGCATCGGGGGCATCGGGATGAGCGGCATTGCCGAACTTCTCCTCAACCTCGGATATCAGGTTTCCGGATCGGACATGAAAAAGAGCGCAGTCACCGACAGGCTGGCAGCGCTGGGCGGTAAAATATTCAGCGGACACAGCGCCGGCAACGTCGAAGGCGCCAACGTGGTTGTCATCTCCTCTGCGGTTCGCCCCGACAACGTCGAAGTCGTCGAAGCAAAGCGCCGGCAAATTCCCGTGATCCCCAGGGCGGAGATGCTCGCGGAACTCATGCGCCTGAAATACGGCGTGGCGATCGCCGGATCCCACGGCAAAACCACGACCACCTCCATGATTGCGACTGTCCTGGTAAACGGCGGTTTTGATCCGACTGCGGTCATCGGTGGCAGGCTGAACGCGTTCGGCAGCAACGCCAAGCTGGGCAAGGGCGATTTTCTCGTCGCGGAAGCGGACGAAAGCGATGGTTCGTTCCTGAAGCTCACCCCTGCTATCGCGGTTGTCACAAACATCGACAGAGAGCACCTGGACCACTACGCGGACTTGGAAGCGATCAAATCCGCGTTTGTGGCGTTTGCAAACAAGGTCCCGTTTTACGGCGCGGCGGTGCTTTGCTTTGATGATCCTAACGTTCAGGCGATCCTCCCCCAAATCGAGCGGCGGATTGTGACCTATGGAACCGACAACCAGGCGGATCTGGTAGCTTCCCATATCGAATTCCAGGAATTCGGCACTTCCTGCCAGGTGCGCTTTAGGGGAAACCCTCTCGGAACGCTGCGCCTGCGCATTCCCGGCAAGCACGGAATCCTGAATGCCCTTGCGGCGGTGGCGACCGGGTTGGAACTGGAGATCCCCTTCGAAAAAATCGCTTCCGCACTGGCTTCTTTTCAAAACGCGGATCGCCGGTTTCAAATCAAAGGGAAAAAAGGTACTGTGCTGGTTGTGGATGACTACGGACATCATCCGACGGAAATCGCGGCCACTCTGAGTGCGGCCCGCCACGCGTGCAACCGCCGGATCGTGACCGTATTTCAACCGCATCGATATTCGCGGACCCAGGCTTTGGAAGCGGATTTCGCCCGGGCTTTTGATAATGCGGACATTCTGATCATTGTGCCCATTTATGCCGCCGGCGAGGAACCGTTGCCCGGCATTACGTCCGAAAGGCTCGTAGAACAAATTAAGCAATCCGGGCATCGGGATGTCCGCTGCGCACTGAATTTTGCCGAAGCGCACAAGATTTTGAAGGACACGATCCAGGATGGAGACCTGTTGCTCACCCTTGGAGCAGGAGATATCTGGAAAGTGGGTGAGGAGTTTTTGAAAGACGAGAATCAGAATTCAGAATTCAGGAGTCAGAAGTCAGAATAAAAACTGCTTCATTCTGACTTCTGGCTCCTGCTCCTGAACTCTCATTAGCACGAAGCGCGGGAAATATACCATGGAAATCAAGACCCACAGATCTCGGGAAGCTTCAGGTGCCAGAGCCGTTCCGCATCCGGACAAAGGGCAGCCTGCGCGCAGGAAGGCCGGCCGGAAGCTCGGCCAAAACCGCGTGGCCGGCCGCCGTTTGGTTCCCGTTCTCAAAGTCCTGGGGAAAGCCGCAGCGTTCCTGTTAATACTCGCCTTCATGCTGTCCGTTTTTGTTTATGCCTATACATCGGAGAAATTCAACCTTCGCCACGTGACGTTTTATGGCTGCAGGGAGATCAACCAGAAGGAAATGGAAGGAATAATCAGGCAGGACTTTCCGGCAAACATTTTGCGCATCGATCTCCAGAAATTGCAGGAACGGCTTGAAAAAGAAACCTGGGCGAAACATGTCGAAATACGGCGCGTGCTTCCCTCCGATCTGATAATTTATATTGAGGAGCGTACTCCTTCCGTGATTTTTGAACTGCGCGGCGAACTGATGATCGCCGACGGCGAAGGAACACTGCTGGGACGATATGATCCCAGGTTCGGCAAGCTGGACGTACCTGTATTCAAAGGCGTCCTGGGAGAAGACGCTGAAAGCTATAAGCTGTATAAGGAAGAGAATGCCGTCAGGATCCGCCAGGGACTCGTAATGCTCTCGCAGATTGAATCCGGATTGCCGCACTCGACGCAAAAAATTTCCGAAGTCGACATATCGGATCCGGAAAATCTGAAAATCCTGTTGGTTGACGACACCGCCGAAGTGTATCTCGGGGAGAAAGACTACTTGAAACGGTTTAGCACCCTGATGAGCAATCTCGGCGAATACCAGAAGTTGAAGGAGCAATACACGGAATTCGTTTCGATAGATATGCGATTCGACAATCAGATCGTGTATCGTCCCAGGCGTGAGAATACGCAATAACATAGACTCAAAGATGTAAAGGTACGGAGATACGTGAGCAAAAATAGTCGAATCATTTGCGGACTGGATGTCGGAACAACAAAGATCTGCATGATGATTGCCCGTGCGCACTCCGATGGCGGCCTTGAGGTGCTCAGCACCGGTTACGCAAATTCGAGCGGACTGAAGAAGGGTGTGGTCGTGGATCTTGAAGAAGCGTCCGCATCCATCCGAAAGGCGGCGGACGAAGCCGAATCGAAATCGGGCATTTCGGTGGATTGGGTGACCATTGGCGCGGCCGGAGATCACTTCCAGAGTTTCAATTCGCATGGCGCCGTCACAATCGAGGGGAATCACCAGGAAGTCACCGCCGAAGAAATGGAGCAGGTCATCCGCGCCGCTCAATCGATTCCGATACCACCGGACCGCGAAATCATTCACGTATTGCCGCAGGAGTTTTTTCTGGACGACCATGGCGGCATCATAAATCCTGTGGGGTTGTTCGGTTCCCGTCTCGATGTCAATATTCACGTGGTGACCTGCCAGAGCGCGCAGAATCAGAACCTCATCAACGCCGTGAACCGGGCTCAGATGCGCGTAAAGAAGGTGATCCTGCAACAGCTTGCCAGTGCGGAAGCGGTGCTCACCAAAGATGAACGGGAACTGGGAACGGCGGTTATCGATATCGGCGGCGGAACCACCGACATTGCCGTGTTCATCAAGAACGCGGTTCAGTTCACAAAAGTGTTGGCGGTCGGAGGAGCGCACTTCACACGGGATCTGGCGATAGGCCTGCAAACCCCGATGGAGGACGCGGAGCGCATCAAAAAGGAGTCCGGCACCGTTCTGACAGAGAGAACGCTGGAAGGCGAAGCCGTGGTAATCCCCGGCATGGGGACCCGTGCGGCCCGCTCCGTATCGCGCAGAGCGATCTGCGATATCCTCCGCGATCGGGCGGCAGAGATTTTGGAGCTTATAAAGGATCAGCTTTGGAAAGCAGTTGAAAACGAACGGCTCATCGCCGGAGTCGTGATTACCGGCGGCGGGAGCATGCTCGACGGCATGTTGGAATTGACGGAGGAAATGCTGGGATTGCCTGTGCGGCAAGGATTGCCTCTGGGAGTTCGGGGCTTGACTGAGGAGCTTTCCCATCCGGTGTATGCCACTTCTGTGGGGCTTGCCCTGTTTGGCGCGGAAGAGGCGGGGTATCGCAAGAAAAATATTGGAAAAACAAATGGTTCATCGGGATTTTTTGGCAAAATCTTGTCATGGACCGGCAAATAGCGGCCGGTCTTTTGGGGAGGATCGTAATGCAAAAGGAGAAACTGCGGTTTGAGGAAGAGACCTTGAGGTTCCGGTTCGATGAAGATTGGCAGCCTCCCGCAAGAATAAAGGTTGTGGGAATCGGAGGCGCAGGAGGCAACGCCGTCAATCGGATGATTCAGTCGAAGATCGGCGGAGTGGAATTTATTGCCGCGAACACCGATATCCAGGCGCTTCGTAATTCGATTGCCCCCATCAAACTGCAGATCGGCACCAAACTGACCAACGGCCTCGGCTGCGGCGCGATCCCTGAAAAGGGGAGACAGGCGGCACTGGAAGATACGGAGCGGATCATAGAACTGCTGGACGGAGCGGATATGGTCTTTGTCACCGCCGGAATGGGTGGTGGAACGGGGACGGGAGCGGCACCCATCATTGCAAGTCTCGCGACAGAACTGGGCGCCCTCACAGTCGGAGTCGTCACGAAGCCATTCAATTTCGAAGGCAAAAAGCGCCAACTCCATGCCGAAGAGGGAATCCATGAGCTGAAGGAGGTCGTCGACACCCTGATTACGATCCCCAACGAAAGGCTGCTCTGCGCCATGGGTCCGGAAGCCTTGCTCGAAGATGCCTTCCGCTACGCCGATGATGTGCTCTGCCAGGCGGTCCAGGGAATTTCGGACATTATCACCATGCCCGGAATCGTAAACGTGGACTTCGCCGATGTGCGCACAATCATGTCCGGAAAGGGCATGGCTCTGATGGGAACCGGAATGGCGGAGGGAGAAAATCGCGCCATTGAAGCAGCGCAGCGCGCAATCTCAAGCCCGCTGCTGGAAGAAACTTCAATTCGCGGAGCACGCGGCGTGCTTATAAATATTACAGCCAGCCGCGAAAGCCTGCGGCTGCACGAAGTCGATGCTGCAGCCAAAATAATTGAAGAGATTGCCGGCGCGGAAGACACGATTTTTGGTGCGGTATACGATGAGACGATGGGAGATCGCATTAAAATCACTGTCATTGCCACAGGATTTAATCAGAGCGGCAATGAGCGGGCAAAAGGAACCAGCGAACACATTCGCGCCGTCGGCAACGTGATTGCCCTCCCCTCATCGGATGCAAGCAAGTCCATCGATTATCAGCTTGCGTCTCTCAGGGATAATCTGGATGAACCGGCTTTCAGACGCCGCCGCGGGGAGTAGACAAAGTCAGCAGATCGGCAGTATTAGTAGTTAGCATGGCAGTAAATGTAGGTATCGGTCGTGGTAAGTTGACGGAATACAAATTTCAAATGCTCTATAGTTCGATAGCGCTCTTTCCGACGCAGTACCGATATCAGGTCTACTGCCGACTGCACGACTAGCCGACTATTTTTCCGCTTTCTTGTAACTTACCGACAATCCGCCGGAACCCGGTATATTCAGCACTTTCGTATCGAGGTTCTGGAAGCTTCTGGCAAATTCCAGGAAGCCGCCGGCGCCACCGCGCCCGAATCCACCTCCGCGCCGTCCTCCCCGCCCGGAGTATTCCGATACGTTATGAGCGGCGAAGCATCCGCCGACCGTGATCTTCGGCAGTGCTGCTTTCAGATAATTCTCATACCACTCTTTGTCCGCATCGCAGAAGACAAAATCGAAAGGTCCGGCAAGTGCCGGGACGAGTTCGTGCGCGTCGCCAAGCCGGGCGTCGATATATTTTTCGAGACCGGCTTCGCGGAAATAAGCCAGGGCCTCCTTATGCCGCTCGGGGTCAATTTCTATGGTGATCAGCTTGCCGCCCGTTTTGGACAGAGCCCATGCGATCCACAACCCCGAGTATCCGTTGGACGTGCCTATTTCCAATGCGTTCTTATATTTGTTTTGAAGCACAACATCATGCAGCGCCTGCCCATCCGCCTCCGGGACATTCATGCCCCCCCATGAGCTGCCATGGCTGTCAATTACCTTGCGAACCTTGGTATCGCTCACAGTAGTATCGCTCTCGGATCGGCTCGTAGAAAAGACCGAAGCGCAAATCATGCTGGCAAGAATCACACTCGATATCAGCTTGTACATATCCGCGTCCAAAATCGGGCAGCGGGCAATGCGCAGGAAAATGCCTGCAGACTGCCCCGCTGCCCGCTTAGAAAGTTAAAGCTACTTCACTCTCTTGGCAACGATCGGCGCCGGCGGTCCGCCCATTCCGCCACCCGGTCCACCGCCGGTCCACCGGCAGGAGGTGCTCCACCGCCAGGTCCGCCCATTCCGCCCATTCCGCCCGGAGGCATCTGGAATTCGCGCGTAAACGTGATCTCGTCGCCGGCAACTTTGCCTTTATATAGCGTCTTCATTTCATTTTCGCCCATCTTGCGCACGATCATGAAAGAGATTTCGTCTCCGTTGACTTTGCCTTCGCTGATGGTGCTTTCTCCTCGCGAACTGGTCATAGTGCCCGTCAGGACAGCTCCTTCAACTTTTAAATTAAACGTGGTCTCGGACGTTGCTCCGTCCCGGCCAGGCGTCTGTGCAACCCACTTCCCGGTTACGTCGGCGGCCCATGCCGACGCAAGCAGCACCAACACGGCTATTGCTCCAATCAAAAGACTTTTGGTTTTCATGTGCTAAGATCTCCTTCTCGGTTTAGTCCTGGTTGTTCAAACGACAACCCTATGGTGATTATTACGTTTAGCTAAGGATTGTGTTACCCCTTTATAAATCTTGAATTTTGAATCTCGAATCTCGAATGGATGTTAATGTATCAAGAATGATGGTTACTCGAAGATACCTGCATTGGCTATGTCTGGCATGTATTTCCTGCCTTGGAGCGCTCACTCCGTTAAGCGCGCAACAGAATCCTCACAAAATCGGACTGGTGCTGAGCGGGGGAGGAGCTCGCGGGGCTTCCCACATCGGAGCTCTAAAGGTATTCGAACAGGAGCGGATCCCGATTCATTGCATTGCAGCCACGAGTTTCGGCTCTCTGGTAGGGGGGCTATATTCTCTCGGCTACTCCGCGGCTGATATTGAACGCATCTTTTCGGACCAGGATTGGAACAGCATTTTCAGCGACGCACCGCAGCGCCGACTGACACGACTGCTCGAGCGCGGGAACGCGCGGTATCAGGCCCAGATCTCCTTCCGGGGTTGGACTCCGGAGCTTCCGACCGGACTGCTGGAAGGCCAACGGCTGACGGAAGTTCTGGACAAACTGATTACCGGCCGGCTTTTGCAGGCGGAGTATGACTTTGACAAGCTCCCGATCCCATTCCGGGCTGTCGCGACAAACCTGATTGACGGCAAAGCCTATGTCTTCCGAAAAGGTTCCATGACGGAAGCTCTCCGCGCATCGATGTCTATTCCGCTGCTTTTTACTCCCCTGGAAAAAGACGGCATGCTTTTGGTGGACGGGGGGTTGGTGAATAATCTGCCCGTCGATGTCGTAAAGGCCATGGGGGCAGACATCATCATTGCGGTGGACGCCACTTCCCCGCTTCTGCCCCTGGACAAACTCCGGACTTTTGTAAATGTAATAGACCAGTCCATCAGTCTGCAGATGGAACAAAATGTCCAGGAAAGCCGGAAGCAGGCAACCATCCTGCTGAAACCGGACCTCGAAAAATATACCAATAGCGACTATGAAAAGTTTACTGAAATTGTAAAACAGGGCGAGGACGAGGCCAAAAGGCTACTGCCCGAGCTGAAAGCCCTGGTCGCCGGCATTGCGTCCACTCCCCCATTCTCCGCCGGCCGCAAGCATGACCCCTGTCATTCACGCAATTTTTTTTCGCGGATTAAAGCAAATCGGGTCTTATCAACTGAGGACGAGTATCCGTGTTCATCCCGGAGAAAGTGCGGATCCATCCAAAATGGCCGCCACCGTCGAGCGGCTCTATGCAACCCGTTTGTTCGACAGCGTCACGTATACCCTGGAGCCGGTCGGAGAGAATCGATACGACTTGATATTCCACACCAAGGAAGCTCCGATGAATACGCTCGGAGCGAGTCTTCGATACGATAACAGCTACAATTTCGTTGCTTTGGCGGAGTTCACCGCCCGCCAATTGTTCAACAGCCCGTCCACCGCAACAGTCTCCACCCAGTTCGGCGGACTGGAAGACCACTTCGCCTCTTTGCGCCTTTCCCCGCCACAGGCTCAATTCCTTTTCCTGGAACCCCGAGTGGAAGCACGCCGTCTGGAGCGCCTGGATATTCGCGAACAGGAGACGGTCGACCAATTCACCGACAAGAGGGAGGCCGGCCAATTAGTCATCGGGGCCACGATCTTGAGGCAGCTGGAAATCAGCGGAGGGTATCGCGCCGAACGGGCACGGATTTCAGGCGGATCTCCGCCGAATCGCATGGACGGGTCCACCGTGCTGGCAGGACTCACATTCCGCCTGAACCGGGATTCTCTCGATTTGCCAGTCTTCCCGCGGAGCGGCATGCTGCTGCGGGCGCAGTTCGACAAGCGGAGCACAGCTCTCGGCAGCGATCTCGACTATTCCAAATTGCAGATCGATTGGCAGCGCTACTTCTCGGTTTCGGCGAACTCCACATTTCAGCTCAGCGCCACGGCCGGCTATTCGCACGGTCCGGTTCCCTTTTATGATCTCTTCTACGTCGGCGGGTATTCGTTTTCGGAAAGGGCTTCGCGGCCATTCCTGGGACTAGACCGCGATGAACTGCTCGCGAGCCAGATAGGCGTTTTCAGTGCCAGCTATCGCCGGCAGATCCTGAACAAACCTCTCGGCTTTGTAAAGCGGGGATTCCTGACGGGCACTTACAACGGTGTTTTTTCCAGCACGCGCCAGGCGTCGCCCTACGATTTTGATTTGCTGCACGGGATGGGAGTCGGCTTGGCGCTGGATACGATGGTCGGACCGATGCGCGCCGCGGGAGGCTGGAGCGAAGCAGGAAGATTTCATTTTTACATATCCATTGGACCCACTTTTTGAATGACGAATGAGACGAATTAAAAAAGTTTGGCTCGGAGAGAGGTTTTGTCATTCATCACTGCTCCCTCAGGGCTCTTCCCGATCCTAACCTTGCCCATCCCATGCGTTTAGCGCCGCTAATAAACAAATGAAAGCAATAAAAAATATAGCTTCAGCCATACACTACCCGTAAATCACCCTCAATTTAGAGATCTTGCTGCGTTGCCTGGCCATGAAATAATCCCCAAGCAGGAGAAACCTCCGCACTCAAAAAGGGCAATTGTTCTTTCATTTACCTAAAGAATATGCGCGTTTGGAAATTTGGCAATGAGGGTAAAATAAGACAGGAATGAGTACACATAATACTCACTGAGGAACGAGGGCGATTTGCCGGCTAAAGGGCTCGCAGGAAAGAAACCAGATTGGCGTCTTTATTACAAATGTTTAATTTCTTGCGGATGTTTCCGCGGTGCTTACTTACGGTAAGAGAAGATATGTTAAGCAATCCCGAGATATCCTTACTGGATAGCCCGCTCTTAATCATATTGCATATCTCTATTTCTTTAGGCGTAAGTCTGTTCTTTTTATCGGTTATCTTCAAACCAAAAGAAGTAGTCAATTCTCTAAGATTACGCTCGAGTAACTGAATATATTTATTCGAGCCTTCTTTTAAATACAGTTTTTCTAAAGTCGGCATGAGCAATTCTTCGACATTGATCGTGATCTCTTTCTTCATTTTCTCCTTTTCATAATCTATCTGCTTAATCATCTCGCCCAGCGCAATATTTTTCTGCGTTAGTGCTTCTTCAGCATGTTTTCGTTCGGTTATGTTTGTAGAGATAATCATTACCCGGTCAATCGTCTTAGATGATCTTAATGCCACAACGCGTGCGAACGCCCACAATCCGTTACCCAGCGGTGCTCAAATTCCTGAAGTTCTCCGGTAGCGAAACACTTGTCAATCTTGCTTTTAGCCAATGCGCGCGCATCCGCCGGTAAGAGTTTGAGAGAATATTTCCCGATTAATTCTTTTAAGTTAAGTTCGGTGAATACGTTATGGTTGATGCTGATATATCTATAATTACGATCCAAAACCATAATTACATCCGGAGAATTATCAAGCTGGGCTTTGAGCAAGGCTTCGCTTTGCCTCAATTCTTCCTGCATCTTCTTGCGCTCAGAGACATCCCGGCACAAGGTTATGATACTGCGTTTGCCCTGGTCTGCCACAACGGTTGCATTAATCTCGAGCGTCGAGATCTTTCCCTTTGTACCCACATAGTCAATCTCAAGGCCCCGGATCCTGCCCTTTTTTAAACATTCGGTAATCGCCTCGCGATTTTTCTTTTTGTCATACACAGCAGTCCATTCAATGACGCTTCTTCCGCGAATATCATCAAGCCTGCGATGGCCGGTAAGCAAGACATACTCTTTATTGGCATCAAGGATGCGGCCTGATTCATCAAGAACGACATAACCGGTCCCGGTGGTCTCAACAAGCCTCTTATATAACTCTTGATGGTTATGTTGCTGGAATTTATTCATCTTCTATACCTGCTAACCTGCAAAAACGGTTAGGTCAGCTTCCACTCTCCACAAAACCATAAGGCACTGTACAGTATGTTGGCTGCAAATCACCCTAATTTTTTTGATCTCATGCGTTGCCTGGCGGATTTTGCTGCGTTGCGGCGGAATGTAGCTTCAATGAAGACGGCACGGCGGAATATATAATTACGAATGACGCGCTGGAAAATACTGCCTAAAAATGGTTACAGGCTGAATGTCCCCAATCTGCAAATACTAGTATCCGTCATCGTTTCGAAGTTTCTAATTCGTAAATCATCAATGGATGGTGGGTCCTTTCTTATTATCGGACTCGACTTTGCGGCGCACGTCGCCATAGTAGACTTCGAATTGCCGTTTCAGCTGCTCGCGGCGGTGATGTTCGTTGAACTGACGGTATCGATCCCTCCAATCGTTTCCTTTGAGGAACAGATAGCCGACCACCATGCCGCCGAGGTGCGCGATATTCGCGACTCCCGGCTCAGAGCCTGCGATGGAAGACAGGAAAGCGAAACCACCCATGATGAGCACCATCCATTTCACCTTAAGCGGCAACAGAAAGTTAAGATAGACGATGCGGTTCGGATACGTCATGCCATAGGCCAGAAGTAGCCCGTAGATGGCGCCGGAGGCGCCAATGATGACAGCAGAGTTGTTTATGGCCACCAGCCAGGAGCAGATGCCGGCTCCGATGCCGGTAATGAAGTAATAACTTAGAAAGCGTCGCGTTCCCCAAAACCGTTCCAACTCGTTTCCGAACATGAACAGCGTCAGCATATTGAAAAATATGTGAAATACGCCGCCATGCAAAAACATGTACGTCACGAACTGCCAGAGCATCAGCTCGTGTGTAACGCGAATGGGCACTAAGCCAAAATACCAATCGATCGATTGAATGCCAAACAGGTGCGCAGTGATCTGCAGCACATACACTGCGATATTGACGACAATCAGGGCTTTGACCGTTCGGGTTATCGGTCCTCCGAAGAAATATGTATGCATCAGCTGTATGCTAGGAGAATTGCAGCGCAAATTCAATGCCCTGAAACCAGGTATTATTCACATTTTTCAAAGCATTTCATTCTTCCGCCGCCGCTGGTAGAATACAGCCTCCTAATTCAAGGAATGCGAGGGCAAATTCATGAGACCAAGCGGGCGCGACCACGACTCAATGCGGGAAGTCAGCATTGATTTGGATTTCACAAAGCATGCGGACGGATCCGTGCTAATTTCCGTGGGGGATACCAGGGTATTGTGCACCTGCACGATCGAAGATAAAGTCCCGCCATTCCTCAACCGCATGAACCAGGGATGGGTCACGGCCGAGTACGGCATGCTTCCCAGTGCGACAAACACGCGCACGGCGCGCGAAGCCGCTCGCGGAAAGCAAACCGGCCGGACAATCGAAATCCAGCGTCTGATAGGCCGCTCGTTGCGCTCCATTATGGGCCTCTCATTTTTGGGAACGCGAACTCTGGTGATCGACTGTGATGTGATCCAGGCGGATGGGGGCACCCGAACCGCATCTATCACAGGCGGATTTCTTGCCATGTCCATGGCGGTTGTCAAACTGATGGAGAAGAAGCTGCTTCCCTTCTCTCCGCTTCAGGACTATGTCGCGGCGGTCAGCGTCGGCATCATCGAAGGCGCCGCATGTCTGGATCTTGATTACAAAGAGGATTCCAGCGCCGAAGTGGATATGAATCTGGTAATGACCGGCAAAGGAAACTACGTGGAAGTCCAGGGAACAGCCGAGAAAACGCCCTTTTCTGGGGAACAGATGGAGCATATGCAGCAGCTGGGAGCTCAGGGGATCCGGCAGCTCATCGAGCGGCAGAAAGCGATACTGGGCTCCCGCGCCGATCTGAAAAAGCTATTCCCTCTGTTGAAGTAAACACCACCTACGCATCGAGCGTCTGTGCCTTTGAGCCGTTGAAATGAAGAATCCTTTCTTCCCAACTATTGTGGTCGCGACACGCAATCAAGGGAAATTGCTCGAGTTCCGAAGCCTTCTCTTGCCCTTGAAAAGCGAAATTCTCTGCCTGAGCGACCTTTCCATCAACGAGGAATTCGAAGAAACCGGGCAGACGTTTGCCGAAAACGCGCGCATCAAAGCAATTGGCTATTCCCGCTTAATGCCCTTTCCTGTGCTCGCCGACGATTCGGGATTGGAGGTTGCCGCGCTCGGAGGACGGCCCGGAGTCCACTCCGCGCGCTATGCCGGATCCGGCGCTTCGGATTCAGATCGCGTGCAAAAGCTTCTCGCGGAGCTTGCGCTCAGCGCAGGCGGGCGCGAGGCACGCTTCGTCTGCGCTCTGGCACTGGCTCAGGAGGGCGTTCTGCTTCACGAATCGCAGGGGCAGTGTTCGGGAATCATCGCTGGCGAACCGCAAGGAACAGGTGGCTTCGGCTATGACCCGGTCTTTTTCTTCCCGAGTCTCGGCAAAACTTTCGCGCAGCTCAACAAAGCGGAAAAAAATCAGCACAGCCACCGAGCCCAGGCCGTCGCCGCCCTGCTTAAGCAGCTGCGATAAACACGCCGATTTGCAATTCGTCATTCGTAATTCGTCATTCGTAATTGAGACTCTGGCAGGTTCGCCCAAATTAAGATAGAATCGAGCTTCTCTTAATTGTCGGGGCATAGCGCAGCCCGGTAGCGCGCCTGCCTTGGGCGCAGGAAGTCCCCAGTTCAAATCTGGGTGCCCCGACCATTTCGATCAACGGCTTACAGCCCCCGCTGCCTACCAAAGATAACCAGTGGAATGACATGAAACGGCAATCCAACCCCCGTGCAGTTCTGATAGTCGCGATGCTGTTGTTCGTTTTCGTCCTATCGGTGGCCCTCGCGGCCCGGGATGGCCAGCACGCCTATGACCAGCCGGGTGACAGAAACTTTGTGAGCAACACCAACGTTCTCGAGCGGTGGACTCGCACTGGCGGCAACAACCAAAGCCACAAAATCGCCGCTCCCAGGGCTCAGGTCAAAGCCACGTTTACCACCAAGCCGATAGTGGTCGATGGCACGAGAGAAACCGCCTGGAACGATGCCACTGCCTACCCGATTACCAACAAGTTCGATGCCGGCATGACGGCAGACGCGCCTGCAGCCACTACCGAGGGCACCCTGCGACTGCTGTGGGACGGGCCGGTTCTCTATATTCTGGTAGAAGTAACCGGCGACACAACTGAATCCGATACCGAAACACCCAACTGGAGCAGCAGCAGCTATACAGCGAACACGGACGGGCTATTCGTCTCCATGGACGTCTTCAACGACCAGTGGGGCATAGAAACCGACACGCAGGGCATCTTTTTTCTGAGTGCCAACCCGGAACTCACCTCTGTGGCCTCGTTCAATAATGCAGGCATTCCTTCCCTCGGTTCGTTCTTCAATGCAGACAATCAGGATTACTCGACACGACTGAAGGCATTCAAATCCTCAGGGTACAGGGGCGGAAACGGCGTCAACTACACCTATGAAATTGCCTTGCAGATCGAGGGCTGGGGCGACGAATGGGACCGCGAGCTGAAAAACGGCACTCAGATCGGCCTGGAGGTCGGCATTTTCGACCAAGGCAATTCTTTTGCCTACTTGAGCAAAACCCAATATTTTGCGGGACGCGAGGGCAACTCGAATTTGCCGAACTCCGAACGCGTGAGAAACCGGGACTGGGGCGTGGTCACACTGTCCGGCTGGAACGGTGTGACCCCATTTGCCTATAGTGGCTGGCGCGCCGATGAAGACATTCGCTTCTGGAATTCCAGGAGCAACCCCGGCGGCTCGGGTAACGGCACTGCCGCCGGCAATAGCGGAGACGGCACCGCTGTATGGACTGCAAAATCCAAAGCGCGCATGATTGCGGCCAAGGATGCGTATCAGGCATTGAAGGACAATCCCAAAGCGAGCCTGGCGCAGAAGAAAGCGGCCGTGATCCAGGTTTGTCAGGCTTTCGCAGGGCTGAGATGGGCTGATACGCGATACCCGGACCCGCACGACCTGCCTGCACTGAACACACTGCCCAACGTCTGGCAGTTCTTCGACAAGACAAAGGGCACAAAAGGCATGGTCACCAATAAAAAAGAGTGGGCCGAACGCAAGCAGGAGATTCTGGAATTAGCCCAGTTCTATGAATATGGCTACAAGCCAAAACTGGGAGCGGATTACACCATCACCATCACCGAAAATCTCTACAGCGGCTCCGGCAGCCCTAGCGTCAGTGCGCGGGTGACGCCTACCAACGCTCATTTTACCGGCGGCGTTTACCAAGACGTATCCATTTCCGTGACCCTGCCATCGAATGGACCTGAAGTCCAAAAAGTGCCGATCTCCTTTGGCGGCAGTTGGACAGCCAACGGCATCGCGAATGTCGCTTTCCCCAACTGGGCATGGGATAGTCGCACCGATGCCGGAGCGTGGGGCAATCCCAACCGTGCAGGCATGTTCTACAAGCTCTTTCCATACGCCCGCAACAGTACTTCGGCGGATTCAAGCATCCTGATCGCCAACGCCACGGCGGTCTCCATTTATCTGGACATCCTGCAGATGGCGGTGGCCCAAAATCCGCAACTGGCTGCCAGGATCGACCCCACTCGAGCGGTCACGAAGGGGTTCTCTATCGGTGGCAAGAATGCCTTTGTGGCTGCCGTGTTTGACGAACGGGTAAAGGCAGTCGTCTGCGGTGGGGCTGGAGCCACTGGCCCGGCCAACTGGCGATACAACGCCCAGGGTCAGGCATACGATTTCAGCGATACTATTTTCTATAGCGCTGGAGCGGAAAGCATCATTGCCCATGGCACCGAAGGACCGGGCAACAGTTATCGGCATAACCGCGTCCGCGAGACCGAGCTGTTCCGTCACTTTATGCCCTATGGCCACATGTATAAGCATGAGAAAGGCTCTTACGCCTATGGCGGCTATAGCCGCCTGCCCTTCGACCAGGCTTTGCTGGTGGCCACACTTGCGCCCGATCGTGCGATCATCATTGATACCAACCTCAACGACTACAACGACGGAGCCATGACGGACAACATGAGTCTTGAAATCGCAAAGGGTGTTTACAGGACTCTGGGCGTCAACGGCGACAACTTTGTCAAGTTCAACAGCGGCAATTACGTGTCCAGGGGCGATCCGCACGGCTTCGCCTCCGCCGCAGTGGAAGGCAAATTTCTGAGCGACTTCTTCTTTGGCACCCAGACGCTAACGAGCGCCGAAGCAGCCAGGCTTAATACCGACCCGTATGCGCTGAAGGTTTCCAATAATAAAACCCAAAGCCCTTACGACTACTACTGGGGTGGGTACAACACCATCACCGGCGGAAATGACGGCATTACGGGCAACGACGGCTGGTATTACTACAAAGCTGCCTTCTAATACGGAACGTACACAGGAACGACATCTTTATATTTCGCGACCAGTTTGTCCCAGTTGCGCGGCAGCTCGATTTTCTTTGTCACGAAATTATTTTGAATGCCGCCGACACTTCGCAACGCCGCCATCCACGCACCCGGCCCGCCCGCTACCAGGACCATCAAACCCGAAGGATCGACAGCCCGCGGGGGCATTGAAAGAACGTCCGCATTCTCCTTTTTCGCCGGGGTGAGAGAAGGCGCATTCTCTATAACGTACTTCTTGAGTTTCTCCTTCGTCCATCCGGCATCCGCGAGAATTTTAGCGTGCGAAGGAATCACGATCAGGCACGACATGTTCCACGGCTGCAGGTTCGCCAGCGATTGCGCGAGACCTTCCGCACTGGTGTCCATAGGAACGCTTTGCAGGAAGTTGTTGGGGAAAAACACGGTCAGGGTATTGTCTTCCTTCTTGAATCCCCGCTCCACCTGCAGCGGCGCCCAGGGAGTTTCTTCCTCATTCTCGCCAATCACAAGACCGTATTTGGAGGGATTGCCGATAACGCCCATGTCCTCGACACCCTTTCTCGCTCCGCCGATGTTCTTGACGATCAATCCAATCGTCCGCCCGATGGCCGAGTTGGCAATATTCCCCGGGCTGAGAGAACCCGAACTGAAATTGACATGGATATCGCGCCGTATCGGTCCGTTGATAGCGAAGAAAGGAGCCCAGGACCCGGTGCTCACTTCGAAAGTATCGAAGCGCGTATTCTGGTCCGCGAGAGCCTGCACCGCAGCGATCAGCACCGGCATATGCGTCGGCAGCGCTCCCGCCATAACCGCGTTGATGGCGATCTTCTCGACGGTGGCCTTGCCTAATCTTGGGATGACCTTTGCAACAACGTGATCCGCGGGCAGGTCCGTGCCTGTCATCATCTCCGCCAAGGCCTTTTCAGTGGGCGGCACAATCGGCAGACCGTCGGTCCAGCCGTTCTTATAATAGAAACGATTAATTTCCTCGTGGTTTCCCTTGAAAACTATGCGGGAGGATTTGACCACCTTTGGCTTCGGCGACTTCTCGTCAGCAGTCAGCGCTTGGGTCAATGATTCAACAATGCCTGGCATCGCAGCAGCGGTGCCGGCTTCGATGTCGGCTTTTACCGTCGATTCATTTGCCACGTTCAAAGGAAGGACTCGGATTCCGGGAACTCCTCTGCTGGATGCGGCCGAATGAGCGTCCGTCACAAAACCTGGGTGCGCCAGTAACACGACCGGCGTGCCAAAGTCCTCGATCGCAATTGCGTTATATACGAGGAACTTTGTGCAGGACCCTCAATCTCCGACCGAGAGAATGACGGCATTGACGCCCTTGGCCCATGCTTCAAACTTATCCTTGTTCTTTGTCTCGACGACCGAGACATTCCACTCGGGAGAGATGAAGTAGCTGATCTGGGCGTCGGGATACATGGCTTTCAGCCTTCTTTCAACCGACTCGGCGATAGGCCTGGCAGCGCGCTTGTAGTTGACAAACAAGCCGATCTTCTTGCCCGCCAGGGTGTCCACTCTCGACGCGGAGAGCCCCCTTAAAGATATGGGATCCGCTTCCGCCCACGGGCTGAGCACTTGGTACTGCGGTTCCGATTTGTTTTGAGCAAACAGCGCTTTAGAAGGGCCCAGGATTGCCGTCATGAAGACGGCTGCACCCAGGACCCAAAGGAACTTCATTCTAGACATGATGCGTATCTCCTTTTCACTCTGACGTCACATATGATCATTCCCGGCATTGACCGTCAAGTGTGACCGTTAATAAAGTATAAAAATCTGCTCTTTCATCTATCCTTTGAGTTTTGCCCGCACCGCCTTCGATGAGGCGGATTGCAGATACGCGAGCGTACACGGCGGCAAAAAGTCCAGGATAGAGGTCAGGTTATTTTCGCGGATAGCCTTACGAATTTTGGTCGCACTGATATAGTTGGGCTTGCCCTCGGCATCCACTCCCTGCGACCTCCGCTCGATTTCGATTACCTCTACCGCGCATGGCGTCAGGATCTTCTTCATGGCAGCGTTATAGGCCTGGGTGGTTGGCGAATACGGTTCCGTCCCCACGTAGCGCCTGGTGATGCCAAGCACCGGGACGATGTGCTGAGCGAAAATTATGACATCCAGTTCGGCCTGATTCCTGGTCACAAGATCCGGTTCTTCATTTTGCAGAAAATATCCGGGGAATATGGCGCCGGAGACCACATAGGGACCGCCCTTGAGCATCACAACGTTTGCCAGATGTCGCGTGCCCTCCTCGACCAGTTTCCACCGGTCTTTAAACGGAAACACAGATCGATCTTCTTCAACGACGAAAAGATAAACAATCATGCTTTGCGCAGCGGCGGTTTCGATCAAATACTTGTGCCCATTCGTGAAAGGGATTGCAATTCACCACGATTGCAGAGATGGGGGGGTGGCCTGGATTGCTTTCCGTGATTGCAGGTATGTCGCGATAATCCTGGATCGAGCGATAGCCGAACTCCATCAAGGTATACAGTGGTTCTGCCGTGGCCACTTCTTTAAAGCCTTGCCGCTCGAAGCTCTTGGTATTGCCCGGCCGTGTAAAGGCAAAGATCTGCTTATGCCGTTTCATCAAAAGACGAATGAGATGCGTCACAATCACGGAGAAAGCATTGGTTGCCCGGTGCGCCGGTGCCACGACCACGTATTTTAAAACCTGTCCCTGATAGGACCCCGTGCCGGCGATCGCCCCCTGCGCATCGCAGAGAATCATGGTGTAATCGACAGCGCGCGGATCGAAGCTGAATCCGAGGGGGGTTAAAAATGCATCGAGCTGTTTCAGAGCATACGGATTCCGGAGATTCAGAGTTTTTTCCTGAAAGATAGCCATGACACCTAATCCGTGTTTGCTATGCCTCGAGGGGATTGAGAAGGAGCGATCGACAAAATACAGGAAAAGCGTTACGGACAGCAGATCCGCAGATCCTCCGGGTGAAACATTTTCGCGCCGGCAATAGTTCATCAGCTGCGCATAGCGTTCGCGTTTCGGCCTCTTCATTCTCCGCATCCAAGACGTGTTGAGCCATACGCTGAACCGTTCGCAGCGTTGGCAGATCCTTCCGATATAGAATATTGGTATCGTTTGTCACGGTCATGAGTCGCAATAGCGTCCTGGATGAGGGCTGCCGTTTACCTTTGACGCCGCGGCAGCAGCCCCAATGCCGGCAAACGCTGATTTCAGTTCCGGCAACCCTTGCTCGAACACCGACGGCAATCCGTCTTCCACCTCTTTTCGAACCCCCCCGCCTTCTGAGCCGTATCGTTGGAAGCAGGCTTTTCCGTGAGTTTGTTCAGCGCCGGCCGTCGGCATCAACTCGTTCTGCACAAGATTTGCGCCGATTGCGGCGATCGTCTCCCGGCAGCGGGCCATCGAAAACTTTCCGTCGCGGGCAATGACATATGTGGCAGAAAACAATGCCAGGCCGATCAGAAAGATGAGTCCCTTCTGGGTATTAACACCCTCGGTAGCCGAAAACATGGAGGATTCCATCTTCAATCCGATGAGACGAATCACGGGCAGGGCTTCGCGAAGATCCTCCCCTTGAAACATATATCCGGACAACGCGAGTTCCTCAAAGTATCCGGCGAGGACGGAGGTGGAATCGATAAAAGTGAAATAATCCATATCGTGGTGTGCGCCCTGCTCGAAACGCCCTACCAGTCCGGGTTTCGGCGAAACCGCAATTTCGTACAGGATTGCTTTTAGGGCCAGCGCGGCGAGCTGTTTGCATGTCCGTTGCCTGGCTCTATCGGCCAGGTAACAGCGGATCCCGCGATCCATGTGCTCGCGCAACTCCTCATACGTGTGATTCGCTTCCCGCATGCAGACCGCCGCGGGTTGTTCGCACAGCAGACACCGTTTGAGTTTGCCCGAGGAAACGGGCTGTAGCCATGCGATCTGCGAGATCAATGTCAATAATCCGGCCTAACGGATGGCGTTCCTCAAAGGTTTCGGTCAAAGATTTTACGGCGGCAAGCGGTCGCCCATCGAGCAGCGGCACGACATAGAAGTCTCCGGCTTCATCGATCTGTTTCGCCTCATGCGCTGTATCGATCTGGATCCCGTGGGCGAGCAGAAACAGCTTGAATTCCGACAAAACGTCGTCAAAAAACGCGGACAGCAGCGACGTGCTTTTCGGGTATCCGGGTATGTTCAGGGAAAGGGATAGCGAATCGCATCCCGATTGGACACACTGCTCCCGCAGGGAAGCCCGTTTCTCTCTTGCGATCAGAATCTTATTTCTTATTTCGTCGACGTTCATATGCGATGCCAGAACAGTGGAAGCGATCGAAGTGAACGCTCTTTAATTTCCCGAATTGCGTTAGTGTTTGCTCTCTCGTATCACGTCGATGGTTGTTCCGTCCCGGTACTCGATGACTGCCACAATCCTATCGTTGTAGTCGATGGGATCCGGCACTCCGACAATTGCGTCCACCTCATCATGAAGATCGAGGATCTTTCTGATTGGCAGCCCGGCCTTTATTAAGGCGATCCTCAAGATCCGGGCGTGCCGGATTGACACAAATGCCCCGTTCCGTCACAACGACATCCACCGATTCTCCCGGCGTAACAACGTGCTGAACTCTCCGTTTGATGGAGGGAACCCTGCCCCGGAACGACGGGCAAACGACCACTGCCAGTTTTGTTCCAGCCGCTGTGTCGCAATGTCCGCCGGAGGCGCCCATAATCGTGCCTTCGGATGAAGTGATGACGTTTACATTAAAATCCACGTCGAGTTCCAACGCTCCCAACACTACGATGTCCAATTTGTTGACCATGCTTCCGCAGTTGAAAGGATTCGCGTACATATCCGAAGATATTTCGATGTGGTTGGGGTCATTCAATAAGGACGAACTGACGGCCGCGTCAAAGGACTGAACGTCGAAGACACTCTGAAACAGCCCCTGCTGCATGAGTTCGACGATATACGAGGTTACGCCTCCCAGGAGAAAGCTTCCTTTGATCCCGCGTTTTTTCATGATCGCGTTGACGTACTGGGCGGTTGCCAACGAAGCTCCGCCTGCCCCGACCTGGAAGGAATATCCGTTTACCATGAATTCGGAATGCTCGATAACCTGGGCGGCCAGATGGGCTATGCGCAAATCCAGAGGTCCTGTCGTGATGCGCGTCGTTCCTGATGCGATTTCTCCGCACATCTCCCAGACTGTCGACTTTTACGACATAATCGACATTCGTCTGCTCTATGGAAATGGGGAAACAGGGGTAGTTGATGATATTGTCCGTTACTACGATCACCTGTTTGGCATAGCGGGCGTCCATTATGGCATAGCCCATCGAGCCGAAAGCCGATTCGCCGCGGCATCCGGTCGCGTTCCCTTCTTCGTCGGCGGCTGAGGCTGCCAGCACCGCAAGATCAATGCTCAATTCCCCGGTGTTGAACCGCGCGGGCGCGTCCGCCGTGGGAGTGAATCACGGCGCGGTAGGCGAGTTTGCCCATGGAAACCGCCTTGCCCAGTTCGCCGCGCATGCCGGAGGTCCAGATTTCCGTGATTGTTCCATCCTCCAGATACGGAATCAAATGCGCATGGACAGCAGGACAGCGAGGAGGCGGCCAGGGTAATATTTTTGATCCCCAGTTCGGCCAGGATGTCCATGGTCCGGTTAACAATCGCATCTCCGTTCCGCAGATGATGGTGAAATGAAACGGTCATTCCGTCGCGGGGATTGGTTTTTTCAATGGCGGTTTTTAAATCTTTCTCCATTTTGCTGGCATGGGGCATTTTGGCTTTGGTTGGCAGGGAGACGGTCGGTTCATCCATCCAGCCTTTCTGAAGCCGCGTCCAGGCCCCTTCGAAGGGCTTCAATCTTCCCGCGGCCTTTCTTTTTTTCAATATATTCCGGAATTTCCGTTCCAATGCTTGTTTTCACTACCGCCTCTCCTTTCACAGCAGTGTTTCGGCATCGATGTCTGCCAGATCCAGTATGCGTAGTGCCCGCGCCACTACCGGTGCATCCACCATTTTGCCGTGAAGAGCGAATACGCCGACGCCGGCGGCCTTGATGCCGCTTGATAGGCCGCAACAACATCGATCGCATCCGCAATCTCCTTGTCGCTCGGCGTAAACACTTCGTTGATGATATCGATCTGGCGGGGATTGATGGCCGCTTTTCCCGTAAAGCCGATCTGTTTGGCATGCCGGGCGGCCGCACGCAATCCGTCTTCGTCGTCGATATCCACAAAAACCGTGTCCATCACATCGATATGCGCGGCCTTTGCCGCCATGACGATGCGTTGACTGGCATAATCAAGACTGCGGAGGCTGTCCTCCAGAGTGATACCCATGTCGGCGGCCAAATCCTGCCCCCCGATAGCGATGGCGGTCACTCTGGGAGATGAATTGGCAATTTCCAATGCGTTTTCCACTCCGACGGCGGTTTCAATCATTGCCTCGATGGTCAGCTTATCGTGAGACAGGTTATGAGAATCTTCAATCTTTTCGATCAGCCGAATCACGCGCAGGACTTCCTCTGCCGACTCGATTTTGGGCAATCGCAGGGCATCGGGTTGAATGGGCACGATTTCCTGAAGGTCATCGTATCCGAACGGGGTAGACCAGGTGATTCACTCGCACGACAACTTCTGCGCCATAAAAGTCGACAGCGGGAATGGCATGCTTTAGAAGTATTCTGGCCGCGTCCTTTTCGCTCGGAGAAATGGAATCTTCAAGATCCAACAGGATGCAATCCGACTCCGTAAACGCCACCTTGTTGAATCATGGCCGCATTGTTCCCCGGGATATAGAGCATGCTCCGCCTTTTTTTTATGTGTCTGTTCATGACAGACGGCCTCCTATGTTGCCTGGCGCGGATCGTCGTATTGCCGTTTCAACGCGAGCCTGAACGGTCGCATCCAGGGCTCCTTTGTCTTTAACAAGAATCCGCACGTCCGCAACGGACAATCTGATCAAGAGTCATTGTCACCTGCTGCCGGATGCGGCTGCCATATTGCAGCATCACATTCGATTCCAGCTCGATCTGTCTGCCGGAGCCTGCGGCGACAGGTTCGACCAGAACCAGCGCATCGCTGGACTCGAGCGTGCCGGCTTGGGCGGGGACTTTAGGCTGCATGCTTATTTCTCCTTTCCTGATAACAGGGTGATTCTACCGCGCCCGGATCAAGCCGAGCAACCCATCCAGAATGATTACAGGGTGAAGGGGAGGCAGCCGGGAACGTAGAGATCGATGGGCAGCGTCGATTCAGCCCGGTTGATTGCGGTTTACTTCTGCCCGCAGCACTTTTTATATTTCTTGCCGCTGCCACAATGACAGGGGTCGTTCCGGCCGATTTTCGGCTGTTCGCGGCGAAAGGGTTGATTCACTATATGGCCGTCGACAAAGGTCCAGCTTCCGTCTTCTTTGCGGAAGGTCGCGACCTCGTGGTGCTTAACCTGCTCATCTTTTTGGGAATACGTCGCGATAAATTCGACGCTTCCCTCGGCATCCTCTTCTTTTCCGTCGATTACATTAAGTATCTCAAGACCATGCCATTGGGATCCTTCGGCCCATTTGCGCGCGCTCTCGCGGTCGAATTCAGCCCTGGCGCTGGAATGGATGGTTCGCTCGATAAAATCGATGTTAGCCGTGGCGTAAGCCGAATACCGCGCACGCATTAAAGCTTCGGCCGTTGGAGCGCTACCTGTACCGTTGATAAAAGGCTCACAACACTCGCCAAATAATTTGTCGCTTCCGCAGAGGCAATTGGTCATCTCGTTTGTTCCTATCTCTTTCGTCATCGAAAAAAAGAGTTGATTCTAACCTGCTGTATGTCACCAATATCCTATCATGCCACGGTCAGAAAACAGCGGGATTCGCGACTCGCAGGGAACTCCTGTCTGGCAAAATCCGCAGCCATATCCCTTTAATCCAGGAATTGCTTGCCAGGCCAATACTGGGCAGTGCCGGCAATTCTTTAGTACTGTATCCTGCAATTTATCCTGTAATTTCGGGCGCCTCAGGAGTGTTCGAACACAATACCATGGTTCAAAGGCTTTCGGTCCCTTTGTGAAAGGAGCGCTGTATGGAGTTCGCTTCATGCGCATGCCGTCTTGCATGGCCGGACTGGTACGGCGCGCTGCAGGGATCTTTTGTCACACTACCGCAAATTCCCTTTGCGTAAAACAGGCAGTAGGCGTGATGGTCCTTGGAAGACCGGGCGAAAGTATCCGGCGTTGCGGCATCGGGCTATCACCGAGCCCGCGCATCGTTCTGCCATTTGGGAGTAATACTCCAGGCCCGCAAATACGAAAAGGCCAAAAGCGCCGAACGCCGCGTGCCGCTCCAAGACCAGGAGGATGCAAAACATTCGGCCAGCAAAACCGCGGCGATTTATCGCCGTGTTTTAGAAATTGGACGAAAGAGTAAGGCGCTGCGGACAGATGATGTCGCCATCTGGCATCTGCACGCCAGCGACACACCGGATTCGATAACGGACGAGGCGGTCGAAGCCCAGGAAATACTTAAAAAGCAGGGCAAGACCCTCTTCATCGGATTCTTCGCGCACGATATAAATGCCGTCGTGGCCCGGATCCATTAATCTCGGAAAACAGGATGTCGTGCAAACCACCTATTGCTTCCGGATAGCTCCGACTGTAAGCGGCCTTGTCGCAGCTGCATGATCCAGGAATCGGCGTGGTGGCATGACAGTGAGTCCGGGAAGGCCATGGTTGGAAACAGGCCTCCCAAAAGAGAGGTAAGAGTACTGAGAAACGAGGGGCCGCTGGCGGCCGTTAAATGGGTGTTATTGAATCCCGACATTTCGACCACCGTGCCCTATGCAAAAAACATAGCGGAGGTCCAGATGAACTCCGGGCAATGTCGGATCCTTATACTGCTCAGGACGAGAAAATGCTGTTTGCGCGAAACGAGGAGATCCGTCCGCTCTACTGTCGTATGTGCTATGAGTGCAAAGGCCAATGCCCGAACGGGATACGGGTCACTGATAAATCGCGGTACTCTCCCCAAAAACGATTTCGCGGGCGACTTCAGCCAGGCACGCGATAATTTCCTGAGTCTACCGAAGGAAATCCGCAGCAGTTCGTTGCAGCGCTCTCCATTTGCGGCTATTCAGTGCCAAATGGGGTTGAAGTCGAAACAGACTAATCAGGGCGCAAGATCTTCTGGAATAGCATCACAGATTGGGGATTGCGGCATATGGCCGCAATCGCAATCATATCAATTGCCGGAACGAATAGCCTTCCAACCTTTGAATGCAATACGCAGATTCATACCATATGCACAGGAGAGCATCATGACAGATCAATTGCTGGAAAGGATGAGAAGCTGGAGAGGCAGAATAAAAGAATGAGAGTCATTATGTCGGGGCTATGCCTGTGCCTGGGGGCGTTGCTAACGATGGGACAGATTCTTCCCAAAAAGACCGAAAGTAGTATGCAACGGATAGAAGCGCGGGAAATTGTGTTGAATGACGGAGTGATGAGCGCGAAACTCACTGCGAATTCACTTATATTGAGCGACAAATCAGGGAATGCGGCTGAAAAAACCACTATCACCGCATCGAAGATATGCTTGGGTGGCCGCTATTCCGGTTAAGCCTGCCGCCGCTACTCCTTGCGCGGATGCCTTTAAAAACCCTCTTCTATCCAGTTCTTTCTTCATTGAACCCCTCTTTGGGTTATCCGGTATTGTTCATTCGAACACTCCGTCGATTATTGATCATAATACCAAATATTGCTCCCGGGAGTTGAATTAGCTCTTAAACACCACTATAACTTCATTTTTCTTGTCCATAAGGGGGATGTTCCGTGGCACGTCAATATATTTATGTAATGAAGGATTTGCGCAAGGTTTATCCGCCGAACCGCGAGGTTTTGAAAAGCATCTGGCTGTCCTTTTTCCCGGGTGCAAAAATCGGGCTGATCGGCGCCAACGGCGCCGGCAAAAGCACACTGTTGAAAATCATGGCGGGTGTGATCCCGGACTTTCTCGGCGAAGCCTGGCCCGCCGAAGGAACACGGATAGGCTACCTGTCGCAGGAACCGCAGCTCGATCCTTCCAAAAACGTGCTCGGAAATGTCGAAGAAGGAGTCCGGGGCACGCGGGATTTGCTCGAGTCCTTTGACGCTATCAACGCCCGCTTTGCCGAGGAAATGTCTGCCGAGGATATGGACAAACTGCTGGCGGAACAGGCTCGCGTGCAGGATGCGATCGACGCATGCAATGGCTGGGAGATCGACCGTACGCTCGACATCGCGATGGATGCGCTGAGACTGCCTCCCGGCGACGCCGATGTTACAAAGATATCCGGCGGCGAGCGCCGGCGCGTTGCTCTATGCCGACTTCTGCTGGAGCGGCCGGACCTGCTGCTCCTGGACGAGCCCACGAACCATCTCGATGCCGAGTCGGTCGCATGGCTGGAACGTTTCTTGAAGGACTATCCCGGAACCGTGGTTGCCATCACGCATGACCGCTATTTCCTCGATAACGTCGCCGGCTGGATTCTCGAATTGGACCGCGGGGAAGGGATTCCCTGGGAAGGCAACTACTCGTCCTGGCTCGATCAGAAGCAGGCGCGGCTCGGGATAGAGGAAAAACAGGAATCCGCGCGACGGCGCACGCTGCAACGGGAACTGGAATGGGTGCACATGTCGGCTCGCGCGCGGCAGGCCAAGGGCAAGGCGCGCCTGAATGCCTATGAACAGCTGCTCGCGGATGAGCAGGAGGCGGAAAAGCGCGTTCAGGCAACAGATCTTCATATACCACCGGGGCCGAGACTGGGAGACCTCGTGGTGGAAGCCAAGGGTCTTCGGAAAGGTTACGGTGAAAACCTGCTGATTGACGACCTCTCCTTCAATCTGCCTCCGGGCGGCATCGTAGGTGTCATCGGCGCCAATGGCGCCGGGAAAACAACGCTGTTCCGGATGATCGTCGGCGAGGAGAATCCGGATGGCGGGACACTCCGGATTGGCGAAACGGTGAAAATCGCGTATGTCGATCAAAGCCGCGATACTCTCAGCAGTGAGCGCCAGGTATGGGAAGAGATCAGCGACGGCCGCGACATCGTCGTCCTCGGGAAACGCGAAGTCCCGGCCCGGTCTTATGCCGCGGCCTTCAATTTCAAGGGTTCCGATCAGCAGAAACGCGTAAAGGATCTTTCCGGAGGCGAACGCAATCGCGTGCACCTGGCCAAGGTTCTAAAAAGCGGCGGCAACCTGCTGTTGCTCGATGAGCCCACGAACGACCTGGATGTGGATACGCTGCGGTCGCTAGAAGATGCTCTATTGTCCTTCGCAGGCTGCGCCGTGGTGATAAGCCACGACCGCTGGTTCCTGGACCGGATAGCCACGCATATCCTGGCTTTTGAAGGAGACTCGAAGGTTGTGTGGTTCGAGGGGAACTATCAGGATTACGAAGCGGACCGGAAACGCCGCCTGGGCGCACTTGCCGACCAGCCGCACCGGATCAAGTACAAGCCGTTAACGAGAGCGTAAGGAAACAGCTTTCAGCTGTCAGCCGTCAGCGGTTACAGGTTGCAGGTTGCATCAGTGCAACTTGGAACCTGTAACTGGAACCTGAACGAATGGCGCAGGACAGAAAACTTGCTAGTCCGCCTCACCGAGCCCCTGCCCTCCATCGACGATGATTTCCTGCCCTGTGATGTAATCCGACGCATGGGATGCCAGGAAGAGCGCCAAACCCTGCATGTCCGCCGGAAAGCCGACCCTGTGCATGGGGATCGTCCTGGCTACAGCTTTCTGCTCGACCGGATTGTGCGCGTGGCCGTCGCCGATATTTGTCACGATATAGCCCGGGGCGATTGCGTTGACCGTGATGTTGTAGGCGGCAAGTTCCAGCGCAACGCTGCGCATAAGGTTTTTAATTCCAGCTTTGGCGGCCATGTACGCCGCCCCAATCGCAGGTTCGATGCGGGTCGACGCAAGGGAGGTCGTGATGATGATGCGTCCCGATTTTCGCGGCTTCATGTGCCGCACGGCCGCCCGTACTGTGGCAAACACCCCATTCAGGTTGACCTCGATCAGGCGGTTCCACCTCTCATCCGTATAGTTCTCAAAAGCTCCCTCGGGAACACGCGGTCTCTCCGCTCCCGGCCAGCCCCCGATAAAACCCGCTCCTGGATCGATGCCGGCATTGGCGAACACGACATCCAGCCGGCCATAGACACGCGCGGCTTCGTCCAAGACGGCGTCGAGCGCCTTGTGATCGGTGACATCCACCACTTGCCCACGGACATCAAGTCCGGCGCCCTGCAACCGCCTGGTTTCGTTTTCGACACGCTGCGCATGAACGTCGAGGATGGTCACGCGCGCCCCATTGGCGGCAAGCGCTTCGGCATAGCCCAGCCCGATTCCACTGGCTCCGCCGGTGACAACAACGCCATAGCTTTCGACACTAAAAAGATCCGCAATCTTCACAGTTCCCACCTCCGTGGCTGATTACCCTGCCGCGAATTATGAGTATCCTCCTCCGCCAACACAATCCCTTTTTTTAACGATGAAAATCCTGCTATAAATGAGTGTCAGGTTAGAATTGTCCTAATTTCCGTGCAAATGTCCCGGCAGCTGCCGCCCAGCTGCCAATTAGTGCAATTCTAACCTGACACCAATTGTTGGGAGGAGTTGCTATGTCGCTTTCACGTCGCGAATTTTGTTTGCACGCAGCTGCCGCATCGTCCCTGGTTGCCATGCTCAAATCCCAGGCCAGGGCTCAGGCTTTGGAAAACACTGGGCTAAAAGATCTCTATAAGAATGACTTCCGCATCGGCACCGCCATCAGCAATCAGACTCTGCAACAAAAGGACGCGGTCATGCTCGGATTGATTGCAAAGGAATTCAATGCGATCACACCGGAAAACTGTCTGAAATGGGGCCAGGTTCATCCGGCTGCGGACCGTTGGGAGTGGGAACTGCCCGACCGCTTTGTTCAGTTCGGACTGGATCACAAAATGTATATTCTCGGACATACCCTGGTCTGGCATTCCCAGGTCGCGAGAGATTTGTTCATGGATGCGGGCGGCGGATCTGTGTCGCGCGAAGTCCTGCTCAAGAGAATGGAAGACCACATCCGCACGCTGGTTGGCCGCTACAAAGGCAAGGTCACCGCATGGGATGTCGTGAATGAAGCGGTGGATGAGGACAAGGGCTGGCGCAAGAGTCCGTGGTTTAACAGCATCGGCCCGGAGTATCTGGAAAAGGCTTTTCACCTGGCGCATGACGTGGACGGAAAAGCGCAGCTGCTTTATAACGACTACAACATGCACAATCCTAAAAAGGCGGAATTTGTTGCGGAATTCGTGCGCGATTTCAAAAAGCGCGGCGTGCCGATTCACGGCGTCGGAATGCAGGGGCATGAGGGTCTGGATTACAGCCGCATCGAGGAATTGGAGGCAAGCATTCTCCTGTTTGCAAAAGCAGGAGTCCGGGTGCATATCACAGAGCTGGATGTCGACGTTCTGCCCCGCAAGGAGCAGAACAGTACCGCAGAGGTTTCCACTCGTTACGAATACGCCGATGCGCTGAATCCCTGGCCGAAGGGTCTCCCCGAAGAAATGGAGAAACGGCTGGCGAAACGTTACGAAGATCTGTTTCGCTTGTTCCTGAAGCACCGCGATAAAATCGATCGCATCACAACCTGGGGAACCAGTGACGACGAGTCCTGGAAAAATAACTTTCCTATCCCCGGAAGAACAAATTATCCGCTGCTGTTCGACAGGCAGAAGCAGCGAAAGGCGGCATATTACGCCGTCGCCGCGTTGAAGAAGTGACTGATTGAAAGTAGTATCTGTGCGGACGGGTCTGGAGAGACAGTCTCTCCACTAAACATAGTTTAGTGACCCAAGCTAGCGCGACGATGCGGCGAACGCTCAAAACTTACCCATTGAGCGGGCTTTCAGCCCTTCCTTTTCTTTTGCAATTTCTTCCTGGGGCTTCGCCCCAGGCTGGTATGGATCGCGCCTTCGGCGCTTTAAATTTCCAATTATACAGTATCTTAAGCGCTGAATGCGCGCTCTATACCAGCCTGGGGCGAAGCCCTAGGAATTTAGCGAAAAACAGGGAAAGGGCTGTAAGCCCGCTCAATGGGTAAGTTTTGAGACAGCCTCTGGAGAGCCATCCGCAAAAAAATGCGGAAAGAAGATGATTCTTTTCAAGATTCGCGTCAGCGCCACTATGTCTTATGCTTTTTCGACGATCGCGGCCGTGCCGTAGGCTAGGACTTCCGTGACTCCGGAGGCGATTTCCGTCGCATCGTAGCGGAATGCCAGCACGGCATTCGCGCCGCGCTCTTCCGCATGACGGATCATGAGCTCGTAGGCGTCGCTGCGCGTCCGCTCGCATAATTCCGAATAGAGACTGATGTTGCCGCCAAAAAAGATCTGAATCCCGGCGCCGATATTTCCTATGACAGACCGCGAGCGCACGATGATGCCTCGAACAACACCGAGGTTTTTCACCACTCTATAGCCATCCAGCTGTATGTTGGTCGTTACCAGAGAATGATCCATGTTGATTCCTTTCATTTGTCAGCGCTGAACACTTGTATTCTTTCTTGCCGCCTGCCGTC
Source organism: uncultured Acidobacteriota bacterium (assembly GCA_963761825.1). Lineage (GTDB taxonomy): Bacteria > Acidobacteriota > UBA6911 > UBA6911 > UBA6911 > UBA6911. Next base: position 391,951 of record CAVXIH010000009.1, read on the forward strand.
AATTGAACCTCAGCGTGAACGTGGCACCCTGATCGGTCACGGATTTCGCGCTGATCGTGGCGTTATGCAGGCGGAGAATCTGGCGGGAAAGGCTGAGGCCGATGCCGGATCCCTGCTTGTTCGTTGTGAAAAACGGGATGAAGATATTCTCCAGCGCCTCCTCCACGATCCCGACCCCGTTGTCTTCGACGGCAATAATCACCTTGCCTTCCGGGCTCAATGCGGCCGCAAGCCTGATGCCGGGGTTTCGCCGCCCGGCCACCGCACGAATGGCGTTTAAGAGCAGATTGATCATGACCTGTTCCATAAGATCGGGATCCGCCGTCAATTCGAGAGTTTCCGGCTCGACGGACCATCGGAAAGCAATGCCGTGATCGGTCATCTTGTGGCTCATGAGATTTTCCACGCGCCTGAAAAAATCCGACACGGACAGCAGCCTGAATTTGGGCTTCGGGATCAGCGTCATGTTGCGGTAGCTGTTGACAAAGTTCATGAGGCCCTGGCTCCTTTGATGGATGGTCTTCAGAGCTTCGGACATCTCCTCGATATCTTCCCGGCATAATGGATCGCCGGTCGAAGTGCCGTTTTTTTCTCCTGTGCCCAACATGTCCAGCAGAGTGGCCGTCATCGAGGATATGGGCGTGATGGAGTTCATGATTTCATGAGTCAGTACCTTGATGAGATTCTGCCATGCCTCCATCTCCTTTTCCTCGAGCTCGGCCTGGATATTCTGGATGGAAACGAGGATGCACTTCTCTTCCCGCATCAGAAATGTGCGGGCAAATATGGAAAGGTAGCCGGTCTCCCCCTCGCTGTGAAACTTTTCCAGCTTCTTATCCCCGTGCTTCAGGTTCAGCAATGTGTTCACGAGTTCGGGAGACGCCGGCTTCAAATTGCGAACATCGCTCAGGCCCGCCACTTTGAGGAGTTTTTTGGCCGCGTTATTGATCAGGATCACCGCGCCATCCGGCTTGTAGACAAGAAGGCCGATGCCCAGATGCTGTATTATCGTATTCAGATATCTGGCGTGAACCTCCATATCCGAGCGCGCCTCCTGAAGTTTGCGCACAACCCGGCCGAAGGCTTCGTTCAGTTCACTGAAAGAGGACCCAAGTCCCTCGCTGGTGAAAGCCTGGGAGGTATCATCGTATCGTATGGAGAGAAGAAACCTGCTGATGTCTCTATTCGTCTTTTCCGTGAAATAGATCAGCGAGCATACCTGGTAGGCGGCCAGCAGGGCGGCTGCCGTTGCCACAAAGAAAAAGTCCTTCTTGTCAGATAAGGTAGGCAAGCAGCATTAATGTGGCGGTCAGCAGCAGCACCCTGACTACAAGACGGAATCTGAGGGTTTTCATCTAGGAGCCTGTATTTTCCCAACCGTTAGAGCCCGTATTTTTCCAGCCGTCGATACAGCGACGCCCTGGTCAAGCCCAGCTCGTCGGCCGCATGGCTGATGTTTCCTTTATGCTTGTCGATCGCCCTGCGAATGACGGTCTTCTCCACAAGATCCAGGTTATAGCTGTCAAAGATAATGCCGTCGCCTTCCGCCAGTGCGGCCGCAAAAAGGAAGTCTTCCGGCTGAAGCACCTGGGATTCGCCCAGAATCACGGCCCTTTCCATGCAGTGCTGGAGTTCCCGGACATTTCCCGGCCAGCGATATTTTGCAAGTTTGTTCATGGTTGCAGGACTGATCCCTTTGAGCGGTTTATGGTATTTCCTGCAATAACTCTGCAGGAAGTGCTCCGCAAGCAATCGCAGATCATCACCCCGCTCCCGAAGCGGCGGCAGGTGAATTTCCACCGTGTTAATCCTGTATAAAAGGTCCTGCCTGAACTCGCCCTTGCCGGCCATTTCCAGGATATTCATGTTTGTGGCGCATATGAGCCGGATATCCACCGGAACCGCCTTGCTCGCCCCCAATCGGGTGATCTGCTTCGTTTCGATGGCTCTTAGTATCTTCGATTGCATCTGCAGCGGCAGGTTGGCGATCTCATCCAGGAAAAGCGTTCCGCCGGAAGCAATCTCAAATCGGCCGGCACGATCCGAGCCGGCATCGGTAAAAGCGCCCTTCACATGGCCGAAAAGCTCATCTTCAAAAAGGGACTCGCTGATCGCGCCCATGTCGACACTGATAAAGACTTCTTTGGCCCTCGCAGAATTGCGGTGGAGAGACCGTGCGACCAGTTCCTTGCCGGTGCCGTTTTCGCCGAGAATAAGCACATTCGCGTCCGTATCGGCGACCTTCAGGATAGTGTCGTACACCTTATGCATGGCCGGAGACGAGCCGATGAATTCGCTGAACGGCTGATTCATATCGGCGCTTAGCTGCTGCTGCCTGGAGCGGAGGTTGGCGACCTCCAGCCTGGCCTTGCGCAGGATGCCGGCGGAAAATATGGTGGCAAGCAGTTTTTCATTCTGCCACGGCTTGAGCACAAAGTCCGTAGCGCCCTGCTTGATCGCAGCCACGGCCAGATTAACGTCGCCGAAAGCCGTGATCATAATAACGACGGCTGCCGGGTCGATGGCCATTATCTTTGACAGCCAGTGCAGGCCCTCCTGCCCGCCGGTCACATCCCGGGTGAAATTCATATCCAGAAGGATCACATCATAGGAATTATTATCGAGAAGGTTGGGGATGTTTTCCGGGTCTTTTTCCGTATGGATGGATTCCACATGCTTCTTCAGAAAAAAGCGTGCGGCCTTCAGGACATCCTCATCGTCGTCGACTATCAGTATTTTGCCGATCTTATCCGTCACCGGTTATTCCTCTTGATTCCAGATTCCAGATCCTTCTATGCTGATTTCTGTCCTTTATAACTCTTTGACCCAAAGACTCAAAGATGCAATTTCGGAGCCTCACTATAAAACGCCGCGAATTCCACGAATTCCTCTAAAAATCAGTGGAATTAGTGGCGGGCTTTCAATCCAAAGAATTCGCGGTGCTGTTCACCGGCGGACACCTTTCGTCCGCTGGAGAACACTTCTATCTCTAATTAAAGTGAAATAGGCTGCCAAAATCTACCATAACACCTTAAACTGCAACATATCGGCCTTCTGGGAGCCATCTGGCACGCGTATTGCTCTTTAACATGCGAAACCGGGGAGTAACGACGTGATTGAAACGAAAAATCTGAAAAAGATCTATACGACCGGAGAAGTTGAAACGACGGCTTTGGATAACGTGAATCTTAACATTAAGGAAGGCGAATTCACCGCCATCATGGGGCCGTCGGGTTGCGGCAAATCCACCTTACTGAATATCCTCGGGCTCATCGATAATCCTACGGAAGGGAAATACTTTTTTGCGGGAGAGGAAGTGTCGGGATACTCGGAAAGGCAGCGGGCGGACCTGAGAAAGAGGAATATCGGATACGTCTTTCAGAGTTTTAACCTTATTGATGAACTGACCGTTTACGAAAATATAGAACTTCCTCTGCTGTACATGAAAATCCGGCCAAACGATCGCAGGGAAAGGATCCTGGAAGCCATGGAGCAGCTGAAGCTCGCGCACCGCCAGGGCCACTTCCCCAAACAGCTTTCCGGCGGACAGCAGCAGAGAGTGGCGGTTGCCAGGGCAATTGTCGGGAAGCCAAAACTCATCCTTGCCGATGAGCCGACCGGGAACCTCGATTCCAGCAACGGGGAGGAGATCATGAGCCTTCTCACCGGTCTTAATGAAAAAGGCGCCACCATCGTCATCGTGACCCACTCCGAAGCCTATGCCGAGTATAGTCAGAGGATAGTCCACCTTTTCGACGGCCATATCGTAGCGGAGAATATGGCGGCCTGAGAGCTAAAACATGCATCATGCTCGATGCAGACAAAACATGTGGGTCGGGCTTAAGCCCCGACCACATGATTTACTGGTTCAATGATGAAAATGCGCTAGGGACAGAGCAAGCCGCCGGATTCTGTAAATCAACATGAGGGCAGAAAAATGATCATTGAAGCCGAAAATGTGACAAAGATCTATCGCACCGACGAAGTCGAAACGACCGCGCTGGACCGCATCAGCCTCCAGTTGGAGGAAGGACAGTTCGTCTCCATCATGGGACCTTCCGGCTGCGGGAAGTCTACGCTGCTGCATGTTCTGGGCTTGATCGACAACCTGAGCGACGGCACATACCGTTTTCTGGGGGAAGACGTATCCCAATACTCCGAGAGGAAAAGGTCGGTGATCCGCAAAAAGAACATAGGTTTTGTGTTTCAGAGTTTCAATCTGATCGACGAGCTCACTGTCTACGAAAATATCGAATTGCCGCTGATCTACGATAAGACACCCGCTGCTGAGAGAAAGGAGCGAGTCGAAGCCGCGCTGGAAAAGATGGACATAACCGCCCGCCGCAACCATTTCCCCAGGCAACTCTCGGGAGGCCAGCAGCAGCGGGCCGCCGTCGCAAGAGCGATTATCAATCAGGCGAAGCTCATATTGGCCGACGAACCTACAGGAAACCTGGATTCCGAACACGGCAACGATGTGATGAAACTGCTGGTCAAGCTGAACGAGGAAGGAACGACTATCCTGATGGTAACGCACTCAATGGAAAATGCCGCATACAGCAGCAAGGTAATTCGGCTGCATGACGGAAGGGTCGTTACGGGAGAAAAGGGGGCGTAGTGTAATGGCCAACAGCGAGATCAAAGCCGCTTTGCGCACTTTTTATCGCGAGAAATCCTACGCGATCATCAATCTCGCCGGACTGTCCCTGGCGATCGCCTGCTGTCTGATACTTGGCCTCTATTTAAGAAGCGAGCTGACCTACGACCAGCATCACAAGCGGCACAAAGAAATTTTCAGAGTCGTAGGTGAATATATCACCAGCGGCAATACCGCGCGGTATGCGGTCACGCCGGTTCCTCTGGGGCCCATGCTTAAAGAGAATTACCCGGAAGTAAAGGACTATGTCCGCTTCAACATTCTCGGAAGAGTTCTGATTCGAAACGAAGAAAAAGCGCTTTATTGGGACGATGTCTACGCAGCGGACCCAAACGTATTCGATGTTTTCACGCACAAAATTCTTTATGGAGATCCCAAAACCGCGCTGAAGGATCCTTCGTCGGCGGCGGTAAGCGAGACATTTGCAAAGAAGTATTTTGGCGATGCCAATCCGATAGGCAAGACAATCCAGGCGGAAATGGCGCCGGAAATCCCGAGGAAAATTACGCTCGTTTTCCGCGACCTGCCTGAAAACACGCATCTGAAATACCACGTTCTTTTTCGATTCGACGGCCCTCAAGCCGGCCAGAACCAGCGTTGGAACCTGTTCAATATCGGGCTTTATACCTACCTGGTGATGCCTGAGAACTACAGCGTCAATAATTTCAAGGCAGTCAGCGCTTCGTTTTTCAATCGTTTTATGGCGGATATCGGGAAACAGGTAGGCCAGACCTGGGATTGCTGGCTGCAGCCGTTGCCGGACATTCACCTGCATTCGGACGTCGCCGGAGACCTTCCCGGCGGCAACCTCTATTACGTTTACGGTTTTGCCGCCGTCGCGGCCTTTATCCTGCTGCTCGCCTGCATCAATTACGTCAATCTTGCAATCGCCCGCGCCGCAAAGCGCGCCAAAGAAATCGGGATGAGAAAGATCCTGGGAATACCCAGGTGGCTTCTGGTGTTCCGGTTTATCGGGGAGGCCGTGATCTTTTCCCTGATCGCCATGGTGATCGGCGCTGCAATCGTCGAGGTGGTCCTGAAACTGACGCCTATCAATGAACTGTTGGGCAAGCCGTTGTCCCTGGGATTGAAGGACGAGCCGATACTCCTGCTGTGGATGCTTGGACTGAGCCTGGTCGTTGGCCTGCTCTCCGGCCTGTATCCGGCGTTGTATCTTTCTTCTATATCGCCCCTGTCCGCATTGGCCGGTTTCCAGGGAAAAGGCCTCGGGGGATTCCGGCTGAGAGAGCTGCTGGTTTTGACGCAGTTCGCGGTTGCCGTCATCGTTATCTCGTGCACGTTGATCATGGCAATGCAAATGCGCTATGTTTCCCAAAAGCCTTTGGGATTTGAAAAGCATAACCGCGTGATCATTCTGCTGCGCGGAATGGACCTCATAGAAAAGTATCCGGTATTAAAAAACGAGCTCTTAAAGGATAGCCACATTACGGGAGTGTCTGTCAGCCAGGGCGTTGTGGGAATGGAGCAGTTCTCCATTCTCAACTCCCTGGCGGACAGCGAAAGCGGCCCTCCCGGAAGAATAATATTGAGCAACATGCCGGTGGGTGAAGATTTTCCCGAAGTCATGGGAATGAAGCTGGCTTCCGGGAGGAGTTTTTCGAAAAAGCTGCTCACGGATATCGGCACTACATTGCTCGTCAATGAAGCCCTGGTTAAAAACAGGGGATGGAAAAATCCTCTGGGCAAACAAATCAGGCTGGGCTCAAATTACATCAACGGCAAGGTGATTGGCGTGGTAAAGGATTTTCACGCGAAGTCTCTTCACAGCCCCGTGGAGCCTTTTGTCTTTTACCAGTTCAACGATGATTTCCAGAATATCCCCGCAGCGGTGCGTCCGGCAATGCAGAGATCTTGCGTCGTTAGTATTTCGGGGAAGGATGTCTCGCAGACGTTGAAATTTCTTCAGGACAAGTTCGCCCAATACGATCCCAAGCACCCGTTCGAATACAAATTCCTGGATGACTATGCTTGACGAAATGTATTTGTCTGAGGAACGCCTGATGAAAATGATCGGGATTTTTTCAGGCATCTGCATCTTTATATCCTGCATGGGACTGTATGGCCTGGCGGCCTTCACCACCGAACAACGCAGCAAAGAGATCGGCATCCGCAAAGCGCTGGGCGCCTCCGCGTCGCAAATTATCATGATGCTGTCCCGCAACATTTTGTTTCTTGTTCTGGCCGGAGCCGTGGTCGCTTCCATTATTGCCTACTACGCCATTGAGGAATGGCTGACGGGATTCGCGTACCGTGTGGGCATCGATCCGCTGGTCTTTGTGGTTTCCGCACTAGTAGTGCTCGCAGTGGCCTTTATCACGGTTGCGCTGCAGTCCTATAGAACCGCTCAAGCCAATCCTGCGCAGATGATGCGTTACGAGTGATCTTAAGGAAATGAGGAAGAGGAGAAACAACCTTGGATAAACCGATTAAGAAAAAAACCTGGACTGCCGGAAGGATTACATTCCTGGTGATTTCCGTCCTGGTCATCGCTTCCCTGGTGTATCTGTATGCCTCCCGTTCAGGGAAACCAAGGCTGAAAGTCGATCCGAGCAGAATGACGTTTTCCAAAGTCGGCTATGGAGAATTTCGCGAATACTATCCCTTCGACGCGAAGGTGGAGCCGGTTACCTCTGTTTATCTGGACGTGGAGACGGGAGGCCGGGTCGACCAGATATTCGCCGAAGGAGGCAAATTCGTAAACAAAGGGGATCTGATTCTGCGATTTTCCAATGCTTCCCTGCAGAGAAACTCGATCGACACGGAAACCCGCCTGTTCGATACGCTCGACATCCAGCGCAACACCCAATTCACCCGGGAGCAGAACACGCTGGTACAAAAGGAAAATCTTCTGAACCTCAATTATCAGATTTCCGAACTGGAACGCAAATTCAAACGCTATCAGGCGCTGGGAGAGAATCCGAGCGTGATATCGGAAGAGGAATTGCAGAGTGTCAGAGACGAGCTGACCTATAAGAAAAACCAGCGGGATTTGCTCGAAGAACGAATCCGGCAGGAAGAGCGATTGACTCAAATACAATTGGAGCAAGCGAACAAATCCATTAAACGGCTGAACACCAGCCTGGATCTTCTGGCAAAAACAGTGGAGAGCCTTGAGATAAGAGCGCCCATCTCGGGTTACCTGTCCAGCATTGATGCCGAAATCGGCCAGAATATCGGACCCGGCAAGCGGATCGGACAGATTGATTTATTGGACAAGCTAAAGCTTCGCGCCGGGATCGATCAATATTACATCACCAAAGTAACGGTGGGGACCAAGGGCAAGTTCACCCTGGAAGGAAATGCGTATGAAGTCGCGGTCGAAAAAATCTATCCCGAAGTGAAGGATGACAAGATCACGGTGGACTTGGCCTTCATGGGCGAAATGCCGCAAGGGATCAAGCGCGGACAAACGCTGACCATCGAGCTGGATTTCAGCGAATCGGGAAAAAGCCTTGTGGCTCCCAAAGGCGGTTTCTACAACCTGACCAATGGCCGCTGGGTGTACCTGCTGTCGGAAGACCGCCTCTCTGCCCATCGAGCCAATATCCGCACGGGCCGACAAAATCCGCGCGAGGTCGAAGTCCTGGAGGGGTTGCGGGAAGGCGATTGGATCATTACGTCAGGGTACGATTCATTCAATGAAGTGGATACGCTGGTGTTTCCGCAGGCAGTGGAACTAGGAAAATAGAATGACGATTTACGAATGACGAATTTTAAACATACTTCGCAGTTGTGGCTAAAGGGCAGGCGAACAGGAGAGAGTGATGAAAACATTAGTAAGGATTATTTTAATTCTTAGTTTTCTTTTTTGCGGGAGTTTGTTTGCGCAAACGGATCTGACGGGCACATGGCAGGGCAAACTGGCCATCGATCCAAAAACGACCATGGCCATACAGTTCATCCTGACCAAGCAGGCGGACGGGTCCTACAAGGCGGTTGTGAATTCTCCGGAATCGGGCGCCATAAAAAATGTCCCGGCGAGCGCGGTCAAGCTTGCCGGCGGCAAACTGACCATCGACGTAGCCAGCTTGAGCGGTTCCTATGCCGGAACTGTGGGCAAAGGCACCATCACAGGCGAATGGAAACAGCCGGGCAGTACCCTTCCCCTGGTTCTGACGCCCTATAAAAAACCGGCAGCAGGGAGCTTCAAGCCCTTGCTGGGCGAGTGGTCTGGCAAATTGACGGTGCCCGGAATTACGAGCCTGGCGATTATATTCAGGTTTGAAATGGCTAAAGATGGCACAATGGCCGCCTTTATGGACGTCCCGGACCAGAACGCCAGAGGCATTGTTGCCAGTGATGTCAAACTGGACGCCGATCAGGTCAGCCTGAGAATTCCAACAGCTGGGATTGAGTACAACGGCCAGCTGTCTGCAACCAACATCAAAGGCACTTTCAAACAAAGCGGCGCTTCATTTGAGCTCAACCTCGCTAAAGGCAAGTATCAGGTCCCAGGCATCGACATGCCGGCTGAAGACATGAACAAGCTGCTTGGCCAATGGGCCGGCAGGGTGAAGATGGGCAGGAATCGAGCGCCGACACGGCAACCGTCATCTTTCGATTCGAAAAAACAAAGGATGGAAAATTGGCGGCGTTTTCGGATTCCCCGGAACAGGGCAGCTATGGGCACGCGTCTGACAGATGTAACCCTCAAAGGCGATCAGCTCATTATCAAGCTTCCGGGGACGAGGTGGCGGGTACACAGGCAAACTGAGCGGCAATTCCATAGCGGGGACCTTTGCGATTGCCGGGATGAAACTGGATCTCACTGTAACGAAAGGAGCGAAATTTCCGCCTCCGGTTGCACAGATAGATTTGCCTGCGGACCTGATGACAAAACTGCTTGGCCGCTGGAGCGGCAGCCTTGGTACCATAACACCGACGTTTCGCTTTGAGAGAAATGCCGCCGGGAAGAACGCCATCTTCATCGATATTCCGCAGCAAAACATCAAATCCGCGCCTGTTCTCAAGGCTTCCCTGGTCGATGGCAGTCTCGTGCTCAAGATAGTCGGAGCGGAATACACCGGCAAATTGGAAGGCAACAAAATCAACGGAACGTTAAAGACCCAAAATCAAAACATCCCCCTGTCGCTGACAAAAGAGTAGTGTCCTGGGAGCGCCGCCGTCTCGGCGGCTGTGCCGCATGTGCAAACTGAGAAGCTGTGGAGTCGGCAGCTTAGCCCCGATATTTCCAGCAGGAACTTGAGCATATCTAAAGCGGTCGGCCGGCTGAAGACGCCGGATGCCACATGATTTTGCGGCGTTACGATGACAAAACTATGCGGCATTCTACGGACAACTGATTTTAGTTAAAAGGAGAAATATCATGGTTCGGTCACATCGAGGGATTTTAGGAATAATGATTTGCTTGTCGCTGGCGCTGTTGCTATGCATGGGTACTGGCAGCGGGCTTGCCCAGGAGAAAAAGGAAATTGCGGTTGCGCCCCAGGTTCTGCAGCAGTATGTAGGCGTTTACGAACTGGCTCCCACTTTTAAAATATCGATTACAGTGGAAGGAAGTCAGTTGATGGCACAGGCCACCGGACAGCCAAAGCTGCCGGTGTATGCCAGTTCCGAAACGAAGTTCTTTTACAAAGTAGTGGACGCGCAAATCGAATTTTTTAAAGATGCTAAAGGCGCTATAACGCACTTGGTTCTGTACCAGAACAATCAGGAGATGAAGGCTCCGCGGACCGGCAGCCGTAGTGGCGGAACGCAAGGAAATCACGGTGGCGCCCGCAATTATGGCCCAATATCCGGGCACCTATGAGCTTCAGCCGGGATTCGACCTCGTGGTCACTTTGGAAGACGGCAAGCTGATGACGCAGGCTACAGGCCAAGGCAAGGTCCAGGTATTCCCCGAAACCGAGACAAAGTATTTCCTCAAGGTGACGGATGCCCAGATCGAATTCTTCAAGGACGCCAAGGGTGCGGTAACGCATCTGGTGCTGCACCAGGGTCCCGCTGAGATCAAAGCCATGAAGAAATAGCGTTTGCGGCTCGACAGAGAATGCTGCCGCCGGAAGCGAATCGATTCAGACAAAGGGAGAGAAGCATGAAAACATACGTTATGTTTTTCCTGGTGCTCAGCCTCCTGCTCTGCGGCCATGCTGTTGCCCAGACAGACCTGACAGGGACATGGCAAGGCAAATTGGCGATCGATCAGACGACCAAAATAACGATACAGTTTATCCTCAGTAAGAAGGCCGATGGAACCTATTCAGCGGTCGTAAATTCAACGGACAGCAACATTAAAAATGTTGCTGCCAGTGCAGTCAAATATTCGGACGGCAAACTGAGCATCGAGGTGGCCAGTCTGAGTGGTTCCTATAGCGGTACTATGGGCAAAGAGACGATAACAGGTGAGTGGCGCCAACAAGGCGGCACCTTTCCCCTGGTTTTGACTCCCTATAAAAAACCGGATGCCGCCTCATTAAAGCCGTTGCTGGGAGAGTGGGTGAGCAGGCTGAAGGTTACGGAGGAGCTGTCTGTTTTGGTCGTGTACGATTTTGAATACACGAAGGACGGAAAATTGGTTTCCACGTTTGACCAGCCTGACCAGGGCATAAAGGGGTATGAGATTTCGGATGTGTCCCTCGATGGCAACCATGTCCGGTTCAGAATCCCGATTGCCAATAGCGAATACAATGGCACTTTGAGTAATAACACCATAACGGGCATTTACAAGGTCAGCGGCAGGGAGCTTCCCCAGGTTTTGAAAAAGGAGAAATACCAGGCTCCGCCGGCCCAGATAGATCTCTCGGCAGACGCGATGAAACTGCTATTGGGACGCTGGGCTGGCCAAATTACCAACCTTGCTATTGTCTTCCGTTTTGAACGGGATGCCGCAGGCAAACCTGTAGTCTTCGTAGACAGCCCTGACCAGGGTGTAAACGGATTGCCCGTCGTTAAAGCGGCAATGATCGACGGCACGCTGACACTGGATGTTCCCAAGGTTCTCGGAAAATACAGCGGCAAGCTGAACGTCGACAAGATCGAAGGCACATGGACCCAGTTGGGAAACAGCCTTCCGCTGACCTTGGTCAGAGCCAAATAAAGCTGCATCTTCAGAGGATCATACATGGCTAACAGCGAAATCAAAGCTGCTTTGCGCACCTTTTATCGGGAAAAGGCCTATGCCCTGGTCAATCTCTCCGGATTATCCCTGGCGCTTGCCTGTTGCCTGATTCTTGGCCTCTATCTGAGGAGTGAGCTCACGTATGACCGCCATCACGTGCACCACAAACAAATCTTCAGGGTCGCAAACGAATTCAATACCAGCGGAACGACAGACAAGCTGGCCGTCACTTCGATGGCCCTGGGCCCGATGCTCAAGGAGAATTACCCGGAAGTTAAATCTTATGTTCGGCTGCTGCCGGTCAGCATGCAGCAGAAAGTAATGATACGCAGCGGGGACAAAACGCTTTACTGGAATGACGTTTATGTGGTGGATGAAAATATTTTCGACATATTCACATTCCAGATCATTTATGGCAATCCCAAAACGGCGTTGAAGGATCCCTCCTCTGCCGCCGTCAGCGAGACGTTTGCCAAAAGATATTTCGGCGACGCGAATCCTATCGGCAAACTCATCAACGTCGACATGGGGGACGCGTCTCCGAAAAAGATAACGCTTGTGTTCCGGGACATGCCCGAAAACACACACATGAAGTACAATGTGCTTCTTCGCTTTGGGGGCCTTCCGCCTTCGATAGATCCGAAAAATCTGCTGTTCGCCGCTTCGAACTACACTTATCTTCTGATGCCGGAAAATTACAATCCGGACAACTACAAAGCCATCAGCAGCTCTTTTTACTCCCGGTTCATGGACGGCATGGGCAAAGCTGTGGGCATCACATGGAAGAGCTGGCTGGAGCCGCTGCCAAGCATTCACCTCTATTCCGATCTCTCGTACGATCTTCCTACGGGAAACAGGTACTACGTATTCGGGTTCGCGGCCGTTGCCATCTTTATTCTGCTGGTAGCCTGCATCAATTACGTGAACCTGGCAATCGCCCGCGCCGTCAGGCGCGCAAAAGAAATCGGGATGAGAAAGATCCTGGGCGCATCCAGGATGCGTTTGATCCTCCGGTTCCTGTGTGAAGCGGTGCATCTTTTCAGCTATTGCCATGGCTATCAGCATCGCCCTGGTGAAAGTGGTCCTGACAACGCTTCCGATGAATGAGCTTTTCGGCAAGCCGCTGACCCTGGATCTCGAGAATGAACCCACGCTGCTTTTATGGATGCTGGGATTGGTCTTTGTTTGTTGGCCTGCTTTCAGGGCTTGTACCCTGCCCTCTATCTGTCTTCCATATCGCCTCTGTCCGCGCTGGCGGACTCTCAGAAGGGGAAAAAGGGAAGCTTCCGGCTGCGGGAATTTCTCGTTCTGACGCAATTCACGGTCTCGGTGATCGTCATTGCCTGCACATGCATCATGGCGCTGCAGATGCGTTACGTCTCCGGCAAACCGCTGGGCTTCGAGAAAGAAAATCGGGTAATTATCAACCTGCGCAGCGCGGATGTCATAGCCAAGTATCAAGTCATTAAAACCGAATTGCTAAAAAACAGCCGCATTCTCGGAGTAGCCGCCGCCTCCGTCATGATCAGCACGGATCAGATAGTTCCGCACGGTGCGCCCATGGTGGACAACAACGATGGCACGCCGGAGCGATTGGTGATTCGAAACCTCCAGGTGACGAATGACTTTTTTGAAGTCATGGGTATCCCAATGGCTTCAGGAAGAGATTTTTCAAAGAGATTGCTCACCGACACCGGCACAGCTTTTATTGTCAACGAAACGATGGTCAAAAACCGGGGATGGAAAGATCCGCTGGGCAAGAAGATTCAGATGGATCAACTCGGCGGGCGGGTGGTCGGCGTCGTCAAGGATTTTCATTTCAGATCTCTTCACAATGCCATGGAGCCTCTCATCATCAACCAGCTCGGCGAGGGTGGGAATCAGAGAGTGCTTATCCTGAAAATCAGCGACAAGGAAGTGCCGCAGACGTTGAGTTTCCTCCAGAAAAAGTTTGCGGAATACGATCCCCGGCACTCTTTCGATTTTGCATTCCTGGATGACTCGATTGACAGGCTATACATGTCCGAAAAACGCCTGATGAAAATGACAGGGGTGTTCTCGGGCATCTGCATCTTCATATCCTGCCTGGGCCTGTTCGGTCTGGCGTCCTATTCCACGGAGCAGCGCAGGAAGGAAATAGGCATTCGCAAAGTCCTGGGCGCTTCGGCATCCCAAATCATTGTAATGCTCGCTCGCAAGATCCTATGGCTTGTCCTGGCGGGATCCGTTATCGCGTCCATCCTTGCGTATTTTGCGATCGAGGAATGGCTATCGGGGTTTGCCTATCGTGTAGGGATCAATCCGCTGGTCTTTGTACTCTCCGCAGCTCTGGTGATCGCGGTGGCCTTTATTACGGTCGCGCTGCAATCCTATAAGACAGCCCAGGCCAATCCGGCCACCACAATACGGTACGAATAACAAAACAAGTGGATCCGGGCTTAAGTCCCGAACCCACTCGTTTCGATCGATGCATAGCATGCTTCCGGGAAAAGCGGCAGTGTGCTGCCGAAATGGGCTCCCGCGCATAAAACCTGCTTAACATTTAGATGTTCGCCTGTATGATAGCGAGGCCCAATTCATAATTTCGAATCCCAAATCATTATCGGAGGTATCCGTGAAAGACCCCGGCAACAATCAATCGGACCAATCAAGCATCGGCGAACAGTTCCAGCAGAAAACGAAATATTTTCCGGATACCATGGGAGGACACTATCTCGACTGGGAACATATGCCGGAGCGGTACAAAAGCTATCCGGAATCCACTCCGAGGATAAAGTTGCCCGAGCCACAATTCAGCAAAGATGCGAACTTCTGGGACACGGTTCTCAAACGCCGATCGGTGAGGAAATACTCTTCCGATCTCTCCCTGCCGCTCGAGACTCTTTCAGCCTTGCTCTGGGCTACGCAAGGCATTACCGCGGAAGTCGGAGATTTTCAATTCAGAACCGTGCCATCTGCAGGTGGCCTTTTTCCGATCGAGACATACCTGCTGGCGAGATCCGTAGAGGGATTGGGGCAAGGGATCTACCACTTCAGGCCGTATGCCTTCGACCTCGAATTGCTCAAATCTGGCGATTTTTCAAGGGATCTGGCCCAGGCAGCCCTGAGGCAGGACATGGTCGAACACGCGCAGGCCACATTTATCTGGACGGCGATAGTCGAGCGGAGCAAGTGGAAATACCGGCAGCGGGCCTATCGCTACATCTACCTGGATGCCGGACACATTGCCCAGAATCTCTACCTGGCAGGCACGGCGTCAGGATTGGGGATCTGCGGAGTAGGCGCCTTGTTCGACGACGCAGTGAATTCTCTCATTGGAGTGGATGGCATAGAAGAAACAGTAGTTTATATGGCCACCGTCGGCTGGCCCGCCAAACGCGGGTAACCCAACCTAGCTGAATAACGAAACAACCGGCAAGCACCCTGATCGATAATCTCGAATTTCGAATCTCGAATCTTTTGGATGACTGATCCTAAGCTCGGAGATGCGGAATCCATTCCGCATCTCCGAGCGTGCTATTTTATTAAAATCAGACTCCGAGCTTATTCTTGCTCGCCATCGTATCCGCGACCTTCTTCATGCCCAATCCATCCAGGGTCTTCCGGGTAGGCCAGCCGTTGCTGGCATCCCATCCTTCCAGTTTGTAGAAGTGGGTTTTGAACTCCTCGACGCCGGCTTTATCCAGATACATATCATCCTGATTCTCAAAACTCCACTTGCCATCCACGTAAACAGGCCGGCTGCCCAGCGACATGAAAGTGGCGCCAGGCATATACATGAAGGGGGCAAACTGTTCTTTGTCCCGGTGTCTTCCCGCCATCACACGTATTGCGCGCTGCATGTTCCATATCTTCCTGCCGATCTCTATCGTGTCGGCAAACGATTTTTTATTGCCGGTAACAGCCTGATAGTAGCTATATTCCAATTCAGGGCTGGGTCCGGCAATGCTGTTCGCAGATCTGCCTATAAAGTTAGGCAGCATCATTTCGCAGATTGACAGGGATTCATTGTAGAACTCGTTATAGCGTCTGGCCCAGGCTACCAGTTTGGCCTTGTGTTCGGAATAGATGCCGGTTTTTCTGGCTTCCTCTCCTTTCCAGGAATTGCTGAACATCAAAGGATCCCCGGTAAACGGGACCACTTTGGCAGCCATCATTTCGACCAGCTGCTCGGCGGTATACGTCGACGGACCGCCTCCGAATCCTCCGCCGCCGCTCACGCCCATTAATCCATGCCACATGGGATCCCCGGACGTAAGTATATAGCTATAGGCCCAATCCATACCCGGAAGCGTATGATGCCAACTCGCTCCATAGGCGGGGAATCGCAGTGCGCCGGAGTTCAAATCTTCTTCCAGCCTTCCCCACTTTTTCGCGGCTTCCAGCGTCCCTTCAGCCAGATCCGCGCCAATACCGATTTTGCGGGCAATCGCATCGCAGAAGGCTTCACGAAAACTCAATTTATCCCATTGATCCATCGGCAACGGATGCGATTCTATTTTTTTGCCCGGTCCCAGGACGCCGAGTTCATAGAGATATTTGATATACCAGCCCATTCCGGGCTCCATGGGCACACTTGCCTTTGAACAGCGCGGGCGCGCCGGCCACCTTGTTTTCCATGGCGCCGCCGAATTTGGTGGCCCAGGTGCAGATTCCCCATTTGATGGCTACGTCGGCGCCTTTCATCAGGTCGCCCATGAACCAATACTGATCCGCGCACATGGACTCGCCGCCGTAATAGGAGTCTCTTTTCCGGTCACTGTTGACACAAGGCATACAGGCCGCTGTGCCTGCGGCAGCGCCACCTCTGCCGAGTATATGCGCGATTCTCGTATCCACGAGTCCTTTAGGATCCGCGGCTTGAATGCTGCCGGTGCCCATCACGCTGATGGCTTTCAGGTTCTTGGATCCGAAAACGCCTCCAAATCCTCCGGTACGCGCGCTGACGCCGCTGCCGTGAATCAGGGCGGCGACTCTCGTCATCGATTCGCCTACCGGGCCGATGCAGACGATCTGCGGTCTTGCCGTAGTATAGTCATCTCCAATCTGGTGCCACTCCTCGCCAAACCGGGTTCGGCCGCCCACCATCGATAGGATTTGGCCTTGCGTTTCATAGGTATTGAGGCCCCACAGCGATTTGGCATCCTCGATGGTCACCTTGTCATTGATGATATTGATCCAGACCGGCCTTTCCGCCCTGCCCTGAACCACAACTCCATCCCACCCGGCCAGCTTCAGCATTGTGCCAAACCTGCCGCCCATACCGGTGCGATGGAACAAAGGAGTGGGAAACGTTTCCGGAGCTATGGCGCAGATGCTTGTCCTTCCGGCGCCGGGAACGCCTGTCGCAGCCAAAGGCCCGGTCATCAACGAAATCACGTTTCTCGGATCAAATGCATCCTGCAAATCCCAATCGCCGGGCGCAACGGCCAAATCCCAGAAAATGGCGGCGCCTATCCCGGTACCGCCCCCGAACTCTTCATATTGGGCAGTATCGAGTCGTGCTGATCTCTTTGGTTGTCAGGTTTATCTTCAGTATTTTTCCTGCATATCCATTTGCCATTTTTATGCTCCTTCCTTCGGCGCCGGTTTCGGGGCCATTTTGGGGAATGCTTTCGCCGGCGGCGCCAGATTGACGTCATATCCGGCTACATCCAATTGCGAAGGAGCTTCTTTCACCAGCTTGAGCGCCTTGGCCGCACACGTTTCTACGCAGGCCTGCTTGCCGCCGGGGCCGCCCTGTTGGCTCCAATAGGGCGCGTCGGCGCACAGGTCGCATTTGGTGGATTTCTTTTTCGCCGAATTCCAGATTGTCCGGTGAGGTCTTTGCGGGCAGGAGTTGATGCATCGCTTGCATCCGATGCATTTCGATTGGTCGATCCTCCTGACATTGCCGTTGGCTGCGTCCACATGGCAGGCGCCCGTCGGACAATTCTGGACGCACAGCGGCGAGACGCATTGCCGGCACACGGACATGACAATGTCATAAGGATATTTTGTAAACGACGGAGCGTCACGAATGATTTGTATCCTGGACAGTGAAGGATTCGCCACTCCTTCATGCGTCATAGAACAGGCAAACATGCAGCTCTGACAGCCAAGACACAGCCTGCTGTCATAGACAATATACCCGGTCGACGCTTCATAGGACGGCTTTGCCGTCTGCGCCGGCGTCTGCGTCAATACAGCAGCCGCAGATTCCGTAGCGCTTACCGCCAGGGCGCCAGCCGCAAGGGCTGCGCCGCTTCCGGCTAGAAATTCGCGCCTCAAAACTTTCTTTTTACCTTCGGCTTTCGTGAATTCGGCCATACTGCAGTCTCCTTCTCGCAAACGTACTCAAAGCTCCACTCTATTTATTTTAAGATCAGAAAAGAGAGCCATGATAACCCAGAATAACAAATAGGGATGCATTCAAACCACATAATAACAATCTCAAAACGATTTACATCCTGGGAACGCCGCCGTCTCGGCGGCTCTTTGTCGAAAAAATCGCAATATCGCATAGTTTTGCTCGAAAATTGTAATTGCCGCGCGAGACGCCTGCGCTCCCAGGACAAGAACTATGCAGCATTCGCGAGACGCCGGAGATCCCCAGGACTTATTTCTGAAATGCGACTATCTGCTCGATGATCTTATTGGCAAAGGCTTCGTCGTTGATGTGACAAGGGACTTCCACCACAGGCACGCCCGGGGGCATGACCTTCTTCAAATGCTCCGCAAAAACCGGCGGCAGCGAAAGATCGTGCAAATGGCCATGTTCGCTGTCGTGATCGGAGAAACCAAGCAGCGGAACAAAGAAAGCGACAGGCCCCTTCGCCTCTTTGATCAGCCCTGCCATGTGCTCCGCAACGCGTTTGAATTCCTCTGCTCCCGACCTCACCGCAGTCAGGGAAGGGTTATGAACATGGTAGCGCCTGTCAGGATACCGCTTTTTTGCGTCCTCAACCGGACCGGCGACAGTGATATCAATGTTCCCCGGCGCAAAAATTGTCGGGATGCCTTTTTCGAGAGACAGCCTTGCACCGATCCGGCCCTCCGCTGAACAGACCGTGGCTGAGATAGTCGCTGACCTCAATCAGCGACAGATTGACCACAACGGAGACCTCCTGATCCCGGATAATTTCGTCCATGCTGGCGCCTCCGTTACCCGATGTATGGAAGACCATC
Organism: uncultured Acidobacteriota bacterium; assembly: GCA_963761825.1. GTDB lineage: Bacteria > Acidobacteriota > UBA6911 > UBA6911 > UBA6911 > UBA6911. Next base: position 410,874 of record CAVXIH010000009.1, read on the forward strand.
ACCTCAAATCCCCGTTGCTCGACGGCCTTGCGAATAGCGAGGCAGCATTTTTCGCTGACGCTTAGCGTTGAAATCACGACCAGTGGTTTGTCTGAAGCTACGCAGGGCTCGTATCCGCGAGCCATGCCGGCCAGCGCCAGGGCACTGTTCTGAAATACGCGCCGCGTCACGGTATTCAAACCCAGGATATCGCAAACGGAGTGGACCAAAACAATGTCCTTGGTCCCTACAAACGGCCTGGTATTACCGGATGCCATCGTCGAAATCATCACTTTCGGCAAGCCGAACGGAAACGTTCCCATGACCGCCGTGCAAAGAGCAGTTCCCAGCGATCCGCCCGCGCCGATGATTCCGCTGAGCCCGACGCGCTGGTCCAGCGCGTGCGCACAGGGGATCGCGCCCTGGATCATGATTTCCAGACACTTGCCCTCGTGATTCAAGGCGCGAATCTCCGCCATGGTTTTGCCTGCCGCAGCGGCGATCTGATCGGGGGTAATGTCTGCACCGGCATCGACGGTGTGGCGGATGCTGGCGTCCAGGTGGTATACCTCCAATCCGCTGTCTTCGAGGCATTTCCTCAGGTATCGCGCCTCGACTTCTTTTGTGTCCAGCGTGATGATCATCAGCACTTTCGGCCGGTTTTCCATTGATCCTCCATTCATTGTTTCGAAAACACGGATTTCACGAATTCTCGCGGGCTGAGATATGCCTACAGACCATTGCCGCGGCCGCGATGGCGGCTATTTTCTTTTTCTCATGAGCAAGCTGCGACAATTTATCCTGCAGAGGCTTCTGCTCCTCCACGATCCGTTTCATGTCATCGATCAGTGTGACTTCGCTGTCGATGAAGTCCGTCGACAAATCCCCCTTTACAAAGCGCTCGTTCCCCATGATCGCCTGGTGAAAAGGAATATTGTTCCTGATGCCTGTAATCACGTATTCGTACAGCGCCCGGCGCATTCTCTGGATCGCTTCTTCCCGGTCTCTTCCCCATGCGATCAGTTTCGATATCAGCGGATCGTAAAATGCCGGGATGGTGCAGGAGCTAAAAGCTCCGCTGTCCACCCGGATCCCGGCGCCTCCTGGAGGATGATAGATTCTGATTATGCCGGGAGAGGGAACAAATCCGTTCAAAGGATCCTCGGCGTTGATCCTGCATTCTATAGCGCACCCATTGCTCGCGTATGTCCTCCTGCCGGATGGTTAGCGGCAAGCCTGAAGCGATTTTTATCTGCTCCTTCACAATGTCTATTCCGGTGACCATCTCCGTTACAGGGTGCTCGACCTGGATGCGTGCGTTTACTTCAAGAAAATAGAACTTCCCTTCCGAGAACAAAAACTCTACCGTTCCGGCCCCTTCATATCCGACGCGCCTGGCGGCATTCACCGCCACCTCCCCCATGCTTGCGCGCATGGCCGGGTTGAGCGCAGTGGATGGGGACTCCTCGATCAGCTTTTGATGCCTCCGCTGGATGGAACATTCCCTTTCGCCCAGGTGGACGACGTTCCCGTACGCATCTCCCAGAATCTGAAATTCAATATGGCGCGGGTGGAGCAGATACTTTTCAATATAGACGTCGCCAAGACCGAAGGTTGTCTTCGCAATTGCCTGGGCGGATTCGAGTGCTTTTAGCAGTTCCTTTTCATCCGCCACGATCGTCATTCCGATCCCGCCTCCGCCTCCGGAGGGCTTGATGATCACCGGATATCCGATTTCCGCGGCCACACTCCTTGCATGGTCAAAGTCTGCAATGCATTCATTTTTGCCCGGCACGACAGGGACACCGGCCTCGCTCATCTCAAGTCTAGCGGCGACTTTGTCGCCCACGAGTTCGAGAACGCGGCTCGAAGGCCCGATAAACGTGATACCTGCTCTCTCACAGGCAGAGGCGAATCCGGGATTTTCCGCAAGGAATCCGTAACCGGGATGAATCGCGTCGGCGCCGCATTCGCGGGCCGTCTCAATTACCTTCGAAATGTTGAGATAGCTTTGGCTGGCAGGCGCGGGGCCGATTGGATACGCCTCGTCGGCATACTTCGCGAACAATGCATCTTTATCCGCTTCTGAAAACACGGCGACGGAAGAAATCCCCATCTCACGGCACGCCCTCATGACGCGTATGGCTATTTCGCCCCGATTGGCAATGAGAATTTTCCCGATCATTTAAGAAATCCTAATCTATGACCATCAGGACGCTGCCGGCATCGATGATTTCGCCTTCCCTTGCCAGAATCTCCCTCACTACTCCGCTCCGCGGTGCGTGCACCGGTCTGCGCATTTTCATTGCTTCAATAACCGCAAGCGGATCGCCTTGCCGGACCACGTCGCCCGCTTTCACTTCCAACGAAAGCACCAGGCCCGCCATGTCGCATACTACTGCCCCTTCGAGCAATTTCGCCGGCTCCTGCTTTTTTGTCGCGGCGATTTCTTCGATCTCATTCTGGCGCGGCAGGATCTTCACGTTAAAGATTTCACCATCCACCTCCACGCTGAATTCGCTCGGCAAGGATGCGGCATGCGCGGATGGAAGTGCTGACGCAACCGGGGCCTGTTTCCCTGTATCCGCTTTCCTGAGCGGTTTTCCCGGAATCAGGATTTTAAGGAGAAGATCATCGTCCGACAGCTCCGGGCCGATCTCCTGGCGCAGTTCTTCGATCGATTTCAGGTATCCTTCGGGCTTCCAATTGAGAAATTCTTTTGTCCTCGGCAAGCCCATGATCCTGTCCATGACATTCGAATCGACAGGAACAACCGGCGGCCCGTAGAGCTGCAGCGCGTATTTAATGGTCTCATCCGGAATTTTTTTATACCGCTCCCCTGAAACCACATTCTCGACCGCCTGAACCCCCACAATCTGAGAGTAGGGCGTGGCCATCACCGGATATCCGAATTCCTTGCGGACTTGAACGACTTCCTGGAGGATCTCGTCCAGCCGATGCGCCATACCCAATTCCCTGAGCTGTCGTGTCAGGTTGGTCATCATGCCGCCCGGCACCTGGTGCTCAAAATGAAAAAGATCGTATTCTCTCGGCGCCCCGATCGGCAGGTTCTCTTTTTCGGCAATTTTTCTGAAGTGGGACGAAACGGCCGCGAGCGCGTCTTCATCAAGATCCGACGTAAATCCAAGCCGGCGTGCGTTCTTTAAAATGCTCTCCGCCGACGGCAGTGAAGTCCCGTTAGCCAGAGGGGCGACCGCCGTATGCACGGTCGTAACGCCGGCCTGAATGGCTTCCAGATAGCACAGCGGGGCGAGTCCTGAATTGCAGTGGCAGTGAAACTCGAGCGGGATTCCTGCGCAGTTTCGTTGAACCGTGGAAATCAGCTCCCGCGTGCGTTCCGGCGTGAGAATCCCGGACGCATCTTCAATCATGATCCGGTCCACACAATCTTTTGTCGACGCGATCAGCCTGGATTTCTGCGCCCAGTGCTCGTCCGTATGCGCAGGACTGGAGGTGTACATCAAAGCCGTGACGACCTCGGCCCCTTCCGCTTTTGCTATCTGCGCGAAGTATCGGAATCTCTCGACGTTTTCCTGATAATCGCAAATCCAGAAGCTTTTGATCCCGTTGGCAATGGATCGTTTGATCCACAGGGAAATGATGTTGCGCGGCGTGCTGAGGTCGAAGGAGGAAAGACTTGCCGTCTGGTACGAGCCGCGCAGGCTGGTGCGGGGCATGAGTTTTGAAAGAGTCCGGATTCTCTCCCAGGGATCCTCGTTATGATTGCGCACCTGGATGGTAAAAGCCTGGGAACCTACGGTCGCGATGGCACGATACCCGACCGTATCCATCATTTCCGCAATCGGGATGATGTGATCGGTCCGCATCATCAATCCCCAGAGGCTCTGCTGGGCATCCCGAATGGTCTGATCCACAAATTCGATCTTGCTCATGAATCCGTCAACCTCCGAATCTCCTCCTGTGCCTCCGACAGCGCGTGCACAACGGCAGCCGCAAATGCCCGGCTATTGATTTCCCCATCCACTTCGATGACATCGATTGCAGGGTCAATGCTCTTCTTTATGGCAGTGCCAAAGGCCCGATCAGAATCAGGATCATACAAGGGGCATCCCTCTGCGCTCAGAGAAGAGAAACCTCTGCGGGGAATGACGATTTTGACCCTTTTCTTGTGCGTATATCCATTCAGTCTTTCAGCGGCCGCAGTCGCTATGAAGCTCATTTCTTCGGCGTTCAGCCTGGCCTGCACTCTTGGAGACTCCTGCACATACAATTTTCGTTCCGCGAGTTTCCTCGACGTCCATAGCGGATCGGCCTTGTCTTTTCGCTCAATCGGGCCGCAGCTGATGATGTCGAAGCCTCCCGGACAAAAAATATAGGGGATCGGTATCTTTGAAGCGATATCCAGGCGGCCGGGCCCGGAGATTCCCCGATTCCCGCCCAGCAGATATTCGCTGAAGGCGCCGGGGACAAGATCGATGAAGGCTTTGAAAATCCCCTGGGGAACAAGCTCCATGGCTGCCTGATCGCCCAACCCGGTGGCGTGAAACGATACAATCTCAAAATCCTCTTCCAGAAGTTCCCGCAGGTAATGCGCGCCCTTGTCGCAGAAGCCGAATTCTGTAATGGCGATGGATGGCTTTTTTTTGAGCGGCGCAACCCTGCCCGTTTCCACCATGCCGGCAATGGCGTTGGCGCCATTGAGGGCGAGCGTCTGAACCAGGGTATTCATTCCCACCGTATCCACGACGGCGTGCATCACGGTGATATCTTTGACGGCGAAATACTTGGCGAACAGCTCGGCGTGAATGGGCAATGCGACCGCGCTGGAAATAATAAGCTTCGGGACGCCGAAGGGTAAGGCTTTCATGGCAGGCAGGGCGATGAGAGCGCCGGTCATGCCCGAGATGGCGAGGATCCCTTGAAGATCGCCCTCTGCATGCACGGCGGCGATCTTTTTCGTCAGTCCCGCGGCCATAATGGAAATAGCCCTCTCTCTCTGTCCCATGAGCATCGCAGCAACGCCTTCGGCGGGGCCGCCTCCCAATTGGGCCAGCTCGCTGCAGCTCACATCGGCCTTCAGCGAAGGGACGATCGCGCCGGTCCCAATGCTGATATCGATCATCAGAGTCTTGTGCCCCCGCAGTTCTACTTGGTCCTTAATGAGCCTCAGGGCTTCTTCTCGCTCATCCATCATCCCAACGACTGCAATGGCCATGCGGTAAACCTCAATCCTGTGATGCTATTTAAAGATAGCGGAACTGTAAAAACCACTGAAATGTATCATTGCTTCGGGAAGCTCACGTGGAAGCAGGAACCCTGGCCCGGCTCGGATGTTGCCCAGATCCTGCCTCCATTATTCTTCACCAATTGAAAAGATATGGATAGTCCCAGCCCGGTTCCTTCGCGTCGGGTTGTGAAAAACGGATCGAAAATGCGATCCAATTGCTCAGGAGTCATGCCGGAGCCGCTGTCCTGGATTGACAGGACCCATTCTCCCGCTTCAATCCCCCCCTGGATTGTGATTCTTCCTCCTCCAGGCTGGGCCTGAATGGCATTGATCAGGACATTGATCAGTACCTGTTTTATCTGTTCAGGATCGACGAGAATCGTGGCCTCAGGCGATTCGATCCGCCTGACAATTTCAACACCCTGACGGTGCGCCTGGTCGGAGCAGAGCCTGCAGGCCGCGTCGATGATCTCCCGCCCGTCGATCGGCAGCTGTTTGGGAGGCGCGGGTTTTGAAAACTGCAGGATTTCCCCTGTCAGCTTTTCGAGCCTGCGGACCTCCTTCCTGGCGATTTGGGCAAATTCGGATTTGGGATCCTCCGGCGGCAAATCCTGCGCGAGGATATCGACGGCACCCTGTATGGAACCGAGTGGATTTCTGATTTCGTGCGCGATGCCGGCAGAGAGCTGCCCCAGCGACGCCAGGCGATCCGAGTGCCTCAGCTGATCGAAGGTCTCATTGAGCTTTTGATACGCTGCCTTGAGTTGCGATCCAGCATTTTCCAGCTGCTCCCGGGTCTTGCGCTGGACCTGGGACAAATATCCCACAAGGGCGGCTATGATGAGATACATCGCAATCTCGGCATACTGCTGAAAAGAATAGTCGGGATGATGCGACCAATCATGCCGGATGTGAATGAGGTACAACGCGGTCAAGCCAATCGCCGTGGCCAGCCCTCCCCATATTTCAAACCAGAAACTTGCCAGGATAATCGGTACGTAATAGCTCCTTTGATAGATCTGATGCAGGTACATGTGCTCGGTGCCGGTCGAAAAGTGAAGGATCGTAATAATCGACACGAGCACAGCGATAATCCCCACCTTCAGGTACCCATGCGCCGGATTTTTCAGCGTTATCCACTTCATTTGTTTTCTGAATCTGCCCCAGGATCTGCTTCTTCAATAATATCCCCGCCATCAGGCACAGAGATCGAAGCTATCCGAAAGTAATTCTTTATAAGGTCCAAGGCGATACTTCTGCATCCGGTAAACGAGAACATTCCTGGAGATGCGCAGGAACGCGGCGGCCCGCGTCTGATTCCATTGGTTTCGTTCGAGAGCCTCAATCACCAGCTCTTTTTCGAGTTCTGCCATCGATAGCCCATCAGGGGGAATGCTGCAGCAGGGTTTTGCCAATCGTCAGCTGTGGTTGAAGCACTTCATCCGGCAGGTCCTCCATATTGGCCGTATTGTCCCGTGAAAACACGATTAACCTTTCAATCGCATTCTCCAACTCCCGGACGTTGCCGGGCCAGGCGTACATTTGCAGTTTGCGAAAGATAGGGTTACCGATATTTACTTGAGGCCTTCCGAAGCGCTGGCAGATGCGTTCCGCAAAAGAGCGCACCAGAAGCGGGATATCTTCCTTGCGCTCCCGCAGCGGCGGCAAGTGCAAGGGCGCTACGCTCAGCCTGTAAAACAAATCCTGCCGGAACTGTCCGTCGGCAGCCATATGCCGAAGATCCCGGTTCGTGGCCGCGATGATGCGCACATCGACTTTGCGCGGGTTATTCTCGCCGATGACGTCAATCTCATTTTCCTGCACAACCCTCAAAACCTTTACCTGAAGCGTGCGCGGGAAGCTCGCCAATTTCATCCAAAAAGACCGTGCCTCCGTCGGCAGCCTCAAACTTGCCCGTTTTATTGGCGATTGCGCCGGTAAACGCCCCTTTGCGATATCCGAAGAGTTCTGATTCGAGCAACGCATCCGGGATGGCGCCACAGTTGATCACAACGAGCGGCTTGCCGCTGCGTGAACTGTTGTAGTGGATTGCCTTGGCCAAAATCTCTTTGCCTGTCCCGCTCTCTCCTGAAATAAGCACGGTGGTATCAACGCGCGCAAGCTGGGTCGCCTGGTCAATTACGCGCTGCATCCCTTTCGAGCCGCCTACGATACCTTCAAATTTGAAGGTCGCGGATATCGCTTGACGCAAATTGCGGTTCTCCGCAACAAGCCCGGAAAATTTCAGCGCTTGTTCCAGCGTATGGAGCAGGGCATCCCGGTTGACGGGCTTTGTCACGTAGTTGAAAGCCCCGGCCCTCATGGCTTCTACCGCGGAGTCGATCGTTCCGTAGGCGGTAATGACAATGACCGGAGTGTCGGGGGATTGTTGTTTCACTGCCTTCAGAAGCTCGTTGCCTGAAAGTTCGGGCATATCCAGGTCCGTAAGAACGGCATGACAGCGAGTCTGCGAGAAAATCTCGAGCGCTTTCCTTCCATCCTCAGCCTTCAAAACATCATAGCCAGCCTGCCTCAGCTGATACTCCACTACACGGCGAAAGCTGGAGTCATCGTCGACAACGAGTATGGTGTGCGCAGCCATAATCTATTCTCTCATAATCAGTTGTACGAGTGGCGATTAACCGTTGCATCAATTGCGTCTGTTACAAGCCGCTCGTGTCGTGCGTCCAACCGGGCTTTACATATATCAGGAGAAAAAGGCCACGGATTGCACGGATTTCACAGATCAAAAATGACGACGGCATGGGCGGGCCTCAATCCGTGTAATTCGTGTAATCAGTGGCATTATTTCTTTGAGACCTTTGAGAGAATCTGGTTAGTACCGATCCAATGTCAAGAGATCTATGACGCATTACACTAGTTTCCGATGATGCCTATCTACGATTTATCTTTTCCCAAATGAAGTCATATTCCTCTGAAGTCATCCGGCGTTTCAAGTCGAATACATAATTCTTTTCTTCTCCATACTCTCCACCTGTCTTCTGGAGCGCGCCCAGGCGAAGCTGGAAAGGTCCGGTGCTGCCCATCGATAACAGCTCATCATAGCGCCATATCCTCGAGTTTCCCGGTTCGTCGGCTCGATATGCGATGGTTTCCTCGCCGAACTCCAGAATTCCCTGGGAGCCCTTCAGAAACAGTCTGTGGCGCGCCGGAATGGTAAAACGCGCGTCAATTTTTTCGGGCAAAATCCCGGACACGATAGGACGCGTCAACTTCCGGGAAATCTCCATCCGGAACTGATCGCTTAATGCTCCGGAAAGCAACTTGAAGTTAAAAGCCTGATCGGCGCCAAATTCAATTTTCCTGGCATTAAAAGTGAGGATCGAAATCCGCCCCGGAACAATTGCCAGTTGTTGAATATCTTCATATTTCCAGCTGCGCGAGTGTTCTTTTTTCTCCGCAATATACTCGACCGTCGTATCGCCAAAAACCAGCTTGCCTTTGCAGCTGCGCCAGGAGTGGCTGTGCTCAACCTGAAAGGTTTCCGACCATGCCGTTGCTGCAGCCAGGAAGGAAACGAAAAGAAAAATCGACATTCTTCGTTTCATAGCGATGCTCCTGCAGGAATGGCAACGACCTGATGTTTGACTTCGGTACGCCATTTCCAAAGGTAATAGATAGCCGGGTATACCAGTAATTCCATGGCAAAAGAAGTGGCCAGGCCGCCTACCATGGGGGCAACCACTCTTTTCATCATGTCTGAACCAGCGCCGATCGACCACATGATGGGCATCAAACCCATGAAAGCCGCCGAGACCGTCATCATCTTCGGCCGGACGCGTTTGACGGCGCCGTGGATAATCGCCTCGATCAGATCCGCTTTTGTCTTCAACTGCCCTTTGCGTTTTGCTTCGTCATAGGACAGATCCAGGAACAGGAGCATGAAGACGCCGGTCTCCGCGTCAAGGCCCATCAGTGCGATCATGCCAACCCATGCGGCAATCGAAATGTTGTAGCCGAGGATCCACATGAGCCAGACCGCTCCGATAAGCGAGAATGGAACCGCAAGCATTACGATCGATGCTTTCATCGCAGATTTTGTATTCATGTACAGCAGTGCAAAGATTAAAAACAGGGTAATCGGAATAACGATTTTGAGGCGTTCCCTGACTCGAAGCATGTTTTCATACTGGCCGCTCCAGACCAGGGAATATCCGGTCGGAAGCGATAGCTTTTCCCGAACAATCTGCTTCGCATGTTCCACATACCCGCCGATGTCGTTCGATGAAAGATCGACAAAAACGTAGCCGGCGAGCATGCCGTTCTCGTCGCGGATCATGGACGGACCGTTGACGCGCTTGATATCGGCAATCTGAGAGATCGGGATCTGCGCTCCTCCCGGAGTTGAAACCAAGACCTGACTTAAACGCTCAAGGTTATCCCTCAATTCCCTGGGATAGCGCACGTTGACCGGGTAGCGGGCGCGTCCATCAATTGTGGTCGTTACATTTTCGCCCCCGATGGCCGACATGATTACGTTTTGCGCAGCGGCCACCGACAGGCCATACCGGGCCAACTCGGCGCGTTTCAAGTCAAAATCGACAAAGTACCCTCCGGCCACCCGCTCGGCATACACAGAGCGCGTGCCCGGAATATCCTTCATGATGGCCTCCAGGCGGCCACCGATCTTCTCAATTTCATTCAGGTCCTGACCGAAGACTTTTATGCCAATTGGAGTCCGCACGCCCGTCGTCAGCATGTCGATCCGCGCCCGGATCGGCATCGTCCATGCATTCGTGACGCCGGGAATCCGGACTTTTGCATCCATCTCCTCGATCAATTCATCCCATGAGATCCGGTCGGGCCAGATCCGCCTGAAAATCAGATTCTTCAGCCATTCCGGAGACCGACTTGAGTACCACTGCTCCTTATGTCGCCACTCCGATTGGGGCTTCAGGAGAATCGTCGTTTCCATCATGGAGAAAGGGGCGGGATCGGTGGACGTTTCCGCGCGGCCAGCCTTGCCAAAAACTCTTTCTACTTCGGGGAAACTCTTAATCATCTGGTCCTGGAGCTGCAACACCCGCTGCGCTTCGGCGACGGAAATTCCTGGAAGAGTTGTGGGCATGTAAAGGATTGTGCCTTCGTTCAACGGAGGCATAAACTCGCTGCCTAGCTGAAAATAAACAGGAACTGCGGTCGATACGAGAACCAGGGCAATTGCGATGGTGGTCTTGGGGTGGCGCAGAACCCAGCGCGCCGGGGGCTCGTAAATCCAGAAAAGAATGCGGCTGATGGGATGCTTTTCTTCTTTATAGTATTTTCCCACAAGAAACTGGTTCGTGAGCCAGGCCAAAGGCTTTGGACGGAATCGGAAATAATCCATTCGGGCAAAAAGCATGCGCATCGCGGGATCGAGCGTGATGGCAAGGATGGCCGCGATCGCCATGGCGAAATTCTTGGTAAAAGCAAGCGGCTTAAAGAGCCTGCCTTCCTGGTCCACCAGCGTAAAAATGGGAAGGAAGGCGACGGCGATGACAAGAAGCGAGAAGAAAACCGACGGGCCTACTTCTTTGAGGGCCTGAAGCCGGATCTCGTGAAAATCACCCTGGCGCCCTCCCTCGACCCAAAGCTCCAGCTTCTTGTAGGCATTTTCAACCTCGACAATTGCCCCATCGACCAGAATGCCGATAGAGATGGCGATTCCCGCCAGAGACATGATGTTGGAGTTGAGCCCCATAAGGTGCATGGGAATGAATGAGAGGAGCACAGAAACCGGAATGGTCACAATCGGGATCAGCGCCGACGGGATGTGCCAGAGGAAAATCAGGATCACGGCACTGACAATGATCATTTCCACGATCAGTTCATGTTTCAGCGTATCGATAGAAGCATCGATCAACTCGGAGCGATCGTAGGTGTTGATGATCTTCACGCCCTTGGGGAGCGAGGGTTCCAACTCCTGCAGCTTCGTTTTAACCCGTTTTATGACCTTATCCGCATTCTCACTATGGCGCATAACGACGATGCCGCCGACGACATCGCCCCTGCCATCCAGGTCGGCTACACCCCGCCTGATTTCCGGCCCCCGTTCAATCCGGGCAACATCGCGAAGCAGGACCGGAGTGCCCAGGTTATCGGTCTTTAAAACAACCTGTTCGAGGTCGTCCTCGGACTTCAGGTAACCATGGCCGCGAACCATATACTCCCGGCCGGAAAATTCGATCAACCGGCCTCCGGATTCAACGTTGGAATTGCGGACGGCTTCGGCAACTTCCATGACGGAGATGTTGTAGGCTTTCAGTTTTTCAGGGTCGACAGTAACCTGGTACTGATTCTGAAAACCGCCAATCGTCGCCACCTCCGCCACTCCAGGCACGGATTGCAGGGCATAGCGAAGATTCCAATCCTGAAACGATCGCAAGTCGGCCAGACTGTGCGTGCCGCTTTCGTCCACAAGGGCATATTGGTATACCCACCCAACTCCGGTGGCATCGGGCCCGATTTCAGTTTTAACCTCCGGCGGCAAGGCGGACATTACTTTGCTGAGATATTCGAGCACCCGGCTTCGCGCCCAATAAATATCCGTGCCATCTTCGAAGATGATGTAGACATAGGAAAAACCGAAATCGGAATAGCCGCGGATTGCCTTTACTTTTGGCGCCCCGAGCAAGGCCGTCGTGATCGGGTATGTCACCTGGTCCTCGATGATATCCGGGGACCGGTCCCAACGGGAGTAGACAATGACCTGCGTATCCGAGAGGTCGGGGATAGCGTCAACCGGTTGATTGTAGAGAGCCCATATGCCGATCGCCACGACCGCAGCCGCGAATACCAGGACTACGAACTTCTGCCGGGCGCACCAATCAATGATTTTTTCTATCATAATTCGGCAACCTCACTGGCCGGACACGGCGGTGCCACTATTGGCCATCATTGGCCATGCGTATGTTCTCCAGTCCCACCTGAGATCGAGGACTTCAGCTTTGATTCGGAATCGAGGAGGAAGTTCGCTCCCGTCACTACTCTTTCGCCTTCCGAAATACCCTGCTTGATCTCGTACAGATTCCGCACTCGAACTCCCAGCGTCACTTCGCGCGGCTCGAACAGACCGTTTCCCTTGGCGACGAAAACGATATTCCGTTCTCCCGTCGCAATAACGGCGCTCTCCGGCACCGCGATACCGTTTCCCCTGGCTCCCCCGATGACGACGTCGGCATACATATCCGGTTTCAATTCATTGCCTGGATTCGCAAATTCAAGGCGGGCCTTGACGGTTCGCGTTGCGGGATCAACTGTCGGATTAATAAAGGTCACATGCCCGCGCCAGGTTTTTCCAGGTTGATACGCCAGGCTGATGCTTGCCGGCTGGCCAAGCTTGACGAATGAAACGTTCACCTCGTAAATATCCGCCAACACCCAAACGGTCGAGAGGTCGACGATATCGTACAGGTTATCTGCCGGCATTGCTTTTAGCCCCTGTAAAGCTGTTTTTTGCATCACGAAGCCCGAGACCGGGGAAAAGATGGTAAGTGCCCGTATGGGTTTGCGTGTTCTTTCGAGTTCGCGAATATCATTGTCTCCGATATCCCAGAGAGCCAGGCGCTGCCGCGCCGCAGCGACCAGATCCACATTTCCGACCCCGGGGAACGCATCGTCTCCGTCTAAAGGAGGCATCTGCTCTCTGGCGCGGAGCGCCAATAGATATTCATTTTGCGTGGCGTAGAGCTCCGGTGAATAGATGCTGAATAACGGCTCGCCTTTTTTCACGAACTGCCCGACATAATTTACGTGCAGAGTCTCAATGTATCCTTCAAACTTTGTATGGACATGATGAATTCTGGTTTCGTCATAGGTGACCTTGCCAAAAGTATGGAAACTCTGGTCCAGTTCCATCCGGCGGGCATCCGCAAAAGTGATTCCCATGCTCTGGATCCGATCCGCAGGAATCGTCACCGGCGCATATCCGGAGACTTTTGATTCGGCCGCGGCTGTTTGATCGGCGGTGGCCCCGGGCGCCATTGATTTGTGGCCGGCATGCGCATCCGGGGAAGTGGCCGGTTCCATAGGAACAAGCTTCATACCGCAGATCGGGCAATCGCCGGGTTTATCGGAGATATAGGTGGGATGCATGGGGCAGTGATACATGATCTTCTGTTTGTTCGGCGGCCCCTCCGGCCATTTTCCCGCCCCAGCGGGAATAAGCGAAATAGCCGCCGGCCAAAAGCGCAGTCGCCATAAGAAATCCGAGAATAAAATTCTTCATGCTTAGCCACCCACACTTTCGCCGACCAGTTCCGACAGGACGGCAATGGACTGCAGGAGCCGCGTGCGGCTTTCGTAATATTTCATTTCGTTTTCCAGGATCGTGGAGACATTTGAGAGGACGGAGAGAAAATCGATACTCCCTGTGCTGTAACCGGTCAGCGAGGATTCCAGTGCAAGCGATGCCTGCGGAATGATCCGCTTGGAGTACAGGTCCATTAGCTTGCGGGAGTTTTCAGCCGCCAGATATTGATCCTTTATCCTGTAGCTGATCATCTGTTCCTGGGCCCGGTACGTCCTCTGTGTCTCGCTCAACCGCGCGCCGGCTTCCTCGACTCCCAGCCTTTGTTTGCGGGCGAAAAAAATAGGAATATTCATCTGGACTCGAAATTCCCACATGTCCTTCATCGAGCCCTGGTTGAAATACCCGCCCATCACCTCAAAATCCGGGTAATAGTCGCGCCGCGATAAATCAAGACCAAGTCTCCGGCTATCAATAGTCGCGCGTTGAGCGCGCAGCACAGGAGATGCGTCCATGGCACTTTTCTGCATGGATTCAAGCGGGGGAGGCGCGGGAATTTCTCCGGGCGGTTCCGGTCTGCCCAAACTGGCGCTGACATCGCGGTTTAGCAGCGAATTGATCTCTGCGCCAATGCTTCTCTTGCTGCGCTCTATTTCCAGCAATCGCGCCTCAATCAAGGAAAGCTCGACCTGGGACTTGATGAGATCCTGCTGCGTTGCTTGACCGACGGAGTAACGGTTTTCTGCCAGCTTCGCCAACCGCTCCAGCAGGGTCTTATTGCGGGAGAGCACGTCGATGGCAGCATACGTAAATTGCAGTTCATAAAAAGCAGACTTGAGCCTGGATACAAGGTTCAGCTCCGCACCTTGAAACACAAACGATTCCGCCCGCGCTTCCTGCTGGGCCATGCCGCCCCGCAATCCTCGCTTGCCCGGAAATGGAAACATCTGCGAAAACTCAACTCCAAGGTTTGCGCCAGATTCACTGCCTAATCCGGCCCCCGGATAAGGCGCTCCGGCGCTCGTCCAGCCGAATCGAACCGTGGGATCGGGAAGCGCGCTTTCCTGCCCGGGCCGTTTTTGCATCGCCTCCCAGCGTTTGCGTGCGGCCTGGAGTTCAGGATTCGCGGCAAGCATCTGCCCCATCAGGTATTCAAGGTTCACAGCAGGCAACTCCGTGCCTGCCTCTTTCCCCTGAATTTCCTGGGCGATTGGAAGGATTGCCCGGTTCAGCGGCGGCAAATGCCGACAATAAGAAGCTTGACAGTATCAGCGCCGACATCCGATGAAGAATGGGTCTGAATTTGGCTCTCTCTATCATAGTTTTCTCATGGCAGGCGGAATCGGGCGCCTGCGATCAATGATGGTTGTTTTCCATTTGTTGTTCAACGGGTTTGGGTTGAATCAGCTCCCCGCATGTGAGCATTGCGCTGCCATAAGTAGGGATTGCGCGTTTCCTTGTTCGGCTGCAGCCAGTTCTTTTTGACCATGGGACAGAAGAACTGATAGGGGGGATTTCTCTTCGTGCCGGTTGCCTGCAAAAATGCGATCATCCTGTCGCTCAATTCGCCGAATCCGCCTCGAGCTGATTTCAGGTCGGCTGCCTGAATTTTTGTCGCCGCATCGGCAAGGGCAAGCAATTTGCGTCTGCACTCGCGGCTCCGTTGCGGCAGCCTTGCGGCTGATGCTGGCTATTTGGGCCGCGGAGGCGGCAATGTCGTTGATCGAATCCGATGCCAGGCTCTTTTGGATTGAGTAATACTGTTCAAGCAGCTGCTCAGGCAGCGTGGACGGCGGACCGGCCATTACGGATCCAATAGCCGCCATCAAAAGAAAACCAGTCAGAATTGCTTTCATTTTTCGACTCCTTTTTGGCATTCGTCAAATATGCCATGATAAAGCAATGCAACTGGTGGACCACAAAGAGCGCGGATGAAAGCTCTTATTTATGAATAACTTATAATAATTGAGAGTTCCCTGCAACTAAAGAAATGTTGAATTTTCAACAACTCCTGTTGATTTTGAGCTAAGAAATCCGATGGCAAGCTGGAAGTGGGATTCGAATTGAAGCCAGTATTTTCGATAAAACCGGATGCATTCGCAGGGCTAGCCCCGCGGAGTTGGAAAACCGGGCAAAATCGGAGACGTACCGCTTGTTTGCCAATTTCACCGAGAGGAGAGCTTGGATTACAGATGGTTCGGTGCGCGCTCAAGGATAGAGTCTTTATCCGTCACTTCTGTGCGAAATGCAAGAATTTTAACTTCGTTATCGGAAGTTGAGAGCTGAAAGCTGACAGCTGAACGCCCGCGGCCACCATCAGTCTCGAATACTTGGTTGCGGCTCCGGCCGTGGTAGAAAGCATTACTGCCTTATTGGCTTCAGGTCTCTTCATTGGAGGTCCGACAAACTTCTCTCCGTGTCCTCACTTCACTGCTTACCATGTGCAATTAGTCTACTTAAAGGCCCTCGATTTGATTGCAGGGGTATTTTACTGTTGCTGAGAAAAATGCAATTCCGGCTGAAGCCTGATTCCAATTGCAGTGTATTATTCTTCGGCGTATGTTTCACACAAACCTTAACCTTGGGAGAAAATTACCATTAAAGGCGAGCGCGGAAACCAACTGTCGATGCTGCTGCCGCTGCTTCTGACAGGAATCCTATACCTCGGCACCACAACAGGACGAGCGGTAATCGACTACGACGAAGGGTATTACGCCCAGGCTGCGAAGCACATGGTCGAGCACCGCGATTGGGTGACGCCTTACGCCAACGGAGTCCGCTTCCTAGAAAAACCTCCGCTCTTATACTGGCTGACGGCCGCCAGTTTTTCTGTTTTCGGCATCAACGAGTTCGCCCTGCGCCTGCCCACGGCGCTCGCAGTGATCGCGCTGGTATGGATCGTGATGCGCACGGCGCGCCGCGCCTTCAACGAACGAGGAGCTTGGGTCGCGGGATTGTGCGCTGCCTTTTCGGCGGGGACGTATCTTTTTACGCGCGAGACGCTGCACGATATCTGGCTGGTCTTGTTCATTGCCCTGGCCATGCATGCCTTCTTCGAGTGGTATTCCGATCCGCGGCATTCGTTGCGGCATGCGCTGCTCTTTTTCGCGGCGATCGCGGGCGCCATGATGTGCAAAAGCCTGATCGGAATAGCGTTCCCCGTCGGGATCATCGCCTTGTTTTACCTGATCTCCCGCGAGTGGCCCAAGTGGAGAGAGATGCACTTGCTTCCGGGTTCCCTGCTCTTCCTTTTGTTGACAGCCCCGTGGCATTGGCTGGCGGAGATCCGGAATCCCGGATTCCTCAATTTCTTCTTTGTCGGCGAACAGTTTCTGCGCTTCTTCAGCAAACGCGATCCGCCCATTCTCTGGTCGGTGCCGCTCTTTACCTTCTGGGCGCTCGTGCTCGTCTGGTTCTTCCCCTGGACTGCATTCCTGCCTGCGGCATTTGTTGAAAACCGAAAGTCCTCAGAACCGCGGCAGAGCGCACTCGTGAAACTGGCGCTAGCCTGGATACTCGTGATTCTGGGTTTCTTCTCTGTGACAGACCGGCTGGAGCATTACGCTCTTCCCGTACTTCCGGCTCTGTCGCTTCTGGTCGCCGGAGCCCTGGCCAAAACCGGCGAGAGCAAATCCATTCGATGGGCTTTTCGCGGGCTGGCTCTATTGGGGGTTTTAGTTTTCGCGGCAGGTATCTTTGCCACTATCTGGATTGCCACCGGTTCCGGGTTCCAGCATGCTGCGGCAGGGCCAACCAACCGTCTTTCCGAAGCGGATTTCAGCATCCTGGCGGATATGCCCGCTTCCATCGCCCGGGATCTCCTTCGACCCGCGGCCGTGACGGTCACTGTCATAGCCATCGGCTTTCTGGCTGCTCTCTGGCTTGAAACGCGTCGCAAGCGGATGCCTGCGGTGCTGTGCGTAGCAGTCGTCATGATGGCTGTCTGCGGCATGATTCACTGGAGCTTGACGATTTGCGAAGAACTGATCTCTTCAAAAGGATTTGCGGTGGCAATCGCGCGAACCGCGCAGCCCGGCGATCGGCTGGTCGTGGTGGATGATTATGAAGCGGCCAACTCGCTCAGTTTCTATCAGTCGTTGCCCGTCGAGGTTTTCGACGGCCTGGCGTATGCACTCGTCCCCGGAATGAAATATGCGGATGCCCCAAAGATCGTTCTGACGCGGGAGGAGTTTTCCGCAGCCTGGCAATCGGAACATCGCGTATTCGCTCTTGTGCCCAAAACCCGTCTCGGCGAATTGAATCCGCCTGGAACTCAGATGATGCAAGTCCTGCATCGTGTGCTAGTCATAAATCACTAACCCGTACAAAGAAAGACTTCTCCTCTTGTCCGGACAAAAATCCAGGGTTGTCTAAATTAGTCGATGCGCTGGTGATCGCGTGTTGATTATGTTGAGTTTTGGTGGCGTAAACCCTCTAAGATGAAATCAGGTCGGTGGTCAGACGATTGAAAGCAGTATTTGAAGGAAGCAGTGGCTGCCGTTTTGGCTTCAAGTCGCTTCATTGGACCTCGGACGTACATCTGATAGGTCGGCTTGATCTCGGCTTCCTTCTGGTGATAACCGGGATCGACCCTGGATGCAAATCCATGGGCCTTCTCGCACTCCAATGCTCCTAATTCTCCGCAGCGACTGCTGCCTGCCGAAGCACATTGCTGCTGGCCTTGGCGGAGAAATTGAGCCGAAAGTGAGTCGCCCAGAGTAGCATGAAGACTCTGCATAGTACCGTATGGCAAGGCTCTGCCGGATAGGAAGAAGGAAAACCCTTTTTCAAAATAGAGGAATATATTGTTTTCGCGCGCTTTGGCTGGTACCTAACACGCGGATGAAGACGTCATGCAACCAATAACCTTAAAGCATACCTTCAACCACAAAGTCATCTTCCGCTGTGAGACGCTTGTATGCTTGCCCATGCTACCACTCCCGGCTGCGCGGAATGAACCGTGATCGGCACGCCTGGGATTACTTTCCACATCGCTGTTTATCGTTCTTTGCCCCAACTTCTGAAGCGAACGCTTTGATATAAAGCAACTTGCATCCCATTCATCTATTCGATGTTTATTGCTCTACGGTATCCATTTTTGTTAAATTAGCCCCAAAATTGAATTGCTTTTCATTGAATTACACTAGCCGTCGGCGTGGAAGGATTCCCTATGATCGGCAAGACGCTCGGGCATTATCAGATCACAAGTCAAATTGGCAGAGGGGGAATGGGCGAGGTTTATAAGGCGAAGGATCAGAAACTCCGACGCGAAGTGGCTATCAAAGTTCTGCCGGAGTAGTTCCACGGGCGGGAACTCTTCTGTCACAACGGCGATGCCGTGATGGCGATGAAGGTGGAAACAGATCCGGTTTTCAAACTGGGAAAACCTGAAGTCCTCTTCCAGGGGAAATATGTTACTGAAATAAGAGGCTCAATGGCGTGGGCCATTGGCCGGAACGGCAGGTTCCTGATGATGAAAGCGGTGGAAACTACGGGAAAGATGCCCGCCGCCGAATCTCCGCGCAAAATCAACGTTGTCCTCAACTGGCTTGAAGAGCTGAAGCAAAAGACGCCGGCAGATGGATAAAAGGAGCCATAGCGACATTTTGAGAAGCAACGGTTTCTAACTCCCGGTTCCTAACCTACTATAAGGAGAATCGAAAATGATGAGAACCAATCTTGACCGCTACACCATAAAATTACAATTCGGCCTACCTGCTATTATAGCCACCCTTGGGCTTTTGGCGGCCTGTTCCAGGGTGCCAACAACAACACCGCCTGAAATAACGAAGTTGGTGGAGCGCGCCGCTATTGAGGAATTTTTCTATGATTACTATGCTCAGTTCAGGCCGGACAGCAAGCATGATTTTGTGTCCTTTTTCGCTAATGACGGCAGACTCGAGGTCAACGGAATGGTTGCTAACGGCATAGAGGAGATCAAGGCAATGTATGGCAGGGTCGTTGGCAGCGGAGCGGGAAATGAGCCGAAAGCTAAAGACGCTGTGCCAAAGGGTATATCCGAGATGATGTTAACAAACATGAAGATTGATTTACAGGGTGACAAAGCTGTTGCAACATTTCTCTGGCACAGCATCAAATCGGACCTGTTGACGACAGAGGGTAAAATTACAGAGTACGGGCGTGAACGAACGGAACTGGTCAAGCAGGACGGGCACTGGCTTATAAAAAACCGAGTTGTCCTCACTGAGGGCGGCATGCCCGAGTCACTGCTGAAATACTATCCGAAACAATAAACGTGTCAAACTGAGTTTTTGACTCTGTTCCTGGCTTGATTTTTGTGTTCTCTAAAAGAGACGCAAAACGGGAGCAACCATTATGAATTATGTTCAATGTCAAGCGCTGATCTCGATGCGTTACATTTGCCGATAGGATTCGACGTCGGTTATTTAATAACTTTC
Organism: uncultured Acidobacteriota bacterium; assembly: GCA_963761825.1. Lineage (GTDB taxonomy): Bacteria > Acidobacteriota > UBA6911 > UBA6911 > UBA6911 > UBA6911. The sequence continues at coordinate 430,729 of CAVXIH010000009.1, forward strand.
CCTGTTCTTAATCCATATTTGCGTTTGTAGATTCTATTCCCTTTGTATCCGGATTCAGTTGAGGCGTGTTATTTGTTCCGGTGCGACGGTAAGAGCCAGAATATTGCCCTTGAAGCGGAAGTAACGTACAAAATTGAGTTTGCTTAGGCTTGGAGGTCGGCGCGCTTCCGGCGTACGAGGGGACGTTGCCGGAAGGGGGATGAATCCGCTCTTCGCGCGATTGCGGCCGGACATGACCGTTGGCGTAGCAATGGAGCCGGGTCGGTCGGGCCCCGACTAATCTACCGACTTCTTGTAACGAATGTATGCGCTTTCAAGAAATTGACATCCAGCTATCCATATGTTAAACCGGACCGATGTTTGCGACTCGGCCCGGGAGGTGAGTGATGTGCGCCTCCTGTGGGCGTTGCGCGCTCTTCAACAAAAGGAGAACTCATGAAATCGACGCTGATTTTTTTGATGTTGGTCTTGATGCTGGGCGCCGGGCTATGCTGGGCGCAGGCTCCGGCCAACTGCACGCCCAATCCGCTGAATATTCCCGAGGCGAAGTACCCCTGCATTTTTCCCGATAACCGAGTGATGTATCGCGTGATCGCGCCGAACGCGCAGTCGGTACGCGTCGGAAGTCTGGCTCTGACGAAGGGACCGGACAACATTTGGAGCGGCACCACCCCGCAGCCGGCTGTGGAGGGTTTCCACTACTACGGCATCAACATTGACGGCGCCACGGTTGCGGATCCGTCCACCCGCACCTACTTCGGCTCCGGCTGGTGGAACAGCGGAATCGAAATTCCTGCGCCGGACCAGGAGTTCTATCAACCAAGAAATGGCATCCCGCACGGCCGCGTCAGTGAGCAGTGGTATTTCTCGACGGTCACCAACAAGTGGCGTCGCTGCTTCGTGTACACGCCGCCGGATTACGACGGAAAGTCAACCAAGTATCCGGTGTTCTACCTGCAGCACGGCTGGGGAGAGGACGAGACCGCCTGGTTCACGCAGGGCCGCGTTCCCTACATCATGGATGCGATGATCGCGGACAAGAAAGTCAAGCCGATGATTATCGTGATGGATAATCTGAACGCAGTTAAGCCCGGCGTCGGCGCGAGGACGTTCGCCGCCCGTGGCCTGGTGCCGGATCCCAGCGATAGCCCTGCTCAGGCCGGGCCGGGATTGGGCGTTTTGAGCACTATGGGTGAGGGACGCGGAGCTGGGACTCCTGGCGCGGGTCGCGGAGCCGGGGCTCCCGGCGCTGGAGCCCCCGGACGCGGAGCCGGCGGCGGAATGCTGAGCGGTTCGGCGTTCACCGATATGATGCTCACCGATCTGATCCCCATGATCGAGAAGACCTACCGCGTGCTCCCCGGTTCGGCGAACCGCGCGATGGCCGGACTCTCCATGGGCGGCATGCAGACCAAGAGCACCACGATGGCCAACCTGGACAAGTTCTCCTACATAGGCTTGTTCAGCGGCGGCAACATCACGCTCGCCGAAGTGAAGGACCCGACCGCTTTCAAGAAACAGGTGAAGGCCGTGTTCTTCGGCAGCGGAGAGCTAGAAAGGCCCGAGGCGAACATTGCCGCGGCGGATGAACTGAAGAAGAACGGCATCAACGCTGTCGCCTATGTATCCCCGAGAACCGCTCACGAGTTCTTGACTTGGCGGCGATGCCTGCGCGAATTCGCGCCGCTGCTGTTCAAGTAAGACTCAGTGGGGCAGACCTGTTGCCTCGGTCTGCCCCGCATTCTACCCTCCGTTCGCACGTGCAGGTGAAGTTTGCCCGCCGCAGGTTTGATTGCCTCTCGTTAGCGATGGTTGTCCTGAAGTCGGCATGTGGGAAGTTACGCTTCTCTTGCTTTTGGCGAGCTGGATATTTCATCTCCGTCAGGATAAGTTAAACATACAATTTGTAGCACTCCGCCGGGCGGGTTATTCATTTAAAAAAGTTCAAGAAACTGTATTTGAGGTTGAGACTTTCATCATCTTGCCAGATAAAATCCGCACACCAGGCGCAACCAGCTCCCCTCCCCCCAGGTTCGAGGGGTTAAACCCATCCCTCGATAGGAGAGTCTCAGATGCGGCCCGCACAGCTGCAACTTTTTGCAGCCGTATCTTTGTTGAAATATGCAACAAATAAGACTCTAGCCCAGGAAGACCAAAGCTCTTAAGGCGACTGCGTGAAGGCAAAGTTGTACCGGGTTTTAAGCAGCCACACGGGAATTTCCGCTTCCAAGTTTATCGTATAACTGCTTCTTTCCGGCTGAACAGGCAAAATTGTGCAAAACTATATTTTCGAAGCAAAATAGCGCCGAAAATTGAAGTATATTACTCAGTTGGATTACATAACCTTCTACCAAAATTTGAAAGGGAAACCCGGGAAGCGATTGGGCGATGAACTGATTTTAAAAAAGCCTGCGTCTGCTTCCTATTCGCAAAAATGAAAATAATGAATGAAATGCTGCTGGTAGGGATCGTTTTTATTGCCGGTATTGTGGAGAGGTCAGTTGACAAATACCGAACTGATCGGCTCAGGAGACAAACCAACAATAACTGCAACATTGGAGAAATTAGGTGTTGGGACAACCGTTACCGGACAGATAGAAATGAAAATTATCCCCGGAAAAGAAAGCGGTAAAATGGTGGTAGTTTTCAATTACAATAAATAAAGAATAGTGAACTATAAAAAAGCCGTCTCAAGACTTGATTTTGGGGCGGCCTTTCATTTTATTGACTTAACCGGGTTGTCTGTCGCCAAAATCCCGTAACCCACTAAATTCAATCGCCTAAAGACGGATGAAGGTTGCCATCCCATGATATAAATCCAAACCCATGACTCCCTTTATATCCGGACTTCTCACTTTCGTTAGTGCCTTTTTCTCTTCCCGAGACCATCTCAGTCTCGAGATCTTGGCCTTGCGCCAGCAGCTTGGTGTCTCTTTGTAGCTATGAAATCCCGCTATCTCCATGATGCTTTCTCAAGGTCAACACATCAATAATAACTAAGGATCGCGGTTGCGGCCGCACTGACAACTAGTGGAATCCCAAGCTACCGTGCAAATCTGTGGAATCCGTGTCGTCTATTATTTCTGGTTCCTGCTGAAAATGACTCGCTGCAATTTGAGCGGATCGTAGGCTATCCTGCTTTCGTTGTTAAAAATCATCATCGCCCGTTTCGCCGAATCGTAGGCTGGCCATTGAGGCAACCCGCTCTTCTTGGAATTCGGATTCCCAGTGGCGGCGAACGCTATCCAGGATTCGCTCATTTTTACGGCCATTTTTTTTGCTTCAGCCGTTCCGTCCGTCCAGATGAACCCACCACCCTCGACATTGTCGAAAACCATCGGCATTTCCAGACCGTGCGGACTCATGTATTTTCCATTGAACACCGGAGTCTCCCAATCGAAACGATATAAATACGCCGGAGCCCTGCCCAGGGCGGCTTTCCGTTCTGCGATCGTGACAGAGCCGGAACCCATCATGGAATAGCTCGAAATATAGAAATAGATTCCGGAGGGAGACAGCTTCGGATATTCATTCCTATACGCTTTTATAAGTTCGTCCGCATCGTTGCCGGCCAGGCCTTCGATGCGTTTTCTCAGCTCTGCGTCGTCGAGTGAGAAAACCGAAGGATCGCCCATTGAAAAGACTGTCGATTCGGTCTTGTTCCAGCCCACCATCACCGGCACATCTTCCGAGATGCGCGTCGCTTCAGGATGAAACGGATGAGCCGGAAGCACCTGCGGATCGAGGACAGGGCTAAACCCGCCGGCCATTCCTCCCCCTGTTCCTTGTTTAGACAATACCGCTGTGGCAGAGAAATAAGCGGCCAGGATCTTTTCTGTCGATAACTTTTGAATTTCCGGCAGGCGTTTTGCATCCAATCCCAGTTCAGACAGCAGCGTCTCAGCAGCCTTGGTCGCCGTCTCTCTTTCCGCCATCCTTACTCCCGGTCCGCTTTCTATGACGGCCCTGTGGAACAATCCTTTTGCCGGTGGGCTTCCCAGCAGCATCGAGACCTTCGATCCACCGCCCGATTCGCCGAAAATCATGACGCGTTTGGGATCGCCGCCGAAAAACTCGATGTTGTCCCGGATCCACTCCAAAGCGGAGATAATGTCCAGCTGCCCCGCATTTCCCGAATGCGCATACTCTGGCCCGCCAATATCCCCAAAGTGCGTATAGCCGAAAACATTCAGACGATGATTAATCCCGACCATGACAACATCGCCACGTTGCGAGAGATTGGTCCCATCATACATCAGGCTTGATGCCGTCCCTGAGCTGTATCCTCCCCCATGCAGCCAGACCATGACCGGGCGCTTTTTGGCCACCCCAATCCCAGGCGTCCAGACGTTCAGAAAGAGGCAGTCCTCGCTCTCGGCAGGAGGAACCCTGTATCCGTCTGAAGCCAGCAAAATTCGACTCATTTCGCTTTCCGGGCCGGCCGCGCCGCGCGTGGATGGATTTGTTTGAGGAGCGCTGTACCCGTAGGATGTTGCATCACGTATGCCCGCCCAGGGAGTAGGCTTCTGAGGCGGCATGAAACGGTTCTTCCCCTCCGTGGAAGCGCCGTACCGCACTCCCCGGAAGGAGCAAATGCCGTCGTTGAGGAATCCGCGCACTTTGCCGGAGGTTGTTTCAACTACCGGGCTGTTCACAGCCCAGGCTGCAATGCCGGAAAGCCCCCCTAGGGAATAGGCGGTGATCCCGCCGGCCGCGCAGGTTATATTAGTAAGGAATCGACGCCTCGGAATGACTCGCATAATTTCCCTCCTGAACACCGGTTTTGTTTTTCAGCGCATTATATAGGCAGCTGAATTCCAAGCAAAGCTCGAAGCTGAATGCAAAAATCCGGAGATAAGAGGAGTCATGGGTTGGATGTATATCATTAAGAGGGTGCCGCCAGGTTGTTGAATCTATGGCGTTACAGGATTTTGGCGACACACACCCACAGTGGACCAGCTATAATCACGGCCATTAATGATGCAACAATGGCAGATATTTTCCATAAAGCGTGCATAGAATTACCTCAAGGAACTAAGGACATATTGCATCTCTTGGCTTGTTGTTCGGCAATATTTTCTCTTTCCTCTCAACGCAGAGAAGGTAAAATCTGCCTATTCTACAACGGACGGATTTGATACAACCCGCTTAAGGCGAAGAGTCTGAACCACAGTTCTTGAAAAGTATGACTCCGGGGAGTAGATCCCAAAAAGTCGGCTTCGCGGAAATAATCCTGGGCGTAAAGGACGCGATCTCTATCCAAGGTGAAGACTTCGAAGATCGCGGTTCATGGAGTTTGAAGCCAAGGCAGATCTTTGGATAGCCAATCGCTCCTCCCGCTAGATTAATTACTTTACAAACCGGGACTATTTCCACTACTCAACAATATCCATTTGTTTTGTTTCATCCCGTAGTAAGATCAGGCCCGAAAATTCAAAAAATGAATATACTGCCTGCTATAGGAAGAGAGCGGAGGTGTCGCGATAGGATGAGCTACTTTAAAAACGGGCTTTTCTTCCTCCTATCGTCACGCCGTCTCGGACAGGCTGCCGGAGCACTACCGGCCCGACTGCGTGCCGTGCATCAAGGATCGCCGAAACGAGCATGAAGAATCACGCGTGGATGCTGCCGCCGAATTAGCGAGCCTGGTGCTCAGACTGACCGTCATCGCCGCGCTGGCCGCGGTTCTGGCGCTGTCGATCGGCTGCGGTTCAAAATCGCGCCCGACGCCGCCCGCGAACAAAGCGCCGACGGTGGTCAATCCGGGCTCGCAAACCGGCGTCGTGGGCCAGCCGGCGAGCCTGCCCGATCGTGGCCAGCGATGCTGACGGCGATGTGCTACAGTTTTCCTCGAGCGGCCTGCCTACCGGACTGCTGATCAATTCGGGGACCGGCCAGATTTCCGGCATCTATGGCGCTGCCGGCAATTTTGCGGTTGCTGTGACCGTCACCGATGGCAAGGCTTCGGTCCGCGTGGAATTCTCCTGGAATGTGGCCGCGCCGAATGCGCCGCCGATAGCCAATGCGCAATCGGTGTTCGTCGGCTTCAATACGTCGCGGGCGATCGTGCTTGCGGGCTTCGATCCCGAGAACGATCCACTGACGTTCAACGTCGTGGCCAATCCAACGAGCGGCAGCCTGAGCGGAGTTCCGCCGAATCTGACTTACACGCCAAGCCCCGGATTCAGCGGGACCGACAGTCTCCAGTTCACCGTCTGGGATGGCAAGCACACGAGCGATCCGGCAGAGGTCACGATCATCGTTCGTCCCGAGGGAGTCAGGGCGCCCAACATCCTGTTCGTTATCATGGACGACGTCGGGATGGACACATCGTCGCAAATGCATCCGGGCTTGATCGAGGAACTCACGGCGCAGTACGGGCCTCAGGGCCATAACCATCCTTTCTATCGCCGGATCGCCGGCCGCCCGGCATCGACGCCAACGCTGAACACGTTGGCGCAGCAAGGCATCGCCTTCAAGCAGACCTGGGTGCAGCCCTATTGCTCGCCTACGCGCGCGTCAATTCTGACGGGGCTCTATCCTGCGAAGACGCGGGTTCTCGACTACTCGAGTCCGCTGTCGCAGAGCCATAAGACCGTCGCCCGCATCCTCAGGGACGAAGCCGGCTACAGCACGGCGATTTTCGGCAAATGGCATGTGGCGGGCCTGGGATTCTATCCGGGCATGAAACCGAAGCAGGCGGGCTTCGATCTGTTCCTCGGCAATCTGAACGGCGCGATCGACTCATACTGGAGCTATGACTATCAAATCCAGGACGAAAGGACGCTGCCGAACCAATGGCGCACGGAAACGGCGCCCACGCGGTCGTTGCCCGGCATCGCGCCGACGACTTACGCACCGGTCGTCAAGGTCGCCGATACGATCGACTGGATCACGGCGCAGGAAAGCGCGAATCCGAACAAACCCTGGTTCGCCTGGCTCGCGTTCAATCTGTCGCACATCACCAGCAGTGCGCAGACGCCAACGATCGTGCCGAACTACGATACGCTGGATGAACCTACGCGCACCGAAATGCTCGCCTGCGGCGGCACCTTCGGCACGACAAACGTCGGCTCGTGCTCGGCCCCGGCGCTCAATCGCGCGATGACGAATTCGCTCGACACCGTGCTCGGCAAGCTGCTCGAGGCCGTCGATGCGATCGATCCGTTCACCTACGTGATCGTCATCGGCGACAACGGCACGCCGATGTACGGCCAGCCGGCGATCAACTTCATCGACAACATGTACATCACGCGAATCGGCCGCGCCAAGGGCACAGTTTACGAAAGCGGCGTGCGCGTCTCGCTGGCTATACGCGGACCTGGCATTCCCGCGGGCCGCAAGAGCGCTGCGACCAGCCATGGCGTCGACCTGTTCGCGACGATTCTCGACCTGGCGGGTGTCCGCGTACCCGCGAGCGTCCCAAACAGCAGCGGCGATGGCGTCGTCGCGCTGGACTCGGTCTCGCTTGCGCCGATTCTTTTCTCCGACGCGGAGCGCGTGCGCGATCCGAACTACGGCTACGTGATGTCGGAGACGATCAACCCGCTGGCGGGCAACGCGCGGCTGGCCGCGGCGAGAGATGCAACCTACAAGCTCCTCTGCGCGGAGGATACGCAAACCGCGAGCTGCACCTTCTACGACCTGATCGACGATCCGCTGGAGGAGTATCCGCTGCCGAAACCCGCCAGCTGCCTCAATTTCAGCAACGGAACCTGGACGCCGGCAGATCGCGAGTGGCACTTCTGCCGCTTGCAGAACGTGCTCGGCACGCAGTCGTTCCTGAGCGGGCCTTGACGCAAGCGCGGCAGCTGCGGGCTCGCAAATTCATGCAAGGCTGAATTAATAGAGAGAATTAGTCAATTTATCCCCCAACGAATCCCTCATTTTCTTCTCATCCCAGGGTTTCTGCCGTTCGCGTCCTACTCAAAAACGATACTAACTTCAGGATCAGGCGAGCTCGAAGCGATCAAGGTTCATTACCTTGTTCCACGCCGCGATAAAATCGTTCAGGAACTTCTCCCGGGAGTCCTCGCTTGCATAGACTTCTGCCAAAGCCCGCAGTTGGGAATTCGAACCGAAGATGAGGTCGACACGAGTGCCGGTCCACTTGAGTTCTCCGGTTGCCCGATCACGGCCCTCGAACACGTCCTTCGCCTTCCGACGTTGCCTTCCACGTCGTGCCCATGTCGAGCAGATTCACGAAGAAATCATTTGTGAGTGTCTCTGGATGCTTGGTGAAAACGCCATGCCGGGACTGACCGAAGTTTGTATTCAAGACGCGCATGCCGCCAATAAGAACCGTCATCTCAGGAGCCGTCAACGTCAGCAACTGCGCCCGATCGACCAGCAATTCCTCTGCCGATACAGTGTATTTGGTTTTCAGGTAGTTGCGGAACCCGTCTGCCGCCGGCTCCAGTACGGCGAAGGACACCGGATCGGTTTGCTCCTGAGACGCATCCGTGCGTCCAGGCGTGAAGGGGACCTTCACCTTGAAACCGGCCTTCTTCGCAGCTTTCTCTATGCCGGCGCATCCGCCCAGAACGATTACGTCGGCAAGCGACACCTTCTTTCCTCCAGTCTGCGCGCTGTTGAAATCCTTTTGGACTTTTTCGAGGGTCTGCAGCACTGACTTCAGCTGAGCCGGCTGGTTCACTTCCCAATCCTTCTGCGGCGCAAGACAGATGCGCCCTCCGTTCGCGCCGCCGCGCTTATCGGAACCACGGAACGTGGATGCAGACGCCCATGCGGTTGAAACCAGTTGGGAGACGGACAGCCGGGAAGCGAGGATTTTTCTCTTAAGTGCAGTGATATCCTTCGAGTCGATCAACGCATGGTCGACCGCCGGCACCGGATCCTGCCAGATCAGTTCCTCTGCCGGAACCTCTGGACCGAGATAGCGCGAGCGGGGCCCCATATCGCGGTGGGTCAGCTTAAACCAGGCTCTGGCAAAGGCATCCGCGAGTTGCTCGGGGTTCTGCTGGTAGCGCCGCGCGATCGGCTCGTAGATTGGGTCAAAGCGGAGAGAAAGGTCCGCCGTGGTCATCATCGGCCGGTGTTTCTTCGACGGGTCGTGCGCGTCCACCACCATGTCTTCTTCGGCCACATTCTTGGCCAGCCACTGATTCGCGCCGGCCGGGCTCTTGACCAGCTCCCACTCATATTTGAACAGTACCTTGAGATAGCCCATGTCCCATCGGGTCGGATTCGGCTTCCAGGCGCCCTCAATGCCGCTGCCGATCGCGTCTCCACCCTTGCCGCTACGGAAGCTGCTCCTCCAACCGAGGCCCTGTTCTTCAATGCCGGCGGCTTCGGGTACGGGACCGACCAGGGCCGGATCTCCGGCACCATGAGCTTTGCCGAAAGTGTGGCCGCCGACAATGAGCGCAACCGTCTCCTCGTCGTTCATGGCCATGCGCGCGAAGGTCTCGCGAACGTCACGGCCGGAAGCGACCGGATCCGGGTTGCCGTCCGGCCCTTCCGGGTTTACGTAGATCAGGCCCATCTGCACGGCGGCGAGCGGTCTTTCGAGATCGCGGTCGCCGGTGTAACGGCTCCTGGGCTTGTCACTCGTAGCCAGCCATTCCTTCTCGGAGCCCCAATAGATGTCTTCTTCCGGCTCCCAGACATCCTCACGCCCGCCGCCGAAGCCGAAGGTTTTGAAGCCCATCGACTCCAGAGCGCAGTTGCCCGCAAGGATCATGAGATCGGCCCATGAAATCTTTTTGCCGTATTTCTGTTTGATCGGCCAGAGCAGACGGCGTGCCTTGTCAAGATTCACGTTGTCGGGCCAGCTGTTGAGAGGTGCAAAGCGCTGCGTGCCGGACCCTGCGCCGCCGCGGCCGTCGCCTGTGCGGTAGGTGCCTGCGCTGTGCCATGCCATCCGGATGAAAAGCCCCCCGTAGTGACCCCAATCCGCCGGCCACCAGTCCTGCGAGTCGGTCATCAATGCATAAAGGTCATTCTTCAAGGCATTCAGGTCGAGTTTCTTGAATTCCTCCGCGTAGTTGAAATCCTCGCCCATCGGATTGCCTGCGGGAGAGTGCTGATGAAGAATCATGAGATTCAATTGGTTGGGCCACCAATCACGGGTTGACGTTCCGCCGCCAGCAATGGGCTTGCTCGTTTTGCCCGTTACCGGGCACTTGCTCTCTTCATTAGACATGTCAAGCTCCTCATTTGGTTGATTACAGATACAAAATATTCAAGGATAAGAAATAAAATTTACCGGCAAAATATTGTTGGTTTTTTTGCCATACAATTGCTGACTACTTTCCGCGTAGCGCACCCGGCTTGAACACTCCACCCGCCAAGTCTTTTTCCGGGATATTAGCATAGCGACGATAGACGCGTTCAGTTTTATTCCCGGCGCTACTCAGCTTTTATTACTTTTATCCATTCAATCTCAAGCTTAAAGTTGCCCGGTTTTTTGTCGGCTAGCAGGATGCCAAGTCCATCGATCTCTTTCGGATCGAGCGGCGTATCATTTACTACTTGTCCATACGATGTTGCCACAAATCTGTCCATTGGTATACGGACTTCAATCCATTCATCCTTATTCGTTGTAAACATGGCCCGGTAGGAAAAAGCGGTCAAACGCCTTTGGGTGTATAGGTTCAGACTGTATTCGCGGCCATCTCCTCTGGCTCGAAGCGCAAGGGTATCTCCCTTTTTGAGGTTTAGATTTTTGGATTTTGAGCGAAAGGAAGCAAAGCCGCCATTATTTTCCAAAGAAAGCTTACCGACAAATTCCATCGTTTTCTCTGCAGTGATCTTGATCTGGCCTTGGGAAATGCCACCCATCACACCATCATTGACTGTTTGCCATTCATTGGCTGAATCGGTTTTACCGAAGTCAAACAACAGTTGATATTGATCCGCCGCCATAAGAACTCCTGCCATTAAAAGAATAAATAGCATCCCGAAACCTTGAGAAATTGTCTTTCTGAACATGCATTTTCCTCCTGGTATCATGCCATCATTATACTCATAACAAGATTTGAATGACCTGCCGCATAGATCATTTCATCTCCCGGTTTGATTCCCGGGAACTGGCCATAAAAAACACTTCAAAGATGCAGCTATAGGAAGGAACCTTTTGATGGAGGAGGCTGAACTGAAGCACCTGCTGCAAAAGCTTTTCTCCACTCAATTGCTGGCGGTGCTGGGGACACGGGGACAAGGAAATCCCCACGGGAATCTGGCAGCTTTTGCTGTAACCGCTGATAAGCATAGGCGGGCATTGGCTGCCGTTTTGGCTTCAAGTCTCTTCATTGGACCTCGGACGTAGCCCTCTCCGTGCCCTCACCCCACTGCTGATAAAAAGCAATATGTCTACTTGAACGCCTTCGATTTGATTGCATCGGTATTTTACAGCGGAATCCTGTTGCTGAATATTCTTTTTGACACATGACTACCTTAACAACCCTTCCGAGGCGGCGGCATCCGAATTAAACAGGGAGAAACTCACAGATTGGCGGGTTGCGTTGAAGCGCAAAGCTGTCAACTTATTTCCCCATTGGATGTCCAGTTTTCGTTTACACTACAGTTAATTAAATTATGGGATCCCCAAAAGACGTTTCTTCATCCAGCTCTGCACTTCTATATGAGAAATGTCGCTCTGCATATCAGATGGATAGAAACAGCAGGAGCATCATTTATGGAGGAACTCATGAACGAAACGAATAGATTCACCTATTTTCAAGAGTTTGTTCGTAATGACAAACCGCATCGATTTTCGGCACCGCTGAAATCGAGTATTCGTGAGCTAATATTATCCACTATTGTTGCTTTTCTGTTTGCTGCGTTTACTTCCGGAGCACTGCTGGCGCAGGACGATTTTGACAGTGTGTATGACAAAGCCCGCCTGAATTTTCAACAAGGCAAATACGAGGAAGCTCTTGCGTTATACAAAAGAGCCAACGGCATGAAGCAAAACTCAAACCTGGACTGCCTCTGGGGCATGGCAGAGACCTTTAGCAAGCTCGGAGCACACAAAAACGCCCTGCAAACATGCGATCGGATGATCGAGCTAAGCGGCGACAACCTGTATTTTCAGGTGAAGGGCTGGAACATGCGCGGCAACGAGCTATCCGCTGCCGCCGCGGTGAGTCCGGACAGACTGGACGAGAACAAACTCAGGGAAGCCGAGACTGCATACCGGGAAGTGCTCAAGCTCAGCGCGATAAACATGGCGCACTATAACCTCGGAATTACACTGATCCGGCTGAACCGGGTCAATGAAGGGATTGCAGAGCTGAAAACCTACATCCAGCGCGCAGAAGAAGAGGATATTGCGGAAAAAGCCCGAAAGATAATCCAAGATCCCCGCCGGGCAGTGGAAAACTTCGCACCCGATTTTTCAATCATTACTTCCGAGGGCGACTATATCTCCACCGATGAATTGAGGGGCAAGGTCATCCTGATCGATTTCTGGGGATCATGGTGCAAGCCGTGTCTCTCTGCAATCCCCTTTCTATCCCAGCTGGCAAAAAAATATCGCGACGAGGGATTCATGCTTATCAGCGTGGATGTGAACGATGAAGAAGCAAAATGGCGGGCATTTATCGCGCAGAACAAAATGAACTGGACGCACACGCGCGACAGCAATGGCAAGATCCCGCGTCTTTTCCAGATCACAGGGTTCCCCACTTATATTCTGATAGACCATGAAGGCATTATCCGGTATCGCGGCATGGGATCTGGGTTACAGACTGAGAGTGATATCTCCGACAAAACCAAGAAAGCCCTGAAAGCTCTGACAGCTTCACCGAACCGACAGAAAGAGAAACCGGTGGAATCCGTTGCAGTCCCTGCTCCGCAACCCCAACCAGCATCGCGCAACGATTCCGGCACTATTGCGCCGACACCTGGGGTTCTTAACACCGACATAGCCGCTCCAAGGATTGACGAGCAGAAAATGTATGTCGTAAGAATCCCGAAGCCCAAGATTGAAGTGACTACTGCTGAAGGCCCGAATTCTGCGTCTCAACTGCAAAGCCAAATATCTTTTTATAGGCTGCGGGTTCGAAACTGGGCGTCCCTTCCGGATGATCTCTTCGCGCCTTCCAAGAACCTGATGGCTTGCAGCGCAAACGCCATATCCCCGAGGTTGGATGCCCAAACTACAAGGCTTGAAATCATAATACACGGCGAGCAGGGACAGCTTTTGAGGGCCTACTGCAATCCGCCATCATCTAACATTCTCGAGAATCTAATGTTTACAATCCCGAATCAGATCAGGCCGGACAGGATCTACTTGACGCTGAAGGACCGGCTTACCGGGAATTCGGTCCAATCCGATCCTGTGCCCTTGCCATAGAAAGGGAATGCAGAAAGGAAATATAGGCAAGCAGAGTGTTGCCGTGATTGAGAAGACGGGGATGGGCGGCTTGCGCTGAAGGAGAGACGGCCACACGTTTACCTTTGCTCTTCAAATCTCCGTGTCCTCACATGACTGCCGATAAGGCATTATAATCCCAAAATATTGGCTTTCTCCTTCCCAGCTTGAAGTAAAATCCCTATTTAAAATCGCATCGAATATTCAATAGATTTGCGTACGCCTGTTTTATAGGAAACTGAGTTCGGCTTGACAGGAAAAGGATTTCAGGAGACACGCCTATCCTTCCTGTCGGCCCGGAGGGTCATGGTATGTGGAAGACTGCGGCCGCTGTCCTGCGCGACGCGTTGCGAGATCTATGTCAGTGCTGGAGGGATCTGGCTTTCGCCGACATCGTCTGCAAGGCAACGGCATTTCTACTTCTGACGCCGGGGACGTACCTGCTGATGCGCTGGCTCGTCCTCCGTCATTCGGGAGGCGTGGTAGCGGATACGGAGATCGCTCTCGCGCTGCTCACCACGGCTCCGGGCATCCTCGGGGTCGTGTTGGGATGTGTGCTGATCGTCGGTGTGACCGCACTCGAGACGGCGTGCCTGATGGCGATCGGGATGGCCCGGGCGCAGGGGAAGCGGCTCGACCCGCGGCGTTCGCTCCTGTTCGCGTTCACCCGCGCGCCACGGGTGCTCGCGCTGACAGGGCACATGGTTGTCCGTCTTCTTGCCGGCCTCGTGCCGTTCGCGATTGCAGGAGGCGTCGTCTATCTCCTGTTCCTCCGGTCGCACGACATCAACTTCTATCTGTCGAAGAAGCCTCCGGCCTTCTGGGCAGCGGCAGGTATTGCTGCAATCCTCGCGATCACCGGGACAATCCTTCTCGTGCGGACGATCGCGCGATGGGCTCTCTCACTCCCACTGGTCCTGTTTGAAAACGTCCATCCCCGGCGCGCGCTCGGAGAAAGCAAGCAGCGTTCGGCCCGGCATCGCGGCGCTATCACCGCGACGCTCGTGTTGTGGGCGGCAATCAGCCTCATTGCACTGGCGATTGCCGCTTTGGTCCCGGATGCCCTTGGGCGCGCGCTCGCTCCGCAGTTTGCCGGCTCGCTTTCGGGCATCGTATTCTTCGTGATGGTGCTCGCGACTGTCGCAAGCCTGCTTGGTTTGGCCGTCGGCATCTTCAACGTTTCACTCTTCTCCCTGACCCTCGGCCGCGCCTTTCTCAGTGTCGGTGACCCACGGCAGCTTCGCATTCCAAGCCAGGAGGATGTGGAGGCGAGCGACGAACGACTGAGGCTCCGTCGGCGGTTGCTGGCCTTGGCGGCCATAGTGGCAGGTCTGGCCCTTGTCGTCATCCTGGTTGTCAGGCTGATCCCGGCTCGCGCGGTCCAGCCGGTATTGGTATTCGCGCACCGAGGTGCGTCTCTCGCGGCACCCGAGAACACTCTGGCAGCCTTTCGCCTCGCGATTGAACAGGGAGCCGACTACGTCGAACTCGATGTTCAGGAGTCGAAGGATGGCGACGTTCTCGTCGTGCACGACAGTGATCTGATGAAGCTGGGCAGCTGGCCGACAAAGATCTGGGACGCAACCTCCACCGAGCTACGGTCGGTCGACATCGGAAGCCGCGTCGGTCCGCTGTTCTCCGGGGAACGCGTGCCGACGCTTGCCGAGGCGCTCGCTGTCTGCAAGGGACGGGCGCGCGTGGACATCGAGCTGAAGTCATACGGGCATAACCATCGGCTCGAAGAGAAAGTCGTCGAGATCGTCGAGGCTGCGGGGATGGCCGACGACTGCATCTTCATGTCGCTCGATCACGGCATGGTCCGTAAAATGAAGACTCTGCGGCCGAATTGGAGCGTGGGCGTGCTCGCCGCGAAGGCAATCGGAGACCTGACGACGGTTGACGCCGACTTCGTCGCGGTCGAGTCGAAGATGGCGACCTATCGGTTCGTCAGGCGCGCACACCGCGCGGGTCAGCAAGTCTATCGTCTGGACGGTCGACGATCCCGCATGGATGCTAGCGATGATGAGCCGGGGCGTCGACGGCCTGATCACCAACAAGCCCGACGTCGCCCGCCTCGCAGTACGGCGCCGTGAGAGTATGAGTGACGCCCAGCGGATCCTGGTCGCGCTCCTGGTGCGGGCAGGAGCCAGCATCGAGGCTCTCAAGGCTGAGGATGCCCTCAGGCCGTGAAGGCCGAGGGATTCCGGCTTGCTCAATCTCAATTGTTTATCGGATTTTACTCGGGTTGAGCTTCCCGACACATATGTGGAGTCGCCGACCCTCCCGCAAAACCGGAGGGTTGGAAATTGTTGGCCACTCAAAGCGGCTTTGAATGTATTTGACGCTGGCTTTCCAGCAACCTGCAATTAAACTTCCGGTTGCGTTCCGATGAGATGCGGTGAACCGTAGAGTTCGGCCTCCCATTCCCGGAGAGAGGGATATGATTTGAGGACACTTGATGTTGTACGAGCGTGGGGCCGCATCCTTGCCGGGCGAATGCCTTCCATGTCCATCGAAATCACCCGGCGATGCCCTTTATCATGCCCCGGCTGCTATGCCTATGCGGACGACCACCTGGGGGCTGGAGCGTCGCTGACCGAACTCCGGGAATTCGAAGGAGATGCACTTATTGAAGGGGTCCTTGCGCTTGTCGATCTCCATCGGCCGCTGCACCTGTCCATCGTGGGTGGAGAGCCGCTGGTTCGTTGGCGGGAAATTACCCAATTGCTGCCTGCTCTGGGAAAACGAGGAATTCATACTCAAATAGTGACGAGCGCCGTACTACCGATTCCTCTTGAGTGGCGGCATTTCCGCCGGCTCAATCTTGTAGTTTCGATCGACGGCTTGCAACCGGAACACGACAAACGCCGGGCACCAGCCACCTACCAAAGGATCCATGAAAACATACGGGGTCACGTCATTACTGTGCATTGCACGGTGACACGTCAAATGACGCAACGGGAAGGCTATCTTCGGGAGTTCATTAGCGTCTGGGCAAACCAGCCCGAAGTCCGAAAAATATGGATGAGTCTCTATACGCCGCAGATGGGTGAAACAAGCTCCGAGATGCTGCCGCCGGAAGTACGGACTCGAGTGATTCGCGAACTCTCCGCCCTCAAGGATGTGTTCGCCAAACTGGACCTCCCTTCGGGGCTGTTGAAGGCGTACCAGCATCCGCCGTCCGATCCAGGCCATTGCGTGTTCGCCCTCACGACACAAACGATCTCGGCCGACCTCTGCACCCTGGTGACGCCGTGTCAGCTTGGAGGAAGGCCCGACTGCAGTCAGTGCGGTTGCATCGCAGCGGGCGTCATGGAGGCAGTCAACCGCCATCGCCTGCCGATGGGGATACGGACCGGCTCGATTTACGAAGTATCGCGCGCGTTGGGTCTGCTGCTGAATCCCGTTCGCAGTACCACGAATCCCAGGTGAGTCGAAGGCCGTAGAAAAAGTGATTCCCTGCCAGTATCCCACCGGTTATTTTTAACCGCCTGTAAAAGCCTACAAGAAGTCTTACTCCCCGGAAGAAAAAGTCCAATTCTGGAAAGTTATCCGCGGTAGACTCGCAGCTTCGCGGAATGCCGCATAGGGGGGTTGGGTGAAGATGAATTACTTCGCCATCAATGATAGATTCTTTATCCGTGACTTCTTTGCAAAATGCAAAGAAGTTTTTTAATTCATTTGATATCAATCGTTTGATCAAAAGCATATCTTATGCTGAGAGCTGAAAGCTGACGGCTGAAAGCGCGCGGCCGACCTATCTAGATCTCGAAGCCTTGGTTGAGGCCAGAGGCCGCGTTAGGAGGTACAATCTGCAATTTCGCGGCGCCGGCCTTCCTACTTCTGGAAGAACATGTTCAGCGCGACGACGAACATAAAAACGGCGAATCCTTTGCGGAGCAAGGGTCCGGATACCTCTTGCGCCCATCCGCCCCCGAAGTAGCCTCCGAGCAACACACCGACAATCATGACCAGCGCGATGCCGACATCCACATGGCCCGCCTTGTAGTAGCGGAGGAAAGCCAAAAGTCCAGTTGGAGGAAGGAGCACGGCGAGCGAGGTTCCCTGCGCCGTATGTTGGTCCATCTTGAAGAAATACAGCAGTGCAGGCACGATGATAATTCCGCCGCCGATCCCGACCATTCCGGCGAGGATGCCTGCCGCAACGCCGATAGCGAGACCTCCTGTCAAGTATCCAACTTTCATTCGTTTTCTCCTCCTACTCCACCGCAATGGGCGCCACTAGATTCCTGGATCACCCTACCACGTAATCACAGCGCCAAGGCTTGTTTGGATGATATTCAGTGTCCCGCTATAAACATCCGGAACCGTGTAGCCTCGCACATCGACGTTAAATCCCAGCGGACCCAGGAGTCGTCGCACTTTGACCCCCCCTCCATAGTTGACGGAGAACTTAGTTCCAAAGCCAAAGAGATACGCGGCAACATCTTCTACATCCCACGAAAGATCGTTGCTCCAGGTTTTGATAAATCCAATACCCACGGTCGCATAGGGGACGATCTTTCCCGGGCTTGTACCAGAAAATTGGAATCCATCTGAAAGCTTTTGACTCCCTGTTTCGCAAACCGCGGGCTATAGCTGATATTTTGTTCAAACCCTATCATGCGACCCGTGGAGAAGCGTGCTCCCATAGTGCCTCCGAAACCCCCGTTGAGTAAATCTCCAGGAACGTTCGCAGCGGAAGACCATGTGAGCTCTCCCGGATTTTGCAGTCCTCCGTATAGAATAAAGTCTCCGGCAAAGAGAGAAGAGGTCCCTACCAGGAAGATAAGCATGCCTGTCATAACTCTGGAAAACCTCATACAACCTCCACGATTCGTTCTTCGAAATTCCAAAATACCTATCAAGCGGCGCGTTCCCCGACAGATCTTAGCAAGAGCATGCAATACTTAGACTCCAATCGAAAACAAATTTCTCAAAATTTAGAAATACTTGGACAAAATCCATGTGCGCCAGAACCTCCGACAAACCCGTATATCTCCCCCGGGGCAAATCCGGGGGAAAGAGGGCTATCTCTATTTTTCTGCCTTGTTATCCTTCAACCAGATCGGCTTCCCAAATGGTGCTGGTTTGAATGTCAATGATACTTGATCGGTTGTTGGGTTTTGCCTGTGAGTTAGTGAAACTCACGGTTGATCGGGAAAAAGCCTTTTGGGAGTGATGCGCTCGTCCTCACCGATGGTCCGAACTCGAGTCATTCAGCAAAAGATTGACATGAATCAGGAAAACGACAACAGCAACCGCTGCCCCGATAATTGCATCGGCAGCATAATGATAGCGTCCCAGCACCGCCCCGAGCGCTATGCTGATCGAAACCAGCAAAAAGGCCAATCCCGCTTCCGGCAGCAAGTGAAGCAGCACAAGCGAGACCGAGAATGCCGTTGCGACGTGGGCGCTGGGGAAGGTGTTTACTTGAATGCTGCCGTGGCGGAGGATCCAAAGATTCATTTGCCGAAATTTTGTCATCGGGAGAATGGATTCTCCCCCTGCCGGCAGCATCCGCGGCGGTAGAGTCTGGGCAAATGGAAGGGCTCCATAGCACAGGTATACCGATGACAGCACAATCATCCAGAACTCGTCTGCATAGCGCCGCATGTGTGCGATATAGAGAATCCCTATGCCAAAGGGAACAAGAGAGTAGCAGAACATATACGCAAACTC
The DNA here is from genome assembly GCA_963761825.1 of uncultured Acidobacteriota bacterium. Classification (GTDB taxonomy): domain Bacteria; phylum Acidobacteriota; class UBA6911; order UBA6911; family UBA6911; genus UBA6911. The sequence continues at coordinate 449,750 of CAVXIH010000009.1, forward strand.
GAGGCAGGTTGCTATCGCTCGAGGCACACCTGCGCCTGTCCGATATCGCTTCAGCGATCCAAAGACCTCCTGGTCGAATCGAGCCAGTCGATTTTGGAGGTTCTCGTTTGGCGAAGTGAAGAGCCGCCCTGCTGTCCAATACGCAATCAGGAGAAGAGGGGCGGGCAGCCAATCGCGAATCACAGCCGTCGGAAGGGGTTCTAAAAGCCGGTCGAGAAACTGCACTCCCAGCACAAGGCTAATGATCGCAATTCCCCAAGCGGTCGCCTGCGCCCGCCGATTGGGAGGCAATGGCCTCATCCACGCCAGTAGAATCAAAAATGAAAAGAAAGCGATATTGGTCGCTTCAGCCACGCGCATGGTTCACTATAGATAGGAGGCATTGGGTGCCGTTTTGGCTTCAAGTCTCTTCATTGGACCTCGGACATACTTCTTTCCGTGCCCTCACATAACTGCTGAATACTAGGCAATATCTCTACTTGAATGCCTTCGATTTGATTGCAGCGGCATTTTACAGCGGAATCCTTTGGCTGAAAATGGCTTTTTGATACACGTCTGCTATATTGCAGGCCAGACGAATGCTCTCACGCCTTACCGCCGTCACGCCCGTGATCGTCTAACTGGCCGAAGGCTTGGTGGACTGTGTCGAGGAACCGGCCAAAAAGGGCCTCTTCGTCTTCTCTCGACATGATCCCTTCAGCGTCCCGCAATCTGCAGACTTCCCGGAGCGTTGTGTTACTAAGACCGAAGGCGTCTGTGGACGCTGCAATGATGGCCTCTTCGTCCCGCGAATCATGCCCCCTCAACCGCAGCAGAATCCCCAACGTTTCGATGAACAGCTTCCCCTGTTGGGACATCATCGCCGCCAACCCATGGCCGTTGTTTATAAGATAGTAGCGTCGCATCCTGAGCAGCATATTTGCCAGACGCTGGCGAACCCGCAAGTTGGCATAGTCAGTCCTTATTTCCAGATTTGCCAGAAAGTCCGTGCCCGCAAGCAGTCTGTACCGGCATTTCATGGCCATGTACTTGAGAGGGAACACGTCGACGGTGGCTATGAGGTCAGACTCGGTCAGGAAGAAAGGCGCCAGGCTTCCCCTCCGGCTCTTGGCGACCGGTTCGACCAGGGCCTTCAAGACAGCAGCGTCGATTCTGCTGACCAGGAAAAGCACGTTCACATCACTGCGGCCCGGACGATACGCATCAGATACTGCACTTCCGTAAAGGACCACCGACTTGATCTCCAGGTTCCGCAGACCCTCCAACGCCAGGAGCAACTCCTTCAGGACATCCCGCTCCTCTTCCCCGAGTTTCGTTTCCGACAAACACTCATCAAGCAGCGGATTCACTATCCCTCCTATCCCCCGGCGACGGTTGTTCGGCAGAGCTGCCATGCCTATCGCTCGCAGGCAAGTGATTCCCGGAGCCTGACCGGGCGCGCAGCCAGCATCCAGGATCCCTCTGGAAAGGGTCGCCGGTCATGGCCATTGAGAGGCATCTGAGGCCGCCCCGGCATGCCTTGACGTAGACGCAATTCCCGCATCCGGCCGCGACTCTGTCCATCCTCCTCAGATCTCGCAGATATGCGCTTTCCCGATAGAGTTGCACAAGAGGCGTAGCCGTCACATTGCCTGAGGGCACGGGCAATCTCCGGCAGGGGTAGAGAGTGCCGTCGGCGCCGATCGCCAGAAGGCGACTGCCAGCCCCGCAATGATAGGGTTCTCCTCCCCCCGCGATAAACTGGAGGGCTCGGCCCATGGCTATTTCGGTGTGTCCAAACCACGATCTCCTTGCCTTTTCCCTGGCCTCCCGCACTCTCCCGAAAAACTCCTTCGTCTCTTCAGGCGAAAGAGTCTTGTCCGCCATTGCGGCGCCGCCACCCAAGGGAACGAGGCGGTCCGTCCAGAGCCTCGCGACGCCGAACCTCGCGGCCGTTTCGGCTACCTCCGCAAACTCCCGGTAGTTGTCCCTATGGGCCGTAAAGGAGATGTAGGTTTTGATCTTTTCCCGGCGCAGACATTCCAGAGCCTCCAGAACTCGTCCGAAATCGCCCGTACCCCTGATCCTGTCATGGGTCCTCTTTCCTCCCTCTATGCTGACCTGGACAAATGCCGGTCGGAGGTCCCGAAGATGGGCCGCTATCTTCTTGTCCACAAAACTGCCGTTGCTCAGGATGGCGAAGCTGAGCCTGTCTCTGCGGGCGGAAAGCGCCTCCAGAAGGGGTATCGCGTCTTCACGCATGAAAGGCTCCCCGCCGGTGACGTTTATGTGTCCCCTGCGAAGGCCCACCGCGGCGAGGAGATCCTCGTACTGCTCCACTACGCCGAGGAGTTCCGGGAAAGTCAACTCAACACCGCGATATGTTTCCTGGTAGCAATGGCCGCAGCGAAGATTGCAGCGATCCGTGATGTGCCACTGGAGGAGAAGACTTGCCGGTTCCCGTGGCTTTTCGTTGCTCGCCCTGACAACGCAGTCCTGATAATCTTTTAACCACCGCATCCGCCGCACCCCCCACCGCCGCATCCTCCGCCCCCGCCGCATCCTCCGCCACCACCGCATCCGCTCGACACAGAACCGCTGCAGCCGCCACAGGAAAAACCCGCGGAATTGTGAAAGGCTGATCGATACTCCCGGTACTGTGTTGCCGCAGCGAGCACTGCCGGGCCAAAGATTGCCACGGCAAAGGCCGGGTTGATACCCGTGACGGAGCCCCTCTGCCTTGCCTTCTTTTTGACCCAATCGAAATCCCTGGCCAGTTTGGACAGATATTTTCTGCCCAGATCTGAGACGCTCGACCAGGGCTTGAGCGTCCGGCCGAATGCATACACAGATACGAAGAGAAGCACAACCAGATAGAAGACAGGTTTCTCGCGGATGATTCCGAGGCAAAGTTTTGTCAGACCGGGCAGGAGCATTGCGATCAGGATTGCCATTGAGATGGACATGGACCTCGCCATTTCCCCTGCCGATTTCATGAGATGGAGCTGAATCATCTCCCTTTCCACGAGCTGGAGGTGCCCGTCGAGGCTTTTCCTGAGTTCGGCGGACCGGAAGAGCTCAGCCGACTTTCTGCTCCTATCCAGAAACTGGTAGATGATCCGCGCCGGAGGTTTCGTAGCTCTCAGTTTTTTAGCGAGCTCGCTTCTTCCCACACGGGCCTGCTTGAGACTCACGCTTGAACCCTTTCCATCGATCGTCACCAAGCCCCTGTTCCAAAGATCGAAGACGGCCGTCCTGATCACGGCGGATTGTCCCCCTCTAAGGAAGGACAGGGCGATGGGGTCGAAGTGCGTGAGATCGGGCAAGGTATAGTTAGGGCTTTCGCCTCCGCGGACCCACAATCGACCGACCAGGATGCAGAGGACCACGAAGATTCCGTAGTAGAGGAGGAACAGGGGGCCCGGGATCTGTCTGATCATCTCAATCAAGAAGGCACCTCGCGTTGCAATGCGTCCAGGCGCTATCGGACTCGTGTCGCCGCGTCCGTCTCATTTGCTGAAGATGACAGCATCATTCGAACAAGTCGAATCCAATATAGGCCTCCACCGCAGCAGGGCTTTTTTTTATAGGTGTGTGCAAAATCTCAATTCCAATCCTTAAACCTATTATAACACGGCACGGCTTCCTACGAATCGGCAAGATTGGACGTCTTTAGGTTGAGCTTTTTGCTTGCAGCCGCTCAAAAGGAAACGCTTTCATTTAATCCATTCCGGATTCCCATTCGTTGGATTCGACGATGACCCAATTTGCCTGCCGGAGGGCGTCTGATAGCTGGCTCATATCATGAATGATATCGGGATGTGCATCGACTCCGGAACTCAGGAATTCCTTTTTGCACTGCTCATCCCAGAAAGTAGCCTCGGAGGCGCTCAGGAGCCATGCGAGGTTCATATAGACTGGATTTCCCAAATCCAGTTCGCGGTCACGATACTTTTCGAAGAATGCCGAGCGGTTCCACCAGCATGGGAATTTCAGGATTAGGCTGGGGTGCCCGCTTTTTTCGGGCACGATTTGCAGGGATTCGATACGTGCAGGCATATTGTCAATCGCCGGAGGAAGCGAGCACCCATATTCCGTCTCGGTTGCGGCCAAAGGCCGCGTTACTCGGAACAGGCTGCTATTTCTATTATAAATCTCCCGTCCGGACGCCTCATCGTTATGTCTAATTAATAAATACTGTGCAACCTCCGACATGCAATCTTGCCGATTCGTCGATGTCGGTGCTATGGTACATCAGGATTGAAAGTTCCAGATGATGATTTTGATGCACCTGACGAAGCTGCTCGGGCGCGACATCACTGATTCCTCAAATAGTCGTCAATAGCGCCAACAATGGACGCAGAATTCCGAAGCCGAAGGCTTTTGGGAGAAATTCGAATTGATGATGAAGCTGGAAATCAGCTGGAAGGATAAGAAGCTTTGGCCGCCGTTTTGGCTTCAAGCTGGATTTTTAGCAAAGGCTCCGAACCTTGGAGCCTTTGCGGGGGCTCCAAGGTTCGAAAAAGAGATGGGCTATGCCAGCAGCTGCTGCGCGCGGATCAGCCGATCCTGCACATGGACTCCGTTGGGACACTGGATGGCACATGAGGAACAATCGCTGCAGCGCACATCGCGCACTTCTTGCGCAAGACCTCTGAAGTTCACGACAGCCTGGTGGATAATTGCCGCAGAAGTCATGATAGGCCAAAAAGCGCAATACATCCGTCACGGGCACGCCCTTCGGACATTGGCCCTTTGCATTCATAGCACATGCGGCAATAATCCGGGCGGATCTGTTCATTCATGACATACAGCAATTTTTCGTCTTTCGGCGTGTATGGTTCCGACATCGCCCGGAAATTCATCTCGAGCTCGGCAATGGTCTTCATATGAGGAACCGTCGTCCCGATCGCCGGATTCTGCAAAACCCATTTGATACCCGCCAGCGGGCCTTCGCCCTTGGTTGGGGGTTTGTTATCAAAGCACTTTAAATTCAGGCCCGTCAGCGCCACCAGGACCTTCATCGCGATGACGCCGATGCCCGCCTCATGGAGTTTCTTGATCGCCGTGTCCCTATAGATGCCGCCAATGGGATAGCTATAGGTAGTCTGGATGACGTCAAATTTTCCGGTCTTTGATGATGAAATCCACCATATTATTTGGATCGTGGCAACTGAAACCGATGAAACGCGCTTTCCCTGATTTCTTGCAGATCTCCAAAGCTTCAATTGCTTCATCCGGAACCGATGCCGGTGTATCCCTGGCATGCAGATGCCAGATATCGACGTAATCCACCCCCAGCTCCTTGAGGCTGGTGTCCAGATCTTTGATGATGGCTTCCTTTTTTCTGTTCGGGGATTTGGTGGCAATGACAATTTTGTCTCTCTGCCGACCTTTAATCACGCCGGAGAAGGTTTTTTCGCTGTCGCCATAATCGCGAGACGTATCGAAATAGTTAATGCCCATATCAAGGGCTCGCGCGACGACTTCCGGAATCGGCACAAACCCGATACCATAGCCTACACCCGAAACTTTGAGGCCTGTTTTGCCCAGAGTTCTGTAAACAACTTTGGGAGGCGCTTGCGGCGCTGATTGAAAATTGTTCGACGAAACAAGCCCAACTGCAGGCAGTGCCAGTCCCGCTTGTAGGAATTGTCTTCTTGACGGATTGAGGCTCACAAAACCTCCTGTGCTTTGCGGTTAATCATTATCCAGGAATTCTCATAGGCTCCCGGATTCAATGATGGCCTCACCTTACCTCAACTCTTGAGCTGCGGCAATCAGAATGTCTTAACCCGAATTGAAATCAGGATTATCTGTTATATTTAATCGCAAAGGATTGAGTACTATCACTGGATTACAGAGTGCTGGGCCGGTTTCGGATCAGCAGCGCAAGGAGACTGGATCGATGATGCAGAAGAGGACGCGGAAGATTGACTCTCGCAATCGCCGCCATGGCGGCGATTGCCGCGCATTTGCGCCTTTGCTCCGGCCGATGAAAAGAAAGTCGTACCGGACCATGCCAGCTTTACCTCCTGCCAGCCCTGTCACGAAGAGAAACAGAGCATGTGGGAAGCTTCCGGCCACAGCAAGGCGATCGGCGTGGTGAAAAACAACAACATGGCTTCGGCCGATTGCTATGCCTGCCACTCTGCAGAAGGTTTTGCCGCCAAACTTCAAGGCAACAAGGTGGATAGCACTCAAAAAGAAACCTTTCATACAATATCCTGCCTGGCCTGCCATAGTCCCCGCAGCACTGATCATCCGCGCAGACTGGTGATGGATCCTGAAAAGATTTGCACGGCCTGTCACACGCAGGGAAATTTTCTCAAAGGCAATGGAGCCAGAGGCGTTGAGGACACCAGGAGCGTGCACTCCGCGGTTCCCTGCATCTCCTGCCATATGACCGGAGGAAACCATTTTATGAAAGTAATCCGGCCGGATGATCCGAATCTGTCGGAAAAGAGCGTCGATACGTGTACCGCCTGCCATAAAGACAACAACCGGAAAGCGCGGGCGGAACAGTTGCAGGCATGGCAGGCTGAATACAAAGAAAAAATGGATGTTCTTCAGGCCGGGGTGAATTCAATCAGCGCCGCTTTGAAGGAGAAACCCGATCTGTTGAATGCCGACCGGAAAAAGAAATTCGACGATCTGCGGTTCAATCTCTCGATCCTCACAAGAGACGGGTCCCGGAGCGCTCATAATTTAGATTATGCTCTGGAAATTATGGCCTTGGCTTCAAGCGATCTCAAAGGTTTGAAGGCTGCGGTGAAATAGCGACGCGATTTGTTCCGATAATAGCTCTGTACCAATGAACGTCGGTATCGGAATCGGTATCGGTATCGGTATCGAGAATCGCTATCGGAAATCGGTTTTTCTCTCAATAATCGAAAACAAAAACCGATTGCGATTTCCGATACCGATAGCGATTCCGATACCGACGTTTCCTGGCCGCAGCTACTTCCCTGTCACCGGGTGCGCGTAGTGGAAAGGCACCAGATACGATTCCGGCCAGAACCGGAACGGTTCCGTTTTTAGTTCATCCGGGCCGCGCGGATCTTCTGGAAAAGTCTTCGTGAAGGGCGAAACCATCAATAATTTCATGGCGGAGTGCCCCCAGCCTTTCTCATACTCCGCCTGCCAGGCAAGATTGTAGTTCATCCGCTTGATCTTCCAGACGCCGTCTTCCCGGACGTAGAGGTTTTCATACACGCCGCCTTCCCAGAACTGGCTTGGGATTCCCGAAGCTTCCTTCTTGCTCTCGTGGATGCCGCCCATCAGGAAGACACGAAAGCGCCCTTTAGCTGTCCTACGATCGGGCGCCACATCGACAATGTCCTGCACCTGCAGGTGATCCGTCAGCACGCCGTAAGTCGGACCGCTAATACCGAATCCATCGCCGAACATCCGCCTGATTCCCTGCTTCCCCTTGAAGATGCCATTCAGGAAATACATTTCGCCGTCTTCTGCAAACAAATCCACGATCTCCGGAAACAGCCACTTATCCATGTAGTAGCCGTATTTGAAATGGAGAGTTCGGATGGCCTGAATATCTTCGAGGATGCCCGCGCGGCGCGTCAGTTCCGCAACCTGAGCCTTCAATGCAGCAATTTCTTCGTCTGTTGTCATACGAATCTCCCATCGACGTAGGATACGTTTTATTGCGCCGCCGCGCGCGCTGTGCGCAGCATGTCATCCAGGCTGTCCTTCAATTCCGAATAGCTGCCGGACAGTTCATCGTAACGGCCCGAAGCAAGATCCACGCATCGTTGCGCACACCTTTCCAGATCCATGGCTGAATTTGGATCCGCTTTGCGTGCTTTCAAGTGCTCAATCATGTCGGCCTTCCATCGTTGTGCGCCCGGATCCCGCATGGTCGTTTCGGCCAGTTCGGTAATGACAAAACCCGGATCGATAGCGAATGCGCTGACGCCGAATTCCTTGACTTCAGCCGCCACGAATTGGACGAGTCGATTCTGCGCTGTTTTGCCTACGCAGTAGGCCGACATCGCAAAATCTACCCTGTACGACGCGATCGCAGAGACGGCGATGATGCGGCCGGCGCGGCGTTCGATCATGGACGGCAGAAGCTCTCGTATGAACATGAAAAAGGCCCGGGTATGCACCTCCTGAGCGAACCACCACTCGGCAGGGTCTGCAGCCCAGGTCGGAGCAAACGGTCCGGGTATTCCGGCGTTGTTCACGAACAACGAAATCGGGCCAAAATGCTCTGTCGTCGCGCGTATCACATGCGCTACATCCTCAGGGCGCGTCACATCTCCGCTGACGGCAAATCCCCTGCCGCCGGCAGCCTGGATTTCCGATACCGCCTGGTCGAGCTCAGTTTGCGTGCGCGCGGTAACAGCCACTGCGGCTCCTTCGGCAGCAAATCGGAGCGCGATCGCCTTGCCGAAGCCTCGCCCCCCTCCGGTTATAAGCGCCACCTGTCCTGTGAGTTCTTTTGCCATAGTTCCCCCGCATAGAGACGGCATTTGAATGAAAAACAAGAATTCAGAATTCAGAAGTCAGAATTCAGAATGGTCGAAGCATTCTGGCTTCTGAATTCTGGCTCCTGGCTTCGTCAAGCTACTTCTCACTCATTCGCTTCAATTCTTCCAATGTATCCAGCCTGGCCTTCGGATTTATCTCTTTGCCACAGTTAAACGCGTTTCCGATAGGCTGTCCTACTGTGTAATATCCGAAACCGGCAAACAGGATCGGATTGACTTTGGCCGGATCCGGCCTGCCGTCGGTCAGGCATTCTTCCGATACATGCGATTCCACGATTTTGCCGACGATAAGCTCGTGACTTCCCAGGTTCAGGATCTGCACAACTTCGCAGGCGTGATTGATCGGGCACTGCTCAATGAAGGGCGCATGCTTCACCTTGCCGTAAAACACCCTGAAGCAGCAGTCGGCAGCTTTGTCGATGCGCGCACCGGAAGCGAGGCCGCAATAGTCGGTTTCCTTGACCAGATCGGCCGACGGAATGTTTACCGAGAACACCATGTGCCGGCGGACGCCCTTCAGCGAATGCCGGTGGTGCTGAAGAGCGATGGTGATGGATGGCGGAACACTTGCGGCTACACCCGTCCATGCAACTGTAGTGAAATCCGGTTTATCATCAACATCCACGCCAATCATAATGGTGGGATAGAAACCCAGTATCGGCAACGGGCCAGCTTTTGGCTCTAGCAATATTTTCGCCATGATTTTTGCTTCCTCCAGTGGATTACTTTTTCCCGCCCTCTTCTTTGTTAAGGATATCCTCCGCCCATGTCAGGGCAGCCATCATGCGCGGGAATCCGATCGCCGTCAGGGCAAGCAAAAACGCATGCCGGATTTCATCAGGGCGCAGACCGGCATCCAATCCTTTGCGAACCTGGGAGTGCACGGATCCTTCCATCCCCGATCCGATGGCAATCCCGAGCTTGGCCAGGGACTGCTCCCTTTCGCTCAGAGGGCCGGACTTGCGGCATGCTTCAGCAAGGCTTTCATAGGCCTCGGCAATCCGGGGATTCTCTTTGTTGAATTCTTGAAATCTTAGCGGCACTTTTCTCATATCGCCTCCAAAGCTAATGCAATTTCATAAACCGCACGTTGTAGCTTCACCCTCTATGACACGTTGGTCGCGGCTTCAGCCCCGACACTTTCCGACCATGCCTGACATCTCCGAAGCCTCGGGGCTGAAGAGGCTGTCTCAAAACTCACATTGAGCGGGCTTACAGCCCTTCATTTTCTTTTACGACCTTTTCCTGGGGCTTCGCCCCAGGCTGGTATAGACCGCGCCTTCGGCGCTTTAAGCCTCTAATCTTACAGTCGTCTCAAAACCTGCTCATTGAGCGGGCTTACAGCCCTTCATTTTTGCAGCCTTTTCCTGGGGCTTCGCCCCAGGCTGATATAGACCGCGCCTTCGACGCTTTAAGCCTTTAATCTTACAGCTGTTTAAGCGCCGAAGGCGCGTTCTATATCAGCCTAGGGCGAGGCCCTAGGAATGAAACAACAAATAAGAAAAGGGCTGTAAGCCCGCTCAATGAGCAGGTTTTGAGACAAACTCTGAAGCCCCGACCCCATGGTTTTTTACTTGCCTCGGACATTGTCACATCCCGCGCCGCGCTGGATAATCCGTCTTTCCAGCTGCTCCAGCCGGAGTTCATCCCGTACGGCGGGCGCGTCATGATTGCCTCGATTCGGCGAATTTTGTTCTTCTCGACTTTAAACAACTCAGCGAGTTCCCAGGAGTATGGATCCGTGGGACCGCCCGTTACGGTGCGTCCATCCGGAGTCTTGAAAGTCCGGTCGCTGCCGAGCGCATGATCGAAAAATGCAAAGGCGAATACTATTCCCCGCTCCTGGTCTACCGCGACAAACCGGCGATCGCGAATGCGCCACACGAAGTGCATCAGTCCGGATTCGAACTGTTCTTTGCAGCTCCAGTTCGCCGAATACATAGTTGCGGTTTTGGGATCCGGCTTCTTTTGTCCTTCACGCAGCGGAGCGTTGGTGCTCTGCATTCCACCCTCGAAGCGATCACAATCATCGGTGAAGGGGTATTCCCCCTTGCCGTCGTTTTTCTCCAGGCCGGAAAAGTACATGTTCGCGATTCGAATCAGGTCTTTACGGGACATCCGCTCTGCGGGCGGGATTGTCTCCAGATATACAGGATGGGGCACTCCCATTTTTTCATAGGAATCCGCGGCGCTTGGAAACGCAGGCGGGGCGGCGGCGCCGCCGCTCCGTCCGGCACCTGACGGAGGTCCGGCCGGCGTCGTTGAACGAGTTACTAAAGCCTCAATTTCGGTGATTTGACCCTTTTTGACTTTCAAGCGCAGGGCAATCGGGGAGAAAGCCCCTCCCTCCTCGCGGATCGTGGCGATGCAGGCAACCTGCCCGGCTTCAGGATCGGTGACAAACAGCCGGTACTTCCCTTTCCCGGTCATGGTCTTCCAATGCGCATCGGGAATTTCCAGGCGTTGCCCGTTCTCCGTGAATTTCACATCCTGCGCGAGCGGCAGCAATTTTGGATTATGCGCGATCGCCGCATCCAAATATTTTTCTACGAACCCTTCCAGGCAAGCCCGATCACAGGCCTTGCTTTGCGCACGGACCGAACCTCCCGCGAGCACACTAACGATAAGAACTGCGGCAACAAGTGTTAAAGACTTCCGCATAGGCACCACCTTTCATTTTATTGGAAAACGGCATGATAGCAGAACGGGGGGAGCGATCGCATCAAATCCTTGATTATTGCGCGCCTGATTCCAGGGTATTGCAGGCATCCACGCGCCCTGTTTCAAGACCTCGCCGTAGCCAATGCGCCCTCTGCTCGGAAGTGCCGTGCGTGAAAGAATCCCGATTCACATATCCCTGAGACCGCTTCTGAATAAGATCGTCCCCGATGGCCTGCGCCGCATTGAGGCCTTCCTCCACGTCTCCCGGATCCAAAAGGTCTTTCCTGTTCGCATGATGCCCCCACACCCCTGCGAAACAATCCGCCTGCAATTCCTGAAGGACGGATAGTGCGTTCGCTTCCCTCTCGCTCGCCCGGCGCCTTGCACTGTCAATCTGATCGGAGATTCCCAACAGGTTCTGAACATGATGTCCTACTTCGTGAGCGATGACGTATGCCCGGGCAAAGTCGCCGGATGCTCCGAACCGCTGGCTGAGCTGCTGAAAAAAGGAAAGATCCAGATAGACTTTCTGATCAGGGGGACAGTAAAACGGTCCAACCGCAGCGGAGTTAAACCCGCAAGCCGAGCTCACAGAATTCTCAAAAAGCACCAGTTTTGGAGGCTGGTATTGCCGGCCGCCGGCGGCAAAAATCTGGGTCCATGCATCTTCGGTGCTTCCCAGAACGGCGGCTACAAATTGGCGTCCTTCATCGTTGCCCGCCGGAGCGGCAGAGCGCTCTTGGGTAGGCACAGAAGTATCGGTCCCCATTTGTTGCAGAAGTTCGAGAGGATTGCTGCCCGTCAAATAGGCAATGACAAGGACAACTACAAGACCAAGACAACCGATGCCTCCCGCTCGGGGCACATTCATACCCCGCCGGTCTTCAATGTTGGAGCTTTGCCTGCTCATTTGCCAGCGCATGCGTTTCTCCCTCCTTATAACTGGAGTTCAGAATTACGCGTATTTCATGGCCTGCAAAACATATCAAGGGCTTCCCCGCCATTAGCGTATTTCACACCTGCATTGTTTTTTATATTGGATCAACTCGAAAGTATTGCCGGAATTGTCGCGGATGAAGGCAAAAGCCACCCCGGGAGTATCCACCGGGCCCATGGCAATCTCCGCGCCCTTCGCCTTCAGCTCTTTGGTCGCCGCAAGAACATCGGGCACCTGAAAGGCCATGTGCACAAGCCCATGAACTCCCAAATCCTTGGTTGGATCGCGGCGATACTCCGGCAGCGGCTTGGCGCCCGCTACCTGGAACAACTCGATATAACAATTGCCGCGTTTGATATGCACAATATTCATCTTGGTATCGCCATCCTGTGTCATCCGCAGCACGACCTCGAATCCGAACATTTTCTTGTACCAGGCAGCCGATTCTTCGGCATTTGGCACGCTGATCCCGACATGATGGTGCGATATTTCGAAGCTCACGGTATCCTCCTGGGCAATTGCCGGAAGAGCAATGCTGTCCATAGATGCGATTGCGGCAAAGATTACGAACACAAGGGCCGCCACCCCACGAATTTGTTTCTTCATCCTATTCCCTCCTGGTTTCTGTTCTCTGGCCCACCGAATCGAGACCTGTTCTGTATTTTGAAGCTGGGCTCTTTATAGCACGCCTGAGCCGAAAAGGTTCGCGATCTCATGAGATCCTCTGCGGCATCGCAGGATCCGGCGAGGATCATGCACTCCTAAACAGCCGTGGGAACTAGATATTTACTTGATGGCGGCCTTGATTTCTTTAAGGTCGCCGGAAGCCAGCCCTGTAATCTCCAAAGAAAAAACGAAATTGTGGAAGCCGCGGGATCCGTCCTTTTCCAGGAGGGCCAGGTTGGCCTTCACATCATCAAACTTGGATTTCAGAGAAGCATTTAAAAGGCCAGGGGTTTTCTTCAGCGCCGCCTCAATAGCCTTCACATCCGCCAGCAAAGGAGCCATGTTTTCATCGTAGGTGGATTGCCACTCCTGTATCTGTTGCACACGGGCTTCCCGGTTATTGTCCTTGTGGCAGGCCGTGCAGGTGTCCAGGCGTTTCTCGGTCAAACCGGGATCATCGGGCCGGAGCACTTTCATCCTGTGATTCCCTTCGGTCATGTGGCAGGAAATGCACGGCACGCCGGAATGGAAATTCCTCGAGTCCTCGATACCCTTGGCGCCCTTTCCCCAAAATACGGCTCTCTGGGTATGGCATGTATCGCATAGCTTTTCAGGATCCACGACCACTCTGTGGTCATAGGAGCTTTTCTGTCTGGCATGGCATGCCAAGCAGGCTACCTTGTGGAAACTTTCCTTTTGCGCCATATCAGCCATTGTATCTTGTTGCGCTGTTTCGGGCCTCGCAGATGAATGACACCCGGCACAATCAGTGGCCGCCGGGTTGTTTTTAGCTATCTGGCGAATGGCCTTGCCGTGGTTGGAAGTTTCCCACATGGTGTCCTTTTCGGCATGGCAGGCCTGACAGGACGGGAAACTGGCATGGTCGGGAATTTCCTTCTTTTCCTGGGCAACGACTAGACCTGCATATCCTGCGGTCGAAACGATGACCATGCCAGCTAAAATGAGAGCAGATTTCCATCCATTGTGTTGATTCATTTCTTGGTATCTCCTGGCCGGTGACTCCTGATTAGGCTCTCTGAAATTACCGCATTTTCAAAATTCATCCCGATTCTGGTTCGTGAAGGAACGGATGCAATAATGAATATATTACAGCAGCAGTTTAAAGGTAACTTATTATCGTTGCCGAGATTCCAAAATATGCTATAAGGTGGAATACGTAAGCGGCCGGGATTCCAAATATCGGACTCAGGACAGTCATTTAACAAGGAGGATTTGTGAGCTCTAATCCATCACGAAGGCAGTTTCTGCAAGCGGGAATGGCATTGCCCGCAGCCGGGCTTGTTGCCTCGAACAGCCTGGAGTCAGCATTCCAAGAGCCTCCCAAAGTTGTCTATCGAACTCTTGGCAAAACAGACCTCAAGCCCTCGGGCGTCGGCTACGGTATTGGATATGTTCCATACACCGATGTTGTCGCGCGGGCCCTGGATATGGGCATCAATTACTTCGATACGGCCCGGGACTACAAGGACAGCGAAAAGATCTTCTCCGGCGTCATTAAGGGGAGAAAGAGAGACAAGATCATCATTGCCACCAAGTCTCCCTCCTACAGAAAAGAGCAAATATTAAAGGATCTGGACACCAGCCTCAAGGAACTTGGCACCGATTATATCGACATCTGGCATTTGCACGCCAGGGACACACCCGCGTCGATTCCGGATGGTGCGCTTGAGGCCATGCAGATCGCCAAGAAATCGGGCAAAGCGCGCTATCTTGGTTTCAGCTGCCACAAGCCGTATGCGATGGTCGATTTTATAATTAACACCAAAGTATTCGACGTCATGCAAATGACCTACAGCTATCCGATCGGCGGACGCCTCAGGAACGATGCGGTGGACAAGCTTCGCGCAGCGGGCATCGGCGTTATCGCGATGAAGGTGGTGGTAGCGGTAAGCGGCTTGAATATAGCCGATTTTTCCGGCAAGCCCAAGTCGACCGGACAGGGGCCGCTCGCAGGCATCAAGTGGGTCCTGACGAATCCCGGCATAGGAACAACGGTTCCTCACATGAAGACAATTCCAGAACTCGAGATGAATTTCCGGGCGATGTCGGAACCCTATACGCCGGCAGACGAGCAGCTGCTGTTTGTGATGAACGAGCAGATCCGGCCGAATTACTGCCGCATGTGTTACGAATGCGAAGGAAAATGCCCAAAGGGCATGCCGGTAACGGATGTGTTGCGCTTCCTGGCGTATCACGACTTCTGCGGAAATCTTCACCAGGCAATGGTGAGCTTCAGAGGTCTGGCAAAAGAGGTTCAGGATGTGCGTTGCAGCGATTGTTCCGCCTGCGCCATCGAATGCCCGAATGGCGTTCATGTCCAGGATCGCCTGATTCGTGCGCAGACCCTTTTAGCCTGACGGTATTTCTCATAGGATTGTGTGGCAAGGCAGTGTCGGCAGTCGCCAGTCGCTAGTCGGCAGTGGGATTCAATACTATCGACTAACGACTCGCGACTGCTGACTATTACGGAGGTATTAAATGCGCTATAGACTGATCGCTGTACTTGTTCTTTTAATGCTATCTGCCGGCAGTGCTTTCGCCCAGTTTGGCGCGCCAAGTCAGCCGGCGAAGAAGGACGGCTGGTGGATCAAGGTAAGCACCGAGAAGCCCGCGTCGCAGGGGATCGGCTTCTATCTCGGGGCAACCAGGAGTTCCTACGGTCTTTGGAGTATCTGGAATCCGGGAATGCCTGCAGAGATGGACGTCTCGGCAGAATTTTTAAACAGCCCGACGCTCTTTATCCTTGCGCAAACGACCAGCGGCCAGAAATGCGCCTTCTGTGTGATGTACAAATCCAGGGGCGTCAAATATTTTGAATTCGATCTCGAAGACGGCCAGGAAATAAAACAGTCGGACGAAGATAAGAAGTGCAAGTAGCTCTGGCAGCTGATCGTTAAAATACAAAAGGCGTGAGGGAAACCCCCAAAGCGATTTCAGGCATTTTAAAGGCAAAGAGCGCAGAGAAATAGAATCTATTTCTCTGCGCTCTTTGCATTTAGGACGACGAGCTTTTCGCCTCTATTTCGGCTTTAGCACGCTGGCCGGGTAATGAGTCAGAAGGTAATGCCGTAATAGAGCATTATTAAGCGATTCTTGGTAGCATTGCTGTTTTCCCAGCTGTCGTTGCCGATACTGTAGCCGGCGTTCAGCAGCCCGTTTTTCGGAAGAGTGATCGAAATCCCGGGCGTGAAATATCCTACGGCATTCTTTCCACTGAACCAGTCCGCCACAATGCTGATTTTTGATGATACCGGCTGTTCGTACCCGAGAACCGCACCGACGTGTCGGCGCTCATTCCAGACCGGATCCTCGTCTGAGGACACAACGCCATAGACGCCGGCATGAAAACGCGGTCCGTAATTGCCGGTTTTGACCTTTTTGCTAAACAAACCATACAGCAGGCCCCAGGTTTCCTGGCCCTCCCGGCGGTTGAGCGGCGTATTCAAAATTCCGCCGGCAGCCAGAGCAATACCGTTACTGTCGTTGCTATAGAACTTCCACTTTGCGTTGGGCTGTATGTACGCAAAGGTCGCAGAATCGCCCGAACTTCTCAGGTTATAGGTCGGGAAATTCACACCGAATTCCAAATTGCCGGGGGCGCCAACCACCAGGCGAGGGTTATACACATAAAGCCGCGAACCATCGTCATACCCGGGCACCTGCGGCAGGAAGTCGAATTCGGCATAGGCTTTGCCCTTCGCCACGGTATCCGTTGTTGGAATATTGAAGATCGTTGACTGCGCCATGGCCTGGCCGCCAAACAAAATTGATATCAATAGGAGTCCTGGTGCAAATATTTTATAGTTCTTCACTGCTTTGCTCCGCCTTTCTAAGGTTCAAATGTAATGACACCCAACCGCATTGCCTTGGTGTGCGGCCGGGTTATTTTTTCCTTTATCCTGGAGCCTCCCAATTTCAAGCCAATGGTCTCATCTGTTGAGCGGTCCACACGTCTCTAATGCACGCTCCATTCCAAAGCCGGAAGTAGGGCGAAGGCGGCGAATGCAAGTAGTTATATTTACAATACTTACTAGCATTCAGCGGAGCGAAAGGCTAAATTCGGGCGGCGGTCAATGCATTCCTTTATGTATTTTTTGATGATTACTAGCTACATAATTGTCATAACTGCAACAGGCCGGCGCTGATTCCTGGAATCTGACTGAGCCGGCAAACTGTGGATTTATCCTGAGATTGCCAGGGGCTTGCGGTTTACTCCAATAATTTCACACTCGATGCGATGCATCCTGAAATTCCCGAAAAAATTTATTGTTGCCGGCAGAACCACGCAAAGGAGGATTCCGCGCGAAGAGCTCACGTTATACATATTTGTAGGATGTATCCATGAATAATACCGATATGTATGTTCAGACTCCGGATTCTGAATTCCTGATTCCGGATAACGGCGTGCGAGTTCTGCCCGGAATCTGGAATCCGGAATCTATTCGAGTCAGCGCAGTTTGACGGTGCGCCAGGGGGCGGTGGATGCGGGATCCTCGACGGCGTCAACAAATAACACAAGCCGGCCGGACCTGGTATTTCAAAACTGGATATCGTTTTTAGTACTGCTACGGGGCTCCGAGTCTTTGATTCAACGCAAAGACTCGGAGCATCATTTCTGCTTCCGAATAGAATTGCTCAATGCCGGGAAGCACGCCTTGCGCAAACCGCCCTCCTCCAACTGAACAACCCGGACGTCCACCCCATAGGTCGCTTTCAAATTCTTTTCGGTAATCACTTCGTCCGGCGCGCCCATGTGGGCTATTTGGCCATCGTTCAGAATCGCGACAACATTTGCCACCAGGAAGGCATGATCAGGAAAGTGCGACGCCATCACGATCGTCATGCCGTCGTTCGCAAGGTCCTGGATCACCTGCAGGATCTTTAGCTGATTGCCCATATCCAGATGAGATGTGGGCTCGTCCAGCAGCAGAATTTGCGGTTCCTGCACCAGCGCGCGAGCAATCAGGGTCAACTGCCATTCTCCTCCACTGACGCCGTTGCAGGGCCGGTCGGCAAGATGAGCCACGCCCACAGTCTCCATGGCTTTATAGGCGATTTCCCTATCCGCCCGCGAGGGAGAAGCCAGAACGCTCAGGTGCGGAGCACGGCCCATGACAATGATGTCTTTGATGCGGAACGGAAAAGCGGACGTCAATCCCTGAGGCACATATCCGATATGTTTGGCTACGTCGGGTAATTTGAATTCAGAGAGGTCCCGTCCATTCAGAAATATGCGGCCCTGTTGAATGCGCAGGATACCGCTCAGGCATTTGAGCAACGTCGACTTCCCTATGCCATTCGGGCCCAGCAAACAAAACACATCTCCTGTTCGAACCGTAAGGGAAACATTGCGGAATACGGCCCTGGCCATTTCAGGGCTATAACTAAAAGCAATATCTTCGGCCTGGATACGAGGAGTCATTGGTTACCAGCCTGGCCTGTTTTTCCGCAGCAGATACGCAAATACGGGAGCGCCAACCATCGCGGTAAGGATTCCGATCGGAATTTCCGTTTCCATGGAAGCTCTTGCAATAGTATCCACCGATACAAGGTAAATCGCGCCGATCAAAGTTGCGGCCGGCAACAGGTGTTTATTATCTGCGCCGACCAACATTCGCCCTATATGAGGTATGACCAAACCGACCCAACCGATAATGCCGCTGATGCAGACTGCTGCGGCGGATATGAATGTCGCGCTGACGATTATTATGCCGCGGATTTTCCCGGTATCCACACCCAGGGAACGCGCATCCTCTTCCCCCATGGTCAGCAGATTAATGCGCCAGCGGATCAACAAAAGAACGATAGTGCCTGCCAGAATGATCGGTCCGACAATCGCAATATCTTTGTTCGAAACATTATTGAGCGATCCCAGCAACCAGAACACGATGGAAGGCATCTGGTTCACCGGATCGGCGAGGTATTTCAGAAGCGACGTGGCTGCAGAAAAGAGCGCACCCACGATAATGCCTGCCAAAACCAGCATCAGGACAGGAGTGCTCCGATAGGTCCGGCTCAAGGCATACGTCATCCACACGCTGATCAGGCCGAACAAAAACGAAAGCAGCTGCACCATAAAGATGTTGCCGAAAAACAAAATCCCCAGGGCAGCGCCGAAACCGGCGCCTGCGGAGACACCCAAAATATGAGGAGACACCAGCGGATTCCGGAACAATCCCTGAAAAGAGGCGCCGGAAATTGAGAGCCCCGCGCCGATCAAAAGACCCGCCAGCAAGCGAGGCAGCCGGACGTCCATAACAACCGATTCCAGCGTTTCCGGCCAGCTGGGCTGCACGTGGAACACATGGGATGCGAGGATTTTAATAATCGTGCCCGGCCGGATGCTCATCTGGCCCGACACCAAAGAAAGGATGGAGACGGCGATCAGGAGCAACACCAAAATGACCTGCAGTTTCATAGGATTGACTGCGCCATCGGAATGACGGGGGTCCACTTGTTCTGCCATCTTTTGTGTGCCGCGGCCTGAACTCATTTCCCGGGACCTTGCCCTGAAAACGAGAGAGTATATTTCGCCGCCAGGATCGCTTCGGCATGCTCATCAGTAAGATTGAAAGACATAATCTCGCGGTAGAATCTTTTGATTTCCTGCGCCAGGTTGACATCGGCAAAACGTTCGGGATACGCCATTTTGGCAAGCCAGAGCGGATGCAGGACTGCGGATTCTGCGGTAGGCCGGTCCCAGATAAATATTCCGATCGGCTGTTTGAAAATCTTTTTGTTTTTTACCGCATTTATGCTCTTCCATTTTGGACTGTCGTATACCTCTGCCGGCGACCCGAAATCAATGACCAGCATATCGGGATTCCACTCCAGAACCTTTTCCATGGATACTTCGGCCAGCCCCGTATGCAAGCCTCCCTCTCTCGTTCCCGAAGTGAGGATCCTTTCCGCTGCATTTCTGCACCCGGCCAGTTCTATCTGCCGCTGCATGAATGTGTCGCCGCCGAGAGTGACAAGGTGATTGGAGCTGTACCCGTTGAAAACAACCTTCCGCTTATTTTGGGGAATATCTTTGGTCCGTGACTGCACCAGATCGACAGTCTTCTGAAGGTATTGGATATAACTCTCGGCGCGGGCCTCCTTATGGAATGCTCTGCCATAAAATCGTATCTCTTCTTTCAACAGATCGTAGCTCTGATTCATCGTGCTCTTTAAATAAGCAACCGGGATCCGTGTCTTCTTCTCGACAATGGATCCATCCAGATCCCCGGCGATGACCAACTGCGGGTCCGCGACGATCAGTTCCTCGACGTTGATCTGTCCACTGGTGCTCCTGGGCGCGACAAGATCCTTGATCGTCGGATCCATCATGCGGATCAATTCCGACGACTTCAGAGATTTCGTAACTGCGCAAAGCTGGCTGCGCGCTCCCAAAATATAGGCGACCTGTCCGGTGGGCCCTCCTAGAAGCGCCACCCGAGTCAACGGCTCCGGCACCACAAGCTTCCGACCTAACATGTCCGTAAAAGTTCTTGTCTTCCCCTGCCCAAACACCCTGTGGCTTTGATACGTCACGGATGCCAGCACCATAAAACCGGCTATGCCGGCCACCGTCAGGATTCTCGCTATTGCGCTTTTCAACGTAACTTCTCCCCTTTTTAGGATTAAAGGATCAAAGGATTAAAGGATCAGAGGGAAAAAAGGGGCAAACAAATGCGTTATGCCTCAATCCCCTTTACCCCTCTATCCCTTTACCCCTTTAATCCTTTAATCCTTTGATCCTTGCCTCCGCCCAATCCTTCTTACTCACCTTAACCATCTGGGCCCCGTGATCAAACACGCTCCTGGCTGCGCCTTCCTGCGCCGCCTGCCACACGGATTCCGGGTCGATAACGACAGTGCCCGCCAGAGTATCGATTCCATGGTTGAACAGCAAAGGTGCGAAGGGTGTGCTGGGGCCGACAAGAAACACGGAGGCATTGCGGCTTAATTCAAGGAGCCTCGGCATTGTCTTGTTGATGATAGTGGTAGCGGTGATGAAAACGTAATCCTGCTCCGGCAGGACGTATTCGCAGGCTGGATCCGGCAGGTCATCCTCTCCAGGATTGCGTTCAAGAACCGTGAGCCGGCAGACTCCGCTCAGCACATCCAGGTCCGGGAAGCGGCCGACTACCGCAACTTTTTTGCCTCGCACCATTTCAGCGTAATATGCGAAGCACTGACCTGGCCTTGCGTGGACAACGGCCGGCCATACAGCGTTGCCACTTGTTCCGGCGAATTAAAACCGAGTTTATGGCCGCCAACCCCAGACTGGCTTCATAGGGATTCCAGGATTTCACATATTGCGCCAGTTCGCGCACAGGCATCCCCGCGATCCGCTCACCGATGCCCGCAGCTACGGAAGCTCCCTTAGGGCCATACATTCGAGGAGCGCCGAATGGAGTCAGGGACATCCCCATCCCCCTCGAGCGTATCAGCGTCCAATGTAAGCCTATCAGGCACTCACCTATCTTAATGTCGGGCGGCACAGCAGCGATCAATTCGTCATATATTTCCCACATTGGAACAGCCTTTCCTATGCTCGGTCGATGACTTGCGAGCGACAATCAAACATGCAGAAATCCATTTGCAGCAAACTGCTTCCATATCCGCGGCCGAACTGTATCATGTTATTTCTGTTGCTATATAGTAATAATTTGTTATTTATTGTCCGTTATTTTCTGAGCACTAGTTTATTGGGAGAGATGGATATGCGCAAAAATTTTGTGATCCTCACGACATTAGTTGCAGCATTGGGATTCGGCTGGATGATTTATGCAAACGCTGCCCAGTCGAAAGTCCAATCCAGGGCATATGTCGGGCATGCAAATGACAAAGACGTTCAGAACTTTGTCACTCAGTATCCGAAGACGGCCGGTACCCGGCTTGATGATTGTCAGACATGTCATCGAAGCGGTATAGCCGGGACTGACACCGCACGGGAGTACAGTCCTTGCGGCTACTGCCATCTCCTTCAGTACCCGAACGCCAGATACAAGACCGGAGTTCCCAAAAACTTTGAAGATACTTTGAATGCCTATGGGCTTGCCTATAAACAGCAGGGCAGGACTGTTGAAGCTTTGGCCGCGATTGCCAAACTGGATTCCGACGGCGACGGGTATTCAACTGCCCAAGAGATTGCCGGTTTGCGATATCCCGGCGACAGCGCCAGCCAGCCGGGGCAACCATTGGCTCCGATTGTTACTCTTAATTGGAACGACATCCGGAAGCTTCCGCTTTATAGCCAGTTCATGCTGATGAACACAACGTCAGAACCATTTGACGACTATACCAGCTATGCGGGAGTCAAGGTTCAGGACGTGCTGAAAGCGGCGCGCGTCGATTTAAAAGGCGCTACCGGCATCACGGTCTTTGCCCCGGACGGCTATAACACCGACTATTCGATCGAGGATGTGACCGGACCTTTCCCGAAACCCTATTTCTACGCAGCTCCCGGGACCATCCAGGACAAGGAAAAGGTGCTCGTGCATTATCCCGAAAAGATACCCTCGGGAATATTGGACGGCAAAGAAATCCCCATGATTCCCTGGCTTTTGCTGGCCTTCGAGCGAGAAGGAAAACCTCTCGACACGGCACAATATGAGAAAGGGACCGGACGGCTGGCCGGGGAAGGGCCCGTATCGCCTGGTAAAGCCCCAGAGAAGCATGGCCGGAGATGCCTCCAGGCCGGGCCGTCCTGACAGATCGGTAAAATCGAAAACCTTTGGGGACGGCTGGGATTTCGACAAGGCGCTGGATCACAATGCAGGATCTTGCGTTCGAGGCACCACAGTCATTCGGATTAATCCGATGCCGGCAGGCTTTGAAGAATACGATTGGAAAAACGGCTGGCCGCTCGTTGCCGAGAAGAAGCTCGTGATTTTCGGCAGAGGCGTGCCGAAAAAATAGCGCATAGCCCAAAATCGACCCCCGATTATACGGATTTCACGGATCAGCCTGCCTCTATCCGAGTGGCTCCGGGACGATTGGCTCTATTTGATTGATCTAAGCCACCGACCATTTAGAAGAAAGACCTTCTTCCTTATTTTCCTACATTGCACCCCAAAGGCCCTGCCTTCGGCTTCACTAATACTCATGAATAAATGATTATTGTTGATATTAGGTTATTATTTGTTATTTAATGTTATTTCTTGTTTAATATTAACATAAAGGGAGAAAGAACATATGAATCTCAGAAGAAGATTACTGTCGCGCATAGCATTGCCTGCCTTTATTTTACTTGCCGTGTTTGTGGGAAGCGTGGCATTGCAGGCGCAAACCAAACAAATACTCCAATGGCGATCTGATCTGAATTATCTTCAGAGTGCCTCCAGCCGACGAATTGAATGCGAGTCGGGACGCGGTTGAAAATATTCGCACCAATCTCGAATTCTGGCTGAAGATGCACCCGGATTCCAAGATTGAGTTGAAGTCGGCCCCAGCCCAGCCTTGGGGTGCCGATGAAATTCGCAACCAGGTTTCCATATTGCGCCAGATTGTGGACACCATATTGAAGGAGGAGTCGAGCCGTCCGTTCGACCTTGGCGTTACCACAATCAGCGTGACGGCAGAATCATCGCCTTTATCTCCCGTCTCCGACAGCTTCGACCGCAGTGAGGTCATCAACCGGGAAGCCGTGAATGCAGCCGCAGCCCTGGACTATTTGCCCGGATTGGCGATTGACCACGCTGTCAATCGGAAGAAACGAAGCTTCGATACGATTGCGCGGATTCTCATCGAAGGGCCAGGTGCCTCTGTATATCGACGGCATTCCGGTCTCCATGCCCTACGACGGCACGATCGATTTCAATCGTCTCCTCTCAGGCAATATCGCTGAAGTGCAGGTGGCCAAGGGCTTTTCTTCTCCCATGCTCGGCCCCAACGCCATGGGCGGATCCATCAACCTGGTCACAAGGCAGCCGGAAAAGAAAATCCAGACGGATATGCTGATAGGAACTGGGTCGGGGGATATGCTGCTGTCCTCGTTTAATATCGGTTCCCACTGGGATAAGTTCTATTTCCAGGGTTCATTCGACTGGCTTCAGGCTAACTTCGTCCCGATATCCGGAAATTTCCCGGTGAACAATTTCCAGCCGAATTATGAGCGCAAGAACTCGGATACCCAAGATGCGAAATATTCCGGCCGATTTGCCTGGACTCCCCGGGGCCAGGATCAATATGTGTTCAGCTATGACAACCAGAAAGCTGAAAAGGGCGTTCCACTCTATGCCGGCCCGAATTCCGGAGCTACCTTCAATAGATTTTCCTACCGCAGGTGGCCCTATTGGAACAAAACCGGCTACTACCTGATCACCAACACGGGATTGGGCGAGTCAAATTCCATAAAATTTCGTGCGTATTACGATCAATTCAAAAACGCCATGAACTTTTATGATAATGAGACCTACTCGACGATGAATTTGGCCACGTCCAACAGCAGCAAATACGACGATCACAGCGCCGGCGGGTCCGTGGAATTTCTAACCAGGATATTGCCCCGAAACACAATCAGCGCTTCCTTTTATTTCAGGGACGACAACCACAAGGAAACACTGGAATACCCGGCAAAGTCCCCCAATCCATACATTACGCCCACCACAACTCACCCGCATGCAGACGTATTCCATGGGATTTCAGGATGTGATCACGATTTCATCCAAGATGACGGCAACGCTCGGGTTCAGCGCGGACTATCTGGATGGGAAGCAGGCGCAGAAACTCAACAGAAGCAGAAACCGCTCCAGTACCCATTACCTGCGAATCCGATCCAACCAATACTTCATTCTCGGGTTGTATGGCCCACGTATGGAATTTCAATCCGCAGGCGTCACTGTCCTATCTGCTGACGCCTTTGGATACTCTCTTTGTCACATTTGCCGACCGGGGCCGCTTCCCTCTGCTCAAGGAATCCTATACAGCCAGTCTCGGAAGAGGGAATTCCCAATCCGGACCTGAAGCCAGAGCATAACACCGCCCTCAACATCGGCTATTCACACGCATTCCCGGGCAAAACCGTGGCGCAGTTTGAGTACTTTTTCAACCGTCTGCGCAATGCGATCAACTCCGTCTATGTTGTGGACCCCGGAGGACGAAAGCGATCCTCTCTGCTCCAACACCGGTACAACCGCGGGATATTGCAGCCAGAATGTAAACATCGCCAATGAATCCCATCGAGGCATTGAAATCAGCGTCCGCAGCACACCAACCTCGCGTCTCACTCTGGACGTTCAGTACAGTTACCTCTACCGTACCTTGGAGTATAATTTCGGGGACAATATCGACGTCAGCAAGGTTCTTTCGACGGTCCAGATACTGCCGACGTATCCCATGGATAAGGTCGTCGCTAACGCAACCGTTCGATTGCCTCATGAAATACTGGCCATCGTCGGTGCCCGGTATGAAAGCGGCATCAGCATGCAGGATACCACCTACAGAACACCTCCCGGCAACCTGCCATTTGATGTCGCATATGGAACCGTGGATCTCGGGACGGTTGTTCCTATCCATGCCGGCTTAAGCGCGCAGGCGGGCATCAAGAATCTTTTCGATAGATACTACTTTTACACTCCCGGCTACCCCGAGCCCGGCCGGAACTGGTACGTTAACTTGCGTTATAAGTTTTAGGCTGTCCTCTAACCGACAAAGCAGCCACGAATTCCACGAATTCCTTTGCAGTAATCGTGATAATTCGTGGCTGTTTTTTTCTGTGAAACCCATGAAAGCAAGATTCAACTGTGCCGCATGCATACTTCTTCTGATTGTGCTCGGCGGATGCAATTATCGGGCGTCCCAGGGAAATGCAGTCATTACCGTCATCGATCAGCTGGGCCGAACTGTTACCGTTCCAAGACACATGACGCGCATCTCCGCTCTCCATCATTTCGGAGGAAGGATCCTCTATGCACTGGGACAACGCGGAAGGCTCGTCGAACAGAGTCTGTATGGGAAAGAATCCAAAGCCTTGGCGGCGGTAGATGCGGAATTTGCCGCCATGCCCAAAACAGAAGATAGCCACGCCATCAATTACGAGACTCTGATTGCCCTCAGGCCGCAATGCGCTTTTGTTTATGCCTCTTTCAATAAATCTGAAATGCAGCAATTGGAAAATGCGGGCATCAAAGTCATCGCTGTCAGAGGCGAAACCATCGAGGAGAGCTTCAAAGCGGTCCGACTGGTGGCAAAGGTTCTCGATTGCGAAAAGAGGGGCGAGGAATACATCGAGGACTGCAAACGCCTGCTTGCGCTCGTTCAGCAGCGAATCGAAAGCCTCCCCGCGGAAAAGCGCTTGCGGGTCGCTTTCTCCGGCCCCAAGAGCGTGTATACCATAGCAACAGGCGAGATGCTTCAGAACCAGATGCTCGAGCAGGCGGGAGGCATCAACGTCGGTGATTCATTGAAGGGCTTCTGGAGCGATGTCTCGCCCGAACAGTTGGCCGCATGGAATCCGGATGTCATCTTTATCGGATCCTCGCTCGCAACCTATGGCCTGCAGGAAGTGCTTGGCAATTCCCAGTTCAAGGCCATCAAAGCGGTCAAGAACCGGAGAGTCTACGTTTTCCCATCCAATATCGGCTGGTGGGACTACCCTGCCCCGCAATGCGTTCTGGGAGTGGTCTGGACGGCCAAGACACTCTACCCTGAACGGTTCGCCGACGTGGATATCCTTAAAATCGCCGACGAACACTACGCCAAGTACATAGGGCATACCTTCACGTCGATGGGTGGAAAGCTTTGATTTCAGATTCGATATTAATCTCGAATCTCGAATCTGGAATATATTGGAATGACTGAATGAAGAAGTTTGGCAAATTCCTGCTGTTCGTTTTCTTTTTGTTTAGCCTTTTCCTTTCGCTTTGCATTGGCCGCTATCCGATAGGCCTCAGGGGTATCGGGCAAATTCTCTTTTCAAGTCTGGGAATCAAAGGTGTACTGGAACCGCCCAGCCAGGACATCCTTCTGATTTTCTGGAATGTGCGTCTGCCGAGAATCATCATGAGTTTTGCCGTAGGATGCGGGATTTCCATCTCCGGCGCCGTATTCCAGGCCTTGTTTCGCAATCCGCTGGCGGCGCCGGAAATCCTCGGCGTTACGGCCGGGGCGAGTTTCGGTGCCGCGCTGGCCATTATGTTTTTTGCCGGCGTGACACTGGCCATACAGAGCAATGCCTTCATCTTCGGGCTTATTGCCGTATCGTTGGCCTATCTGCTGTCCTCGCGCAGTTGGGATAAAAGCGCGTCGGTATTGGTGATTTCCGGCATTGTAGTCTCGGCCTTTTTCCAGGCCGGCCTTTCCATTCTTATGTACGTCGCCAATCCGTATGACCAGCTGGCGCAGATTATCTTCTGGATCATGGGCAGCTTCCACACGGCTTCCTGGGACAAGGTTGAAACCACTTTGCCGGTTGTGGTGATTGGCTCCATCCTGATGATAGTCTTCAGCTGGCGGCTGAACCTCATGACACAGCATGAGGAACACGCACTATCGATGGGAATCGATGTTTTTCGCTGGCGATTTTTTTACGTCGTCGTCTGCACGCTGATGGTGGCGGCATCCGTCGCCGCAGTTGGAACCATTGCATGGGTCGGGCTGATAGTGCCGCATATCGGGCGCTATCTAGCTGGGGCGGATCACAAGAAGATGATTCCGGTCACTGCCTTTCTGGGCGGGACTTTTCTGCTGTTGATGGACACCGTCGCCCGCACGGTTCTGGCTTCGGAAATCCCCATCAGCATTGTAACCTCCGTGGTTGGGGCCCCTTTTCTGGGTTATCTGGTAATAAGCAAAAAGAGCATGGGAGCTTCCGGTGAGCTTGGCAGTTGAGAACATCAGCGCCGGATATGACAATGTTCCGGTTCTGAAGGAAGTGAGCCTGAAGGTCGAGCGAGGCAATATCTGCGCCCTAATGGGACGCAACGGAAGCGGCAAGACCACCGTGCTGCGCTGCATAAACGCAATCCTCAAACCGATTCAGGGCAGAGTGATTGCCGATGGCCGGCCGGTACACAGCCTTTCCAGAATCGAGATTGCCCGCTTGATTAGCCTGGTCCCGCAAGGAACTCAGGCGGCTTTCTCTTTCTCCTGCCTGGAAATGATCCTGATGGGTTCCGCTGCCCGGATCCATGCATGGTCGGCCCCGGGCAGTAAAGAAGTGCAAAAGGCCATGGAAGTCCTGGACGAAGTGGGAATTCTTCCTCTGGCCAATCGCCCCTTCAACCAGCTCTCCGGGGGAGAACGGCAGCTAGTGATGCTCGCACGTGCGCTATTTCAGAATGCGCCGATCATGCTTCTGGATGAACCGAATTCGCATCTTGATTTTTCGAACCAGCACCGCATGATGGGATTGATGCGCGATATGGTGAAGAAGCGTGGAGTTACCGCGCTGATCTCCTTGCATGATCCCAATCTCACGCTTCACTATTGCGATCAGGTCGTGATGCTGAAAGAGGGATGCGTCATCGCCCAGGGGCCTACGGACGAGATCATGGACAACGATATCCTGCGGCATGTCCTGGGGGAGAATATCCAGATAGATCAAACCGTCCAGGGATTTCGGGTCGTCACACCCCGGCCATCGACTACACCGAGGTAAATAAATGCAATGCTCTTACTGCGAATGGTGTTGTGAACTAAGCGCACGGTCATACGGCGTATGCCGGATGTATTATGAGGATCACGGCGAGATTAAGGCGCGGTTCCCAAACCGCTGGTCCTATTCCGTATCGCGCGTTGAAGCAATGCCCTTTTATCATGCCTATCCGGGCAGCAGATCGCTGACAATAGGAACAAGCAGCTGCAACTTCAAGTGCCGCTATTGTTCGAATTCCTATATCGCTTGCAAGGATCCGGCTGACCTGGGGGAGAACACCTACAATATGACGCCCGAGGATCTGGCAGACATGGCGCAGAAACTCAACTGCCACAATATTGTTTTCAACGTGAACGAGCCAACCGTTTCGCTGCCGACACTGCTGCAGCTGAAGGAATGCTGCGACAAGGCGGGATTGCCAATGGGTTGTCTTAGCAACGCCTACGGCACCGAGCAATCGACGGAAACGCTGGCATCGATTTTTAACTTTATCAACATCGGTCTAAAGGGATTCACTTCTGATTTCTACAGAGAGTACATCGGTGTCAAAAGCATGGATCCCATACTGCGCAATATTCGCAGGATTGCCGCAATCCGGCACGTGGAGGTTACCACCCCCGTAATCCAGGGCGTCAACGATTGCGAATTGGATTCCATTGCGGAGTTTCTGGCGGATATCAGCCGGGATATCCCCTGGCATATCTTTCGCTTGCTTCCTGAATATGAGATGAGTGGCGCGGAGTATCCCAGCATCGAAAAGATCAGCCGGGCGGCTGAATCCGCTCGCAAGAAGCTGAATTTTGTCTATTTTCACAATTTTGTGGGCTCCGAATGGGTTAATACCAATTGCCCGGGATGCGGAATGGAAGTGATTGAGCGTTTCAGCCTCGGGTGCGGCGGCGACAAACTCGATGATTTCCGCTGCATCGGCAATCAATGCCCTGGCTGTGGACACACAATCAGGATCCACGGCAGTTATATTCCTCCTGCCAGTGAAAGCGCGGTGTTTGTATGAGCATAGCGATCGTGGATGCAAGAGAGTGGCAGAATGTGCTGGACCTGCAGACCGGGAAAAAGGTTCAGGATGAAAGTCCGCAGACCCTGATGGTGCGCGGCATCCTCAAAAAACATCCATATCCGGGAGATGTGGACATTCAAAGCAACCAATGGGTTACGGATACAGCACTGGATTTGATCGAAGCATACGAACCGCAGCTGGCTTGCATATTTTATGCGCATCAGTTCTTTGCGGGCCGCTATACGCCAATGTCGGAAAATCAGCGAGACAAAATGATCGAGGACGTCTTTCAGGAGGTCCGGCGTTTCGTCGAAAAATCAGGATATACGCCCGTTATAATCGGCTCGGGCGACATGGTCGAACTGGAAGGCGAAATTGATCTGAGCAAGATGGACGGCATTGCGATCTCAAGCCACTGGTCCGCACGATATGCGGGATTGCATCGTGCAAGCCGGCGAGATCTCGACTATGTAACGTCGCATCCCGCAACCGAGAGAGTGGCAACTCGAGAGGAGTGGATCCGCCTTTTTCCGGGGACGGAATACCAGCCGGAACGCATTCCGGAACACCTCCTGTTGGCCCGCGAAGGATGGACATTTGTAACCACGGGGACGCCTCTGCGCAAAGCTTTGAGGATACCGGATCAAGCTATGTAATCCCGCTGTCCACTTCTCTGGGAGAAGCCAAAACGCTTACAGAAGTGCGGGCCATGATCGATGTAAATCTGAAAAACACACGGATTGCATTGATCATCATCGAAGGAGTGGGCGTTAGAGACTTCCTGATGCCAAACATGCCGTGCATAAACAGCGTAGATTGGTATTACTATGAGCCCGGTGATGCACAATACCTGACTTTAACTACCGGGTCCCACCAGGTGTTTGCCTACCCGAGCGGATACCAATATCACGATGAAAATGATGCCAAAAAAGGACTTCCCTTTTCCGGATACTTTCTAAAGGTCCCAGAACACACGCTGGGGATGGATTTCTCCGGCAGGAGCGTTGCCGTAGGCAACCATAGCATGTTTGTGCATATGATATTCGGCGCGGACATATGCATCGAATGTTTCGCCCGCAACCTGTACAACCAGGGGTGCCTTGGCGTCATTCACCAATTTAAATAGAAATGAACCGGCAGCCGGAGTGGGAAAAACGGCACATATCAGACAAATTCTGATTGGAGAAGTAAGACACCGGAATCTTCTTTGCAAAAAACAGCAGAGGGTCGGAGTCGCCCAGAGATTTTATTCTCTGCCGACCCTCCGCTTCTCCAATGGCTAGAGAAAATAAAATTAGCACGGAGTTTTGTTGATATCTAGTTAATTTTTGTTATTTATAGTAACTTTTTTCAGATACACATAAAGACTGGACAGAACAAATTTTTAGCGGGAGCATGAGGAGGGTCTAAAATGTTGATAAGTCGAAAAACAGCCAAGATCGCGATGTTTTTGGCAACGGCTTTGGCTTTAATAGCAACAGCCTATTCGGCATATAAAGGACACGCCAACGACGCGGACGTGAATGCCATCCTTTCTGCATATCCGGCCTTGAAGAACTCGGCTGTCGATTCTTGTGCTACGTGCCACAAGAGTGGCGAAGTTCCCGACGTTGAGAAACAGAGAGGGACACGCCATGAGAATAGCTGCGGCTATTGCCATGCGGTTTACGTCCAGAAGAAACGAGACATTAGAGAGACGTTGAACCGCTATGCGACTGATTACCTGGCTGCCGGCCGCGGCGTTGAGGCGGTGAAAACTCTTGCAGCCAAGGATTCCGATGGCGACGGTTATTCAAACGACTCGGAGTTTGTCAAAGGAACAAATCCGGGCGAACCCGCCAGCAACCCATCCGCGCCCATAGCGCCTTTTAGAGTCTATACCTCCTCAGAAATCAGAAAACTATCCCCCATCGTCAGCGCAACTGTTTTTCTGAATACATCGCATAACAAGGCAGGGGATTTTTATAACCAATATCGCGGGAATGGGGTATATGAGATGCTTAAGGCCGCGGGCATCTCCGATGAAGCGGAGAGCGTGGATTTCATTTCTCTCGACGGTTTGAAGGTGCATTTTCCATCGAGGAGTTGAAAACGTCATGGCCGCAGGCGGCACCCGTCCTGGGATTGGGCAAAACAGAGGCTAATCCGTGCGGATGGGTAAATTACAATGCGCCCGGACTGGATGCGAAGAAAGCTTTGCCAAATATTCGCATCATGCTTGCCTTCGAGGAGAACGGCCAGAAGATAGAAACCGCCCGGATGG
This sequence comes from uncultured Acidobacteriota bacterium, assembly GCA_963761825.1. Classification (GTDB taxonomy): domain Bacteria; phylum Acidobacteriota; class UBA6911; order UBA6911; family UBA6911; genus UBA6911. The sequence continues at coordinate 481,394 of CAVXIH010000009.1, forward strand.
ACTCCGAAACCGGCAAAATAAAAGGGACGGGCCCGCTCCGCCTGGTTGTGCCTCAGTACACATATCTCCGCCGGATCTGCCGCAGTACGCAGAAAAATCCTGTCAGGACAAAGCGGCACCGGAACACCGTTTCAATGCAGCCTACGACCACAATGGCGGCAGGAGTTCATTTTCTATTATCGCAATCAGAGTCAATCCGCTGCCGAAGGGCACGCGTGATTTTGAATGGGAAAAAGTCCGCGATCAATTTGTTGCCGGCGAAAAGCTGGCCATTTTCGGCGCATTGAAAAATCAAAAGAGCAAGTAGTATTCTTGCCATTACAGGAGGAAAACAGACTCATGAAAAACTTATACGCACTATTTGCGGCATCCATTCTTTTCCTGTCCTTTGCCGCTCAGGATTCTTCCGGCCAGGGAACGAAAGAACAAATTGAAAAAATGCACCAGGATCCGAAGGCTTACATTGCCATGCTGGAAAATCCCCAGCGGGACGCGGAACAGAAACCCGACGAGGTCATCGCGGCGCTCGATCTCAAACCGGGCGAAACACTGGCCGATATCGGCGCGGGATCGGGATACTTCAGCTTCAGGCTTGCCCGCAAAGTGGGCGACACCGGCCGCGTGTACGCTGTCGATATCAATTCAGACATGATTTTGTTCATGAATCGGACTATCCGCGACAAGAAAATCAAAAACGTCACGACCATCCTTTCGGCTCCGGATGATCCGTTCCTCGCGGACGCATCGATCAATCGCTTTTTTATTTGCAACACCTGGCACCATGTCCAGAACCGAACCCGCTACATGGCCCTGATGAAGAAAATGCTGAAACCCGGAGGCCAGGTAATCATTCTTGATTATAAAAAGAAGCAATTGCCGGTTGGTCCGCCGCCCGAAATGAAAAGGGCCAAGAAAGAGGTCATCGCTGAAATGGAGGCCGGCGGATTCAAGCTGGCTAAAGACCACGACTTTTTGCCGTACCAGTATTTCCTGGTCTTTGCCGTAAAATAAGGCCAGATTGCACCGATTTCGCTGATTCTTAGCCATTTATTTCCATTGTGGATCTTTTACTTTTGGCCTGGATTCCTGATTGGAATGAAAATGGGAATCCCATCACCGACGCCGCCATCGTAGGTGGCGAGGAATTTCTGCACCTTGTCGGATACAAGAAAATCGGACAATCTTTTCGCGCCTTCAATATTGGCATCGGGGAACCTTTCGGGATTCGCGATCATTTCCATGTATGGCCGGCGCATATTGGGGTCGCCTTCGACCATGATCTTTACTCCAGGATCCGGCGCCCATTTCTTGAAGACGATTGGAATCCGGCCCGCAATCATGTACGCATTCTTGCTTGCTATATAATGCAAGATGTCGATTGTACTCGTGTTCTCATATTTAAGAACCCATGGCCCTATCATGTTTACCTTGGCATTCGAAAACAGCGTGTGTGCCGTTTCTCTAGGGCCATTGGATTGAAAATCAAGCCAGTTCGCCTGCGATTGGGCAATTTTCTTAACCGCATCTGAGCCGTTTTTCATGCCCGAGATGCCTGCGGGATCGCCAACAGGGCCTACAATCACCAAATCGTTCTTTGCCCACGGGCGGATATCGCGAGCCCAACCGTCGGCCACCAGATTGGTGGTTGCGTCACTAGAGTGCATCGTAAGGAAATCGACCTTCCCCTCCTTCATTGCATTGCAAAGGATCTGTTTCTCTCCCGTTGCGACGACCTCCACTTTGAGCCCGGTATCGGATTCGAATTGCTTCTGTAACTCGCCCCATAATGGAGTCATCGTCATGCCGCCAATAACGGCCACCTTGATAGTTTTTGTCGTACCCGCCTTCCCTGATTCACGCGCGGATAGAGCGATCGATAGCAGACCGACTAATAACAAAGAACTCAAAATCAATCTTTTCATTCCTCTTCCTTTCCTAAAATATTATGAATTATAACCATTTTTAACAAATAGTCGCTAAATTCAACATTTTATTGGCGGGGTGACCTCCATGGAAATCCATGCAAACTACCCAACCGCTGATGATAAGCAGCGAATCATGCTTACCCAAACGCGACTGTAATTAAACCTGTCCTCTGGCAGACCGGAATCTTTTCCGACACAACATTACCTGCCGTTCTATCGCGATATGTTTTTTTATTTCTATCCTCATATGAGAAGTGCCGTCAGATTTCCCAGTCCGTTTATGTTGAGTCCAGGTATATTAAGTCTATTATTATCGCTTTCGGTTACTTATTTGGGAGGATGTTACCGTGGAATTCAGATTCAAATTGCTTGTGTTCTTCTTGCTCTTATTGATTTGCGCGCCACTTCTCGCCCAGTCCCCGGCACCCACTCAGGGCGGCATTGTTCGTCTCGCATTGGTCAACGTGCCGGATGAAGTGCTCAAGCCGATGCTACCGGATTTTCAGAAACAAACAGGCATTAAGGCCGAAATTGTGTATACCGGCGACAATCCCTACAGTGTGGCCCGGGAAGGTAAGGCCGATCTGGTCATTTCACATTACGGGCACGAAGGTGCCGAACCTTTTGTCACCGAAGGGCTTGGGTTATGGCCGCATCCCGTTTTTGCCAACCAAATGGCATTGCTTGGGCCGCCGTCGGATCCGGCGCATGTCCGGGGACTGACCAACGCAGCCGAGGCATTTCGGCGCATTGCTGAAAGCAAGTCACCTTTCGTGGTAAACAATGGGGAGGGCGCGAAGTATCTCGAGGAGATCCTATGGACGAGCGCCGGCATTCACGAGAAAGGAAGCTGGCATCTCGATCTCAAATCCAAGGGGAGAAAGGCCGCCCAGGACGCTGCACAGAAAGGCGCATACGTGCTTTGGGGACTGCCACCATTCCTGAGGCTTAAGCGCCAGGATCCGATCGATCTCACGCCCCTGGTCGTCGGAGACTCCATACTGCAACGGATTATGGTGTCGATTATTGTTAATCCAAAGAAAATAGCAGGCATAAACGTGGATGGTGCAAAAGCTTTTCAGGAATTTCTGATCGCGCCGGCGACGCAGGCCCGCATTCGAGCATTTCGGTATCCTGATTTTGATCAGCAGGCATGGTGGCCAGCCGGGCGTCACAATACCGCCAGCGAGTGATTCGCAGTTAACGATTAGGATGTGATATCATTAATTAGCTATTCAACCATCCAATGGGGGACATCATGAGATTAAGCGCCCGGAATGTATTGAAGGGAAAAATCAAACATATTACCGTCGGCTCCGTGAACGACGAAGTCGTATTGGAGCTGATGGAGGGAGTCGAGGTTGTTTCGATCATTACCAAGGGATCTGCCGAGAAGCTGCAATTAGCCGTTGGAAAAGACGCTTATGCAGTGATCAAGGCATCCAGTGTAATAATCGCGATCGACTAATGCATATTTTTTAACGATTCTAGATACATAATTGTCATTACTGGCAAACAGCCGGCACGGATTTCACTGATTCTTAGCCATATATTTCTATCTGTGAGATTTGTGTAATCTGTGGCTGGCGCCCGCCTTCTCCCAAAATCCCAAAAATCCCGATTGACAACACTGAAGAAGAATCCTAGAATGTTTCCTTGTAAGGAAACTTATTAACTATGAAACAGTCAGTTGAAGACAAAGCGCTACAGCAAAAGATATTTCAAATGCAATGCGAGATCTGTAAGGCGCTCGCGAATCCGCTCCGGATGGCGATTGTGAACCGGTTGGATGACAGGGAAATCGCGGCAGCGGACTTGATCGCGGAACTGGGAATCTCGAAAGCGAACCTCTCAAAACATATGGCGCTGCTCATTCACGGGGGCATCGCGGAATCCCGGCGCGACGGACGGCAGATATTCTATCGCCTGATCGATCCGGAAATCCGCAAGGCCTGCGCCATCATGAGCTCCGTTCTGTACCGCCGGTTGAAGCGGGGAGACAAACTGGCATCCGTGATCGCTATCGCCAGGGCTTCTTGATTCCATTTGAAGAATTCGAACCTCCTGCAATGGTGAAACCATGCGTACTTTAAAATGTCGGACCTATTGGACTCTAACACTCTTCCTGGTCCTGATCGCTACTCCGCTGGCAGCCCAGGAATCTCTTACCTTGTCCGCAGCAGTTGCCCGCGCGCTGGAAAGCAATCCGGACCTTGCCGTGGACGCTCCGGGCCAGCAGGCGGCGCAGCTGGAATTCACGGCTGCCCGGGCCGGCTATCTGCCCCGCCTTGACTTCGAGCAATCCTATCTGGGCGGAAACAATCCTGTGTTCGTGTTTGGAACACTCTTGACGCAGCAGAAATTCGGCGTAGAGAATTTTGCGCTGCCGGCGCTCAACTCCCCGGACGCGACGGATAATCTCCAGACTCGAGTGACGGCGCAGCAGACGCTCTGGGATTTCGGCAGGACGCGGGAACGGCGCGATCAGGCCCGTCTCGGCATCGAAATCGCCGATCAGTCCCACGAAGAGCATACGCGCCAGGTCCTGCTGGCCGTTTTCGACAGCTATCATGCGATATCGCTGGCACAGGTTGCTCGAGAAACAGCACGCGCAACGCTCCGCTCCGCGCAGGCGATCGAGAGCCAGGCAAAAGCGAAAGTGGAAAGCGGTCTTACGGTAGAGGCCGATCTTCTCCGCAGCCGCACCTATCTTTCAGCGGCAAAGCAGCAGGAAATACAGGCGCAAGGTCAGCTCGAAAGCGCGTGGGCGCAACTGAACCGCCTGATGGGAAATCCTCTCCATCAAAAAATAGGAGAGACGGCGCCCCTTGCACCTAAAACCATTTCCCTGCCGTCCGAAGAAATGCTGGCTTCCGAACAGAAACAGCGCCGTCCTGACTATCAGAACCTTTTAACGGAATTGCACCAGGCGGAGAGTGCGGTCCGCCTGAGGCAGAAGGAATTTCTGCCTGTTGTGGCAGGCTACGCGACATGGGAAATGGACAATCCATCGCTGAGCGACTACGGCGGCAACAATTGGGCGGCCGGAATCACTCTGCGCTGGAATCTGTTCGCCGGCGGCTCCGATGCGGCTCAAACCGACGCGGCCCGCCAGCGCCTCGAGCAGAAGCGCCGCCAGATATCCGCGGCCGAATCCGCAATGGCGCTGGAGATTCGCACTGCGATCATCCGGTTTCGCACGGCCGAACAACAGGTAGCCGCAGCCCAGGCGGCCCAGGCGCAGAGCGAAGAAGGGCTTCGAATACTCAAAAACCGCTATGACGCGGGCCTGGCCACTATGACCGATCTGCTTTCGGCCGAAACCGCGCGCAGCAGCGCGCAGACAAATCTGGCAGAGGCACTGTATAGACAACGACTTAGTTTCGCACAGATTGAATATGCCGCCGGCATCTTAAGTCCGACATCGCCGGCAATGACAATGCAATAGCATTCCTTTGGAGTGCGGCAAACCAGCTGCTGCTTTAGCGTTTACGCGTTTCCGGTTTCCCGTTTTTAAATACAGGCTCTCAACGGGAAACGGGAAACCCGAAAGCGGCAGCAAGCTGCCGCACTCCGAAAGGATAAAGGACATCCTATGAAAACGAATGCTTTGATGCTTCTACTCCTCTCAGGACTCGCGCTTCAATTGGGATGCGGCGGTAAACAAGCGGAGTCTCCCGCATCCTCCGGCAAACCGGTACAGGCAAGCGTGCTCGCCATTCGATACGCATCCGTGCCGGCCGTCGTGGAAGCGCCCGGAACCGTGCAATCGCGCGACCGCATCACGCTCTCGTCCCAGATCAACGGCTTCGTCCGCGCGATGAACGTCCGCGCGGGAGACAGCGTGAAAGCAGGACAGATCCTCGCCACACTGGATGCGCGCGACGCCGAAAGCCAGAAGGATATTGCACAAGCAGGCGTCGATGAAGCACAGGCCGCGCTTTCCGAGGCTCGCCAAGCCTATCAGGCCGCGGTGGAGAGACAAACCGCAGCCAAAGCCGCCGCGGACCTCGCCGGCCAGACGTACCAACGCTATCAGAAGATGTTTGAGTCCCGCTCCGTATCGCCTCAGGAAATGGATGAAGTGAAAATGCGGCGCGATGCCAGCGCGGCTGAACTGGCTTCCAGCGGATCCATGATCGCCGCCGCCGAGCAGCGGATCAAGCAGGTGGAGGCACGTATTTCCCAGGCGAAAGCCCAGGCGGGCCGCGCAGACGTACTGTTGAGCTGGACGCTAATCAAGGCTCCTGCCGCCGGGAAAATCGTCGAAAGGTCCGCGGATGCCGGAACGGCCATATTCCCCGGAACGCCTTTGATGACGATCGAATCCACATCCAGACCCCAGGTATTGGCGGATCTTCCAACGGAGCATGCACACAGGCTGCAAACCGGCATGACCGTCCGTCTCCGAAACGCTCAAACAAAAGAAAACCTGGAAGGTCGCATAACGGAGATTGTTCCGCTCTCCAATCCCGCTACTCACAGCATTCAGTTCAAGGTGGACCTGCCGCCCGATGCCGCCCTACCCAATGGGCAATTCATCAAAGTCGAAATTCCTGTTGGCACCCGGAATGCCATCCTGGTTCCGCGCCAGGCAGTGCGCGAAACCGGGCAGCTCACCGGCCTGTTTGTTGTGGACAGCGCTTCGAAAGCGCGCTTCCGGCTGGTAAAGACAGTTCCTTATGATGCGGAAAATTCCGAAGTCCTCTCCGGCCTCGAACCCGGCGAGAATGTTCTGGCCCGCCTAGATAATGAGATCACAGACGGGACCCCCGTGGAGATGAAGCCATGAGCAAACCAAAAATGGCAGGGAGACTGGCCCACGCCTTCATCCACTCGAAGCTTACGCCGCTGATTCTGGTTGCCTCGATTTCGCTCGGAGTAGCCGCTGTTTTTATGCTTCCCCGAGAAGAGGAGCCTCAGATCATCGTTCCGATGATCGACGTCATGGTCTCTTTCCCGGGAGCATCGGCCAAGGAAGTGGAAACGCGCATCGCAAAACCCATGGAGCGCCTGCTCTGGGAAATCCCGGGTGTCGAATACATCTACACAACCTCAAGTCCCGGCTCGTGCATGGCGATTGTCCGCTTTTACGTGGGCGAGGATGAAGAAAAAAGCATCGTCCGGCTGAATCAGAAAATGTTCTCTAATTTTGACCTGATCCCGCCGGGCGCTTCGCAGCCTTTGATCAAGCCGCGCTCCATCGATGACGTCCCGTTCCTGGCCCTTACGTTGTGGAGCAACAAACTGGACGGATACCAGATCCGGCGCGCCGCCGCGGAACTCAGGAACGAGCTGCAGCAGGTTCCCGACATATCCACTACCCAGCTCATCGGAGGCCAGCGGCGCACGATGCTCGTGGAGCCCGATCCGGCGCGGATGGCCGCGTATGGCATCAGCACTTCGCGCCTGCAGAATGTGCTGCAGATGGAAAATCGCGAGGCGCAGGCGGGGATGGTGACGCAGAACAATAAGGTGTTCTCGGTCCACCTCGATGGTTTTTTCAGCAATGCCGATGATGTGGGCGCTCTGGTCGTGGCAGTGCAAAACAATGTCCCGGTATATTTGCGGGATGTTGCGAAAATCACCGATGGCCCGGAGGAGCCTGCGGACTATGTGTTTTTCTCCCCCGGCGCCGCCGCAAAAATAAAGGGCATTCAAATTCCGCAGGAAAACAGCCAGCCCGCCTCGGTCCTGGCATCCGCCGGGAAAATAGGCGATGACATCATGCCGGCCGTCACGATCACATTTGCCAAACGCAAAGGCAAGAATGCAGTCGCACTATCCGAGGCTGTTCTGGAAAAGGCCGAGCATTTTCGCGCACGCAACTTCCCCGCCTCTCTTCAGATGACCGTCACACGCAATTACGGGGAAACCGCATCGGAAAAATCCAACGAGCTTCTGCTCCACATGATGATTGCCGTCTTATCCGTCACGATCCTGATCTGGCTGATCCTGGGATTCAGGGAAGCCGGAGTGGTAGCAGTTGCGATCCCCGTGACTCTGGCGCTGACGCTTGTCGTCTTTCTCCTGTATGGCTACACGCTGAACCGCATCACTCTGTTTGCCCTCATTTTTTCCATCGGGATCCTGGTCGACGATGCCATCGTCGTCATTGAAAATATCGTCCGGCACAGGCGGATGCCGCAGAACCGGAACCGGTCCTTTAGCGATGTCGCCGTGGAAGCAGTCGACGAAGTCGGCAACCCGACCATCCTGGCGACGTTCACCGTAATCGCGGCAATCCTGCCGATGGCGATGGTGCGCGGCTTGATGGGGCCATACATGCGCCCGATACCGATCGGCGCGTCGGCGGCCATGATCTTTTCCCTGCTGGTGGCCTTTGTCATCACGCCCTGGGCGGCACAGCGCTTCATGAGCGGGGCGCATGCCGGGCACGCCGAAGGTGAGATGGAAGACCGCTCAACGCGTTTATACCGCTGGTTCATGGGCAAGCTGCTTTCGAGCAATAAAAATCAGTGGATGTTTCTCGGGCTCGTACTGCTGCTGCTCCTGGTGGCATGCAGCATGGTTTATTTCAAACTTGTTATCGTGAAGATGCTCCCGTTCGACAACAAGAGCGAATTCCAGGTGATCGTGGATATGCCGGAGGGAACCAGTCTCGAGCAGACGGCGGCGGCCACGCGCGCGCTGGCTCTCAAACTGCACCAGGTTCCGGAAATCACGGATTTTGAGACATACGTGGGAACGGCCTCGCCGTTCAATTTTAACGGGCTTGTGCGCCATTACTACACGCGCCGCGGAGAGAATGTGGCGGACATACAGGTCAACCTGACTCCCAAAGGAGATCGCTCGGACCAGAGCCACGCGATTGCGCGCCGCGTCCGGGAACTGCTGCTGCCTGTCGCAGCACAGTATGGGATTCGGCTGAAAGTGGCCGAAGTGCCGCCCGGGCCGCCGGTCCTGCAAACGCTTGTCGCTGAAGTGTACGGGCCCGATTATGACCGTCAGATCGAGCTGGCCGGGCAATTGCGCGGCATGCTGGAAAAGACGCCCGGCGTAGTGGACGTCGACTGGTACGTCGAAGACCTGCAACCGGAGATGGTATTTCACGTAGATCGGCTCAAAGCCTCTCTGGCGGGCGTTTCCCTGGCCGAAGTCCAGCAGGCAGTAGCGCTGGGCATCAGTGGGGCGAATGCAGGACTGCTGCACCTGTATCGTGAAGCAGAAGATGTCCCGCTCACGCTGCGTCTTCCGCTTGCCGACCGTTCCAGCATCGAAGCGTTGAACAAACTCCGCGTCGCGTCTTCTTCCGGCGGGCTGGTTCCACTCGGAGAACTGGGCAGTTGGGAAAAGTCCGTGCGCGAGAGAAGCATCTATCACAAGAATCTGATGCCGGTTGTCTATGTGACAGCCGACGTCGCCGGCCGCGAGGAAAGCCCCGTGTACCCGATCCTGGACATGGACGAGAAGATCGGGGCGATGCAGCTGCCGGAAGGATACCGGCTCCAAACCTACACGGCGCAGCAGCCAACGTATTCCGATCGACTGGGGATGAAGTGGGACGGGGAATGGCATATCACGTATGAAGTCTTCCGGGATCTCGGACTGGCATTTGCCGCAGTTCTCGTGCTGATCTATATCCTGGTCGTCGCCTGGTTCCAGAGTTTCAAAGTCCCACTGGTGATCATGGCGGCAATTCCATTTTCTCTGGTAGGCATTCTTCCCGGGCACTGGGCGTTTGGCGCCTTTTTCACCGCGACTTCCATGATCGGCTTCATTGCCGGCGCGGGAATTGTGGTGCGGAACTCGATTATCCTCGTTGATTTCATTGAACTGCGTCTGAGTTTGGGCGAACCGCTCGCCCAGGCAGTGGTGGACGCGGGTGCCGTGCGCTTCCGCCCCATGATGCTCACCGCAGCGGCCGTCGTGGTCGGCTCCGCGGTAATTCTTTTTGACCCTATATTCCAGGGTCTGGCCATTTCGTTGATGGCCGGCGAAGTCGCATCTTTGTTGCTCAGCCGAATGACTGTGCCAGTTCTTTTCCACTTGATGAAGCGCCGGGAGCTGCACCATGCGGCATCACTGTCAACCCCTATTGAAAACACACCAGGAGTCTAAAGATGAGCTCTTTATATTCATTCCCTCCTCGGAGAATACTGGCACCGACGGATATGAGTGCCGCGTCAAAATCGGCGCTCCAATATGCCCGCTGCTTCCACGAACGCTTCGGATCGGCGGTGTCCGTCCTCCACGCGCACCATCTGGACCTCCCGCCCTATTTCTCGAGCGGACAGTTGCGGGATTTGAAACGCGAACTGAAAAAACTGGCAAAGGCCGCCGCGGATTATGTGCAAAAGGAAAGCGAGCCTGTGCTTGGCTTCCATCCGGACATAAAGGTGGTCGAAAATGAGCCGATCGAAGCTATTCTCAGTGCATCCCAGGAACAGATCGAATTGATTATCATGGGCATGCATGGTCATAGCAGAGCGGAGCGACTTTTCATGGGTTCCGTTACGGATAGGGTTCTCCGTCGCAGCCATGTCCCGGTATTGGCTGTTTACAATGCTCCGCCCGAAAGGCCTATCCAAAACATTCTCTGCCCGATGAATCCGTCAGAGGCCGGGAAACAGGCACTCGAATATGCGGCGCAAATAGGCAAAGCATTCGATGCGCATTTAACGGTTCTCCATGTGGTGGAACCGGGAGATGCGCCATTGACGTGTCCGATTGTTGGAGAGTCGGTTAAAAAAACATGCAGCGTCGAGGAAGTCAATCTTCACGGCAGCGCTGCCAAGACAATTCTTGAAGTATCGAACAACCTGAAGCCTGATTTAATCGTAATGGGTGCCGAGCATAAACCCGGCATGTTGGGCGAGTTTTTCAGCAGCACGACGTCCATTGTTATGCAATCGGCAGTTGGACCGCTGATGATCGTGCCCAAGAGATAAAAGAAACATAAGAAAGATTGAAGGGTTAACACATGACTATTGAAAGATGGATTCGACTCGTCGCAGGAAGTTTTATTTTGATCAGCCTGGCTTTGGCCCATTGGGTCAACGTCAATTGGCTGTGGTTCACCGCGTTTGTGGGCGCCAACCTGTTTCAATCGGCAATTACCCGCTGGTGCCTGATGGAGGACATCCTCGTCAAATTGGGCGTAGCAAAGCGGCAGTAACCGGAGGTCAATCCCGGCCGGTGATTCCGAATTCCTTGAGACGGTACTGAAGCGTGCGGAGACTGATCCCCAGTTCTTCTGCAGTTGCGCGACGGTCTCCGCTGTTTCGGGAAAGGGAGTCAAGGATCGCTTTCTTTTCAATCTGCGCCAGCAAGCCCGGGCGCATGGAAGACGCCGCCTCACTTTTCATGGGAAGGTCTTCTTTGTCGATTGTCGCCGATTGAGAAAGAATTAAAGCACGCTCAATGGCATTCGCAAGCTCTCGCGCATTTCCCGGCCAATTATAGCCGCGCAGAAGCTCTTTCGCTTCCGGAGTGAGAGATGGGGCTGGCTTGCCCATGCGGATTGACAGGTTGCGGACAAAAAATTCCGCCAGCGGCAGGATATCCTCTCGTCTCTCGCGCAACGGTGGGATATGGATGGGAAATACATTGAGCCGGTAATACAGATCTTCGCGAAAAGATTTTCCGGCAATGGCATCCGCGAGCTCTTTGTTCGTTGCAGCGATTACGCGTACATCCACCGTGATCGATCGATCGCTGCCGATACGTTCGAACTGTTGTTCCTGTAGGACGCGCAGGAACTTTGCCTGCAAATTGACTCCCATCTCGGCAATTTCGTCAAGGAACAATGTCCCGCCATCTGCCAATTCGAAACGGCCGCGCCTCGCCTGTATAGCTCCGGTAAAAGATCCTTTTTCGTGCCCGAAGAGCTCGGATTCCAGCAATGTTTCGGTGATTGCGGCGCAATTGATGGCGACAAAAGCATGCTCTCTGCGCTGACTGCGCCGGTGTATGAAACGGGCGACGACTTCTTTCCCGGTCCCTGATTCGCCCGTCAAAAGGACCGTGCTCGGCTGCTGGGCGACCTGGTCCGCAAGCCGGAAGATGTGCTTCATGCTTTCGCTTTCCGCGATAATGTCTGAAGGAAAAGCTTCTTCGGTCTCCTGCTGGTGCAGCAGAGTCCGGTCACGCAGTGCGCGCCGGCTCAGGACCTTCTCCACAATGATCCTGAGTTCTTCAGGATTTTTCAGAGGCTTTGTAAGATATTCTTCTGCGCCAAGCTTGATCGCCTCCACGGCCGTTGCGACAGATCCATAGGCAGTCAGAACAATCACGGGCGTCTCCGGTGATCGCTCCGCTATCCATCGGATCAGCTCGATGCCTCCCATAACCGGCATGCATTCATCGGTGATCACAAGGCTTACGCTGCGATGCGAAAGCAGCTGTGAAGCTTCCAGCCCGTTTGCCGCCGTTAGGATTGCATGCTCCCTGGAGAGGGATCCGCCGATAAACTGGCGCTGCCCGGGCTCGTCGTCCACAACTAGAATCGTATGTTTCATTGCACTCCCTTCAATGCCTGCCGGTATCCTGCAGAAAATATGCCAAAGTCTGTTAACTGATCGGCAATCGGATAGTGCACCGCGCTCCACCCTGCGGATTATCCTCCAACACAATACTGCCGCCGAGCCTTTCAATAATTCGGCGTGAAATGACAAGACCCAGACCGGTACCGCGCACTTTGGTTGTGACAAAGGGTTGGAAAATTTCATCCGAATCCCGGCCGCCCAAACCCGGTCCTGCATCATCGATTTGAAGAATGACAGAATTATTCTTTTCATCGCCGATCGGACTTTAAAACTACGGTGCTTCCATGAGGCGAGGCATCGATGGCATTGAGGAGCACATTCAGCAAAACCTGTCTCAGGCCCGCCTGATCGGATCGCGCGCGCAAAGGGCTTGAGTCCGCTTCAAGCCGCAATGCCACCCCCGAAGCCTCCATCCGGGGCCGCAGCATGTTCTGAACATCCGCCAACAAATCCACTACATCGAATTCGCTGATCTGCGGTTCTTTCGGGCGCGCAAAATCTAGCAGATTGGTGACAAGACCCTCCAGCCGTTCGGCTTCACTTACAACTGTGCGCAATTGCGCCTGGGCGGCATTGTCCGGCGAAATGTCTTCCTGCGCCAACTGTGTCAGTCCTTTTATGGCTCCTAGCGGATTGCGAATTTCGTGAGCCAAAGATGCCGCCATGATTCCAAGAGATTTCAGCTGCGCTTCCGCACTTTCTCGAGCCTTCACTTCTACGAATCGATTGAGCATGTGCAGGAGATATGTCAGGAGTCCCGCGAGAGCAAGAATTGCCAGGCCGGATAAGGCGAGTTGCATAAAAGCCGTGCGTTGGATGAAATCGGCATCGGCCGAGTAAAGCCCTATCCGAATTCGCCAACCGGCGACCGAAGGATGCGCGACTCCCTGGCGGTTGCGGGATCTCCCAAGCGATTCTTCAAACCGGTAAATATTGTCGTCATCGGCTGGAGTTGATTCCAGCGATCCGACGCGAAGAATCTCCTTTACTCGCGAGGAGATTGCCGTTGGGACCTACAAGAGCTAAGAAGGCGACCGTGCCGGAATACGCTTCATAATTCTCTTCAAAAATAGACTGCCAGAACGCCGGATTGTTGCGTCTCCCGGGTCCACGCGCCTGTGCTTCAAGGGCGGCAGCAATTTCATGCCCCCGACTGGAAAGGTATTGAGCGCGCATGCGCGAGAGTGTGGTGAATGTAAAAAGCGCACTACCCAGAAGCCCCAGACACAGAATACAGACGACCGCGATCATCAATCGGCGCGGGGCCGGACTCACGTGAATGTCGGTGCCGGTGGAAGAAATCTTCGTCATGTCGGTGCGATCCTTGGACAATAGCATTATAGACACGGCCAGAGGACGGCGGGAACAGGAAAGCGTGCGCAATAATTTTATTCGGCCCGAGAGAGAATAAATTGCAGCCCTATTTGCTGCAATCCTGGCTATGCGCATAAAAGATCCATCCTCCATCGCGTTGTACCTTTCATTTCCGGCACACCCTTGGTTCGCCTGCTCCCGGATGAAAATGCAAGGAGCATGCCCAATCCAGGGCCGCAAGGATCACGTCCTTATCTCCTTTCCTTTGACTGGATTTGCCGCGTCATCGAGTTTACCGGAGATTCTTAAACCGTCCATGCGCCGCAAATTCTGCAGATCGAATGCAAATTCTGCAGGCTATTCTTGCGTTCGACTTTGGGGGATTTTCCCAAAGTGCCTGGAAGTGAACAACATCCGGACCGCCCTATAATGGGACCGATTATTGCAGCAAACTAATCCTGATATGAAAAATTCGACCAAATGAGATTGGATGGGGGCAAAATCATGAAACTTGCTACAGCTTTTTTAACCGCATGTCTGATTCTGATCGCTGTTGTATCCGCGGAAGCGCAAAACGGCCAAGGATTTAGACATGGAGGACAGAAGCTGCGGTGCTTACTGCCTGATAGACGATGCGTCCTATCCGGTGCAGCAACTCAGCGCTGACGAGGCAACCCGGGTCCTGTTTATGAGAGAGGAAGAAAAATTTGCAATGGATGTATACCAAGCACTCTCTCAAAAGTGGAAATTGAGAATATTCAGCAATATCGCGGCTGCAGAACAAAGGCATTACGATGCCATAGGAACTCTGATTATCCGCCATGACTTAACCGATACTGCGTTACCGACGCCCGGATCATTTACGAATGCTGAACTTCAAATGCTCTACAACGATCTACTGGCCAAAGGGGCAGCGATCTTTGGTAGACGCGCTACAGGTTGGCGTAATCATCGAGGAAAGAGATATCGCAGATTTGAAGGAGGCAATATCCACCACGAACAAGAGGGATCTTTTAACGATCTATGGCAACTTGCAGAATGGATCGCTAAATCATCTCTCAGCTTTCAACAGCCGTCTGCAAACAAAGAATGGCAGAGTAAGACAGCTAAATATTTATTGGATGCATTATTTTTTATATTTTCGCGATAGGCGGACACATCCGCGAAATGAACCTAAGAGCGGATTTCAGCGTCAATATAATTAAATTAATCGAATGAGCAAGAATGACAGGAACGGACCAAAAGGAGGGATTGTTATGTTGAAAAAATCTTTGATTCAATTTTCGCTACTAGTGCTATTGCTGCCGGTTGCATTCCCGCAGGGACGGGGCGGAGGCCAAGGACAAGGTGGAGGCCAAGGCCAAGGTTCGGGAATGGGGCAGGGTCAAGGCCAGGGTTCTGGTATGGGACAAGGTCAAGGCCAGGGACAGGTTGGGACTCAAGCCGGGAACACCGAAAGAGATCAAAAGCGCATCCACGCCACGACACAACAGCGGAATCAAATACAAACGTGCGACAAAACCGCCGATGGCCTTCGCAAACAGGCTCGCACCATGTCGCAGGCCGGCGGCAAAAAGTTTAATGCCGATGAAGCAAATAAGCAGCAGAGTCAAATTCGGGAAGGACTCCGCACAATGGAGCAGGAGCATGAACGTCTGATGAAAGGATTGGATCCGTCACAACAACAAGCATGGCAGCAGCGAATCAGGAACATGAATCAGTCCCGACAGCAGATAAGTTCTCAAATGCAGCAAATGGATGCGGAACTGGCCTCGCCGAATCCGGATGCCAAGCGCATCGCAGAGCGCGCGCAGGAAATGGAGCGAATCATGAACAATTGGAGGAAGGAGTACAAAGCCCTTTCATCCGAGGTGGAATAGCAAATCTGGATGGCGGGTAGGATCTGCGGATTTTATCCTGGGAACCTCTCATCACAGCGGCATAGCCAAGCGTACTGCACAGGACTACGCCGCGCGTTTTTCTTCCTTTGCACCGGCGGGCTCGGGTTGCCTGAGCGTATCCGAACTTATATTTTTTTCTTTATCGATAAAAAAGACATCGATGATCGTTCCGTCCTGCAACACCGTCTTAACCGTAATTTTCTTTTCCTTCACGTCAACGACAAAGTAGTTCGGCTGCTCCGCTGGATTATAAAACATGGTGTGATAATCCATCTTCCTTACGGCCGGATAACTTTTGCCGCCGCTTTGTCCTGAAATATAATAGATAACCCCTTCCGAAGGTTTCTTCATTAATGCTCCGGCTTTAATCGGGTAAGTCCGGGCAATGCCGTGGTCGTGCGCATTGAATACAAGGTCGACGCCATACTTTTCCATGATGGGGCAAAATGCGTCTTTAATATCGTTATTATTTCGCTTCGGATATACCGGATACGGCGGTTTGTGAAAGAAGACGATCTTCCATTTCGCTTTGCTGGCGGCCAGATCGGCTTCCAGCCAGGGTTTCTGGATCGCTAAAATATCCCCGCGCGACTTCTGTTCTTCCGCCTGGCTGTCCAGCACGACAATATGGGCCGGGCCATAGTCATAGGAATAGACTTGTCCTTTCATCCCCTCCGGTCCGTTCCGCGGAAACACCCATTGTGCAGCCCAATATTGTGGTCTCGTCATATCGCGTGAACCGTAGTACTCATGATTTCCGGACGCAGCCATCTCGGGTATGCGGTCGACGACGCCTTTAGCGGCGGCAAACCACGCATTCCAGTGCGCGCCCATCTGCCCGTAGTCGACAAGATCTCCGACATTTACTATGAATTTCGCATCCGGATTCGCGCTAAAGGCGTTGTGCAGGGTTTTACGCCATATTCCGTAGGGATTATCCCCGCCGACCGGAGCTTGGCTGTCGCCAAAAATGAGGAATTTGAATTCGCGCGCATTTCGGCGAGCGGTCGAGAACTTGGATAAATCACTCCAATGCGTTCCATCTCCTACCCGGTAGGAATAGCCTGTATTCGGCGAAAGATCAGTAAGAGTGCATGTAAACAGCCGGGTAGCGCCAAGATCAGTGACGAAATCACGGGGAACGGCGTTTGCCTGCTTCGCTTTATTCGAAAGCTTGTCGCCTCTCTGATACTCCACAACGCCGGAAGTTATCGTTGAATCTGTTCTCCATGTTAGGGTCGCTGTCGTGGCCGGGTCTCCGGTCCAGGTGAGTGCAATATGGTCCGGCGTTGCCGTCGCGCCGCTGTCTTTCGGAGCCTGGCAAAAATAGGGCGGCAAAACGGCTAACATGCCCAGTAGAACAAGGGCTTTGATCCAAGTACTCTTTTTCATGCGAAAATCCTACGCGTTGACGTTGAGTGTTGCACGTGCCCAGTCAGGTTATTAATGGAATGATTGCGGGTCAAGCACTTTCGCGTAGATTCGAGATTCCGGATTCCGGATTCTGGATTCCGGATTCCGGATTCTCGCAGACTGCGAAGAATTATTTGTGGCCAATTTTGTTGATTGTGGGCTTGGCCGATTTATTTCATAGCTTGCCTGGGCCGAATGAAGAAAAGTCTAGGGGATAAAAAGCCCGGCAGCCGGAGAAGAAACCCAGCTGAACCCCGCCCAGGACCAGTTTGGCGGCTGCGATTTCCCGGTAATACCTTTCATAAAGGCCTTCACGGGCATATCCCTGCGCACCCATGAATTCCATGCCTCGCGAAATAAGATCGTTTGCCATTCTGGCTATGAGTGAAAGCGAAGACCGGGCTTTGCCTACCATACTGTCGGTTATCCAGGACCCGTATATTTCCTGATGATCGAACTGATGGCACAGCTCGAGGAAAGCGGATCTTGCCACAGAAATGGCGCCTACCATTTCCCCCAAAAACATCGCGGTAGAGAGATGTTCTCGGATTGGCTTGCCGCCGACCACACGATCGCCAGTATAGGCCAGAAGGACATCGAACGCCCCCTGCAGCATGCCTGTGCAATTGGCGATATTCATCGCAAAAGCCGAGACGACATTGTTGAGAAAAATATCCCAGGCTTCCGGGCCCTGCAGACCCCATTCTACCGGGACTTTCGCGTTGTCAAAATATGTGGATGTGTTCCGGTCGCCGCTGACCCCGCATTTCACTTCATATTTCCCATGGGACACACCGTTCCAGGGCTCTGGGATATAGATCAGGGCGAAGCCCTCAACTCCGGACTTTGGATCCATATTGCAGGCCAGGCAGTGAAGATCGGCTATTCCGCTGTTGCTCGCCCAGTGTTTAGCCCCATTGATAATCCACTCCTTGCCGCTGCGCACAGCTCGGGTGCGTATCAGCTTTGCCTCATTCAAGTGATTCTCTATATCGCAGGCAGATTGCACTTCGCTCATGTTGAAGCAACCGATTCTGAGCTTATTCTCAACAAATCTGGGAGCGAACGCATCAAGTACGGCTTTCCCCCATGCGGTAACAGTTGGCGAGGAAGCGAACAGGAATGCCATTGTCGCGGGCGCCAGCGTCCAATCGACGCAGGCGGAAGCGAGGCTTATGCCATAATCTCCTCTCGATAGCTGTTCTTGCTTGAGCGCGCCGGAAACCAGAGACATCGCCTCATTGCCACCATAATGCTTGGGAATCATTGCTTTCTGCCAGCCAAGATCAACCTGTAGCTTTTTAAGAATCGGATCAACGATGTTTTCGTGAGTTGTGTCATCATCGATCATGTGCCGCACGGGCATAATTTCTTTGTCAACGAAGTCGGCGATCGTCTTCTGAATCATCCTCTGCTCTTCACTTACAAAGCAGTCGGGATATTGCAGCCTGTACCACTGAGTATCCTGATTCAACATACGTTGCCCTTTCCTGATGTAAGTTCTCCGATCCCGAAAAGCGCAAAAACTAAAATTGCAGATCAATGAAATTGCCGATGAAGCTTTTAAGGATGGAGACCCGTTGCTCCATTTGTTCGCATTTTACAGCAAAATGCCGATTTCGGCTTATGGAGATATAAGTCACGGATTTGCACCGATGGATAACGATTCGCCAAAAGGATTGTCTATGCGTCAAACCTGGGAAGATCTCGATCGATGCATGCGTTCGCATTGTGCCGTGGATGCTTGACAAAGCTCTGATTGACTTGTGGACGACGACGCCCGGTGCGATTAGACTTAATCGCATTGGGAGATAATCTATGATTGAGATTCTTATCCCGGGATATAAGACATTCCGATTCCAGCACCTCGTGCTGGATGTGAACGGAACGATTGCCAAAGATGGACACCTGATCGACGGAACCAAAGAGCTTTTAGCGGAGCTGCGATCGAGGCTCGAAATCCACTTGATAACAGCCGACACACACGGCAATCAGGAAGCCATCAATAAGCAACTGGCCCTGGCAGCAATTCAAATTCCCGCGCAAAACCAGGCGGAAGCCAAGTCTGATTACGTCGAAGCTTTAGGCGCGGATACAATCGTCGCTATGGGGAACGGAGCTAATGATGCAGCCATGATCGAGCGCGCTGCTCTTGGCATAGCCATCCTGGGCCCGGAAGGCGCTGCAGGTATAACCCTTCAGAAAGCCGACGTCGTCGTCACGGACATCCGGTCCGCCCTCGAGCTCCTCCTCTACCCCAAAAGACTCATCGCCACCCTGCGCCGCTAACCCTCAATTCCCCTCAGAATCAGGAATCTGGAGTCATCAGTACGCCCCCAAATACAGCTCCAACTCCTTCGGATACACCATGTCCGACATGGGGACGGTATAACCAGGTACGGTTCCCCCCAATATAGTACTAATCCGGAATCCGGAATCCGGGATCCGGAATCAATGGTTCGCCAGCCTGCAGTGCGTGGGCAAGCCGATCTGTCCACAACGACAATTCCGCGTCGGGGATGCGTTCCCCTGCAGCCGTTGTAACGTAGAAATTGTTTTCGGCGCGGGCATTCCACGTGGCTATTTTGGCGGAGTGGATGTGCAACCCGCACCGCGAAAGGCTCCGGGTCATCAAATAAAGCAGGCCCTGCAGGTCATGCGCCACGATGCTCACGACGGTGTGCTCTTCCGAAAGATCGTTGCTGCAGCTGATGCTGTCCGGGACAACGGTGCTCGTAAGATTCTTGTTCGCCTGCTTCAGAAACTGCTCGATTGATTTCGCGCCTGTCAGGACTTCCTTGAGCGCCGCTCGAATCCGTCGCGCCTTGTTTTCGGAAATCTGCATGCCGTTGGCGCGAATCCAGAGGGTATCCAATAGGACGGGCCGTTCTTTCTCCATCGTAAACGCCTGCGCTTTGTGGATATCGGCGTCGCAGCCATAGAGAACGCCCGTGATTTTTGCCAGCATGCCCGGCTGAGGATCATCGTAGGCGCACACGGTAAGCTCGGAATAGTCGTCCCCCGGGCAGTTGTACACATCGAGCACGACACTCTCCGCATCCAACCTGTCCAGCAGTTGCAGATGAGACGCAATCTCTTCCAGCGGCGTATTCAGTACATACCCGGCCGGCATGGATTCACAGTGTTTCAGAACCGCCGCTTGATTTCCGGACGTCTGCAGCGCCGCAAGTTTTTTCCGTATCAATACGACCCGGTCTCCCTCGGCGTCGCCGCTCGCGGTTTCGGATGCGCTCGACGCATAGAAGCCTTGCATTCGCCGGTACAGATCTTCCAGGTCCCGGTCATCCATCGAGGTCCAGTTCTTTTCTGCAACGGCGCAGGTATCGACGTAGGTAAGGACATAGAGATGCTGCAATGCTTCCAGGCTGGGCACCTGTTCTGCCGCTTTCTGAATAACGTTGGCGGATTTCAGATCGTGAAGCCTCGCCGTGCGGACCAGTAATAGATGCTGCCGGATCAAAACGTCGAGCAACTCCTTTTTTTCAGGCGGAAGGCTTAATCTGTCCGAAACTGTTTTTGCGAGTTCTGCGCCGGTCTCGCTGTGGTCCCTGCCGGGGACAAGTTTCCCCGCATCATGGAGCAGCGCCGCCAGGCATACCACATCGAAGTGCGAGCACTGCCGCACCAGGTCGGCAAATCGCTGCTCCCCTGGATCTATGCCTGCAAGCAGGCGTTCAAGATGCGCGACCATCCGGATGGAATGCTCACCGATAGTATAGCGATGCGCCGGATCCGGCGGGACATAGCGCATGACTTTTGAGAAATCGGGGATAAAACGGTCAAGGAAGCCAAATCTTAATAGTGCCCGCAACGTTGCAGCCAGATTCCGGCTTTCCCGCAGGATCTCGTTGAAAGCCCATACCTCTTCGCCGGATGGATACCGGATACCAACGGCCTGCTCGCGCGCCTCCTCCAATTTTTTCTGGTCGTTCAAACTTAGCGGGATTCCATAGCGCTGCGAGACATGGATCATGCCGACAGGAGAACCCGGCCTGTCGTCGTCGAGATGAAGAGATCCATTTTCCAGGCGGACCCCGTTGATTCCAACAGGACCCTGCAGAAGAGCCCGCACGGCCGACTCCCGGAATCTGGCGAGAGTTTCGGAGTGCACCAAATGCTGTGCGAGCCAGTCCTGCGCAGAACTCCCGTTCAATTCTCGCGCAATGCGGTCCTGGTAGTTTGTGATCAGCACATCGGAGAGTTTTCCGGCAGCCAGGTGCAGCCAGGTCCGGGAGCGGAGGAACCAGTCCGTTGCCTCGCGGACCGCAGAAATCTGGTGCTCTGAAATCGCCCTGCAATGAATCAAAGCCTCTTCGAGAGCGCTATCTTCAACGTTTAAAAACAGCTTGAATATCCATCGTGCCCGATGCAGATCTCTGAGCGAACCCGGGCCTTCCTTCAGGTTTGGCTCGACCGCATAAATGGAGCGAGCCTCATATTGATACGGGTTCTCCACCGGCAAGGCTTCAAGCATGAGATCCAGGGGCGACAATACGTCCCGGATGCGAAGCTTCAGATCTTCCGCGAGATGTCGCTCGCCACAAATATAGCGGACATCCAGCAGGGCTGTCTTAGTGGCGACGTCCCAGGACGTCGCTTCGGCAATCGGGCGGAACGAGTAGCCGACGCGCACGTCGCGCAACGACAAGAAGACGTCCATGACCAGCTTGAAGGCTGTGTGTATCAGCGCTTCCACCCAGGGATCTTCTTCCTCTGAGGGAATAAACGCGATATCGATATCAGAGTAGGGATTCAGCTCTCCTCTTCCATACCCGCCGGTCGCCACAATGGCAAGACCTGAATGGCGGGAACGCGGCGCGGCGCGGTCGGCAGATTTGCAGGAGAGTTGATGGATATCTTTTATGATCGAATCTACGAGGGATGTGTGCGCTTCCAGCAGGTCTCCGGAGCGCGCCGTCCACGAGACACTGCGGAACAACTCCGAACGTTCTTTGCGGAATTTATTTCGCAGCTGCTCGATCTCTTTTTGCATAGCCTATGAAAAACGGTTACAGGTTCCAAGTTCTGACAGGTTGCAGGTTTCAGGTTCCAGGTTTAACCTGCAACTTGGAACCTGGAACTTGTAACCGTTTATAGCGAATCTTCCCCTCTTTCGCCGGTGCGTATGCGCATGGAATCCTGAAGCGGGATAATGAAGATTTTCCCGTCCCCGATCTCCCCCGTATGCGCTCCTTTTCTAATTGCCTGAATAACCTCCTCGCACTGGTCATCGGTCACAGCGACTTCTATTTTTACCTTTGCCAGAAGGTCAATGCTGTACTCCGATCCACGATAGCGCTCCACCTGCCCCTTCTGCCTGCCCGCACCTCTGACTTCCGTGACCGTCAATCCGGCTACGCCAATATGAGAAAGGGCCTCTTTAACATCCTGAAGTCGATGGGGACGGATAATCGACATAATTAGCTTCATAGTTTCTGTCCTTAACAAGTCCAACAGTTAATAATCAAGCGCTCCAACGCCACTGTATGCAGCTGTCTCCAGTCTGTCAACAGATGGTTATTGCAGCCTGGCAGGGTCCCGCCATCATAATAGTCGCTATCGGTATCGCTATCGGTATCGCTATCGGTTCTCGGCTTTTAATGTCCTATATTGAGATGAAAAGCCGATCTCGATACCGATACCGATTCCGATAGCGATAGCGATACCGATACCGACATTGCCGGTTGTGGTTTTGATGCTGCATGGGTTTAGCGTAATTGCCGGACCATAAAAAAAGGGGGCAGAGAAAACAACCTCAACCCCCTTTGCGGGCACAAATTCGAGGGATACTAATAAATACTTTTGAAATCCACTCCTGTTTCATAGAAATGAACGCAGAGATCAGAGCGGATACAATTCGAAGTGAATGCCGGCCTGCCCGAAGTAAAGGTCGTCTCCTGACTGCAATGGGACACCCGCGGGATCTTCGCCGGGCACTTCAATGACAAGCCCGCCGCGCAAAATCCTGGTCCCATAGCGGCTGCCCTCATCCATGATCAAGAATTCGCGTTTTTCGTAATCGTACCAGATTCTGGCGTGAACACTTCCCACCGAGGCGTCGATTTCATCCTCATTTTCAAGAAAAACAATGTCGTTCTTCCGCACAATCCGCCCTTCGCGGTCCAATACTTCCGCCGCGCGCCCGACCAGGATGCGATCCCTCTTCATCTGATATACCGACTGTTCCGCCGCTCCTCGAATAACCGAAAACTTTGCTTCTGGAACCTCCTCCAGTCGCAGAACATGGAGCCTGACAAAATCGATTTCAAACAGGGCCCGCGGAGGCGTCCCCTCTGGTTCGGAAACATCCTGCAGTTCAACCCGCGCGTCGAACTCTTTGGGACATTGAATCTGCAAATCTTGTAGCGTCTGCAGGAGGTGCTTTTTCAGCGCGTCCTCCCTCACAAAGGCTTCTTCCAGAGCTGCATGTTGCTTCGCTGTCTGCGGCTGCAATCGAACAACGACTCTCCCGAAGGGCAAACTCTTCCCGGTTGGATCGATGATAAATTTAGATTCCACCTGATTGAGGATGTCTCTGCGAACCGCCAAAGGACTTATGGCCTCACCGTGTCCGAGGGCATTTTCAACTCGCTCATTTATATTCTGCTTCGCTTTCAGCAGCGCATCCTTAATGCTCATCGTTTATTCCCCTGGAAATTGAACCATTTTTAGCCCAACCATTTTCGCTCAGATTCCGGCCGGAACGCCATGCATTCCATCCTGTGGTTACCCATCATCGGACGCACGCGTTCGCAGCTTTTTGATACCGGACCGGCGCTTCTTCGCCTGCAGGCGCCGGACATACGAGGCTGCAGTAGGCCGGGACTTATGCCGCACCTTCGGTCGGATACGCGCCTTTTCTATCATCTGAACCAAACGTTCCATCGCATCTTCGCGGTTGCGCTGTTGCGTGCGAAACCGCCGGGCTTCGATCACCAGTTCCCCGGATGCGTTCACTCGCTTCCCTGCCATAGCGATCAGCCGGTCCCGGATTTCCGGGCTTAAAGACTGCGTATCGCGGACGTTAAAGCGGAGTTGTACCGCCGTAGCCACTTTATTGACATTCTGCCCGCCCGGTCCCGACGAGCGAATAAAATCACAGTGAATTTCATCCGGGCGCAATTTGATGGATGGAACACTCATACTTCGGATTCTCCCACAGGCTGCAACGGATAGCGATTCAGGGGCTCGTTGTTTTTTGGGGCTTCTGAATCAAAACCGGCTCTTTCCTTTCAGCATCTCCAGTCATGGTAGCGGAATTCGGCGGGGCGGCAGGATCCACCCCGAAATCCCAGACAAACTGATTCATGGAACCTTTTTCGTCAAACTCCACCAGCGCATATTCTCCAGGCTGCAAGGAGGCGGCCGGAGAAATTTTCACCCAATAATCCGAAATTCGCTCGACCGTAGTCTCGATAAATTGCGTCTTCTGCCGCACCTTGCCATATACCGCTATATCGATGGTAGCCACGATCCGGTTACCCTTTTTATTTGTGCAGCGGACGATCCGCAGATGATTTCTGGCAGTCTCGCTGGTATAACCCACGGCAGGGTCGGCCGGATCGATGGCAAAATAGATGGCCGGCTGCGTACCATGCGATTGAATGCGGGCCCGCAATCCCTTGATTTCTACGGTCTGCTTGGATCCGGCGACCGGATTGATGATGCCTCTCAGGATGTTGCTGCCCATATTTTTGTTCAGGTCTCCGCCACTTTGGCCCAGCTTATTCAATTCGGGCGTGCCCTGATACAAATCCAGCAGGAAAACACCTTCCGGAGCGGGGATTCTCAATCCGGGCATCACCAAAGGAAGGTGCGCCTCTTTTTCCTTTTGTTCCGCGGCAGCCCGATCCAGCGCATCATTCCGACGCACATCTGCTTCCTGCGCCGACCAGGCAGCGTACTTTTCGGTGGCAGCCCAATCAATTAAGGAATAGGGCAACTCTTCCCATGCGTTGCGCTCCGTGCTGAAATAGCGTACGCGCTCACCCTGTATGGAATACTGGCCTATTAATTCATAGGACCCATCGTTCAATATAAGGCGCTTTTGGACCCGGTCCGCTTGCGTCGCCTGCTGCGGATGCGGAGCAGCCTTCACCGGCAGGAAGGCTCCAGACAAAATCGCAATCAGCATGGATACAAAATATCCGAGACGTTTCATAGAGAGCCCGCCATCACAGATGCCCGGTAGTACGCCTAATGCCGCATCCTTTTTGCTTCCATGCCATCCCTGGGAGCGCCGGCGTCCCGCCGGCCGATGGCTTAATGCAACAATTTACAGACAAAATTCGCGATTTAAGCCCCTCTATTAAGCGTCTCCCACAAAGAGCCGCCGAGACGGCGGCGCTCCCAGGACAAAAAATGTGCGTCATTAGGCAGTACGCCGGCGCTTGCTTTCACATACTTCAAAATAACACACAATGAGCTACAGGTTACAGGTTACAAGTTGCTCGATTTTTAAAGACTCCCAGCAAGTTTTTCTGATACGATTTGCCAATCGCTTTAGGATGTTTCGACAATTTGCATTCAACGCGGACTATGCTATGCAGATCAAATTAATTCATGGCAAACGAATTCGGCTATTACTGTTTGCGATTCCTTTGATTCTGGCGTCTTCCGGCTGCTCGATCAAAAAGATCGCAATCAAAAAACTTGGGGACGCGCTGGCAGACAGCGGCACAACCTACGCCTCGGACAACGATCCTCAATTGATAAAGGACGCGCTCCCTTTCAGTCTGAAGCTGATCGAAAGCCTGCTGGCCGAAAGTCCGCGGCACCGAGGTTTGTTGTTCGCGGCTTCCAGCGGCTTTACTCAATATGCCTACGCCTTCATCAAGGAAGAGTCGGACGAAATAGAGCCGGAAAACTTCGCCTTAGCCTCAGAAAAGAGGGCGCGGGCGCGCAGCCTGTTCCTGCGCGCGCGGGATTACGGAGTACGCGGGCTGGAAACCAAGCATCCGGACTTCGGCGCTCTGCTTAACAAGGATCCACAACTGGCGGTCAAGGCAGCGAAGGCGGAGGATGTAGCCCTGCTTTATTGGACGGCGGCGTCCTGGGGCATGGCAATCACTCTTTCAAAAAACGAACCGGCACTGATTGTCGACCTGCCGGTCGTGGAAGCCCTGGTAGATCGCGCGCTCGAACTCAACGAAGCTTTCGATAACGGAGCGATCCACTCTTTTCTGATCACGTATGAACCGGTGCGGCAGGGAGCGGCAGGAGATCCGCTGGAGCGCGCCCGCAAACACTTCGACAGGGCGATGACTCTTTCGAACGGATACCAGGCCGGGCCTCTGGTCTCGCTTGCCGAAACCGTTTCCATCGCAAAACAGGACCGGAAAGAATTTCAATCGCTGCTGGACCGGGCGCTGGCTGTCGATGTGAATGCGAAGCCGGAATACCGGCTGGCCAATCTGGTGATGCAGCGCCGCGCCCGATGGCTGCTGTCGCGCATCGATGAGCTGTTTTTGGCGCCGGAATAGTAGCAGTCGTTTGCCGTTAGTCGGCAGTCATTGGTGGAAGGAGAAATACGATGGGAAGGTATGCTGCCAGAATTGCAGTGATCAGTGTTGTTGCTTTGTGCTCTTTTGGGGTCCTCCGTGATCACTGGGGGACGCGGGCGGCGAATCCTGTGCAGATACGGCTGGGGACGCTGGCGCCGAGCGGCAGTTCCTTTCATACGGCACTGGTTGAAATGGGACAGAAGTGGCGCGACATGAGCGCCGGGAGCGTAAAACTGACTATTTATCCGGACGGCACCCAGGGAGGCGAAGCCGACATGGTGCGGATGATGCGCGCCGGCATTTTGACCGCGGGCATGTTTACCGTCGTAGGTTTGAGTGAGATTGATCCCTCCGTAGGCGGACTCTCATTTCTCCCGCTGACGTTTCGCTCCTGGGAGGAATATGACTATGTAGTGGAAAAGCTCTCGCCCCGCCTGGAAAAACTGCTGATGGACAAGGGGTTCGTGGTGCTGTTCTGGGGCGATGCCGGCTGGGTGCGCTTTTTCTCCAAGACTCCGGCCATTCGTCCCGACGAATTCAAGCAGTTCAAGATCTTCACCTGGGCAGGCGATGCGCACCAGGTGGATCTGATGAAAGCGATGGGATACCACCCGGTGCCGCGCGAAACGGCCGATATTTTGCCCGGACTGCGCACCGATCTGATCAACGCCATCCCGCTGCCGCCGAACCAGGCGATGCTGGGCCAATGCTACACCGTCGCCAAAAATATGCTCGCGCTGAAGTGGACGGTGCTCTCGGGCGCGGCCATTATCCGGAAAGACACCTGGGACAAGATTCCTCCGGATATTCAAAAGCAGCTGCGCAGCGCCGCAGCCGTGGCCGGAGCCAAGATTCGCGCCAGTGACCGGAAAGAGGATGAGGAATCCATTGCCGCAATGCAGAAGAAGGGGCTTGTCGTGAACCCGGTCACTCCCCAGGCCGAGGAAGAGTGGCAGCGCTTGACCAAAGTTATTTATCCGGAGATACGCGGCAAAGTAGTCCCGGCAGATATTTTCGATGAGGTGCAAAGACTCGTTTCCGAGTACCGCGCAAAGGGAGCGGGGAAATGAACGAGCATGCTGCGGATGAGGCTGCCGGTCCGGGCTCCCATGAAGAAGTGGCCGGCTTCTGGAAAGGCGGCGTATGGAAAGCAGAAAACCTCTTGATGACGTTCTGCCTTTCCCTGATGGTGCTTCTCCCTATCGTGGACATGGCTCTGCGTTCGACAACCATTGTTGTGCGCGGATCGAGCGCCATCCAATGCCACTTGACGCTGTTCATATGCATGATCGGCGGAGCTATTGCCGCGCGTGAAGCACGGCTCCTGTCGCTGTCCACGGTTACTGCGTTCCTGAAAGCGCGAGTGGAAAGCCACAGCTCGCTTATTCAGCGGCGCCGTTGCCGCGGCATTGACCGTCGTTGCTTCTCATTGCCAGCGTGAAGTTTGTCCTCCAGCAGCGAGAGGCGGGCAACATTCTGGCTTACGGCATGCCGATCTGGATAGCGCAGGCCATCCTCCCATTGGGATTCGCGGCGATTGCCTTTCGCCTTATCCGTCATGCGGCGGATCGCTGGACAGGACGAATTGCAGCGGTTTTGCTCGCGTGCGTGATTCTGTCTCTAGCCGTATGGCTGCCCGTGGATCCATCCCGGATTATCATCCCTGCGTTCATTCTTCTGCTGGCGGCAACGATTCTGGGCGCGCCTATTTTTGTAACACTGGGCGGCGCGGCGCTGATCCTGCTCTGGGGAGACGCCATTCCCATCGAAATGATGCCGATCCGGCATTACCAGCAGGTCACCAATGCGTCATTGCCGGCAATCCCGATGTTTACGCTGGCCGGCTATCTATTGGCGGAAGGCGGCGCGGCCAAGAGGCTGGTGCGCGTGTTCCAGGCGCTGGTGGGCCATTTCCGCGGAGGGCCGGCGATTGCGACGGTTCTCGTCTGCGCTTTTTTCACAAGTTTCACGGGCGCTTCCGGAGTCACGATCCTCGCATTGGGAGGCTTGCTGATGCCGGTCCTCCTGGCCGCGCGCTATTCGGAACGAAATGCTCTCGGGCTCCTCACGGGTTCAGGATCCATCGGCCTGCTATTCCCGCCCTGCCTGCCGGTTATCCTGTATGCAATCATCGCCAAAATCGACATCAATCAGATGTTCCTGGGCGGCCTCCTGCCCGGAATTCTGATGGTGATTGCCGCCGGCATCTGGGGCATTGTGCAAAGCCCTAAAATGCCGGCCAGCGAAAAAACTGCTTTTCAGTGGGCGGAAGCAAAGAGCGCGATCTGGAGCGCCAAGTGGGAATTGCTGCTGCCGGTTGTCGCCTGCGTGGCTCTGTTCAGCGGGCTGGCCACCGCCGTGGAAGCCTCCGCGATCACGGCGCTGTACGCATTTATTGTGGAATCGCTCGTTTATAGAGACTTGAGCATCACCCGGGATCTCCCCCGCGTGATGAAGGAATGCGGGCTGCTTGTAGGCGCCATCCTGCTGATTCTCGGAGTTGCGCTCGGCTTTACCGGTTACCTCATCCAGGCGCAGGTCCCGGAACAATTGATCACCTGGGTTCAGAGCTCCGTGCATTCCCCGCTGGTGTTTCTGCTGGCGCTGAATGTCTTTCTGCTCATCGTCGGCTGCTTAATGGATATCTTCTCGGCAATCATCGTGGTTGTGCCTCTCATGGTGCCGATCGGTGCGGCGTTCGGGATCAATCCGGTGCATCTGGGCATTATTTTTCTGGCGAACCTCGAACTGGGCTATCTAACGCCGCCCGTAGGCATGAATCTTTTCCTCTCGTCCTATCGTTTCAACAAGCCGATGCCCGAAGTCTGGCGATCCATCGTTCCCATTTTGCTCGTGCTTCTGGCAGGCGTGCTGCTGATTACCTATATTCCATTCATGTCCACGGCTTTGCCGAATTTTTTCCAATAGCAGAAGGAATCGTAATGAACGTTGCGGATGAATTCACCTATGCAGCGCTCTATTGCCCCGACAAAAAAGCGCTGATATTCGGCGATACAAGCTATACCTATGCTGAGATGCACCGGATCATCGAAAAAACTGCCGGATACCTGGCCTCCCTGGGAGTATCGAAGGGAGACCGCATCTCAATCTACATGGCAAACAGGCCGGAGTGGATCATGTTCTATTACGGAATCGCAAGGATCGGAGCGATTTCCGTCTGCGTCCCCGGCGCATACAAACGGGATGAGATGACCGGCATGGTGAACGATTCGCGCTCTTCCATCCTCGTCACATCCGAAGATCTCCTCTCCCAGATCCCGCCAGCCGACAAAATTCCCTCAGTTCGCGAAACCATCGTCGTCGAGCACAGTGAAGCGTTTCAGTCCATTTTAAGAGGCGAGGATGCTTTTGCGGCCCAGACCGGGATACGGACCTCAGGCGACGATGTGACGTCCATTCTGTATACGGGAGGGACCACGGGCATTCCCAAGGGCGCGATGCTGACGCACAGGAATCTGCTCTACAGCGCGCAGAATGTGGCGTTTCATGAACGGATGGTCCCGGACGATATAGGCGTCAACTTTCTTCCCCTGAACCACGTCTTTGCCCAATGCCACATCATGCACACCTATTTTTCCGGCTGCGCCACGCTGATACTCTTTCCGGGCTTCGATATGGACAGAGTGGTGGCTTCGGTCATCGAGCATAAAGTCACCCGTTTTTATGCCGTCCCGACAATATTCATCCGCATCCTGAACAATCCTGAATCCAGGAAGCAGCTCAAAAGCCTGCGCTATGTCTTCTCGGGCGGCACGAGCATGCCGGCAGAAATTGTGCGCCAGTGGTTCGATGCGTTCGGCATTCCTATCCACGAAGCCTATGGCATGACGGAAGCCGCATCCATCGTGACTTTCAATCATCTTTTCCGCCATAAGATCGGATCCATCGGAATGCCTGCGGGCATTATCGAGCTGAAAGTCGTGGATGCCGATGACAACGAGATGAAACAGGGGGAGCAGGGCGAAATCATCCTGCGCGGCCCTAACATCATGAAGGGCTATTATGAACAGCCGGATGAATCGGCCATGGCTCTCCGCAACGGGTGGTTTCATTCGGGGGACGTGGGCGTCTTCGATGCCGAGGGATATTTGTATATCGTGGACCGGATTAAGGACATCGTCATCACCGGCGGCGAAAACGTATATCCGAAAGAGGTGGAGGACCTGCTGCACCAGCACAAGGCGGTAAACGAATGCGGCGTCGTTGGCCTGCCGCATCATGAGTTTGGGGAAGCAGTGACGGCGTTTGTTACACTGAAGCCCGGAATGAGCACAGACGAGGCATCGCTGATCGCCTTCTGCAAAGAACGGATGGCGCGCTACAAGGTGCCCAAAGCGGTTCACTTCGTGGCGGATCTGCCGAAGACGCCCCAGGGGAAAATTCTCCGGCGGGAATTGAGAAAAATGAGGAACTAAAACGGCATCAGAAACGTTTTAATATCAAAGGGTAAAAGGTAAAGTCTGCGCTTCTCGAAGGAGATTTGAATGGCTCGTGAATTTCACGTAGGCGAGTGGCTGGTTGAACCTAACCTGAACTGCATCACGCGGGCAAATGAAAAAGTATGTGTAGAGCCCAAGGTCATCGAGGTGCTTGCCTACCTGGCGGATTATCCGGGAGAGGTTTTGTCGAAGGAACAGATCATCCAGGCGGTCTGGCCGGACACTTATGTCAGCGATGACGTCCTGCGGTATTCCATCACCGAGCTGCGCAAAGCCTTCAGAGACGACGCCAAAAATCCGCAGATAATCCAAACCATCGCGCGCAGAGGATACCGCATGATAGCCGCGGTTACAAAGAAGGCCTCTGCGGCAGAGTCCAGGGGATCCATCGCGGTCCTCGCTTTCGCCGATATCAGCCCCGCAAAGGACCAGGCATATTTTTGCGACGGGATCTCCGAAGAGATCATCAACTATTTGACTCGCATCAAGGGCTTGCGCGTATCTTCCCGTACATCTTCCTTCGCCTTCAAAGCGAAATCCGAAGACATTCGCTCGATCGGAAGAAAGCTGGGCGTCGCTACGGTGCTGGAAGGGAGCGTGCGCAAAGCGGGCAATCAGCTGCGCATCTCCGCTCAGCTGATCAATGTCGAAGACGGCTGCCATCTCTGGTCGGAGAGCTATGACCGCGAGTTGAAAGATGTATTCGTGATCCAGGACGAAATTGCACGAAGCATTGCGGCAACACTCAAGATTGCGTTGACTCCCAGGGAAAGCATCGCTTTAAGCAAAGCTCCGACCACGGACCTGGAAGCATACGATTATTATCTTCGAGGCAAGCAGTTCTTTTATCAGTACAAAAATAGAGGCGTGGAGTTTGCCCTGAAAATGTATACGCGGGCAATTGAACTCGATCCGACCTACGTCCGCGCCTATGCCGGCATCGCAGATTGCTGCTCGTTTTTATTTATGCATGCCGGAAGCCACGATCCCCACCGGGAGGAGGCGGATCGGATGAGCCGGAAAGCCCTGGAACTGGATTCGGAGTCCGCTGAAGCACACGCATCGAGAGGAGTGGCGTGCTCGCTGAAAAAGAATTTCGTGGAAGCCGAGGCGGAATTCGAACAGGCCATACACCTGGATCCGACGCTGTTTGAAGCCTATTACTTTTACGCCCGGATCTGTTTTGAACAGGGCAAGCTGGAAAAAACGATTCAGTTGTACGAAAAATCCATCGAAGTGAATCCGCAGGACTACCAGGCGCCGCTGCTCGTGGCTCAGATTTACTCGGATCTGGGCGATGAAGAAAAAGCTGAGGCCTCGCGCCGACGCGGAGTTCAGGCCGTAGAAGGCAGGCTACAGCTGCACCCGGACGATTCGCGGGCCCTGTATATGGGCGCGAACGGGCTCGTGGGGCTCGGCGAGTTTGAACAGGGACTGGAGTGGGCGAAACAAGCGCTAGAGATCGACCCCGAGGAACCGATGGTCCTGTATAATGTGGCCTGCATCCAATCCCTGGCGCACCGCTACGAAGATGCAATTGATTCTCTCGAAAAATCGGTCGCCTGCGGCCTGAAGCATAAAAACTGGCTTGAGCACGATAGCAATTTGGATCCGCTGCGCAGCCTCCCTAGATACAAAAAGCTTATCAAGCAGCTTTAACTTCAAGTCGCCCCTATTACACATTTCGGTATCGGAATCGGTATCGCTATCGGTATCGGTCCTCGCAATCGCAATCGGCTATCGGTTTTAAATCTGGCTAATCAGAATGCACACCGATTTCCGATCGCGATTCCCGATACCGATTCCGATACCGATAGCGATACCGACATTTGTCGGTTAATGTTTTTTGCGTTTCGCGCCTCAACAAATCCCTCACAAAACCCTCACAGCGCCCTAGGGCCTCTCCCACGTATTAATAATCAAAAGAGCGGGAGCACCAAAACCGGCGGAGGGATTGGAAACGCACCGCAAAAACAAAACGGGGGATTTATGAAAAAGAATCTGGTTGTTATGAGTTTCGTGCTTGTATTGGGCTTGATGGCAGGTTTTGCATTCGCAGGTGAAAACATGCGGATCAACGTTCCATTCGCCTTCTACATGGGCGATCAGCTGTTTCCCGCGGGCGAATATCGGTTCGACATGAATCACGGCAACTATGCCACGGCCTCTTTCGTCAACGTCTGGGCGCCAAAGGGCGCGGACAACAGACTTCTCATGACAACGGCCGGAACCGATAAAAACACAACCGCGAACCAGTTGGTTTTTAATAAATATGGGCAGAAACTATTCCTGTCCACCGTCTCCATCAATGGCTACAAGGCCGCTCTCAAAGCTCTGAGTCTTGAAAGAGAGTTGAGAAGCCAGGCGGAAAAGGCTCCCGCCATCATCACCGTGGCGCAAAAGTAAGCTCACGAATCCTGGCGAAAGCCTTCGTGCAGCTTTTAAGCTATGGAGCCATTGATTATGTTGCTGCCGGCGAACACCAACGAGCGTAAAATCCCGATGTTGGGAACGATAAACGGGGAGCATGCCCGGTTTGCCCGATTGGCAACCTGGGACGCTCCCCGATATTCGCTTGGAGGATGCCGATGGACCGGGTCAGAAACAAAGTGGCAATCGTTACGGGAGGCGCCGGGGGACTTGGCAGAGCGGAGGCTCTGCTGCTGGCAAAAGAAGGAGCGAAGGTCGTCGTTACGGACGTCGACGAATCCTCAATCCAGCGCGTGGCAGAGGAGATTCGCGCCGGAGGAGGAAGCGCCATCTGCATCCAACACGATGTCAGTAGCGAAGAAGCCTGGCGCAGCGTCATGCGCCGTACTCTGGAGGAGTTTGGCAGGCTGGACGTTCTGGTAAACAATGCCGGAGTCATCATCTATAAAAAGATTGAAGACACATCGCTCGCCGAATGGCGCTGGCTGATGAATGTAAACCTCGACGGTGTTTTCCTGGGCACCAAATTCGCGATCGAAACCATGAGAAAGAGCGGAGGCGGATCCATCGTTAATATAGCCTCGGTAGCGGGTTTGATCGGAAACCCGGACGCCTCGGCCTATCATGCCAGTAAGGGCGGCGTTCGATCGTTTACCAAAGCAGCAGCGATCGAATGCTCCAAGGCAGGATATGACTACAATATCCGCGTCAATTCCGTTTACCCGGGAGTCATCAATACGCGGATGGCGGAGGACTTGAAAAATGATGAGTCCAAATACAAGACCGCTCTGAGTTGGCACGCCATGGGACATTTCGGCGAGCCCGAAGATGTGGCCTATGGCGTTCTTTATCTCGCCTCGGATGAATCCAAGTTTCTGACCGGTTCGGAGCTGGTAATTGACGGCGGCTGGACCGCCCGGTAGGCAAATTAGCGCACCCTGAAGTACTTTACCCCCAGGGAGCGGGCCAGCATGCGGCACGGATTCTACCTCCTCCCTTGTGAGCGCAAACCCAACCACGCTTGCCTGCACTTTTGCAAAGTACACCGGAGCGCGGGAAAGAAAGTCGAGCATCGCTTCCCAGAAAAGCTCCGCAG
Source organism: uncultured Acidobacteriota bacterium (assembly GCA_963761825.1). GTDB lineage: Bacteria > Acidobacteriota > UBA6911 > UBA6911 > UBA6911 > UBA6911. Next base: position 515,965 of record CAVXIH010000009.1, read on the forward strand.
GCAAAGCCGCTCTTCCAGTGCCCGCAAAGAACTTCGAATTGGGCCGGCACAGGTCCACATATCTCCGACAGTTGGGGGCATTGAGGGAGATCGAGACTTTATCCACCGCCGGCGCGAGCTCCGCCAAAACATCGCGGCCATGTATCAGGCAGGCATGGCCGTTAGTGTTGAGGCGTATCTTCGCGCCGGCGCTCCGGAGCCATTGCGCGGCCTCTTGAATGAGGTCTAAGCGGAAAGTCGGCTCCCCATACCCGCACCAGATGAATTCGCGAAATTCTTCAAACGAACCCCGCGCACGCACGGCGTCCTTTAGCCGATCCAGGTCCGGTTCATCCACAACTCCTTGGCCCCAAAGGATTGCGCCGCCTAATCCTTCGGTCCCATAGCGCACGCAAAACGAGCACCGGTTGGTGCACCGGTTGGTGGCATTCAAATAAAGTTTTCTCTTGTCGCCGTATGTGTATGCGTAATCCAAGACACCAGTATAGCAGCCAAAGATTGCCCGGCTTCAACAAGTAATTTTCTTTGAGCCTTCGAGTCTGGGAGTCTTGGAGTTATAGTAGGGATACAGAGTGGGGGAAAAGCAAAATTGAGAATACTCATCGGCATGAATGGCACAACGGGCGTTGTTTTTGGAATACGGCTGCTCCAGGTACTGGCCGGCATGAAAGATATCGAGACGCACCTTATCGTTTCGCCCGCCGGAGAAAAAACTATTGAGCTTGAAACGGAATTCAAAGTGCCGGAGGTTAAAGCGCTGGCGAATTTCTGGTATCCATTCGACGATATCGGCGCCTGCCTCGCCAGTGGATCTTTCCGGCGAGACGGGATGATCATTGCTCCCTGCAGCATGAAAACGCTTTCGGCATTGGCCCACTCGTATGCCGACAATTTGCTGACGCGTGCGGCCGACGTCACGCTCAAGGAGCGCAGCAAATTGGTGCTGCTTGTCCGTGAAACGCCTCTCCACCTCGGACACTTGAGGAATATGGTCAGCGTGACGGAAATGGGCGGGATCATCATGCCGCCGCTGCCGGCCTTCTACCATAGGCCGAAAACTATCCAGGATGTCGTCGATCACGCCGTGGGCAAAGCGCTCGACCTCTTCAATATCGAACACACTTTATTCCAACGGTGGACCGGCACAGGCAATCCAACATGAAACCTATAGCGCTGAATGCAGGCAGGGGGCGCACGAAAGTCAGCCTTTCCGCGCAATGGATCGGGAACGATCTTATCGTGTGCCTGTTCAACGGGCAGGGCCATCTTGGCGCAGTGGCTGTGGCCGACTTCTGCCATGCGGAAAATCGAGCGTCCACTTCCGTCATTACCAGACTTGGACACAAGGATGATGCCGTGGCCTGCAATGCAGCCCACACGCTTTGCCGAAAATTCAAAAAGCCCGTTTGCGCCATCGCCGGCATCCACGTGGATGACATCACAGAAGAGGAAATCGCGGAGATCCTTCGCAACTGCGGTGTCCTTGTGGAAAAGCTGAGCAAGCGGATAGCTGACAGCTGACAGCCGAAAGCCGTCAGCCACTGCCGACTATCGACTGCCGACGGCTTTACTTCTCCCGTGTTGCACTCCACTTGCTTTCGCCCGCAGCATTTTTGATGGTTCCCGAAATCGCGTCGCCATTCACTTGCCCGTCGTACTCGGCAGCATCGGTGCTAAACTTGATTTGTCCCCCTCTGAGCCGGCCGACAATCGGCGCGCTTTTCCCGCCCGACACCAGCGTCCCCTTGATGATTTGGAACTGCTGGGTAATCGTAAGTTCTCCGTCCTGAAGACGCCACTTCCCTTCCACATTCGGGGGAATGATCCAGAGAAAGGCCGTGCACCAGGTAGCGCAGTTGCTTTCCATGCTTGTAGTCTCATCCGCCGGCCAGTCTTCCATCGTAAAGCTGTTGGATACGACGCGCGTGCCGGGCTTCAGATTCAGCAGCTTGGGCCGCAGCTTCAGGTTGATGTCCGGAAGCAAGAACATGGTTATTACCGTCGCCTTGGAAAAATCGCTCTCGAAAATGTCCGCCTTGGCAAAGGTGGCTTTGTCGCTGACGCCGGCTTCGGCAGCATTACGTATTGAGAGGTCGACCATGTCAGGATTATATTCAATGCCGTGTGCACGCGCCCCACGTTTTGCCGCCGCGATGACGGTGCGCCCATCTCCCGAACCAAGGTCGATGACAAAATCCTGCGGCGTGACTTTTGCCATATCGAGCATCTTGCCGACAAGGCCTTCATCTGTCGGAACCCAAACTACATCCTTGCCGGCCTGGCCTACCTGCGGCTGGTATCCCCCCTGTTGCTGTGCAAGGGAAAGTCCGGCAGTTACACATATAAGTCCAAGCGCAAAAATCAACCTACGGGCGGAAAGCAATCGATTCATTGTTTGACTCCTCTTAAAATCGGATCAGGATCGAAGGAAAGGATTATAATCCTATTCGGAGAAAGACATGAACAACTATTGCTTAAAAGGCAAGTCCGCGATTGTAACCGGAGCAAGAAGAGGTATCGGCAAGGCGATCGCCGTAGCATTTGCCGCCGTCGGAGCGGATGTAGCCGTGTGCGACATTGTCGCGGCGGACGGGCTGCTTCATAACACAAGAGACGAGCTTGAGAAACTCGGATCGAAGGCTGTCGCGCTTACCGCCGATATTTCCCGGCGCGGCGATGTGGAAAGTATGGTCCGGAAAACACTGGAGACATACGGAAAAATCGACGTGCTGGTGACCTGTGCCGGCGTCTGGATTCCGGGGCAGAACCTGATTGAATGCAGTGACGAAAGCTGGGACAAAGTCATCGATACGAATCTCAAAGGAACCTTTCTCTGCTGCCAGGCCGTGGGAAAGATAATGGTTGAACAGAAAAGCGGCAGCATCATCAATATGTCCTCACAGGTGGGATTGACTCCGGGCGCGGGAGCCGGCGCATACTCGATCTCCAAAGCAGGGATCATCATGCTGACGCGGCAGCTCGCCCTGGAACTGTCCGGAAACAAAATCAGGGCCAATGCCCTCGCTCCCGGAATCGTCAAAACGGACTTTAATTCGGCTTTTTGGAAAGATCCTGCTGTGGAGATTCAAACTGCCGGCATGGTGCCGCTGGGGCGCCTGGCCGAACCGGAGGATATTGCCCAGGCCGCGGTATTCCTGGCTTCCGACGCCGCCAGCTACATTACGGGACAGGTTCTTTGCATCAACGGCGGATGGACTCCTTCGGCCAGCATAAGATAGTCGGCAGTCGTGAATCGGCAGTCGGCAGTTTACTAACGACTGCCGACTAGCGACTGACTACATACCTAGGCGTTTCGCCAACTGAACGACGTTTTTGCCCAGAAGCTGCGCCTCCTGCATAGCCGACATATCGATGCCGCCGCCGACTCCTGTCAGTACGTCTCCCGGCTCTCTTCCGTACCCGATCGCTCCGCCAGCCACAACCATTCCCTGGGCAATACAAAATGAATAAAGCAGCGCCCGTGCGTTGATGGCACCCACTCGGCGCGTGACTACGAGAGCGCCTGCGACTTTGTCCTTCAGGGCGCGCCGCTGGAGCAGCGCAAACATCCGGTCCATAGCGGCTTTCATTTGCGCGCTGACACTTCCAAAATAGACCGGGCTCCCGAACACGATAGCTTGTGATCGGTCCATCATGGCATAGAGCTCCTGCATGTCGTCCTGAACCACGCACGATCCGACTTCAAAGCACGTCCCGCACGCATCGCACGGCGCCACCTGTTTCTGCGACATCAAAAATAATTCGGTTTCACACCCGGCTTCACGGGCTGCTTTCAATACTTCCTGCATCAATATCTCGGTGTTTCCGTTTTTGCGTGGACTGCCAACAATGCCCAATACTCTCATGCGATCCTCCTTACATCCATTCACTCTACCACGAGGTTTATTCTGCGCGCTGCCCCTTTCAGCATGCGGGATTTCACTCAATGACAAATGGGTAGATTCACGGATTGATGGCAGCGTTTAGCTGCGGTTGAATTATGGGTAGCATTTCTGAAGCAATGGGCTTGTGCGAGGGGATCAGGTAGGGCAGCTGTGGGGACGAGAGCTGGGAATGGACGTGACGAAACGCCAGATCTGCTCAGCTGTTGTTTTTCTCAAACAAACACGGAGGCATTACCATGGAAAGTAAGTTAGTTCGCAAGCTTAAGGGGTCGGCAGATGAAACCCGGCCGTTCAGGGATGGCAAGGGTAAACTGGAAGTATTTATTCTTGGTGATTCAACGGTTGGTCGCGGGGAGTTTGAGCCCGGCTGGCGGTGGTCTCTGCACGTCAAGCCCATTGCCGGATCTCCGTCGTGTCAGGCCACACATACCGGATACATTCTGGAAGGTCGAATGGTTGTCAAAATGGACGATGGAGCTGAAGTAGAGTACGGTCCCGGGGACTTCTTTTATATGCCCGCGGGACACGATGCCTGGATCGTCGGCGACAAACGTTGTGTAATTCTGGATTTTACAGGCGCTGCAAAGTACGCCCAAAAGACTTAGGCCACTTTGCCGTAGGTTTTAGTGGCGGGGCTCCCGTCTAGCAAATTGGAAACGCCTGAATCCAGGCTTTAAGGATTAGGACACCAGCCTTTTCAGAATTGCAGTGAATGCGCTGGTTCTCAAAAAGGCTCTCACGAGACAAGCAGAAGAAAGAGCCCGCTCCGAGTATAGGAGCTGCGCCTGGACGCATGGCAATCCCTCGACTGCTCCTCACCGAAGCGAGTGACGCAAGCCCAATGCTATAAATCCGGGTTCGACCCGATGCCGGCTACTTTTCCGCGATGATTTTGAGCGCGTTCCCGGATTCATCAAGTTCGGCGACGGCAAAACCCGTCGCCTTGCGGGTGGGGAGACGTATACCAGAACTCGAGCCTCCCGTTTTTATTCAAGTCGCTGACCCCCTTCAAAACCGGCTTTGTACAGGCCGATTTTGGATTATTGGAAGAGTCCATCTGGGTCACACACGCAGTGTTTAGGGTATTAAACTTGGTGCGGGCTGCCTCATCAACTTTCGTAGTGAACTTTAGCTTCGTCGACGCGAAGAGATCATTCAGGATTTTTTTGGATTCCAATTTTGCGGCCCAGTAGCACTTGTCGGCTCCAGACTGAACAGAGTAGGTGTCGTAAGAGATCGGGAAGGTCTTGCCGTCATCAACACGGAACGCTTCCTTAATCCCACGGAAATATCGGTTATAGGCCTCCTTGAAGTCAGTTCCATCGAACATTACCAGCGTCTCCAACACTCCGGCCTCAGCCTCTGATCCGTATAATAAAAGGATTTCCCCCTCTTTTAAAGCTGAGGGGGTCACATCAAGACACTTTGGCTCCTCTTGCGCAAAGGCCAAGCTATTAGCGGCTGCGATAACAGCTAACGCTAGAATAAATAAACGTTTTTGCATATCCCTTCCTCTCAGTTGTAAAAGTGGGCTGATCGATGCGTCAAATCACTTTTCCTGTGTTTGGAATTCTCAAGGCTCCTTACATTCTATCTCTCTGGCGAACGGCTATGGGCTAGTATCACGTTGTGCTATATCTCATTTAGGACACAGATAATCTATTTGTCAACAAATCAAGTGCCTAAATAGCAAATCCGACCCAGTCGCTGATATTTTGGCGAGAACGCTGCAGTTAACCGGGAAGGCCAGTATCATCGACGATCTATCCTCCGGCGCAGTGATGCAGAGTCGCCTTTATACTCAAATCCTGCGGAAAAGCTTATTCCTAGATCGCGTCGTAAACAGCAGGCATTTCTTTTGATATAATTGCCTTAACAATCTGTCCCCCCCTTCTTGAGTAGGAGGATAACATGCGGACGATGATCAAAGTCACGGTGCCTGTAGAAGCGGGCAACAAGGCATTCAAGGACGGAACACTGCAAAAGACGATAATGGAAGCCCTTGAGCGGCTCAAGCCGGAAGCGGCTTACTTTTCTCCCGAAAGGGGAGTTCGAACCGCGTTCTTTGTAGTGGATCTAAAGGATACGTCGGAGATACCGGCCATAGTTGAACCTTTCTTTGAGAGGCTCAACGCAGCCGTCGAGCTCTTGCCGGTCATGAATGCTGATGATTTGAAAAAGGGACTTGCGAAGGTCCAGTAGGCTAGGCGTGCTTGCACAAGTGGAATGCTTGTTCCGGAAGCGAAGGAATACGTGTAGCTATTTTCTAGCGACCAATCAGATATTCTTGTTTGCAGGACAAAAATCCGCACCCCGGGCGCACCCAAGAGCAAGGACTAGTTCTCGATGAACCATTTGGTTTTGCGGTCGAAAGGAAGAAATTACTGTTGCATTGTTACTCATGGGGCGTCCAGTTGCTCTTCGACTTGTTGCCCTGGCCCTTTTTCTGTCCACCGAGACCAGCACCAATAGCCATGCCAACAGCCAGGCCAAAACCTGACCCCAGCGCCACTCCTAGGGCTATGTTGTGCAATGCCACACCGACAGCGATTCCGACACCGCTACCGCTCGCTATCCCAATTGCAGCACCCACACCCACCTCGCTGATTTTAGAGGATTGGCTATCAGTTTTTCGATCCATCATGCTTCTTCTCATTTGGGCATCCTATAGCGATTTATTTTCGATGGGCCGCCCGGCATATCCTCATGCGAATGATTGGCAACGGAGAGTATGCGAGATAACCCAGCGGATATTGCCATTTTCCCGGTTTGTAGACTAGATAAATGACAACTGCAAAGCGTGAATTGACTTTGCCGCATTACGCCGCAACGGGGAACATACTCCTGGAACCAAAAAGTGGTTGCGTTGTCTAAGAAGATAAATAGGGAGTTTACAACAGTGGCCAATCGTGCAATGGCCGGCACCGTCATAGAATCCCCAAAAGCGAGCGACCGATGCCTACTCTTATGAAAATATTTGCAGCACTCGCCATTATTTCGCTTTGCCGTCCAGTTGCCGCCCAGGAAAAAATGCAGCACTGGCTGCCGGCGAATTCTGCCCTACATGACGAAGAATCACCGCTTTTTTATGTCAACCAGGAGGACAAGGGAAAAATCCTGATCATCCTCGGCGAGCAGGTTTACCTGCTGGAAACGAAATATCCTTCCGTTGTACGTGTAATCAACCCCCTCCCAAAGACAAACGGGGAGTTTGAGGTAGGCGGGATAACAACCGAACCACTAAAGGATATGACGGCCATGATTCAACATATCCCCGGGACTCCCAAATTTGCCGGTGGAATGTATTGGCTGGGCTGGCTGGTCTGCTTTCAGGATAATGGGAAGCGGGGCGCAGACCACCCGCCACGTTGCACCATGTTTGCGCGCTACGAGGAGGGTTCTCCGTCGGAAGCCGTCGCACAAGAGGAGAATAGCCCGATCGTCAAAAGAGTCAAAAGAGAGCCAATCAAGGTCGGCGGAAATGTTCAGGAATCCAAACTCATCAGGAGGGTGGAACCTGTTTATCCTGAATTGGCGAAAAGGGCGCGTATTCAGGGAAGAGTTGTTCTCGTTGTTACGGTGGACGAGCAAGGCAACGTTGCCGAAGTCAAGGTTAACTCCGGTCATCCTTTGTTGAATGAAGCGGTGGTTACGGCCGTCAGGCAGTGGAAGTATTCTCCGACACTATTGAATGGAGAGCCGGTCCCTGTCATCGCTACAGTTACGGTGAGATTCGATCTTGCGGCCTTGGGCGAGATAGAAGTACCTGTAAGAGATTGAGTGAGTCTACAGTTAGCCCGCATTTCTCGTGTGCTTTGCATTCAATGGTGCCTGCTTTCTCACAGTCGAGGTATTGCCGCGCGATAATGGTGGATCAGCCGAGACAATGGCGCGTTTGACTTCTGTTTCTAGGTGTTCCCGACCCGATTTAGGGGGTCACCGCATGCTATTATCAGCCTCACTGGGTTTGGATGCAATTCCACAAAGCCTCTCACACTCCGATGGAAATCACCCGCTGTCGCGATTGCCAGAAGCCGAAGAACATTGCATTCATCCGTTGGTCGACACGCCGCCTGGTATACTTACTCTTATGCAAGGAGGAGGAAAAGATGATCACCAACGCGCAGTCGGGCACAAACATTCATGAAATCGTCGATGGCATTTACCGTATCAATACGCCGGTCGCGCTGCCTGGGGGCTCGGGCAAGTTCAATTTCAATCAGTACCTGATCGTAGACGAGGCGCCACTTTTATTTCATACGGGGCTACGGCAGATGTTTCCGCTTGTGCGCGAGGCGGTTGCGAAGGTGATGCCGATCGAGCGTCTGCGATACGTCACTATCTCGCACTTCGAGGCTGACGAATGCGGGGCGCTCAACGAGTGGCTTGCGGCCGCCCCAGATGCGGAGCCGGTCTGTAGCCGAATTGGGGCAATGGTATCGATCGGCGACATCGCGGACCGTGTTCCTCACGCCATGGCCGACGGAGAGGTTCTCCCATTGGGGAAACACGCGGTCCGCTGGTTCGATACTCCGCACATGCCGCACGCCTGGGACTGCGGAATGATGATGGAAGAGTCCACTCGGACGTTTCTCTGCGGCGATTTGTTCACGCAGGGGGGGTCGGGGAAGACGCCGGTAGTCGAAACGGATATTCTCGGGCCGAGCGAGGCGTTCCGTGCGCCCATGGATTACTATGCGCATGCTCCGAATACCACAGCGATCCTGACACGGCTCGCGCAGGAGAGTCCAGCGATGCTTGCTTGCATGCACGGCAGCGCGTGGCGGGGCGACGGAGCGGCATTGCTGCTCGCTCTGGCGGAGAAGGTGAGTGGAAAGTGAGCGGCACGGGCATAGTATGGAGATTCTGCATGTCCCCGTCTGGCAGAGTTCGGCCGACTAGGAAGAGAAACAACATGCCTGGGATTACTCCCCGCATTGCCATCTCTGGACCGCAACCTCGGTAATCGCGGGAGGTCCGCTCTTGCAGATTCTCTCTCCAGTATGCAGTCTAGGATTCTTCCGATCAGCTGCTTCATGCTACTTCGTTGAATTCTTGAATTTGATCTTTCTACAGCTGAGAACGGGCATGAAAACGGTCCTAGGAATTTGCACACTCGCCTATTGGGTTAGCGCATGATGGCCTTGGATGATATTAGCATTCGATGTGAGCTTCCACTATGGGGCGCGCCCTCATGGAATCACTCCCCAATACTATGAGGTCCTGCAGTCGGTGGCACCGGGGAGGTTTCGATCTCCGGATAAAGCCAGGAATGACGAAGCCCGGAGTGGCGCGCGCCGTAGTGCTTGGGGATATCTTGCGTCCAGTTGCTTGGAATCGTCAGGCAGAAGAACAGCAGCAACGCGAAGGCGACGCGCAATCCTGTCGAGGGCGCCCCATCGCGAGACGCCAGGTCGGGTTCCGTATGAACCGGCAACGGCTTCAGGAGACCGAGGCGCCGCTTGCGCGACCGAATGAGTAACACAATGCCAATGCCTGCCATGATCAGGTTCAGCGTCTGGCCCGTGCCAAGCGCAAGCCGGTGCGTCGGGTAGTCGCGGAACAGGTCGATAAAGATACGCGGGAATGCGTACCAGAACACGAAGCGTGCAGCAACGGCACCCGGGGTCCGGTTGACCCGTCGTACCCGCAGGAGGAACGGAACCAGCATCAGGTTCTTTAAGCCGTCGTACAAGACGACCGGGTGCCGGAATCCGGTAGCGTAGGGAAACTGCACAGCCCATGGAACGCCGGTAATACTGCCGACGATTTGGCCGTCGATGAAATTGCCAATGCGGCCAATGCCCATGAGAAAGGCTCCCGGCACAACCAGCGCGTCGGCCAGTCTGAGAAATGGTTTGCGGTAGACGGTCGCGAAGAGCCATGTGCCCGCACCGGCGCCAATAAGCAGTCCGTGTGTGGCCATCCCCCCCAGCCAGAGCGCCGGCATCAAGCTGGGATGCTGGCGATAAAAGCCCCACTCGTCGAACGACACTTCAACGGCACGGCCGCCGATGAGCACTCCCACGCCCACCATCAGCGCAAGAACATATACCTCAGAGCGTGTCATCTGCAGGTCACGCCGATGTCGTTTCACGAAGAGATAGAGCTGCAAGAAACCAAGCGCATAGCTGAGGCCATACCACCAGATATGCAGCCCACAGATGGAGGCAATGATAGGGTCGATCCTGTGAATGTAGGGTCCCAACATATTGTGACCTGCGCTAAATGCAATCGATTAATAAGTTTCTTATTCACTGCGCGGCATCGACGCAAGCAGTTTCGTCGCCCATTGCTTGAATTCCACCACCACGAATACCCAGTCCTACTACGGCCACGCTCTCATGGTATTTCAGCGTTTTTTCAGGCACTTGGCTGACTTCTGCGATGGGATAAATGAACACTCGCTCCTACAGATTCTCTTTCTGCCTCACAGTCTCTGATTTTTCTGATAGGTTGCTTTATATGAACCGCGAACCAATAGTAGATTGCCAGAATAATCCCCGTTCTTATAAGTCCCGAGACGCAATATAGGCAATTGTTTTGCACGACAAGTCTTATTCATGACCGCCATGCTGGCGCAGCAATTCCACCAAATTCTTGTTGCCCTCCTTCCCCGCATAGTACAAAGGCGTTTTACCGTCATTGTTCTTGGCATCAACATTGGCTTTATTGGCCAGCAGCAATTCCGCCACTTCCTTCTGGCCTTCAAGTGCAGCCGAATGCAAAGGTGTTAGGCCGTAATTGTCCTTGGCATTGATCCCGGCTTTATTGGCTAGCAGCAATTTCACCACGTTCTTCTGGCCTTTAAATGCCGCCGAGTGTAGGGGCGTTTGGCCACCGCTATCTGCCCTGAAGATTAGCTCAGGATTATCTTTGAGCAGGGCTTTGACCTTCTGCAAATCTCCATCACGAGCCGCCTCATGAATCTCGCCGCAAAAGGTAGGAATGCTCCAAGCCACTATAGTCAGCAGCATGGCTAAAAGACGGGAAATTCGAGAATGGGAAAGGCTCCTAGGGAAAGTGTATGTGTTCACAGCTATCCCCAATTTCCTATCAGCTTAAATTAAGAACTCAGCGCGTTGATATAAAAGCAGTATATACCCGAATTTGGATCTATGGATCGGGATTTTGAATAGACCTATAGTGCAATTAGCTTGAAGAATTAAAGCAAAAGGCGACGTCAAAATGGCGAGCTGGTTTGAATTTGCAGGGTGCGGTCGGATTACTATTTAAAACAGGCGTTATCGCACGTAATCCCGTATGGGCGAATGCTGTAACACTTTTGAAGCAAGAGATATCGCAGCTGGACATTGAACCATGCACTTTCAGGACGCACGTTCCCGAGTCTCATTCTGGAAAGTAGTTTTGTGCGTAGGGGTATTACCACACATAGAATAATCTGAACGCAACCAGCAGCAGCCCAAGGACAAACAGCGATGTAAAGAGGGAGAAGGTTCGGCGGGACAGCCACTCTGGACAGAAGAGATCGCCGACATAGCCTTTCGGATCGCCGTATCGCTTGGCCAAAGCCGTGAGCGGACATTTCCGTCCGTTCACAAAAAACACGATTCCCTCCAGCCCGATGAGCCCGATCGATAACGCCAACAGGACGTTTAGAGTTCCGGTAACGCCGCAGTAAAGCACATAGAAGATCGCGGCAACCATTACAGCGTAGATGGCAGTGTGGACGGCCTTAATGGTCGTGAGCATAATGAGCTGATGGTATCACCAGATTTGTAACCAAGTCCATAGATCCTGCAGATCTTAGATAAAGTTGGATTCTGGGGAGTTATCCGCAGCAGATTTTCAGTTTCCCGAAGGCTGTTTCTTGTTCTCTACTCCAAAAAGACTGTTTATAGGGAGCAACTCATATATATAGCCGCAAATCATCTTAGTTGATCATTTTTCGATAAAGTGCGCTCCCGGAAAACCCATGATTTTCCTTCCGCCCCCTAGCCATTGCCGCATATAATTGCCTCACGAATCACCAAACACAGCCAAGCAGTAAATAGGGCTTCTTCTCCTGGGAGGAGTATACGCAAACGGTCCAACCAATGATCTCGCAATACATGATTTTGAGGCTACTTATCTGTGGCATGAAGTCATTCGTGAGCCTCTCCGTCCCTTAATCTATTTTGAAGAGTAATGGAGAATAAAATGAACGAGCTTTCTACAAGAGTCAGAAAAGCCTCTGAAGCGCAACCCCTGCCCAAAATGTGGATTGGATTTTTATTGGGAATCATATTTCTGGTCTTGGAGTTAATTGAAGCCCCTGCCGCAAAGGGTGAAGTACAATCGGGCTTAGCCATTGTCACTTGGCTGGTTGGCTTATTAATATGGTTTTACTGGCTTTATTGTGTGTTTAAAATCCACGATGCTGTTGGCGGAATTCCGGGGTATCGACATCCGATTACACCGGCAGCTGCAGTTGCCTGGCATTTTGTTCCGGTCTACAACATTTACTGGATATTCAAGTGGCCCAATACACTCGCCAGCTTTGTTAACTGGCGTCTGCAGGCCAAGATCATGCATGGCTGGATAGCAGGCGTGTTGGTATTTCTTGCGGTTCTAACGTTCAGATTATTTGACGGTTTTGTCGGAGCTATGCTGCTTTTTGGATCTGGCGCATATGTATCCATGCAGATAAGGAACGCTTTTACGGCTCCGCCAATACCAGAATCTGCCATGGCATCACCGGTTGGGACCAATATCCTTGGTCTTTGACTTGGAGATTGGGGATGTCACCTTTCCTTTGTCATTTTCTCGCAGCTTCGGAGGCCTTCAGTAGACCCTAATACCGCATGTTGGGCGAAACGCTTCCAATCTGCTAACTACCCTGCTTGTATGCGGGCGCTTAGATTGACTACTTCCCCGAAGGCGTTTCTCGGGATTTGCCGATTTTGGCATCGCCTAATTCCGTTGTAAGATATTCCTACACAGTGATTTGTGATCTTCAGAAAAAAGTAAGACGCGGTTCAAATGGGCAACTGCTGGGATTGTCCAATACCATTCGAAACAAATCTCGGCGAGCCTCCACCTGGTGCGCGGCACAGCCGTTGACAATCCGCCGGATGCCATAACTCATCACCGCGTCATCAGCGCGAACACACCCCAACCTAGGTATTCACGTGTGTAAGCGGCGTAGCGCTCGGGTTCCGAGGTCAGTTTGGCTCGAACATCTTTCGCGAACTCGTCGTCGGGATTGGCTTCAAGCCATCGGCGCATGGTGAGCCATTTGGCCGCCTCGTATCTGTCCCAGCTGTCTTGGTCTGCCAAAACCATTTCCACGACGTCGTAGTCAAGGTGGCCGAAAGACGCGAGAAGTTCTGGAAGCGTGAGAAAGTCGGAGATTGAGCCGGCAAGACACCCCCTGGCAATATCTTCCGTCGGCGGCAACTGCCGCCAGTAGGGCTCGCCGATAAGGATGATCCCTCCGGTGCGGAGGCTCTGCGCCAGAAGCTCGATAGTGCCGATGACTCCCCCAGCGATCCAGGTAGCACCGAGACAGGCTGCCACACCGGCCTTGTCGTCCGAGACATAGCCGGTAGCATCGCCATGGATGAACTTGACTTGATCGGCGACGCCGAGTTCTTCAGCGCGGAGTTTCGCTTGCTCGGTGAACAACTGGCTCATGTCGATGCCGGTGCCGATGACTCCGTAATCGCGCGCCCAGGTGCACAGCATCTCCCCCGAACCGCTGCCGAGGTCGAGCACTCGGGTCCCCGTTTCCAGACGCAGCGCCGCACCGAGAGTGGCGAGCTTTTCGGGTGTGAACGGATTATGGATGCGGTGAGCACTTTCGGTGATGTTGAAGATCCGTGGAATGTCCATTTCGGGAAATCTCCTTATGGGTGTGAATAGATTCGGTCACGGCCTAAACGCCAGTTAGCGGTGGCTCGCAGGACTGGACTGATCTGGCCGCTGTTTGTCCATTATGCCGCTGCCGCGAAAAGACAGACAGACGCGGCATGTTGCCCTGAACACAGCCTTGCCTTTAGGGATCCACTTCATCCTGATCATCTATGTCTTGTTCGGGCTGATCGCCTTCGAAATATTGCTCATAGAGCTCATGCCCTTTAGGAAAATCGATCTTGCGGACCAGCACAGCATTGGGACTGGCTGTGAAAGATCCAGCGCCAGCGTTAAAGTCGCTTTGCAGCATTGACTCAATTCCGTTGGTTTCCAACAGTTCCTGAATCATCTGGGCTTCCATGAGATTCGGAAACGACGCCAGTAGAACCAATTCCAATTCACCGCGGTCGCATTCCACGCAATTCTCTTCGGATACGGATTCAACCAATTCGATATCACAATCGCTACACCGTGTGAATTCAAGCCGATACTCGCAGTGACAGTTTGGGCAGAACGGCATCGAACACCTCCCATGCGTAATCTGATTTCCGATATTGTATGTCAGGATGCAGTCCTTAGAAATAAGGAACGGTCAGCTACACGTATTACTTGCTTGGATTCTGGGACGCTCTGAATGATGCGCTATTCGATTCCGGGATCACTCTACCACGTGATCACAGCGCCAAGGCTTGTCTGGATAATATTCAATGTCCCGCTATAAACATCCGGAACTGTGTAGCCCCGCACATCGACGTTAAATCCCAGCGGGCCCAGGAGTCGTCGCACTTTGACTCCCCCTCCATAGTTGACCGAGAACTTAGTTCCAAAGCCAAAGAGATACGCGGCAACATCTTCGACATCCAAAGAAAGATCATTGCTCCAGGTTCTGATAAATCCAATGCCCACGGTCGCATAGGGGACGATCTTTCCCGGGGCTTGCACCAGGAAATTGGAATCCATCTGAAAGCTTTTCACTCCCGGCTTCGCAAACCGCGGGCTATAGCTGATATTTTGTTCAAACCCTATCATGCGACCCGTGGAGAAGCGGGCTCCCATAGTGCCTCCGAAATCCCCGTTGAGTAAATCTCCAGGAACGTTCGCAGCGGAAGACCATGTGAGCTCTCCCGGATTTTGTGACCCTCCGTATAGAATAAGGTCGCCGGCACAGAGAGAAGAGGCCCCCACCAGGAAGATAAGTGCGCCTGCCATAACTCTGGAAAACTTCATACAACCTCCACGTTTCGTTCTTCAAAATTCCAAAATACGTATCAAGCGGCGCTTCCCCTGTCAGATCTCAGCAATAGCATGTAGTACTTAGACTCCTATCGAAAACAAATGTCTCAAAATTTGGAAATACTTGGACAAAATCTATGTGCGCTAGGACATCCCCAAAACCCGCATATCGCCCCCAGGGGCAAACCCGGGGAAAGAGTATTATCTCTACTTTTCTGCGTTGTTCTCCTTCAACCAGGTCGGCCTCCCAAATGGCAGGTCTACACTGATAGGGTTGTGATCGGAGAGACGGGTATCCAGCGCATAATTAACCGATTCCATGGTTCTGGCGAATTGGGGTGCAAACCGGTAGGATCCGCCGTCATCGCGAGGCTTTTTCAAATAGGCTTTCACGAGTATCCAGTCGAGCTTCATCTTCCCAACGATGCCGAGCGCTCGCTCAAATTCGTACGTTGTGGAGAATCCCTTCATATCTCGTTGGTTCGAATTTGCAAGCGTATTTTCTGTTCCATTGAGGGTACGATTTTTGTTCCCGCGGAAGTCAAAAGCACCGCCATCCCGAAAGCGAAAATCCTCAATCATGCTAAACATATGTTCTTCCGGATTGGGACCTACAAAAGGAATATTCCTTGCCGTGGGATCGTCCTGATTCTTGTAAGTATTCAGGCTGACCTTCGCTATATCGTATAGCATTCCAACGCCGGTAGCGTACTTGACTCCGGTATTGACCCAAAACTCCGCGCTTCCTAACCGCTGGTATATCTGCTTCTTGATGCTGGTCGGACTTGCATCGCTGCCCGTTGTGTTCAGGTCTCCTGCAATGATGACGGGATTGCGGATGTCCCGGAGCAACAAAAGAAGCTCCTCCATCTGCTTGCAGCGTATTTTCGGCAAGGCATTGCTTTCCAGGTGCGTTGCAGCCACCGTCAACTTTTTCTCTTTCAGATCGGGGACCTCAAGGGTAACAATCAGTGAGGTACGTCGTCCTCGCCGAATTTGTCGCACGGTCTTCTCCAGGAAAGCCGCGTCGGCTCCAAGGCGCTTCCCTTTTTCCAGTGAATCCAGCGCCTTCCTTTCTCCTCTAAACCAGTCATACCCAGCTGTCGGAAACGGTTCCAGACGCGCCTCCAAAATGGGGTAACGGGAGAGCACCGCCGTTCCATGGAGGGCTCGCAACCGGTCTTTATCCACCTGAATCTCAGCAAGCAACCGTTGACGCTCTGCCTTATTCTGCCACTCTGCCAACTTCTCTGTTCCCAGACTGATCGAGTCTACTTCAACGAATTCCACGCCATAAGCCCAGTTCATATTAAGAGCATTTGCCAATTCGCGGACGACGACGCGATAGCCGGTGCGCTTCAGACCCCAATCAACCTCGTTGAGCACAATAATATCTGCAGACTTAAGCACCTCGATGTCCTGCCGTATCTGAGCAATATCTACCCTTTTTTCATTGCGTTTGGCCTGCCTGAGGAACTCATCGGTATTCGCGAATAGCAGTTTAATCCCATCCAGTTGCAGCCCGCGTTCGATGTTCCACATCACGAGGCGCAGCGAGTTTCCCAATCGGGCCAGCTTCGGCCGATGCGGTTTGGCTCCATTATAGTACGCTTCATTGCTGAGGAAGGGCGTTGTGGTAACGCTGTGGAGTTTGTCCCTGAGTTCGTCGCTAAACTTGTTACCCGTTCCAAGAGCCACCAATTCGTCGTAAGTCAACATCCTTGGCTGCTGGAGTCGCACATAAATGTTTGTTTCCTTGCTCTTGCGGCTTTGGGTGACATAAAGCATGACTAAGCCGGCAGCTATGAGGACAAGTACCAGGATAGTAGCACTCGAGGGTTTTTTCATGATTCGCCTTTTCGGTACGGTGTGCCTGGCAATATCTACAGGCATGCTTCTTATACCCCGCGGTAGCTCGAACGTCCGTTCACTACAGCTCATACGCCCGGTCAAAAGTGCTCATCCGGGTTAAGCCAGGGCTGCGGCGCGGAAGTCCGGCCGAGTGGCTGGAGTAATAGAACCTGTCCCTGTCCAAAATCCCGTCCGCGATGATTCCCTGATTGGGGGTTATTTTCAAGAAAGGCTTCCGTTGTACATTTTACCGACGATAGTTTGAAAACACTTCCTGGTCCCTGAAAAAATTTTTATTCAAAAAAAGTCTTGACCTATTACACGATATTCGTGTAATTATAATCGTATATCGATTTTATTACACTGATTAACGGAGAATACATATGAGTACTAAGTCACTCAAGCTGCTTCGGATCTGCGCAGTGGTTTTGGGCTGGGTCCTTCTCATCGGCGTATGGGCCGGAATCTGGGGTCGCTACAGCCTTTATCGCAGCGCACAGAACAACCCCGAAGGATTTATTACAGCCATAGCCCAATTCGATATCCTGAGCGCCCTCAGCTCCTTTTTCTCGGGCTTCGGGGGCGTCTTTTTGGCTTTTCTGGTCGCGGCGGTATTCCGCATGATCGAAAAGGAAGCTCCGGTCGAGGAAGAAAACGCCCAAAGGCTGATGATTGTCTGCTGCGTCTCCTACCTAGCGGATGCCCTGGTCCTCTGCTGTTCATTCATCCTAAAACTGTCCGAGGGCATACAGATTTTCAGCACTTCCGGCTGGAGATCCTGGATCCCGTACGCTTCGACCGCTGTCTCCCCGCTCGCGCCCGTTCTTTACGCCGCCTCGATATTCGTCCTATACACGCACTTTACGAAAATGGCGCGATTCGAATCTGAGGTGGCCTAACGATGACGATCAAATCAAGACTGGCGGTGATTCTGGCGGAGAAGGAAATGAAGCTCACCGAACTGGAGGAAAAGACGGGCATTTCACTCAACAACCTTTCCATCCTAAAAACCGGAAAGGCGAAAGCCGTTCGTTTTTCCACGCTCAATGAAATCTGTAAGGCTCTTGATTGTCAACCGGGAGATCTTCTCCACTATGTCCCAGACGAAGAGAATGAAAGGAAGTAATATGAGATTCCATATTTTGGTGTTGTTCCTTCTGTGTCTTGCTTCAACCGTTAACGCGGCTACCGACGATGCCCTGTATCTCTACCTTGAATGCTCCCCGGGACAGGCTTGTGTCGACCTCCCCTACAGCGACAACGGGAAGCAATCGGTTCTGGCAACTCCGGCTCTGGCACTGCGAAAAGCGGATTTTAAGTCGGCAAGGGTTCAAACATACGACGCTGCCGGGATGGCCATTCTCCTTGAACTTCATAAAGAAGCCGCCGATGTCTTCGGAAAGGTCACCGGATCGAATATCGGGAAAAAACTTGCGGTGGTTTTCCACGATAAGATTTTGACCGCACCCACTATCCGGGAATCGATCGGTGGCGGGAAAATCAAAATTGACGGCGGCAAGGATCCCTTTTGGAAGGAAGCGCCCTGGCTGCAGGATTTAATAAACGACTCCTATAAGACGAGCGGGCGCTCGGTAATGACCTATGTAATCGTTGCTCTAGCTGTTTCGTGCGCAGCTTTTGTTTTCATTCTTCTGCCGCGGATGAAGCGGTCGCATCCATCAATACCGGAATAAACTTTGTCGGCTCCTGGCAAATGCCCGCGGATAAGTTTTTGCTTTATCCTAGAATTCCCTGTTCCCAACTTGGTGGTTCCATACTTTTTCTTTGACCCTGATGCAAACGGAATTCTGCGCTCCTTGACTCCATGGGCTCGTCAAACTGATTGCTTTAGGATAACCGTAGGCTGTAATCTCATAGGAACAGTTTGCGGGTGCAGACAATACTCTGCTTCAACGGAAAAGGAGCCATACGATGAAGGCCAAAGTAAAATTCTTAACGGTAATAGTCTCGCTATCATTAGCCTACACCTTCGCTGGGGATTGGCCTGGATATCTTGGGCCAAAGAAAGACAGCACTTCTGCGGAGAAGGGCTTATTGCGAATCTGGCCAAAAGAAGGACCGAAGGTCGTCTGGACGGCCCCTGTTGGCATCGGCTATGGCGGTCCCGCCGTCAGCGGTGGCAAGGTTTATCTGCTCGACCGAGATGACACCGTCGGGGACAATCTACGATGTCTCGACTTTTCCAAGGGCACCGAGCTTTGGAACTTTGCCTACGATGCTCCGGGTAAGTTTAATCATCCAGGCTCGCGCAGCACTCCGGCAGTGGATGGCAATAATGTTTACACCTGCGGACCACTCGGAGACTTGTATTGCATCAACACAAACACCCACAAACCTGTCTGGAATAAAAATATCTGGAAGGATTTCGGCGGCGCTGAGCTGCCGGTGTGGGCAATAACTCAGAATCCTCTGATTTACGGCAATTTGCTTATTGTGGCGCCGCAAACATCCCAAGTGAGTGTGGTCGCCTATGACAAGCTGACGGGTGAACTTAAATGGAAATCTGAAGCTCTGTCCGGCAAGACCGGCTATGTCAGCCCGTCCATAGTAAAAGTAGGCGGAGAGGATCACCTGGTCATGATAACCGCCTCTTTGGGAAGGGGTCGCACCGCCAGCGGCGGCACCGTCAATGGGATGGACCCGCTGAGCGGAAAAGTTTTGTGGACCTACAGTAACTGGCAATGCGCCATCCCCGTTCCGCAGCGCGATGGATGCCGGGTGAAGGACGGGTGCTCATCACGGGCGGATATGGCGCGGGTGCTGCCATGATAAAGGTTGAGAAGAAAGCAGACGGCAGTTACGGAGTTGCGGAACTATTCAAAACTATCGATTTCGGGAGCCACACGCAGCCGCCGATTCTTTATAAAGGCCATTTTTATGTCCCAGTACACGATTAACGAGCGAAGCGATGGTCTGGTGTGTATGAGTATGGACGGCCAGATCAAGTGGAAAACCGGCGAGGCGCCGGCCTTCAATAAAGGCGGTGCAGTCCTCGCCGACGGTCTGCTGCTGAGCGTTGACGGCAACAAGATGCTGTATCTTATTGAGCCGGACCCGTCCGGTTTCAAGCCACTGGCCAGCGCCGAACTGCTCGAGCCGGGTGAAAACTGGGCGCCGATAGCACTTGCGGACGGCAAGCTGCTTATACGCGACCAGAAGCTCTTAAAGTGCCTGAAGGTGGCTCAATAACGTCGGCATTCGGACCATTGATCTCGGTCCCAACAGCCTATTAAAAGGGGGAAGGAATCTTGCAGATCCCTTCCCCCTTTTTGTCTTCCTGCCACTGCGTAGCTAAAAGATGAACTTAAGGCTCATCTGAACTATCCGGCTACCGCCGCTGAATTGGCTGGCATCTAGGAACTGAAGAGCGGAAACATAGGCATAGGTGCCGCTGAGCGCATTGTCCAGGGACTGCTCGTAGGAAGGCAGTCCCAGGCTGTATTGACGATGGTTGAACGCATTGAAGAACTCCGCGCGAAACTGAAGTTCCCTGGATTCATCGAACTTGAAACCCTTGAATACAGATAGATTCCAGTTGTCCAATCCCAATGTCCGAATGGTATTGCGCCCAACACGCCTTCCATCATCCGGAGTTCCCGGCATGGCTTCAACGAATCGAGCGTCAGAATTGGCTGCTACATACCCTACTACCTGCGAATCCTGGCTACCGTAGGGATCGATCTCGGAGGCAATTGAGGTGGCGCCGGTTCCTGGAGCTCTCAATATATAATTCACCCGCGTGCCCGTCATGCCGGAACCATTAGGATTCAGGATGGCGCGGTCGCCGGCTCCATCAAAATCGCCATTTGCATCCTGACCGGAAAGTGCCGTGATTGGCTGCCCGCTCTGAGCCAGATAGCTGCCGTTGAACTGCCACCCATCCAGGATTCTGCTGGCAGGTGTGCTGCTGGGGAAAAACTTTGGCAACTCGTAGGTCCACGACAGGGAAAATTTGTGGGGCATGTCAAGCGCCGACAGTCCGCGCTCATTCTTCATGTTGTAAGGATTCTGCGGACGGCGGGCATTCACAAGACTTGAATAGAGTTCATTGGTGGAATCATCAATCGTCCGACTCCACGTATAGTTCGCCAGCATAAACAAGCCCTTTGTAAACCGGCGGCGAAGCTCGACGGATCCCGCGTGATAGATCGAATTGCCGACAGACGGGAAAGCCGTGACCAGGCCATAGAAGCCGTCCGCAGAGTAACGCAAATCCTGGGCTGCGTAGAAATCCGCAAGGCTGGGCGCTGCGAGCGACATGCTGTCCGGGACCGCCGAGTTGGAAAAGTAAGTCGGCAGCACCAGTTCCGGATGCTGCTCAAATACGGTAATCGAATTCAGGCGTTTCTGCACTGGCAGGTTCAGTCCTCGTGTACCCAGGTAGCGGAGCTCCAGTACATAGTTTTTAGCAAACTCCCGCTGCACACTCAGCGTCCAGGTGTAAGTCTTGGGAGCAACCTGATCCACAATTAATGATCCCGTCGAGGCGCGCGCCTCATCCTGCGTCACGGGTGGGACATTAACTTGGAGCAGGCCGCCCCCTTCCAGAAAGCCGACTCCTGTAGCGCACCATGAAGGAGGTGTGGTGGAAGTACAGGTGATAGTCGGATTCTGTTCAGTCTGCAGCTGTGGGGGAAGTTGCAGAGAGACCAGGTTCTGGAAATTCACGTCATACGCTAAAGCGAAACCGCCGCGGATGGATGACTTGCCTTCGGCACCGAACAGTTTTCCAAGAAAGCCGCCGCTGAAATTGGGCGAATAGGCAAAGCCAACCCGCGGTCCGAAATTGTTTTTGTCGGTTCCGGGCTTCCTGAATTCAAAAACGCCCGGAAGACTCGCAACAGAATTAAGCGTCTGCAGGCCGGCATCCCGGGGATTGGTTGTGAATTCATATCGGAGTCCAAGGTTGAGAGTAAGGTTTTTGGTAACCTTCAGATCATCCTGGATGAACCAGTACAGGGACTGCTGATTTCCGGCGAAAAACCCCGATCCGGCTCCGCGCAAGGCTCCATTATATCCATTGGGGACCAGGTCGTTGATGAACTCGCTCATGGTCGAGTAATCCCACTCGCCGCGGCCTCGCGGGAGGAAATCTCCCGGAGAGATGATGTTGCGATATTCAACTCCGCCCTTGATCTGATGGCGCCCGACAATATAGCTCAGGTTGTTGAGTACCTGGTAATTGTTCTGAATGGTGCTTTGCGGCGAATTTTCTTCGGGCCCGATATTCAAGCCAAGCTCATCGATTTTGACGGTTGGAAAGTTGGTAAAAGTGGCCGGGATCCCGTAGATTTGCGAATTGCGCGAGTAGGAAAGGCGGAAGTCATTCGCTATCCTGGAAGTAATAGCCCAGACATCCGTAAATGCTATCTTGCGCCCGTCGCGCGCGTAATCGCCCGTAAACTGGGGCAAAGGCAATGATGGGTTTAGATTGGGCTGTCGCAAACGATCATACAAAAACCGCCCGCGCAGCTGGTGTTTGCCTACGTTGTAATCAAGGTTGATCTGGAAATCGTGCTGGTTGTCAAAATCAGGCGCGAAATACTGCACGTCCCCAACCGGGATGGCTTGTCCGTTAACCATTATTTCGTTGGATGCACTGGATGCGGTCGGAAATTGCTGCAGGATGCTTGTTACCTCCGAATTGGCTGCGAGACCATTCAGGGTGCTCATTCCTGCACTGGTGGGACTGAGAACGGTAACACCCGTTGCCGCTTCGCCGCGCGTGCGATACTCGTATGCGCCGAAGAAAAACAGCTTGTCTTGTTTTATCGGACCGCCGAAAGTTCCGCCCAGTCGGGTATAGTCAAAACGCGGCTTCTCAGTTATATCGCCAGCCTCTAAGGCCGCCTTGGTCAGGTTGTCCATCGCGTTGAGATAGCGATTCTGGCCATAATAGAAAGCGCTCCCGTGGTAGGCGTTTGTGCCGGATTTGGTGATGATGTTGAATTGCCCGGCTGTGGAATGGCCGTATTCGGCGCTGAACTGATTGCTGATAAGATTGAATTCGGCGACTGCATCCTGAATAACCGGCTGCAGCGAACCGGTAAGCGCAACGTCGTTGTTGTCGACGCCATCAATCGTGAAGTTATTGTTGCGTGGCCGGTTGCCACCGATTGATCCGCCTTCCCCCAGGACTCCGCCCGCCTGGGTAGTAGTATTTGGAAGCAAAATCGCTAGATTCAGCGGGCTGCCGCCGAGAACAGAATTTGGAAGATCGAGAACAGCCCTTTCTTCCATCGTTGCCCCCAATTGGGAGGTTGTTAGCGATACCAACTCTGCCCCGCCGACTACTTCGACGATAGTCGCTACGGCTCCCACCTCTAAAATGGTCTCGACATCAACGACATGATTGGCAGAAACCGCAACGTTCTTCCGGACCGATGTATTAAATCCGGCGTGCTCAATCGAAACGGAATAGCTTCCGACCAACAGATTGGGAAAAGAAAACAATCCTGCGCTGCTAGTCGCTGTATTGAATTTTGCGCCGGTCGCCTCATTGGTAGCTGTAATAACTGCATCGGGGATTACAGCTCGCGTACTATCTTTGACTATCCCGCGCAAGGTTCCGCCCGTTGTCTGACCGATTGCCTGCCGGCTTGCCCCGCTGACAAGCAGTGAAACGACGAACAGCAAAGACATCAATTTGAAAAATACCTTGGGTTGCATACTCCTCCTTTTTGGGAATTGCGCTGCGGAAGGAAGTAATTCCAATATCGTTATTACGCTGAGACATTTTAATTATTGTATTTGTTTGCAGATAAACCCGGCGTGAGGAAATTGTAAGGAAGTTGTAAGGAAGGAGGAAAGTATACGGGGATGCTCGAGGAGCTCTGAGGAAAAAACCCGCTTGCACAATGCCCTGTTCAGGAGGCAACATAGGCGGTTATTTTGGAGGATGAAGTGGCGGATTTTTTTCATTGTACGGTAGGCGAACTGCTCGAAGAAACTGCGCGAAAAGACCCGGATCGCCCTGCGCTGATTTATTCCGATAGAGATTTAAAATACTCCTATAAGGAACTGAACGCCCGTGTGGACCGGCTGGCAAAGGGAATGCTCGCCCTGGGAATCGGCAAGGGAGACCATGTGGGCATCTGGGCGACCAACGTTCCGGATTGGCTGACGGTTTTTTATGCGACGGCGCGCATCGGCGCGGTTTTCATTACAGTCAACACCAGCTATCGCCCATCCGAACTCGAGTATGTGATGCAGCAATCGGACATGAAGGCTCTCTTCATAATTGACGGGTATCGCGATACCGATTATGTGCAGGCGCTTTATGATCTGGTTCCCGAGCTGAAAACGGAACCAACGGGATCGCTGACCAGCGCCCGTTTTCCTTTTTTAAAATCGGTTATCTACATCGGGCCCCGTCACCATCGCGGGATGCACAGCCTTGCCGATGTTATGGAACTTGCCGATTCCGTTGAAGAGGAGGAATTGGCAGCAGTCAAGAAAAGCCTGGATCCGCACGACGTCGTGAATATGCAATACACTTCGGGAACCACCGGATTCCCGAAGGGAGTCATGCTCACCCACTATGGAATTATCAACAATGGATTCTCCATCGGAGAGCGCCAGCGGTTTACGGCAGACGACCGCCTCTGCCTGCCGGTTCCGCTTTTTCATTGCTTCGGCATCACTCTGGGGGTCATGGCCGTTCTCACGCACGGAGCCACGATCGCGCCACTCGAAACCTTCGACCCGCTGATGGTGTTGGCCACGGTACAGAAAGAGCGCTGCACGGCGCTCTACGGCGTGCCCACGATGTTTATCGCGGAGTTGACACATCCCATGTTCAACATGTTCACCCTGTCGTCGCTGCGGACAGGGATCATGGCCGGCTCCCCCTGCCCTGAACCCGTGATGCGCCAGGTCATGGAGAAGATGCACTGCCACGAAATAACGATCGTGTATGGATTAACGGAGGCTTCACCCGGAATCACGCAAACACGGACGGACGATCCCGTTCATGTGCGTGTTTCTACCGTGGGCAAACCCTTTGACGGCGTGGAAGTTAAGATAATCAATCCGGAAACAGCCGCTACGCTACCGCCCGGCCAGCCTGGAGAGCTTTGCTCGCGCGGCTACAACACGATGAAGGGCTACTATAAAATGCCGGAGCAAACGGCCGAAGTCCTCAGCGCGGACGGCTGGCTCCGGACCGGCGATCAGGCGGTCGAAGAAGACGACGGATTCATCCGGATAACCGGCCGCCTGAAGGACGTTATCATCCGGGGCGGAGAGAACATCTATCCGAAAGAGGTGGAGGATTTTCTGCGCGATATCCCCAATATTCGGGACATCCAGATCGTCGCGGTTCCCAGCGAAAAATACGGCGAAGAAGCGGCCGCATTTGTGCAACTGCACAACGGCACGGCTCTCGAAGCCGGAGAAATCCAGGACTTCTGCCGGGGCAAGATAGCCCGCTATAAAATACCCAAGCACATCTTCTTCACGGACGCGTACCCGATGACTGCCAGCGGTAAAATCCAGAAATTCAAACTGCGCGAAGAAGCATCAACCCGTTTGAGAAAAATGACGAATGACGAATTGCGAATGACGAATTGAAACACAGGTCAATCATGGGATCAATTCGTCCCAGGACGCAGCCCCCAAATACACAGTATTTTTCAATTCGTCATTCGTTATTCGCAATTACTTTGCGATTTGGATCTGGTCCGACATGCCCTGCTCGTACGTGCTCCATCCGGAATTCATCCCATAGGGGCATCGCTGGAGGACAGCCTCGATCCGGCGGATCTTGCCTTTCTCGACTTTGAACAGCTCCGCGATCTGCCAGGTCCACGGCTCAGTGGGCCCCGCAACGACATCCCGGCCGTCGGGGGACTTGAAATATCGGCTTTTTCCGGCAGCATGATCGAAGAAGCAGAAGCTGTACACGATGCCGCGCTCATGATCCACGGCCACAAAGCGGCGATCCCGGATCCGTGTCACGAAATGGATGAGGCCGGATTCAAACTGCTCCTTGGCGCTCCATGCGCTCGAATAGACCAGCTCCTTTTTGGGATCCGGCTTTTTCTCGCCCGGCTTCAGAGGGACGTTGGTTGCCCGGCCGCCATTTTCGTAGCGCTCACAGTCATCGGTAAAAGGATAAAAGCCTTTGCCGTCGTTTTTCTGCATTCCGGAAAAATAATAATTGGCGGTCTTGATCATTTCCTCGCGGGAAGGACGTTCTGCTTCGGGAATTACTTCGGCAAATATCGCATGGGGCGCGCCCATTTTTTCGATGCTTTCTGCCGCCGACGGCGGCTGCTTGCGGGTCGGGTCAAACAAATTGCTCTCCGGCCTTATAACAAGCTGCTCTGCCTCGGATATCAGGCCATCCTGAATTTTCAGCCGGAGTGCGAGAGCGACAGGAGATCCTGCCCCGGGCTGCTGCGCTTCTTCACGGGCAGTGCCGATAAAAGCGACCTGCTGGGTTTCGATATCGGGAACATAGAATTTATAAGTTCCTTTGCCGACCATGCTGGCCCAGAGGCCTTCTCCCAGCTGCAGCTGCACGCCGTTTTCAGTGAACCGGCAATTTTTGGCGAACAGCGTCGGGCTCGGCTCATGAGAAAGCATCGCATCCATGTATTGATCCACATATTTTTCCAGGCAGGCACGATCGCAATTGCTCTGCGCGGCAGGCTTCTCCGGAGCAGGACTCTGAGAAGCTGGCTGCTGGCAAGCTACAACAAAAATCAATAGCAATGAGATTACAGCGACGGCAAACAATTTCATCCGCATTGTGCGTCTCCTTTTTCGAAAAGCCACCGGTCAAAACGAATTGGGATTATTGAGGAATTCATCATACTCAGGGCATTCGCCGGGATCAACATCCTAGTCCAATAGTTTTGGGATTTATAGAAATCGCAAGGCTAGCTTGAGTGCAGCGATCAGCAATATGCCGGCGGCGAAATTTATCAGGACGCGCGTGCGGCTGTGCTTTACCAGTTCGCCAAAGACCGCGTGAATAGCCAGGAATATGAATCCCCCGCCGACATGCGCGATGATCGCATCCATCCAGAGCCCGGAGATCTGAGGAGCAGCCCACAGCCCAATCGCTCCGCCCAGCAGCGTCGTCGCCTCTACGGCGGCAACCCATATCAGCGCAGTCCATCGCCCAAGTCCCGCAGCCAACAGCAAGGCGCACAGGGCGAGCCCTTCGGGCACTTTGTGCACGCAGATTGCGAGGAGCAGAGAGAGATCGAGCCCCCCGGCCAATTCGGCTTCCTTCCCGATGGCGAGCGCCAGGCCGTCCATGGTGCTGTGCAAACCCAAAGCAATAACCATGGCTGTGGCGATTTCGCTGAATCGGTGGGTCGTAGCTTCGTCAAAATGGCTCGCCGCGCATGCGGGACAAACATGAAATACATACCGGCTTATCAGCCAGAAGAGCAGATATCCCGAAGCCAGCCCGAGCGCAAGCTGCCAGATTGGCAGTGCACTATAGCCTTCGGGAATGATGGAGAAGAGCGTAACGCCCAGGAGCGTGCCGGCGGCAAGACTGATGAGGCGGCACAGCTTTTCATGCGTCATGGGCGTCAAAGAACTGATCACGCCTCCGAGCAAAGCTAGAGCAAAAGCCAGAAAAACCCTGAATGCCACCGCCCATGTGTCCTGCACCATGACTCACTCGCTTCCGTTACTCAGTTTCAGGGCTTTTGCCCGTTATGTCAATTGTGTTGGCATTTTCCACATTCCTGTAGCGTTGTCAAGCCGCCAGAACAGCCGTCAGAACGCCAACGGTCGGAATCGGTATCGCTATCGCTATCGTATCGGTATCGGCTTTTAGCCGTCATTTGCAGCTATCTCCAAAAACCATTCCCGGAAACTCCTTAGTCCCATCCTTTTCGCTTGAGTTTTAGATCATCCGGACGGAAACTTTTAGCCTTTGGAGCAATCTATTATTTTCATGAAAAGGAGAATTTCGATGCGTTTGAAAACACTGGTCTTGATGGTGATGGTTTCGATGTTTATGGCCGCGGTTGCCGGATCGGCCATAGCGCAAGTCAACATGGATAAACTGATGAACCCCGCTCAATTGAACGAGACAGCCCCGGATAAATATAAAGTCAAATTTGACACTTCCAAGGGCGAATTTATGGTCGAGGTCACACGGGCCTGGGCGCCCAATGGAGCCGATCGCTTCTATAATCTGGTAAAAAATGGATTTTACGACAACTGCAAGTTCTTTAGGAATATAGAGGGCTTCATGGTGCAGTTCGGGATTAACGGCAATCCGAAGATAAACGCCGGAATGATGAAAGCCCGGATTAAAGACGACCCCGTCACACAATCCAACAAGAGAGGATATATCACGTTCGCCATGGCCGGACCGAACACGCGTACGTCCCAGCTGTTTATCAACTTCGGAGACAATTCGAATCTGGACGCACAGGGATTCTCACCCTTTGGCAAAGTGACCAAGGGCATGAATGTAGTCGAATCGCTGTATAGCCAGTATGGCGGCAAGCCCAGCGATGCCCAGCAGCAAATCCAGATGGAAGGCAATGCGTTCCTGGAAAAGAATTATCCAAAGCTTGATTTCATCAAGACGGCGACTATCGTTCCTGCCGAAGAAAAATAGATCCAACCAACATCCGGGACTTGGAGTCTTAGAGTAAACCGCACTTCTTATAACTCTAAGACTCCAAGCCTCAAACAAACCCGCCCCCAACATACAATGTACAATTATGGTGACAGTCACCATAACCTCGAAATTTCCGCCTGGTGGTATTTCGGTGACAGTCACCATAACCTCGAAATTCACTCCTATGAAAACAAAGGGTTTATAGTGAGTGCCTCTATCCCATATTGGGGGCGTCTATAAACCTGTATTTATGCTAATTTATTCTTTTTATTAAGTTTATGCGAATTCATAGCCTAACGGAATTTCGAGGTTATGGTGACTGTCACCGAAATTACTTGCATCCTCCGGTGGCAATGGCCTATAAACCCCACGTTGCCCGGCAGGGCTGCCATAATCTCAATGCTTTGGATGGGAGGTATCCCTTGGAATTGGATAAAAAGACGCTGATTGATTTATACACCACGATGTTGACCATTCGGCGCTTCGAGGAGCGGGCATACCACGAGTTCTATACCGGGAACCTATTCGGCTTCGTCCACTCCTATATCGGCCAGGAAGCGATCGCCACCGGGGTGTGCGCACACTTGACCAAAGAAGACCGCATCGTCAGCAATCACCGGGGACACGGTCACTGCATCGCCAAGGGTGCGGATATGAAGAAGATGATGGCCGAGATCTACGGCAAGAAGACCGGCTACTGCAAGGGCAAGGGCGGCTCCATGCACATCGCGGACTTCAGCATCGGCATGCTGGGAGCGGACGGCATTGTCGGAGCCGGGCTTCCGATCGCCAGCGGCGCGGCGTTCGCCGCTCAGCTCGAAAAAAAAGGCACCATCGCAGCCGTGTTCTTCGGCGACGGAGCCTGCAATGAAGGGGAATTCCACGAAGCACTCAATCTGGCTGGAATCTGGAAACTGCCGTTGCTCTTCGTGTGCGAAAATAATCAGTACGGGGTGAATACACCGGCAAGCTACGCAATGTCGGCAAAAGACATCACCCGAATACCGGAAGCGTATCACATCAAGAACAATGTCATTTACGGCAACGACGTCGAGACTGTCTACCAGGCGGCGGAAGAAGCCATCGCCATTCTTAGAAGAGGGGAGGGCCCTTACTTTCTGGAATGCCAGACCTACCGCTGGCATAAGCATTTCCTTTCCAAGGCGCTTGAAGATCTGCGCCCTGCAGAAGAACTTGAGGCATGGAAGAAGAAATGCCCCGTGGCGGCATTCGAAACAAAATTGCTTCGCCAGGGAATTTTGACGCCTCCCGATGTTCAATCCATCAACGAAAAGATTATGGCGCAGATTGAGGAGGCGTGCAGGTTCGCCGTCGACAGCCCTTACC
The DNA here is from genome assembly GCA_963761825.1 of uncultured Acidobacteriota bacterium. Classification (GTDB taxonomy): domain Bacteria; phylum Acidobacteriota; class UBA6911; order UBA6911; family UBA6911; genus UBA6911. The sequence continues at coordinate 545,776 of CAVXIH010000009.1, forward strand.
CTCAACCCCAGGATGCCCTGGAAGACGTGTACTCAGCCTGATGGCAAAAGGATTTCACCTGGGTGGGCCGTCCCCGAATCGGCCGGCAGGTGCGGGAGATACAGATGAGAGAAATCACATACGAGCAGGCAACTCTGGAAGCGATTCAGGAGGAATTCCGCAGAAACCCCAAAACGGTCCACATGTCCACGGATCTTCCGGCCGAGTTGCAGCGGGAGTTCGGTGCGGACAGGATACGCGTCACGCCGATTGCCGAAAATAATTTTGTTGGCGCATCGATAGGCCTGGCCGGATCAGGCTTCAGAACCGTCGCCAATATTCGCATGGCAACCTTCGGCTTTGTCGCGCTGGACCAGTTTATGAATCATGCCGCAAAAATCACCTACATGTTCGGCGGCCAGGCGAAGTTTCCAATTTTATACCGGATGACCGTGGGCGCCGGAATCTCCGCGGCTGCGGAGCATTCGATCAGCCCCTACTCCATGTACATGAACGTGCCGGGACTGAAGATCATTCTGCCGACGACTCCGTACGACGCAAAGGGTTTGCTCAAAACCGCCCTAAGAGATAACAATCCTGTGATCTCCTTTGAACACGTGCTGCTGGGGGGGATGAAGGGCGAAGTGCCGGAAGAGGAATATTTCGTCCCTTTCGGCCAGGCCAAGATACGGAAGGAAGGCACGGATGTGACCGTGGTCGCTTTTGCCAAGATGGTGTATGACGCGCTGGAAGCCGCCGTCGATCTGGCAAAGGAGGGAATTTCGCTCGAAGTCATCGATCCGAGAACACTCGCCCCGCTGGACCGCGAGACCATTCTTCAATCCACCCGAAAGACCGGTCGCCTGGTAGTCGTGGACGAAGCCTGTCAAACCTGCGGCGTTGCGGCCGAAATCATTGCCTCAGTAACTGCCGACAACGATACTTTCAGCAAATTGAAGGCTCATCCGGCGAGGGTCTGCGGGCTGGACATTCCTATTCCCTTCAGCCCGCCGATGGAAAAATTTGCTATCCCGGACAAAGCCAAAATCGTAAAGGCTGTAAAAGAAGTGATGGGCTGTTAGAAAAGCAATCGGCAAGTTTTTCCTCATGTGAGTCGGGGCTTCAGCCTCGACCCACATGAAGAATTAGAAGAAGAAACTACGCTACTCACACTTTGTGCTCTTTGCGGACGACTTTGCGGGCGCCGCTGTACCACGCCGAACTCCAGTCCTTGGGAGGGACAACTTCCTCGAGACGATCAAGCTGACCGATGTTTTTCAGCCTTTCATAGATGAGCTGCCAGGCACATGGCCGGTCTGAATCCACCTCGCACCGGTGCTCCAGCGAACCGCCGCAGGGTCCGTTCAACAGCCGTTTCGCGCATCGCGTCACGGGGCAAATCCCGCCGAATTGCGCCAGCATGCAGTCCCCGCAACCAAGACACTTTTCCGTCCAGACGGCCTGATCTTCCAGAACTCCCAGAAATTGCGTGTTCAGTCCGGCATACACCGGCTTGTCCGGAAAACGCTCCGCAATGGCCTGCACGCCCGCGCCGCATCCGAATGAAACAATTGCTTCGACCTTGGACGCCGGTTCGGCCAGATCCTTCAGGAATTCGTTTTCGCACTGCCGCTCGATAGTGATTTGAGTGATTTCGATGGGATTGCGGTCGAGCTTGCGCGCCATGCGGACCGCATAGGAGCTGATGCTGACTTCGCGCTCGCCGCCCGCGAGACAGACCGTCACGCACGTGCCGCATCCCACAAAAAGGACCTTTTTGTGTTGGGTAATTATGGATTTCAGTTCTGTGATGGATTTCGGTGAAGCAACGATCATAATCTGCCTGCGCTTTCTTTCTTTTCAGGTTGTCTGAGCGGATTGGGGCCCAGCGTCCCGATTTGGTCCATAATTTCCTGGATATGTTGCACAAATGCCGAGGCCATGGAATCGGAGAGGTTCACCATTTGGAGCCGCTCGCCACCAAGGCCGATTTCATCGAGGACTTCGCGGATCCGGTCCGTGCGTTTTCGCGCCCGCAGATTGCCCTCCACAAAATGGCAGCCGCCCTCGAGGCAACCGACAATAAGAACTCCGTCGACGCCCTTTTCAAATGCTTCCAGGATGTGCTCCATTTCAAGCTTGCCTGTGCATGGGACAGAGATGATCCGCACGCCGACAGGATATTGCATCCGTTTGGATCCCGCCAGGGCCGCCGCCGAAAACGCACAATAACTGCAGCAGAAGGCGATTATCTCCGGATCCCAGCTTAATTGCGGCGCCGGGCTTGCCGCCCCCGCGTTTACTTTTGCCGTTTGCCCGCCGACCTGAATCATACGGCACCTCCCACGAGCAGCTCATCGAGCATCGCCACCATGGTTTCGCTTTCCTGATGCTGCAGCGCAATCGTCCTGGCCGGACAGGCCGCCGCGCAACTTCCGCATCCGACACACTTGGTGCTCTGAATCTCCGCTTTCCTGAGTTCGTTGATCATCGGAGCGCCGTACGGACATATCTTGACGCACGTTGCGCACGCCACGCAGTCCACCTGCTTGATGAACGCGATCCGGCCCATGATTTCCAGCTGGCTCTTCGAAAGAATCGTGGAAGCGCGCGCAGCCACAGCCTGGGCCTGCGCGATGGTCTCATCCATGAAACGCGGCGAATGCGCCCATCCGCACAGGTATTCGCCCTCGTTCGTTAAATCCACCGGGCGTAGTTTGGGATGCGCTTCCTGGAAAAACCCGTCTGCCCCCAGGGCGCTGCGCAGCAGGGTCGAGAGCGCCGGATTGTTCGCCGCCGGCGAAACACCCACTGAAAGCACCAGCAGATCCGCACCGATAGTTAAGTCCCGGTTGGCCGACGTATCGCAGACCTTCACGTTGATCCGGCCGTTCACCTCTGAGACCTCCGGCGCAATCTTTCCGGTATGCCGGATAAACTGCACGCCCTGTTCGAGAGCTTTCTGAAAGAATAGTTCGCGGAATCCGCTGGTCCGCATATCACGCCCGACAATAATAACTTTGGCTTGCGGTAACCGGCGCTTGATTTCCAGAGCGTTTTTGACCGCCTCCGCACAACAGACGCGGCTGCAATAGGGATTCTTTTCGTCACGGCTTTCCACGCATTGGATCATAAGAATGGTAGGCTCTTTTTTGTTTCGCAATCCCGCTGGCAGATCACCGCCCGCCAACATGGACTCCAGCCTGCTCTGAGTCACCACGCGCCGGCTTTTCCCATGAAGAAATTGTTCGGTGGTCCGTTCCTGCCCTCCCGTGGCAACAATCACGACACCGTGTTCTATGGTCGTTTCCTTTCCCGCCACATTCAGAGTGCTCGTGAAATTGCCCGCCTGGCCGGCAATTCCTGCAAGCGCGGAATTCAGGTAGACGCTGATCCTCGGGATTGGTCATGGTCCTGTCGATCATTTGCCGCAAGTGATCCTGAACATCGATCTGTTCCAGCGTCGTGTGAATATTTCGCAGCAGTCCGCCGAGAGAGGATTCCTGCTCCACGAGATGAACCCGGAATCCCTGGTCCGCAATATTTTGAGCAGCCGTCATTCCGGCCAGTCCTCCACCCAGAACAAGTGCGGAGGCCGTCACCGGCATCTCGTACAGCGGCTGCGCCTTCAAATGCCTCGCCCGGGCAACGGCCATGGAGACCAGATCGAGGGCCTTGGCTGTAGCCGCCTTCGGATCGTCCCGATGCACCCAGGAACACTGGTCGCGGATATTCGTCATGGCGAAGAGGAACTGGTTCAGTCCGCTCTCGCGCAGAGTTTCCTGGAACAGGACTTCGTGCGTCCGCGACGAACAGGAGGCCACGACCAGGCGGTTAAGCCGGTGTTTGCGGATCAATTCCTTGATGTGTTGCTGGTTGGTATCCGAACACGTATACACGCTGGCTTCCGCATGCACGACATTGGGCATCTTCGCCGCCTTTCCGGCCACCCAATCCACATCGACTACCGACGAAATATTGCGTCCGCACTGGCAAACGAAAACGCCGATGCGCGGCGACTCATCCGTAATATCCCGCTCCCATGGATATTCGTGCTGCTGGATCATCGTCCCGCGCACAGAGGTCAGCTGTCCCATGGCGCAGGCGGCCGCAGCAGATCCCTGTGCAACCGACTCCGGAATATCCTTCGGCTCCTGAAATGCCCCGGCCACGTAGATGCCCGGACGGGAGGTGGCCAGCGGCTGAAGCCGTTGCGTTTGAGCGAAGCCGAACCGGTTGAGATCGAGGTTCAGCCTGCCGGCCATCTCCTTCACCTCCGAGGGGACCTGAATGCCCGCGCTCAGCACCACCAGGTCAAATTCCTGCTGCTGCCCTGCGCCGGCCGGGTCGACGTAGCTCAGCTGCAGGTTGTTTCCTGGAAGCTCCGCAACACGGAAAGAGCCCGCCCGGATGAACTTCACTCCATATTCATCGCCGGCCCGATCGATATAGCCATCGAACTCTTTGCCTGCGGCGCGCACATCCGAGCAGAAGATGGAAATATCCATGGGTGCGCCCTGGCTGTGTTCGGATGCGACGATCGCTTCCTTGACGGCGGCCATGCAGCAAACAGAGGAACAATAGGCGTTGCCGCGGACAGGATCCCTGCTCCCTACGCACTGAAGGAAGGCAATTCTTTTCACCGCACTCCCGTCAGAAAGTCGCTGCAGGCTGCCTCCGGTCGGCCCCGTCGCCGCCAGCATGCGCTCGAACTGCATGCTGGATAGAACATTTGCGAAACGGCCGTAGCCCAGCTCTTCCCAAAGAGAGGCCTGGAATTCCTCGACGCCGGGCGCAAAAATAATGCTGCCGACTTCGATGTCCGTCTCCACTGTCTGCTGATCATGCACAATCGCGCCTGCAGAGCATGCCTTGACGCATTCCATGCATTCGCTGCACAGGCTGCAGGACAGACAGCGCTTCGCTTCGAGCATTGCTTGTTCAGAGACTGAATCCCAGGTCGATTTCAGACAGATCCCGCAGACGTGCTGCGACCTCCGCCTGCGGCATCCGGACACTATTCCGCAGTGCTGCGTCCGGTTTGGGATTGGGGGCAAGAGGCGCGCGCATTCGTTTTCACCGCAGCGGCATTCTTGGGAGCGTCGGTGCTTCGGATACTGGCAGCGCCGCGGATGAACGCATCGATCGATTCCGCCGCTTTGTGTCCCTGGGCTATCGCTTCAACAACGGACGCAGGACCCAGCGCCGCATCCCCTCCGGCAAAAATGCCTTTGATGCCGGTGGCAAGAGTATCTTTGTCCGCCAAAATCCTTCCGCCGGGACGCGGCTCCATGCCGATCCGGGAGGAGTTCGCTGCACGCCCGACAGCCACGAGGATCGTGTCGGTCTTGATAGAAGAGATTTGGGAATCGTCGAACAGGGGATTGTAGCGTTTAAATCCTCTGTACACATCGAACACACTCGTGCAGGCGCGGAAAGTCACCGAAGAAACACGTTCGTGCTCCGCCTCTATTCTGGTTGGGCTTAAACCATTGTGGATTTCCACGCCTTCTTCAACAGCCTGGGCAACCCGCTCCGGAAGAGCGGACATTTCGGATCGGCTCTCCATGCAGGCGAGGTGCACGGACTTCACGCCCGGCAATCGCAGCGCTGTGCGCGCGGCATCCAAAGCAGGATCGGAACTGCCGATGCACCAGGACGCTGGGACCGATTTCGGGGAGCATTGCCGGAATTTGCCTCGCAAAGGAAATTTAATCCGTCCAGCACACCCTGCGCATCCTCGCCGGGAATTCCCAGTTTGCGATTCTCCCAGGCGCCGGTGGCGACAAAAACCGCATGAAACCCTTCCGCCGTTGCGGAGCTTCCGCTCGATTGCGGGTCGGACCGGAGAAGGTTCTTCGGTGCAGCCACTGTGGTGCCGGTTTTTACTTCCACTCCCAGGCTGATGATCGCCTGAATTTCCTTGTCGAGGACTTCTTTAGGCAGGCGGTACGCAGGGATGCCGTATCGGAGCATTCCACCCAGCTGCGGCTTCGCTTCAAACAGCGTCACACTATAGCCCATCAGCGTCAGATCGGTTGCCGCCGTCAATCCGGCAGGACCTCCGCCTATGACGGCGACTTTTTCTTCCAATGAAACGGGCGCAGGCGAAAACGCCGGGACAGGATTCGAATGAATGAAGTCACCGACAAACCGTTCCAGGTGGCCGAAATATACGGCTTCATCGACCGCTGCGCGATTGCAGTGGTTCTGGCAGGGGTGCGGACAGACGCGTCCGCAGGAAGCCGGAATCGGGCAGCGCTGACGGATGAGCTCATACGCTTCCGGAATTTTGCCCGCGGAAATAAGGGCTACCGCGCCCGGCACATTGATGCCCGCCGGACAAGCGGCTTTGCACGGGGCAGTCCCGGAGGCTTTGGAAATACTGTATGCGCTGGGAATCGCCTGAGGATACAGTTGAAAAATCGCCTTGCGCGAACTTAAGCCGCGGTCAAATTCGCTTGGAAGGTTGACAGGGCAGACGGCGGCGCAATCGCCGCAGGCCTCGCATTTTTTAATATCGACATAGCGCGGATTCTGGCGAATCTTGACTTTGAAACGCCCCGGCTGGCCGGAGACATCCTGGATATCCGCCAGCGTGATAATTTCTATGTTCCTGTTCCGGGCGCACTCCACCAATTTGGGCGAGAGAATGCACATCGCGCAGTCGCCGGTTGGAAAAGTTTTATCGAGCTGCGCCATGCGTCCGCCAATCGCCGCGGCGGCATCCAGCAGGTAGACCTTGAAACCGCTCCCTGCAAGGTCAAGGGAAGCCTGAACTCCGGCAATCCCTCCTCCGCAAACCAGCACTGCCCCTATATTGTCGTTCTCTATCATTGTCATAACCAATTTCAGATTCCAGATTCCAAATTCCAGATTCGCATCTCGAATTATTTCTTCGATGACGCCAGCACAGATAGCTTTACGGCACTGACTTTGCGATACACATCGTGTGGCGCTTTGATTTGTCCATCCACAGTCAACAGATCCTGTACGCGAATGCCGAACAGGCGCTCATTCTCGGCCAGGTACGGATGGATCAGCCTCCAGTCCTTGTCGGAGATCTCGGAGAAAACGCCTCCGTTCAGCTGTCTCTCGACCACCTGGCGATGAGGATCCCGGATGTAAATTGCGCCGCCGCTGGCCAGAGAAAACAGGTTACTGCCCGGATAGGGTTTCGGCTGGGGAATGATCCGGCCGCACCCGTCAAATTCCATGCCGTTCAACACAACAAATCCTCCGCCTGCCAGCGGGTCGCCGGCCATGAAGGATTCCGCCAGAAAATCCAGGCAGGTGCCGTTGATAACGACGCGCGGCCGGCCTACGGCGTTGATCAGCGGCCGGCCCGCCGCGTTGCCGCGAACATACACCTCGCCGCCCTTGGCGCCATACATGAATGTCTGACCGACATCGCCATAGATGACGAGTTTGCCGCTCTTAGCGATCTGAGCGACCTGGTCCTGCGCATTGCCGTGAACGTTGATGTGCAGGCCATCCATGCCGCTGGCGGTGTAATCCCCGTCGGACCCATATAAATCGAGGCGAACATCGCCGGTATCGGGACCGAGCCCGGCGCCGTGGAATCGCTGCCCTCGCAGGCGATAGACAATGAAACGTCTCCAGCCCGCCCGGTAGGCTTTGCGTAAAAGGACTGCATCGCAATCGTCTCCTTCCGGGGGAAAACCCTGGGCGTCGACTACCAGGATTTCTTCACCGGCGCGCGGCGCGGCGATGCGATCTCGAGTCGCCCAATCGATACGCCGCCAGAAGCGGGTCGCCGGCTCCCCGAATAGAGGCGCACTGTCAAAAAGAGTGTCGAGCATTTTTTCAAAAACCCAGACTGCCGTCGCACGGCGCTTATCGCCGGTGAAGAAATGCTGGTCGTGGAGTTTTGTCAGCACTTCGATGGCGGTGGCCCTGGATTTGGTATTGTCCGCGCCCTGGACAACCAGGCGGCAGAAACGCATCAAATCCCCCGGAGACCAGGACGGCAGATCCAGCACATAGGTGAACAGGGCGTTCACATTTCCTTTTTGCAGCCACTGATTCACCAATTCCCTCAAGGCATCCGGCGCATCCTTCTTCGCCATTGCTTCTTCCGGCGCATCGCACCGAACGGAACCGCCGTCCAGCGTCACTTCATGGCCAAACTTGTTCGTGCATGCCAGAGTCTTCTTGCCATCCTGATCGGAATCGACGGTGAAGATGAAGGCACCGCCGTCTGAACTGGATCCGCCGCGGGCATTCCAATACTTGTCCGCTATGGGGCAGAACCGCATATCCTCGCGGGCGAGGCTGCGCAGGGTAGCGTCGATCGCCTGCTTTTCAGAGCAGATCAAACCGATTTGGACATCGCCGTTGTCGGAAAGCGCAAAGACCTGCGGCCGGAGCATAGCGGTATCTGTGATGCCCAGCAGCTGAACTCTCTTTTTGTCAGGCTGACTGCGGGCAATGATGAAGAACCATGGTCCGTCGGGCGATGCGTGAATATGCGTCGCCTGTATCTGACGGTAGATGACCTGCTTCTCCTGCGGCAACTGGTCGAAATCCAGTTCTGTGGTGGGAGCCAGCGCTTCGATGATGTACTCCAGGGGATACTTGTAAACACGGTCCCACAGATCGAACAGCTGGACCGAGACCTCGGTGTCGGTCAGGAACTGCTGGCGGATATTTCGCTGCCGCAGATATTCGCAGACTGAATAGTAGTTTGCAAAATCCCCGTTGTGTACCAGAGCCTCGTTCACTCCCACAAACGGATGCGCACCCCCGGGATGCCACACCCGCCCCTTGGTCGGATAGCGCTGATGCGCGATCCAGGCATGAGCTTTAAAATCCTGGAGCTGGTAATACTCGACATTCTGTTCGGCATAGCCGACCAGTTTAAAGACCAGGAGATCTCTTCCGTGCGAAAGGACGAAGGCGCGCTTATCGCCGAGCGAGGCGTAGTAGGCGTCATTGAGCCGGTAGGAATTTCGATAGATGAATTCATCTTCGAGATCCCGGGCAGAAAGGCTTTCAAGTCCGGTCTCTGCGGCAAAGGATTTCAAAACACCGGGTTTTGTGCGCACCACATACCGGTGCACATCGGGCGGGCGGACCTCGAGTCCGGGGATATCGCGATAGTCGTCAATATGGGACTGACGCGTAGACAGGACCACTTCAAAGTTCGGCAGGATGTACTGGCGCTCGAGTTCGGCGTGGCAGGAAGAATCCAGCAGAGCGATTTGAAGGAGATAATAATCATCGAGGATCTCGCGCGAAACTCCCATCTGCTCCGGAGTCAGGCCGACAGCCGCAATGCCGCCCCCTTTGCCGTTTCCGCGATTCTGCATCTGGACTGAGGGTTCGTAGATAAACCTCCCTGCCAGAGGCACGGTGCAGGCAAAGCCCGTCACGCCGCAGCCACCTTCTTCCGCCGATTTCGACAGGGAGAGCGGCTCCGGCCGGGAATATATCTGGGATCGCGTCGCCAGCAATTTTTCAGCAATTTCGTTCACTTCCCCAACTCCTTCTATTCATTCTTCCCTGGGAGCACCCTGGGAGCGCCGCCGTCTCGGCGGCAGAGCAGAATGCCGGCGAGGACGCCGGCGCTCCCAGGAATTCAACCCAAGCCGTCTACTTCATGTAGCACAAAACGTCGGTGCGGCCGCGCAGGTCGCGGATCGAAGTCATTCCCAGCTTCCTCAATACATCAAGCATCTGTTCGTGCCATGCATTCTGGAGATTGATCAGTCTCTGCGTCGCCCAATCCAGGCTCATAAGCTCTATCAATTCGGTATCCGTGGAAGCGATTCCTCTCGGGCACCCTCTGCCGCTTTCGCAGGAGGCGCAGCGAACGCAGCCGAGCGCGACCATTTCGGCCGTGCCGATCACGACGCCATCGGCGCCCAGGGCGATGGCTTTCAGCGCGTCGTAGGCCGTGCGGATCCCGCCCGATGCAATCAGCGTAATTTTGTCGCGAATGCCTTCGGCACATAGGAACTTGTGAACCTTGGGCACGGCGTACTCGATGGGCATGGCGATGTTCTTCTTGGCGATATCCGGCGCAGCGCCCGTGCCTCCGTAGCTTCCGTCCAGGTGCACGATGTGCGCGCCGGCGTAATAGCTGCCTACCGCCACCATGTCTACATCCGTCGGCGTCGAAACCTTCACGCTGACGAGGCAGTGCGGATTTACCTCTTTAATCCAATCGAGGTGCTTCTTGTGGTCTTCCACGCTGTAGACGCTGTGAAACGGGAAAGGGCTGAACAGGGCGTTCCCCGGTACCGCGCCCCGCATGCGCGCAACGGCGGGGGTGTTTTTGTCGCCAAGGAGATGCCCGCCCAGGCCGGGTTTCGCACCCTGCGCATACTTAAACTCGACGATTCTCACGCGCTGGATGGTTTCTTCGCGCACCCCGAACAGACCCGTCGCCACCTGCGTAATCATGTGGTCATCGTAGGGTTTGAGTCGGTCGGGATAGCCTCCCTCGCCCGTGCAGCTGAAGCTGTTCCAGGCTGCGGCCGCGCGAGCCTTGGCCAGGATCGTGTGGATGCTTACAGAACCAAAACTCATTCCGCCGCCGTATACCGGGATATCGATATGGACCTGGGGCCGCCCGTCTGCGCGGCGATTGAGATCCAGGCTCGTGTCGATTTCCACCGGGGTTGCGTTTCTGAGTCCCCTCTTTTTTTCAGCAACCACGCTCTGCGATGTGGTATCGAACTCAGGCACTTCGAATTTGAACCGGATCCTGTCAAAGCCTCCGCCCGAATCGCCGCGGCGGTATTCCAGGTGCGGCGGAGGGATATGCCCCGTCTCGGCTTCATGCCAGGTAGAAAGGATCAGATCCCCGGTCCAGCGCGGATCGCCAAGGCACTCCACGTTGGGATTCAGCCGCAGCACCAGCGCCTTCGTGGGGCACTGGCTGATGCAGTAATGGTCGGTTTTAGCGCACGCAGGCCCGATGCAAAGATGGTCTTGCGGCCGGAGCATATAGGTGTAGCCTTCCGGCTTGACGTGCACACCCTGAGGGCAAAGTTCGGCGCAGCGCCCGCATGCGATGCAGCTCGCCAGACGGGTGACCTTGTATTTGCCTATGGCATTGCGATATCGCTCGGGGACCGGGCGAACTTCCCGGCTGATGGTTTCCTGCGGCTCATCGCTGTGCCCGGGAGTCTTTTGAACCTCGAGGGGAACATTCACTTCGGCAATGGTTGTCATGCTATTTCCTGTTTCAATGGCATCGGAGCCAAATCACCGAATGCCTCTTTCTCAATCTCTTCCATGAAAATGGCGCGTCCCATCTCGCCGCGCAGCCTGCGGACTTCGCGGATGCCCATGGCACCGAGCACTTCAATCAGCTGGCTGTGCCATGCGCCCATAAGATTGACCATGCGCCGTGCGGCATACGCGCTGTCCTGCAGGCCAATCTCGGCGGGACAGGCGCAGGATGGAGGCTCGGGGTTCCGTGCGCCGCCGTCGATATTCAGCGTGTGGGCGTTGCGGCAGACGCGACAGCCGAGAGCCACCAGCAACGCGGTATCCACGGCGACCAAGTCGGCGCCGCAAATAATCGCTTTGGCCATGTGCTCGGCCAGGGCGATGCCTCCGGATATGATCAGCGTAAGTTCATCCCGGCATCCTTCATTCACCAGACGCCCGTGAATGTCGCGCAGTACATCTTTAATGTGCCGGCCCGGCAATCCGGGCCCTGTCCGCTCACAGCCATGCTGATCCGCGCAGAGGTGAAACACTTTCATTCCCTGCTGCGACAGTTCGAGGATGCGGTCTGCCGTCGACGGGCTTAGCGTCAGGCGGACCGAAAGGATCGCCTGCGGTTTCCGGGCGCGAATCGTTTTCGCCATTTCCAGCAAATCCGGGCCGTCGACAAGTTGCGCCATAGTCTGAATCATGTCGCAGAGTGTCCCGTCGCCGCGAAGATCGTCGCCGCTGAAAATGGGCGCAACATGGGGCAGCAGGTCCTGCGGAAGTTTTGCCGCATCGCGCGCCCACACCATGGCCAGGGTCTTCAATTCTTTGGCCGCGCTTACACGAGCCCGCGCGATCCTGATCTGGCGCACCGGCCAGGCAGGGACATCCAAGATGGCAGGAATCGGGAGTTCCAGGAGGTTGGAGGGCTCCGTGCGCATCTTGCCATCGGCCGTGAAGCTCAAGCGCATCGGCTTGAGGCCTACATCCACGGAAGTGGAGATGTACTCGCGCCCGTGGATTCCGTCGCGCGTCGGGCGGACAATTTCCGACATATCCGTCCAGATAGAATCGAAGCCGGGGCCGTGGAACATGCCGCGATAGCCCGCGCCGGACACGGGGATTTTGCCCGAATCCGCCTGGTTCCATGTGCTGAAGATAATATCCGGCTTCCAGTAATCGTCTCCCATATCCAGGAACTCCGGATTGGCCGACAGGCTCAGCAATCCTTTCGTGCAGCCCTGGACGCAGGAGAAGCAGGCCTTGCATTCATACAGCGTCTGCATGGATGCCTGCGGACTGCGGTTATGAGCGGACTCGTGTTGATACACGTCGTAGCAGCAGCGGGGCTTGACGCAATTGGTGCAGCGCGAGCAGTCCTCGCGCCAGTCGATGCCGCCGAATTTCCCGATTCGGTGAAACTGTCCCGGAGTTGTCGTGGTGTGAATGTGATAACGGTCTGGCATTTTATGTCTCTTCAGATTAGCTTTTTGCCGCTGATTTCGCAGATTTCACCAAGCGGATTGATGAAATCTGTTTGTGTTCTTAACAAAGTTTTGCGCGCTTGATGACCTCGCCGGCCAGCGACTCGCAGCCGCCGCAAAGCACATGAATTCCCCGCACCCCGGGCATATCCTTTAAACTGCCGGCGATTTCCGCTGCGATCGCCACTCCCTCGCTGGCAGGGTCGGCAGCGTTGGCCATGCGATCGACAACGCTGTCGTCGATCGGCCCGTAGGTTGGATACCGCTGCAGTTTTTGGGCCTGCTCCACGCTGCACAAGGGGCAGGACGCTTGGAATGATGGCCGTACGCTTGTCCAGGCCTGCCGCACGCACGGCATCCAGCCATTCCGAAAAACCGTTCAGGTTAAACACCGCCTGAGTCAGCAGAAAGTCCGCTCCGACAACAATCTTTTTTCTCAGACGAAGGAGATTCAGTTCCATGGGACGCATGTACGGGTGTGCGGTTGCTCCGATCTGCAGATTCAGCTTGGGCTCAAGCTCTTTGCCGTTCAGCCCCGAGCCATAGAGCACTATCTTCTTCATGGCCTGAGTGAATTGGACGGAGTCGAAATCGTTGGCAGCGGAAGCCTGTGGGCAGACGCCGAGCGACTGATGATTTCCGGTCACGCAAAGGATGGCGGCAATATTGAGCGCCGCTGCGCCTAGAGCGTCGCTCATCAGCGCAATCCGGTTGCGGTCGCGCGTTGCCATCGTCAGGATGACGCTCGCCGTATCGCCTTGCTCAGAAGAATCGCTGCAGAAAAAGCTGAACCGCGAATTCTGTCGGGATTGTCCGCCACGACTACGGCATCCAGCTCCGGCGGCAGCACGGAGGATAGAGCTCGGATAGCCCCGGCATCGGAACCCAACGGGGGCAGGCATTCTGCCGTCACAACCAGGCGACCCGAATTTAATGCTTTAGCCAGCTTATTCATCGCAATCGTCCTCGCCAAAGGCTGTGTTTTTCCCGGAAAAGCCTCCGGTCTGCATAGCTGGAAAAGGCAACTGCAAAGGATTTGGGGGATTAGCCCGAAGAGCCTGAATCACCTGATCGCGAATGGCGGCGACCTGGGCTTCCAGCGGATCGGAACGATTTTTGCCGGCATCTTCGCCCGTTGCCAGTGCCAGATCTTCCATCGCAGAGCCCGGAAGATAGGAGAGCAGCAAACGCTCGTCACCGAGGCCGATTTCCTTCAGGATCGACCGAATATAGTCTACGCGCAGCGCGCATCTACGGCTCCCTTCGATATAGTGGCAGTTGTCATCCTGGCATGCGATAACCGACACCACGCTGGAGCCGGTTTCAAATGCCTTCAGAACATGTTCAGGCTGCAGCCGCCCTGTGCAGGGAACGATGACTTGCCGGACCGTGCCGGGCAAGTGCAGGTCCGGGACCACGGGCCGAGCCCGCTTGGCGGAAGTCGTCTCCTTGGGTGGACGCGCGCAATTGGCACATACGAATACCGTAACTCCGGCAGTATTTTGTGTTGTTTCCACTTCTTGCCCCTCGATCATTTCTCTCCCCGGCCGATTTCAGTTGGATCCGCAAGGGCGGCATCGGCAGAAACAGCAGAAACGTTGTTCACGACCGGGTGTGTGCAAAACTCTTCGCACTGAATAACCTCAAGCTGGGGGATTCTTTTCAGTACGCAGGCCTGGTAATGATCGCAGGTCTCGCAAATACCGGAATACTTGACCGCATTAGCCATGGCATCCATCCTTTCATCTTGCATAACTTCCGCAACTTTACCTTAGCAAAGGACATGCCAATATCAGGGCAGCAGGAAATTAAATATTCCACCCATTAAATTCAATATCTTGGAATAATCATGAAATCAATTATCGATTAGCCTCACCCCAAACCAAACCCTCCATGGTCTATTTTATGTACCACTCCGAAAACTTTTTATACCATTTTCGGTGACAGTCACCATAACCTCGAAATTATTTTTGAAATAAAAAGCGAAGTTGCGAAACATTATAGATTATGCCGAGACTTCAAAGAGTTGTCATCCCTGGACGCCCGCATCACGTTACTCAGCGCGGCAATCATCGCCAAAGAGTGTTTTTTTCTGATAGGGACTATGAAACCTACCTGACCCTTATGCGCAAGTATTTCCGGAAATATGGAGTAGATTTGGCTGGCTACTCGCTGATGCCCAATCATGTCCACCAGGCGGCTATACCAGCTCTGGAAAACTCTCTAGCTAAAGGAGTTGGGCTGCTACATAACGATTTCTCGAGGTGGCAGCAGATCCAGCGGGATCAGACTGGGCATCTCTGGCAAAACAGGTTCTTTTCAAATCCGATGGATGATTCCTATTTTTGGATGGCGCTGCGCTATATTGAGCTCAATCCAGTGCGGGCCGGATTGGTGCGGAACGCTTGGGATTGGCCATGGTCCAGCGCCCGCGCCCATGTTACAGGTATGGATGAAACCGGGATGCTGAACATGGAGCTATGGGGAAAGTATTTCGACAAAATCCGATGGAAGGAATTCCTCTTGGAGGGATTGAATAAAACTGATGAGATAGATCTTATACGCGTGGCGAACAGAACAGGACGTCCCATTGGCAGTGAGGATTTTATTCGGAGCCTGGAAAAGATGACAGGGCGGTCGCTTTTTCCGAAAAAAAGAGGGCCAAAACCCAGATTGGGCAAAAAACTATCCCAGTAATTTCGAGGTTATGGCGCCTGTCACCGAAATACCACCAGGCGGAATTTGAGAGGGGGTTAGAGGAGGTTAGAGGAGGTTGTAGTGGCTCAGCTTTTTTCTTAGGGTAACGCGACTCATTGCCAGCAGGTCTGCCAGTTCGCGCTGGCTGTATTGGTTGGAATCCAAAAGGTAGCGCAGAAGCGTTTCCTCCACCGATTCCAGCAGCGCATCACGAATACCGGAAGTATCATTGCGGGAAACCAGGAAGCGGACGACCGCCTGGCGAAGTTCGGACTGTGGGTCCGCAACTTTTTCGGCATCGGGATTGGTCAGAAAATCTGGTCGGCCTTCCCTTATTTCCTCGGGTATCAGTTCAAGGGACACGGTATTGTCGGGGCTCATGACCACTGCCCTTTCAATGCAGTTTTCCAGTTCCCGTACATTTCCCGGCCACGAATGCGCCAGCAATGCGTCCAGCACTTCACGCGGCACCTGCGTAACCTGGCGATTTGCCTCGCGATTGTACTTTTCAAGAAAGTTATCCACCAGAAGCGGAATATCCTCGCGGCGATCGCGGAGCGGAGGCAGATGAATAGGGATGACGTTCAGCCGGTAGAACAGATCCTGGCGAAATCGTCCGGCCCGTATCTCCGCTCGCAGGTCCCGTCCGGTCGCGGCCACGATTCGGACATCCACCGTTATGGTTTTGCTCGATCCCACAGGTTCCAATTGATGTTCCTGCAGCACGCGCAGGAGCTTAACCTGAAGGCGCGGACTCATTTCGCTCACTTCATCGAGGAAGAGAGTCCCGCCTTCGGCCGTACGGAAGCGCCCTTCGTAATCGCGCACAGCCCCGGTAAAAGCGCCCTTCACATGACCGAACAGCTCTGTTTCAAGCAGGGTTTCCGGAAGCGCGCCGCAGTTTACCTTAACGAGCGGACCCGCAGCTCGGTCGCTGTTATAATGCACGACATTCGCGATGAGTTCCTTGCCCGTGCCCGTCTCCCCTGTAATAAGGACCGACGAACGCGAACGGGCGGCAGTCGCCGCCAATCCCAGCAGGCGCCGGATAGCCGCGCTTCCCCCTACGATGCTGTCGACTCGGTAGGTCCGCCGCAGTTCCTCGCCTCGCCGTGTCATCCGGTCGAGGTCCCGTTCTTTCCCCGCCTCGCGTTCCTGAACAGCGACTCCCTCATCCAAATCCAGAGCCTGCGGCGTCCCGATCGCGGCACTGCGCCCGGCGGCTTTGTGTATCGTAAGCGCCCTCTGCCCGTTGGACAGGGACACCTCGATGACAACCTGCGTAATGTGCCGCACTTTCGCCAGGAAAACTTCCGTGTGTGCTTCGGTTTCGATAAGCCAATACGCAAGGGTGGAAAGGTCATAGAGACGAGGGCACAAGTGCCCGAACAGTCGCGCGACCCGATTCTCATCGCCCCAAAGATCCAGCATTCCGGTAAGCGAATCAAAAACATAGTTTGCCGACTGGCCTCCGCGCGTGCCAACTTCGATCAGAGCCTGCTCCAACCGTGAGGGATCCGACGGGTCGGCAATATGGACCGGCGCATGCACTGCGTTGCGCGCAGGGTCATCAAAAAATTTGAGAAACATCTCGTCGGAATTTCCTTTGCCCGAGGAGAAGCAGTCGATAAGCGAAAACCGTCCGGGAGACATGAGCCTGGCGTACTTGGACGCTATGGTTTGAGGCGAACGGTTGAAGCTCACGTAAACAACCGGAATCCCACCCTGCTCGCAGGATTGAACAAAACTGGAGATGAAATGATCGCCGGCCACGCCGGAGTCGATTTCCCACACCAGATTATCCCCGGTGATCACTCCGCCAATCGCTTTGTCCACTTCGGGTATGCCCGTAGTGGGCTTATATCGAAATGCCATAAAGCCATGTTAGAGCCATGCCCCATCTGCGTCAAGGCATTGGACAAGGTTCCGCCGACTCTAATCCCTATCACGGTGACATCCCATTCTCGGGATTTCATTTCCTCCGTGATTGCCATAAATGCGAACTAAATCCAGCTACGGATTGCCGATAGACGCGCTTTCCCTCTCGACCTTGAGTGGAGCTTGGGGATAGAATATCTCGCGGGAGTTGCTAAGAGCCTTGAATTCGCGACCATTGCGGGTACTTACGTCACTTTTTATTCTGGCCGTGCTCACATTCACGGCGCACTCGACCTTTCACGTCAATGCCACCACGGCGGGTTTCATATACCTGCTGCTTGTGCTGGTGATCGCAAGCATCTGGGGATTTATTGAAGCGTCCATCCTTTCCATGGCAGCAACACTCGTATTCAATTACTTTTTTTTCCCCCCGGTTGGAACGTTCAACATCGCCGATCCGCACAATTGGGTTTCCCTGTTCAGTTTCCTCGGCACATCGTTGATTGCCAGCCGTCTTTCGACCAAGGCGAAGCGAAGAGCTTTAGATGCAATCGAGCGGCAGCAGGACATCGAGAGATTGTACACATTCAGCCGCGCCATTCTTCTAATCGATAATTCAGAGCCGTTTGGGACGCAGCTTATCCGAAAGCTGGGGGACATTTTCCAGTTGAGCGCTGCATCCCTATATGATCGGCGGACCGGAGATTTTCACCGGGCCGGCTCATCAGAACTCGATGGCATGGATGACAGGTTGCGCGAAATGGCGTTGCACGGCACCGCATATTCGAACAACCAATCCGGGTGCGTTTTAACCGCTGTCCGTCTGGGGTCGGAACCTATTGCAAGTCTCGCCATCCAGGGCGCACGGATGCCGGATTCTGTTCTACAGGGGATCGCGAACCTTGTGGCGATTGGTTTGGAAAGGGCAAGAGCACAGGATCTTGCGCGGCAGGTTGAGGCCGCGCGACAGAGCGAGCAGTTAAGAACGACGCTCATCGACGCCATGGCTCACGAATTCAAGACGCCTCTCACATCCATAAAGGCTGCAACCACAGCGCTGCTGGCCGATCCCGATCAACTAAAGGAGAATCGCACGGAATTGCTCAATATTGCGGATGAGGAAGCAGAGCATTTGCGGCAGCTCATCGATGACACGGTAGCCATGGCTCGTCTTGACACCGCACATATAGAGATCAACCCGCAAATTTCGGATATTATTGAAATTGTCCATGAAGTGGTTTATTCAATGAGAACCGAGCTTGAGGGGCGTCCTCTGGAGATATCCAACGAGGAACCGATCCCGGAGATTGCTTTTGACCGTCGGTTGATAAAGCTCGCGATCAAACAACTGATCGACAATGCCGTCAAATATTCGCCCGCAGGAACTCCGCTGGAGATTCAGGTGCGGCGGGGCAATGATGTAATCGACGTGGAATTGACGGATCACGGCGAGGGAATACCCGAAAAGGAGCAGCGTCACATTTTCGAAAGGTTTTTCAGAAGCCCTTCTGTGCTGCATCAGATACCGGGCTCCGGTCTCGGGCTGAGCATCGCCCATGGCATTCTGCGTGCCCATCATGGAGATTTGACGGTACAAAGTCGGCCGGGCAAAACCACATTTCGTTTAACCTTGCCTGCAAACTATGGAGGAGAAGCCTTTGAGCGCGGGTAGAATTCTCGTAATTGACGATGAGCCTCAAATTCGGCGTCTCATGCGCACAACGCTGATCAGCGCCGGATATGAAGTGGACGATGCCAGAACGGGAGAAGAGGGACTTGAAAAAATAGGCGAGTATCATCCGGATCTGGTATTGCTTGATATTAACATGCCCGGAATGGGTGGTTTGGCAACCTGCGAAGCTCTCCGGGCAGACAAAAACATAGCCATTATCATGCTCACCGTCCGCGATTCTGAAGCGGATAAGGTTGCCGCACTGGATGCGGGCGCCGATGATTTCGTCACGAAACCATTCAGCACGCCGGAGCTTTTGGCGCGAATACGTGCAGCCCTCCGGCGAGTGCCGGTCTCGCAGGCGTCCCCCGCGAGAATTCAGATCGGCAGTCTCGTCATCGACTTCGTAGCCCGGACCGTCTCAAAAGGCGACAAACCGACACACCTGACACCCAAAGAGCTGGAATTGCTTCGCTACCTTTCCCAGCATGCGAATCAGGTAGTTTCCCACCGCGAATTGCTGCAGGCCATTTGGGGCCCGGATTACGGCAACCAGGTCGATTACCTTCGAGTATTCATTAAAAACCTGCGCAAGAAAATAGAGTTGAATCCCGATCACCCTGAATACATCACGACCGAGCCTTGGGTCGGATATCGATTCAACGGCCTTCCGGAATCTTTATGATTTCTTCATTAATTTTCCATCATTTCTTTATGTCATCTCCATGATTTCTTTAGCTCGCCCGGCGTATGCTTTTACGCCATGAATAGAAACGGGAAAGTCCTGTCAAATCCTGATCGATCTGCCACAACGAAGGTGGTGGTTGCCAGCACCGTAATGCTTTCATTCATATCCATGTGGCGCGCTGCGGCCATCGTTCTTAACGACCTTGGTTCCAGTGTGTACTACGCCGGAGGCATTGCAGAGCAGGCGATCGGGCAGAGCGCCCCGTGGTTCATCATGGGAGTGATGCTGTTCAGCTTTGCTGTCCGATCCGTGTATATGGAAAGCAGCAGCATGTTTGTGCGCGGGGGCGTGTATGTTGTGGTCCGGGATGCCATGGGCTCGTTTGTTGCGCGGCTCTCCGTATCCGCTCTGCTGTTCGACTATATTCTCACGGGTCCCATCAGCAGCGTCAGCGCCGGTCAATATCTCGGGCGGCTTATCAATGAAGCGGCCGCATCCACAAGATTTGGAATACAGGTTTCGCCGGATTTTTTTGCAGTCGTATTCGCGATTGCCGTGACGCTTTATTTCTGGTGGCAGAACATCAAGGGAATTCCCGAGTCCAGCACTAAAGCGCTGCGCATCATGCAGGTAATGACCGTGATGGTTGTCATGTTTCTTGTGTGGTGTTCCGTTACCTTGATCGCCCGGGGACCGTCTCAAATGCCGCCGGCGCCCACGCCTGCGAATCTGCAATTCAATCAGGAAAGCCTCGGATGGTTTCACGGGACAGTTTGGCCGACGATTCCAATGATAGCGATCATCATCGCATTCGGCCACTCCATGCTTTCCATGAGCGGCTTTGAAACGCTGGCCCAGATATATCGAGAAATAGCGGCCCCAAAGCTGAAAAACCTGAAGATTACCGGGACGGTTGTCTGCATTTATGCCGCAATGTCCACCGGCCTTATTACTCTCCTGGCGGCGATGATCATTCCCGATCAAGCCAGGAAGAACTACGTCGACAACCTACTCGGCGGACTGGCCATGCATCTGGCCGGCCCGGAACTGCTGCGGCTCGCTTTTCACTTCTTTGTGGTCGTGGTCGGAGTCCTCATCCTTTCAGGCGCGGTCAACACCTCCATCATCGGCGCGAATGGCGTCATGAACCGCGTAGCCGAAGACAGGGTCCTCCACAAAGCATTTCAAAAACCGCATCCGCGATTCGGCACGACCTATCGAATCATCAATCTGGTCACGGCGATGCAAATCATCACGATTATCGCGAGTCGCGGCCATATTTATCTGCTCGGCGAAGCCTACGCCTTCGGGATCGTTTGGAGTTTCTTCCTGAAAACTCTGAGCGTGCTTGTGCTCCGATTTCAGCGGAACGATCAGGGATACAAGATGCCGCTGAATATCAGAATCGGCCGTCTGGAAATTCCTCTCGGACTCGGGATCACAAGTCTGGTGTTATTTGTGGTGGCTTTGGCAAATATGTTTTCAAAGAGGATCGCCACCCTTTCGGGCGTTTCGTTCATGATTGTTTTATTCCTCATATTCACAATCTCCGAGCGAATGATGCGCGCCAAAAAGCAGGACAGCGGATTGGAGCAGTTTAATCTGGATATCCGGAGTGATGTCTCTGCAGAAACGATGCACGTGCGGCCGGGCTGCGTACTGGTGGCGGTTCGGGATCACAACCGAATGCAGCACCTGCAATCGGTTTTGAATAAAACAAGCGTTCGCAAGCACGACATCGTCGTCATGAGCATGCGCAGAGTCTCTAAAGCGGGCGCAGGCGAATATGAGTTGAGCAGGAATCAGCTTTTTGCGGAATATGAGCAGGTTTTATTTTCGCATGTTGTCAGCATGGCGGAGAAAGAGGGCAAACCGGTGGAGCTTGTCGTTGCTCCAGGCTTTAATCCCTTCGATGCAATGGTGCAAACCGCCTCGAGATTGAAGGCCTCGCGCCTGGTCACGGGAGTTTCGGCCCGGATGGCTTCGGAAGAATTGGCGCGCAGGATCGGGCGTGCATGGGAAAGATTGCCGGAACCCCGACATCCATTTTCTCTGGAAATCATTTCGGAAGGCCGGCCATCGATTTTTGTCAACCTGGGACCGCATCCGCCGCGACTCTGGCCGGGAGATATTGATCTCGCTCACAGGATGTGGCTCGAGTTAAGCGCGAAATTTGGCTCGAGGCTGCATCATCGGGATGTCATCGGCGTCGCACTGCGCCGCATGAACAAAGACATGCAATCTCTGCAACGGCAAAATGTGATGTCCGACATGTCTGAAGAACTATTGCACCACCCCGAACTGCAATCGACCCAAGATCAGAAAAACGAGGATCCCGGCCTTGCATAAATTTTCCATTCATTCCGGGCAATCGGCTTGCCGATTCCTTAATTAATTCTTCATAACTTCTCCATTGCTTCTTCCCGGCTTTGCTACGAGATCTTCAGGGGTGACGGCGTATGCTTTTTCCATGAGGAGCGTGCATATGCAAGTTTCTTCTGATTTGAAAATGTTCGTGGGCAAAAAAACTGAGATGAATAAACGGAGTTCTAACATTCCGAATTGTTCGCGACCGGTGGTCGTTTTATTCACATCTGCGAACCGGACGCTAAAAGCATTAGAGTCGGCACGCAGCCTGGCGAAGACGCTTTGCCGCCCTATCGTGGTTCTGGCGACACCGGTCATTCCCTACCCTCTACAGCTTGAAGAACCGCAGGTTCCCTTTGATTTCACAATAAGACAGTTCGCTGAAACGGCCGAAAAATTTCCCGAAAATATTTCGGTTGTCGCCTACCGCTGCCGCGACCGGCTGGAGACGCTGAAACAGGTTCTCCCGCCCGATTCTCCCGATCCTTATCGGCATCAGGAAAAGATGGTGGCCAACCCGCGATGAGCGATTAGCCAGGAAACTGGGGCGCGCCGGCTATTCGGTGACTGTAGTCGAAACGGAATGAACCACTATGCTCGACCTTTTTTATCTCGCAATTGGAACGGCTGTCCTCCTGATTTTTTGGGCCTTCACAAAAGCGTGCGACAAGCTGTAGGAGATTGCAATGGAATACATCATCGCCGGCCTGGTATCCATCGGCCTGTTTGTTTACCTGATTTATGCGCTTCTGAAGCCGGAGCGCTTCTGAGGAACACACCATGACAAGCCAGGGTATCCTCCAGATACTTTTTTATTTTGCCGTGCTTCTTGCGCTGACGATGCCTCTCGGTTCGTACATGGCGCGGGTTTATGAAGGGCGAAGGACCTTTCTGCATCCCGATCCTCCGTCCACTGGAGCGCCTGTTGTATGCCGCTGGGCGGAGTCAAGGAGGGGGCTGAGCAGCGCTGGACTCAGTATGCAGCTTCGCTTCTGGCCTTCAGCTTGTTTGTTTTGTTTTCACCTATGCCTTGCAGCGCTTCAGGGAATCCTGCCGCTGAATCCGGCGGGTTTCGGAGCAAAGCAGGCAACGCCGGATCTTTCCTTCAATACCGCCGTCAGCTTCATGACAAATACGAACTGGCAGGCTTATGGCGGCGAAACGACCCTGAGTTATTTCGTCCAGATGGTCGCGCTGACCGTGCAAAATTTCGTTTCGGCCGCGGCCGGGATGGCCGTTGCCGATAGCGCTGATCCGGGGATTTGCCCGGCGGCAGCAGAACACGATCGGCAATTTCTGGGTCGATCTGTGCGGGGAACCGTATACATCCTGTTGCCGCTTGCATTGGTTGGCGCCCTTTTGCTCTGCTCGCAGGGCGTGGTTCAGAACTTCAGATCCTATACGACGGCCACCACGCTTGAGGGTGAAACGCAGACGATCGCGCAAGGTCCGGCGGCGTCCCAGATCTCGATCAAGCAATTGGGCACAAATGGCGGAGGCTTTTTCAACGCCAATTCCGCGCATCCGCTCGAAAATCCGACGCCGCTTTCCAACTTCCTCGAGAGCTCTGTTCATCCTTCTGATACCCGCCGGCCTGGTTTACACATTCGGGAAGATGGTGAAGGACACCCGGCAGGGCTGGGCCGTATTTGCGACGATGAGCCTTCTGTTTTTGGCCGGGGTCTTCATCTGCTATCCGGCGGAGCAGTCGGGCAATCCCAATCTCGCCCGACTGGGCGTGCAGATGGAAGCAACGGCAGACGCAGCCCGGCGGCAATATGGAAGGGAAGGAAGTCCGTTTCGGCATTGCGCCGTCTGCTCTATGGGCCGTGGCGACTACCGACGCCAGCAACGGCAGCGTCAACAGCATGCACGACAGCTATACGCCGCTCGGCGGCCTGGTCCCGCTGTTCAATATACAGACCGGCGAGGTCATCTTCGGCGGCGTCGGCGCCGGCCTCTACGGGATGCTTCTGTTTGCCATCATTGCCGTATTCATCGCCGGCCTGATGGTTGGACGCACGCCGGAATATCTGGGCAAGAAGATTGAGGGCAAGGAAGTCAAAATGGCGATGCTGGCTCTGATCGCATGCGCCGCCAGCATTCTGGTCTTCACGCGCGGTCAGCTCCCAAATCAGCTTTGCCCAAGGCAGCTACTGGAATGCGCCGGGAGCCAGCCGCCGCCAATCTGAACAATAGCGGCCCGCACGGCCTCTCAGAGATTCTCTACGCCTATTCGAGCGGCACCGGCAACAATGGCAGCGCCTTCGCAGGACTGAACGCCAACACTCCCTGGTACAACCTGACGATCGGATTGGCAATGCTCATCGGGCGTTTCCTGATCATCATTCCTATGCTGGCGGTGGCCGGAAGCCTGGCAACCAAGAAAGCCGTGCCTGCCACAAGCGGCACCCTCCCGACACACGGACTCCTGTTCGTCGGCCTCCTGGCTGGAACTGTAATCATCGTCGGAGCGCTGACATTTTTCCCGGCACTATCGCTGACACCGATTGTGGAGCATTTTCTGATGAATGGCGGCCGGCTCTTTTAGCCTGGTTGCAGTGGAGGGATTAGAACCATGTCGACAATGACTGCGCACCCGAGCTTCAACACAACTGTCGTTCCAGCAAGACGATCCGCTTCGCTTCTTCCCAAGAAACTCATGCGATCGCGTCCCTTGTTCGATCGCGAAATCGTCAGCCGTGCGGTTCGTGCATCTTTTGTCAAGCTGAATCCGATTGCGCTGATGAAGAATCCGGTGATGTTTGTTGTCGAAACAGGAGCGGCGCTCACCACGTTGTTTCTGATCCGCGATATATTTGTCGGTGGAACGCGGCATCGGCTTTTCATTTCAGATCGCGCTGTGGCTTTGGTTCACTGTGCTGTTTGCCAACTTCGCCGAAGCTATGGCGGAAGCGCGCGGGAAAGCTCAGGCGGATGCGCTCCGAAAGACCCGGACGGAGGCGCTGGCAAAACGGCTGGGATCCGGAGGCAAAATCGACCCGCGTGCCCGGTTCGGCGCTGCGCAGTCGGGGATATTGTGCTTTGCGAGCGGGCGATCTGATTCCGGGAGACGGCGAGGTGATTGAGGGCATCGCTACGGTCGATGAATCGGTGATTACGGGTGAAAGCGCACCCGTCATTCGCGAATCAGGCGGCGACCGCAGCGCGGTGACCGGCGGCACCAAGGTGCTGTCAGACCATATCAAGATCCGCATCACCTCCAATCCGGGCGAGACGTTTCTGGACCGGATGATTGCCCTGGTTGAGGGGGCGGAACGCCAGAAAACTCCGAATGAGATTGCCCTGAATATCCTGATCGCCGGTCTGACTCTCATATTTCTGCTTGCGGTGGTTACGCTGCATCCCTATGCGGCATTCAGCGTTGGATCAGGCGGGTTCGGGAACCGTTCCTTCGGTGGCGGTCTTGGTTTCGTTGCTCGTTTGCCTGATTCCGACAACCATTGGCGGTCTGTTGTCTGCCATCGGCATAGCGGGCATGGATCGGGTCATGCAGCACAACGTGCTGGCGCTGAGCGGGAAAGCGGTGGAAGCCGCAGGGGATGTCAATTCGCTGCTGCTGGATAAGACCGGCACGATCACGCTCGGGAATCGACAGGCGGTCGAATTTCTGCCGGTCCACGGCGTGAGTCCGGAAGAATTGGCGGACGCAGCCCAATTATCAAGCCTGGCTGACGAAACGCCGGAAGGGCCGTTCCATCGTCGTGCTGGCCAAAGAAAAGTATCGGCTGCGGGGACGGCACATTCCCGAAGGCGAGGCTGTCTTCATTCCCTTTTCGGCCTATACGCGCATGAGCGGCGTCGATTTCGCCGGAACGACGCTTCCGCAAGGGAGCCACGGATGCAATCTGCAAATATCGTGCGCGAGTGTGGCGGCCGGGTGGCAGACGAGATCCAGGAAATAAGCGATCGCATCGCGCGCAACGGCGGGACGCCTCTTGCCGTGGCCGATGGGGAACGGCTGCTTGGCATCATTCACCTGAAGGATATCGTGAAGGGCGGCATGAAGGAACGGATCGCACAACTGCGGTGCATGGGGATCCGCACGGTGATGATTACCGGAGATAATCCTCTCACCGCGGCCGCAATTGCCGGCGAGGCCGGCGTAGATGATTTCATTGCCCAGGCCACTCCCAAGGCAAAGCTCGAATACATTAAGAGGGAGCAGGTCGCCGGCCGCCTCGTCGCAATGACCGGCGATGGCACCAACGATGCCCCGGCTTTGGCTCAGGCCGACGTCGGGTTGGCAATGAATACCGGAACGATGGCAGCCAAAGAAGCCGGCAACATGGTGGATCTGGACAGCAATCCGACCAAGCTCATCGAGGTCGTGGCCATAGGAAAGCAGTTGCTGATCACCCGAGGCGCTCTGACCACCTTCTCCATCGCCAATGACGTGGCCAAATATTTCGCGATCATCCCCGCCATGTTCATGGCGACCTATCCCGCGCTCCGCGCACTGAACATCATGGGACTGCACACGCCCGCAAAGCGCGGTGCTCTCGGCGGTGATCTTCAACGCCCTGATCATCATCGCCCTGGTTCCGCTGGCTCTGCGCGGAGTGCGATATCGGCCTCTCGATGCCGCCAGCCTGCTGCGGCGGAATCTGCTGATCTACGGGCTCGGCGGTATCATCGCGCCCTTTCCCTGCATCTGGCTCATCGACCAAATGATTTGCGCGCTTGGCTTGGCATGAGGAGAGAGAAATGCTCAAACAAATTATCCCGGCACTTCGAATCGCCCTGGCAATGACCATACTCACCGGACTTCTCTACTCCGGAGTCGTCACCGGGCTTTGCCAAATTCTTTTCCGTCAAAAGGCGAACGGAAGCCTGATTTCGAAGGACAATCGGGTTGTGGGGTCCAGTCTCATTGGCCAGAACTTCACCAGCCCCGGATACTTTCATTCGCGGCCGTCGGCAGCCGGCTATGATGCCTCGGCTTCAAGCGGATCGAATCTGGGACCTACGAGCAGAAAATTGATCGATCGCGTGAAAAGGGATATTGAAAGTTTCCGCAAGGAGAATCCAGAGTATCGTGGACCGATCCCCGCGGATCTGACAACATCTTCAGGAAGCGGCCTGGATCCGCATATCAGCCCTGCTTCAGCCCATGCACAGGCCGCCAGAGTGGCGAACGCCCGAGGCGTAGCAACAGCCCAAATCGAGAAACTCATCGAGCAGTTCACTGAAGACCCATCGCTTGGATTCATCGGCGAGCCGAGGGTAAATGTTCTTGAGCTCAATCTGGCTTTGAATCGATTTGTCCCTCAATGAGACATCGAGTCTTCAGGCCCTAAGCGTATACTGGTGATATTATGAGTCGTGAAATCCGCCGCAAAACGCCGGATGAACTCCTGCGCGAAATCCAGGCCGAACAGGCGGGCTCCAGGGGACATCTCAAGATATTCCTGGGTTATGCGTCCGGTGTGGGCAAATCCTCCCGAATGCTCGATGAGGCGCGCCGGCGCCGTGATCGAGGACAAGATGTGGTCATCGGCGCAATCCAGCCTGTCGTACCTCCCGAAGTCGCGAGACTACTTCCGGGCATTGAAATTTTTCCCCTGAAGCAATGCCAATTCGGCGCCACGGCCATCGATGTCGAGTCCATCCTCCGCCGGCGTCCGGCCGTTTGCATCATCGACGGCCTTGCCTATAGCAACCCCCCGGGATTGCGGAATCAGACGCGATGGCAGGATGCCCAGGATCTGGTACGCGCAGGGATGAAGGTGATCGGATCCATCAACATCCAATATATCGAGGAGTTGCGGGAGCAGACAGAGAGCATTACCGGCAAACATGTAACGGAGACTGTCCCGGTTTCGTTTATTAACAGCGCAGACGAGATTGAAATCGTGGATGCCCCGGAGGAAGAACCGATGGAGCGTTCGACAGAACAGCAACTGGATGCCGAAAAACGCCGGGAACGGCTGTCCACGTTGCGCGAGATGGCATTGGTACTGGCGGCCGATGTAGTGGACCATCAGTTAAGCAGTTATCTCGAAATGCACGGCATAACGCATCATTTCGGGGCACAGGAAAGAATTCTCGTGTATCTCACGCCCCGCTCCAACTCGCACGCGATGATCAAGAGCGCCGCCACGATCGCAGATAGCTTTCACGCACAAATGACAGCTGTCTATGTCAAGAAGCGCGGTCTCTCGGTCGGAGACGAGGCAGAATTGCAGGACAGCCTGGCATTGGCCCGATCAGCGGGAGCAGTTACCGAAATTCTGGATAGCGAAGATCCGGTGGATACGCTCCTGGACTTTGCGCGGGTGCACGGCATAACGCAGTTATTCATTGGCCACACTCAGAG
Source organism: uncultured Acidobacteriota bacterium (assembly GCA_963761825.1). Classification (GTDB taxonomy): domain Bacteria; phylum Acidobacteriota; class UBA6911; order UBA6911; family UBA6911; genus UBA6911. The sequence continues at coordinate 574,071 of CAVXIH010000009.1, forward strand.
ATCGAAAGGCTGGAACCGGCATGATCCGGTGCGTCAGCTGATCCGCCGGTCTCAGGGCATGGACATACGCATCTTCCCTCAATAGATATGGCGGAAAAGGCGCGCGGAAAATTGAAGTTGTACATGGGCTATGCCGCCGGTGTCGGCAAGACCTATAAGATGCTGGAAGAAGCTCAGACGCTAAAAGCTCAAGGGATGGACATCGCCATCGGCTATTTCGAGCCGCACGGCCGCAAGGATACAATCGAAAAAACAGAAGGCCTGGAGATGATACCGCGGGCAAAGATCCGGTATCGCGACTTAACGTTTGAGGAAATGGACACAGACGCCATTTTAGCCAGGCATCCTCAGATATGCCTGGTCGACGAATTCGCACATACCAACGTCCCGGGTTCGCCTCGTGTAAAGCGATGGGAAGACGTCGAGATTCTTCAGAGCGCGGGAATTGATGTTTGCACCACTATGAATATCCAGCATTTGGAAAGTCTGAATGATCAGATTTGGCAAATAGCCGGGATTCGAGTGCGAGAAACAGTCCCTGATTGGGTAGCGCAAAAGGCGGACGAGATTGTCGTCATCGATCTATCCCCACGCTCTCTGATTCACCGTCTCCAACGGGGAGTCATTTACGATCAGGAAAAGATAGAACCGGCGCTCAAAAACTTCTTCAGGGAATCTTCGTTGGCGGCGTTGCGGGAACTGGCGTTGCGGGAAACGGCCCGTGAAATAGAGCAGCGGGATGTTCAGAACGAATCCAGACTTACGGTTGAAGACGGCGAGAGCCGGCGCAGTCGCCACAAAATCCTGATTTTGGCAACGGCCGATCCTGAAACCGCAATGCTTATCCGCCGAGCCAAGCGTGTCGGAGATTTTCTCGGCGCCGAATGTTTCGCGGCCGCGGTACAGCCTTCGGGCGACTTGAGACGGATGCCTGAAGAAAAGCGGGAAATGATCGAACGGCATCTGAATTTTGCGCGTAATATGCGCATCGAAACGCGGATACTCGAGGGAAACGATACGGCACAATCCTTGGTTGAGTTTGCGCGCCGCAATCAGATCACCCAGATCTTTCTTGCACGACCCCGCAAGCAGTCGTGGATTCGGCTGGATTCATACCGGCTGCTGCAAAAAATCGTGAGCCTCGCCACAGATATGCAGATCGTCATAGTATCGGAAAGAACACCGATCCCGGACCCCACGCAACAGTAGAAAGCTTTTGATCGAAGCCTGTCGCGATCGAAAACTCTTAAGGAGTTTTGGGCAATGGGCTATACTGGGCGCACAGCAAGCCAACTCGGGGAGGGAAAGCATCATGAAAAGAGGAATCGTCGCGGCCATAGCACTAATTTCCGTAATGACCGGCTCGGCTTTCGCGCAAGGCACATGCGACCGGGCATGCCTGCAGGGCTTTGTCGACCAGTACCTCAAGGCGATCGTGGCGCACGATCCGTCCCGCCTGCCGCTGGCCAGGAATGCGCGCTATACCGAAAACGGCCAGACGCTGAAAATGAACGACGGCATGTGGCGCGTCGCCACGGCCGTCGGCGATAAGAATCTTTATTTTGCGGATCCTCGATCAGGCCAGGTGGCGTGGCGCGGAATTATTGAAGAAAATGGCCACAAGCAGATCGTGATGCTGCGGCTCAAAATCGAGAACCGCACAATCAGCGAAATGGAAGCCATCATCTGCCGCGAGGGAGGCGCCCTGCACAATCCGAAGGGATTGACGGATCACCCGATTTTTGCCGAAGCGCTGCAGCCCGACGACCGGCCTTCCCGCCAGGAACTAACCGCAATTGCCAACTCCTACTTCGAGGGCCTGGAACAGGTCACCGGCAAGATCACGCCGTTTGACCCCAACTGCACGCGCATGGAAAACGGCACTGTCACCGCCAATAATCCGGAATCGAAAGATCACGGCCGCATGAGCTGCGGGGATCAGTTCAACATACCGGGATTTTCCGCGGTGATCACAAAAGTGCGCGAACGGCGATTCCCCGTCGTGGATGAAGAACGCGGTCTTGTCTATGCCCTCGTCTTTTTCGATCACGCCGGCATCCCGGAGGTGAAATTGCCCGACGGCACCGTGCGCAAAATAAACATGCCACCCTTTGATGCGCCGTTTACTTTCATGATCGGGGAACTGTTCAAGATCCGGAACAAGAAGATTACACGCGTGGAAGCCGTGCTGCTTTCCGTCCCTTACGGCATGCCCTCCGGCTGGAGCACACGTTAGAGCCTCAAGTCTTGGAGTCTTTGAGTTCATTCAAAGAGCAAACGCCGATAAAAAGTGCTGTTCCCTCTGAAACTCTCCCGAAGCTCATCCGTAGAAACAGCATGAATGCGATGTCGGAACGGCTGATGGATACTGAACGGGATTTTGAAGATATCTATCAAGAGCATCACCGAAAGGTATTCAACCTCTGCGCCTATCTGCTGAACTCTCATAATGCGGCCGAGGATGCGGCTCACGAGGTCCTTATGCGCGCCCAGCGCAGAATAGGACACCTACGATCCCGCACTCCCTTTTTCAAGCTGGATTCTGAAGGTAGCAAGCAACTACTGCGTTGACATTCTGAGACGGCGCGGATTGGAGAAGCGGCTGTTTGGAGTTGACAGTTCAGAATCTCTGGCCCTTTCGTCGGGCAAGCCGGGGCCGCTGGCCCAGATGCTTTCAGCCGAGCAGGGCAAGACCGTTCGGCAAGCCCTGGGATCTTTGCCGGACAGGTTTCGCGTCCCGCTCGTGCTGGCCTATTACAACGAGTATAGCTATGACCAGATTGCCGCTGTCATGCGCATCCCCAGAAATACGGTAGCCACGTTGCTCTTCCGCGGAAAGCAGCATGCTGCGAGAGAAACTCAGGAAGGAGAAACACTATGAAATGCCCTAACGAATTTATTCTATCTCAATACGCCGATTGCGAGTTGTCGGAAAGCGAAAACAGGGAATTGGCAGCGCATCTGGAAGCTTGCCTCGTTTGCCGAGAACAGGTGGCGGACCTGAAAGCCGAAAACCGGCTGTTGGTTGAGAGCGTGCAGGGCATCGATTTGTGTGATCCGCACGAGAGGCCGTCCAACCGCAGCAACCGGAGTTTACAGGCATGGACCGCGTGGCCGCTGTTTCTATCGTCGCAGCGATCTTATTGCGCGTGGGCATCGGATTTGTTCGGGATGTGGAGCTTCCTTCAGCACTGCAGTGGCTGCAGCCGTGGAGCTTGTCGGGGCTATTAAATTGGATTGCGAATGGATTGTTTTACATCGTCGAAGAAGGGGGAAACATCATGACATCTCTTATCGAAACAACGGGCTTTGTTATTCTGGGATTCCTGATCCTGGGGGCCGCGATTGCCGTAACTCGCCGCGCAATACGAACAAAGGCCGTCCTGGGATTGATTTCCTTAGTGTTTGTTTTCGCAGTACCCGGCTATGCCCTCGATGTCCGAAAAGCGGAAAAGGGAACAGGTGGTGAGGTATCGGTTGCGGCTAACGAAACAGTAGATGATACGATGGTGGTTTTTGCGGACTCCGTCAGAATAAGCGGAACGATCACAGGCGATCTTATTGTCTTTGCACGGAATGTCGACATCCAGGGAACGGTTCAAGGAAATGTGATTGGCTTCGGTCAGAGAATCGAAATCTCCGGAAACGTCGGCGGCGACATTTTCGCGTTTGGGCAATCCATCCGGACGGACGGGCAGATAGGACAGAACCTCTGGGGATTCGGTCAGACAGTGACTGTCGGTAAAGATGCCCGACTGAACCATGACGCAGCGATCTTCGCAACCAACTCTTATATAAACGGCGATATAAGTCGCGATGGCATGATCCGTTCAGGGACACTGGATGTCGGAGGAAGAATCGGGCGCGACCTTAGCTATGCGGGCGGCACACTTTTGATTCACGCCCCTTCGGTGATCGGCCGCAATCTGGATAGCATGACGAAGTCCGAAAAAGAGGTGAAAATCGATCCGGGGGTAACCATCGGAGGCAAAAAAAAGCTGGAATTCTTTAAAACCCAGCCAAGCCAATACCGCACATTCAGCTTCTACACCAAGCAGGCACTTCGAATCGGCGCTGCATTTTTCATGGGATTGTTGCTGTGCTGGATAATTCCCGGAATGAGGCGTATTTCACTCTCAACCGGCCGCGCGCTGTTGACTTCGGGCGGAATCGGTTTTCTGGCTGCAGTCGCGGCTCCCATCGCAGCCATAATACTGGCGATAACGCTGATCGGCATTCCGGTCGCATTGCTTCTTGTCGTTTTATGGTTACTGGGTCTTTATCTGGCCAAGATTGTCGTCGCAAAATGTATCGGCAGCGCAATCCTGGGATCGAAAAGCAACGGATTATCCTCCACTCTTCTGCCGCTTCTCCTCGGACTTGTCATCGTCATTATTGCCGTAAATCTGCCGTATATAGGAGGCGTGCTTAATTTTCTTCTGATGATTACAGGCCTGGGTGCCCTGGTGTTAGCTATTTACCGTATGCGGCCAGCCGCGGCCTCTCAAGATTAGACTTTTCCTCACGCGCAAGCTGAAAAAGCAGCCGCAAATCACACAAGTTAAAATTCATGTGATTTGCGGCTGTTTTGCGTTTATGCATTGCGGAAATAGAGGCTGAAAGCTGATAGCAAAACTCAGTGGCCGATGCGTACGAGCCAGTAATTCTTCCTGCCGCGGCGCAGCACCATGAATTGATTGTCGATCGCGTCTGCCAGCGTGGCCTTGAGCGCAACATCGGAAACGCGGCGGTTGTTCAAATAGATGCCGCCGGCCTCAATCGCTCGGCGCGCCTCTCCTTTGGAGGCGAAAACGCTGCACTCAAGCAGCAAATCCCCGATCGGCAGGCCATCACCCTGCAGCTTTTCCCTTGAAATCTCGCACGAAGGAACGTCGGCAAAAATGTCGTCAACCTCGGCGGCCGACAATCCCGCGATTTCTCCTCCGAACAGAACCTGTGTCGCCTGTTCGGCCTTCTGCAGCGCCGTCTCATCGTGGACCATGCGCGTCATCTCGTTTGCCAGGCGCCGCTGCGCTTCCCGCTGCTCGGGCCGCTGCGCGACGGCCTCCTCCAGTTCACGAACATCCGGCTCGCCAAGCCAGGTGAAAAACTTCAGGTAGTTGACGACATCGCGGTCCTCCGTATTGAGCCAGAACTGGTAAAAGCGATACGGAGACGTCCGCTGGGGTGCAAGCCATACCGAGCCCGATTCGGTTTTGCCGAACTTCGTGCCGTCGGCCTTGGTGATAAGCGGATACACCAGGGCTCCGGCGGACTTCCCTCTCACGCGGCGGATCAACTCAACGCCTGCCGTGATATTGCCCCACTGATCGCTCCCGCCCGTCTGAAGCGTGCAGTTGAAGTGATCGTGCAGATGCAGAAAATCGTACGACTGCAGCAGCATGTAGCAGAACTCGGTGAAGGAGATGCCGTCCTCGCGGTCGAGCCGCATCTTCACCGACTCTTTGTTGATCATGTAATTCACCGTGAAGTGCTTGCCGATGTCGCGCAAAAAATCGACCAGGTTCAGAGACAGGAGCCAGTCCGCGTTGTTCACAAGGCGCGCCGGATTCGTTTTGGTTTCAAAATCGAGAAAATGCGCAAGCTGCTGCTTGACGGTCGCGATGTTGGCTTCTATGGCCTCGCGCGACAGCAGCTGGCGCTCTGCAGTTTTGCCGCTGGGATCGCCGATCATGCTCGTGCCGCCGCCCGCAACCGCGATGGGAATATGCCCGAATCGCTGCAGGCGGGCCAGCGCCATCAACGGGACCATGTGCCCGACATGCAGGCTGTCGGCAGTTGCATCAAAACCGTTGTAAACCGCCACAGGCCCGTCGCACCAGCATCTCCGGCACACTTTCCGTATTGTCGTAGACCAGCCCTCTCCATTTCAGTTCGTCGTAAGCATTGTTCCCCATCTGTCGCTCCTTGCTCCTTTTTCATGCGAAAACATACCGAATTTGGATTGCGGCTGCTAGTATAGCAGCTGTCGGCCGTCAGCCGTCAGCTGTCAGCAATATTTTTATGAGGGAAAACAGTCCAAAATATAACGCCGACTAACGACTGCCGACCCAAAAGAGAGGTTCTTATGAGACGGACAATCCTGACCATTATCGCATCGATTCTATGCCTGGCTGCGGCACTGCAGGCGCAGCAGCCTCAAGCCAAATTCACACTCACGCCGGTCGCCGGGCAGATTTACCTGCTTCAGGGCGACGGTGGAAATATCGGCGTCCTGGCGGATCCTGGCGGCGTGCTCATGATCGACTCCATGTATCAGCGCTCTGCTCCATCCATCCGCGAGGCGATCAAGTCGCTTCCCGGCGGAGACAAAGTGCGATTTCTGATCAACACCCATTGGCACAGCGATCATACGGAGGGCAACATCGCTTTTGGCCCGGGAGCAACTATTGTCGCACACGAGAATGTCCGCGCTCTCCTCGCAAAGCCTCAAGCCCTGTTAGGCCAGCAATCCAATGCCTATCCCGCCGGCGCCTTGCCTTCCGTAACCTATTCCAACACTATGACGCTCTACGTGGGAAACGAACCGGTCCGGCTGGTGCACTATCCGAATGCCCATTCCAACGGAGACACGGTTGTGTTCTTCGACAAATCAAAAGTCATGCAGACGGGAGACATGTTTTTTCAGGGCATGTTCCCATTTATGGATGTGGACAATGGCGGAAACATAGAAAATTGGATTCGGCAACTTGACACGATCATAGCCGGCGTTCCCGCCGATATAAAAATCATTCCGGGGCACGGACCGCTGTCGGGCGTCGCGGAACTCAAGGCTTTTCGCCAGATGCTCTTCGACTCCGCCGACATCGTGCGCAAACAGATGAAGGAAGGGAAAACACTGGAACAGATCAAAGCGGCGGGACTACCCGAAAGATTCGCCCCGTGGACCAAGGGCTTCTTTACCACCCCTCAATGGCTGGAATTGGTCCATCGCAGCCTCGAGAAAAAATAGACCGTAGGCAAACCGGCTAATTAGAGCGCGCCGGACAGGTTGAACATTGAACTTACGGCGGCGGCGATCACGGCATAGATTGCATACCCGAGCACCAGCCAGGAAGCGGCGGTGCCGGTCTTCAGTTTCTTTGACACAACCGAATAGCCGATCGCGAGAAGGACAATCTTCCAGATTGCAAAAGCGTCAACAGCGTTAGCCAGACCGATCACAAATTTTGGCAGCGCATCATCTCCCATAATGCTCGTGAGTATCGCGCCCAGGCTCGAAGCCACGACCGACCCCATATGCGCGAGATCCACTTCTCCCGGGCCCTTTAGCTGCATGATCAGAATCGTCAATCCGGATTGTATAACCGATATGGCAATCAAAACATAAAGGGTAACCGACAGGAGAGGCTTAAACCTGCTCTCGGCGCCGGAAAAAACACTCACAAGCTTGGCATATCCGGCGATAACCAGGGCCAGCAAAAGGGATGAAATCATGCTCCCCAGAATCAATTGAATCCCGGCGAACTTCGACATCATCGCCAACTGCTGATCCATCTGCTGCTGGGTGATGCTGCCCTGTTGCACCGCGCTTTCCAATTGAGATGCCAGCATGGACTCCACATCCAGGTTTTTTGACTAAATAAAAGCCAACCAGCAGGCCAATGATGATCAGAATTACCATCGGCACCAAAACCCTGGGCGCACGGCCGATTTCCCCGAAAGCGTCGCGGGGGGACGCATACACTCCTCCAATGCGGCTGAAAAAACTTCTCGGCTTGGGCGCTTCTTCCATTTCAGACATGGATTCATTTGCGGATTCCGGTTCCATGGATCCTCCTCGGTTAAAAAAATGGGGATGAAAATCGATATAAGTATACAGCAAATTATGCTTTGAAGTTTGTAGTAGTTTGCGTGGCTACAGTCTAAAAAGCATTGGCCACAGATTCCACTGATTTCACAGATTATATTTTTTTTCTGTGAAATCAGTGAAATCTGTGGCCTCCTTTTTATTACCGTTGGTGAACCGAGAGCGCTTTTTTGCGGAGGCGGATGGATTTTGGGGTTACTTCGACCAGTTCATCGTCATTAATGATTTCGAGCGCCTGTTCGAGAGAAAGATCCCTGAACGGCACGAGCCGGATTGCCTCGTCGGCACTTGAGGCTCGCATATTGGTCTGCTTTTTCTCTTTGGTTACATTGACATCCAGATCGACGGCCCGCGCGTTTTCCCCGATAATCATCCCTTCATAGACTTCGGTTCCCGGACGGACAAAGAGCTCTCCGCGTTCCTGAAGATTGTACAGCGCATAGCTGGTAGTCGATCCCGCTCTGTCCGCTACCATGGCCCCGGTCAACCTGTTGGTTATATCCCCTGCCCAGGCCCCCCAGCGCAAAAACATGGAGTTCAACAATCCCGTCCCTTTTGTGCTGGTCAAAAACTCGGAGCGAAATCCGATCAGGCCTCTCGAAGGAACTTCAAAATCCATCCGAACGCGACCCGCGCCATGATCCACAATCCTGGTCATCTTGCCCTTGCGTCGTCCCAAGGCTTCCGTAATAACACCGATGAAATTGTCAGGGCAATCGATGATAACCTGTTCAATCGGCTCCATGAGGTTTCCGTCAATGGTGCGTGTAATGACGTGCGGCTTGGAAACCTGCATTTCGAAATCCTCGCGGCGCATCATTTCAATCAGGATGCCCAGCTGGAGCTCTCCGCGCCCGGAAACCTTGAAGCTGTCCATCTCGTCGGTCTCCTCAATGCGAATTGCCACATTGGCGAGCGCTTCCTTTTCGAGGCGCGCTCTGAGATGCCGCGAAGTCACATATTTCCCGTCCCGCCCGGACAAGGGAGAAGTATTGGGGTGAAAAATCATCGATATGGTCGGCTCGTCGACCTGGATGGTCGGCAGCCGGATGGGATCTTCCTCATCCGCAACGGTTTCTCCTATGTAGATGCCTTCGATGCCGGCCAGGGCGATGATTTCGCCGGCGCTTGCTTCGGGGACGGGCTGCTGCTTCAATCCTTCAAACGTAAACAGCTTGGTAATCCGTGTCTTTTCGATGGAGCCGTCCAGTTTGCATACGGATACATTTTGTCCGACTGCCACTTTGCCGGAAAAAATCCTGCCAATCGCGATTCGCCCGACATAGTCGTTGTATTCGAGCGTGGTGACCAGGACCTGAAGCTTGTCGGGAAGGATCGGCTCCGGCGCCGGAATGGTTTCCAGGATCTGCTCGAACAGGGGCCGCAGGTCTTCTGAGCCATCGTTGAGTTCCTTTTTGGCAATCCCAAATTTGCTGACCGCATACAGGATCGGGAAATTGATGAGGTCTTCGCCCGCATCCAGATCTATAAAGAGATCGTAGATCTCATTCACGACCTCCTGAGGCCGCGCGTCGGACCGGTCGATTTTGTTGACGACGACGATCGCAGGGAGCTTCTGCTCCAGCGCTTTTCGGAGCACGAACCGGGTCTGAGGCAGCGGGCCTTCCGAAGCATCCACCAGGAGCATCACGCCGTCGACCATTTTCAGCACGCGCTCGACTTCACCTCCGAAATCGGAATGACCCGGCGTATCCACGATATTGATTTTGACCGACTTATAGTGGATGGCGGTGTTCTTTGCCATGATGGTGATGCCGCGCTCCCGCTCGAGGTCCATGTTGTCCATAACCCGTTCCGTCAATCGTTCGTTCTCGCGAAAGGTGCCGCTCTGTCTAAGCATGGCATCCACCAGCGTCGTCTTCCCGTGGTCGACGTGCGCGATGATGGCAATATTCCGAATATCTTCTCTTTTCATGAATCCTCGTCAAAATGGAGTATAAACATACGCCCAATATGCCAATACTCCAAGGATGAAGGTGTATTTGCGGATGAGCGCCGACGTCAAGCCCATCGGAATCGGTATCGGAATCGGTATCGGAATCGGGTATCGGGTATCGGTTTTGGTTTTCGGCCATCGAAAAGAAAAGCCGATTGCGATTGCGATTATCGATACCGATTCCGATAGCGATAGCGATTCCGAAGCGATAAGGCACAGCCATCTCTATGTGTCAAGATTGCATGGGAGCAGGCACTCTCCGCGCTCTATAAACAGCTTGCCAATCGGGCCCTTTCCGTTTAAATTTAGGGTGGTATTAATAGCGGTTTTTGGGGTTAAGTTACGTAGGATGTGTGGCTTTATGAGTACGGTAGTGCCGCAAAGAAGTCGGGGTTGGTGAACAACATTGAATTTTCCGCCGCAACCAATACCCCTGCGGACTATCTCTGGAAAATCCTCCCGACCAAGAATTGGAGCAAAGGAATGGACCTAAGCGGGCAGGCAACTAATAAAGATGTGTCCCTGCAATCTGAAATTTTTCGGATTAGCGGAGAAAAAATACAGAACTGTTTTCAATGCCAGAAGTGTTCGGCAGGATGTCCTTTGAATTTTGCGATGGATATCCTGCCCAACCAGATATTCCGCCATATCCAGTATGGCCATCAGGATAAGGTACTGGCCGCAAACAGCATATGGCTCTGCGCTTCCTGCCACACCTGCAGCGTCCGGTGCCCCAACAGCATTGATATCGCTAAGGTTATGGATACTTTGAGGAGCATCTCGAATAAATCCCGCGCTGTTCCCGGGGACAAAAATATCTCGTTGTTTCACAGGATCTTTTTGGGGCTTACGAAATACACCGGCCGGACCTATGAACCCGGGATGGGAATTTATGTGATGCAGACCGGAGGTTTGGGCGGAATGATGGGATGGACGATGAAAATGTTTCTGAGAGGGAAAATCGGCATTATCCCGACATTCAAAGGCGGGAGACAATTCAGGAAGCTTTTCAGTACGCTGGGAAAGGGAGGCGCAAAATGAAGGAATTCTCCTATTTCCCCGGATGCTCTCTTCATGGCACATCCAGAGAGTTTGATGAGTCAATCAAGGGCGTCATGGATCTTCTCAATATCAGGCTCCATGAACTTGAAGACTGGACTTGCTGCGGATCCACTTCCGCCCACTGCCTGGACGAAAATCTGGCCACCGAAATGTCTGCCCGGAATCTGGCGATCGCCGAAAAGAGCGATCGGGACTTGCTGGTTCCCTGCGCCAGCTGCTACAGCCGGTTTAAGGCAGCCGAATATGAGGTCAAGGAGCACGGGAAAAAGGTCAGTTTCCCGTACCAAGGAAAAGTGCCAATCCGGTTTGCGATGGATTATCTGTGCGACAAACCGGTCATGGAAGAAGTGAAGAAAAAGATGGTGAAGCCGCTCGCGGGGCTTAAGGCGGTCTGTTACTACGGATGCCTTCCCGTCCGGCCACCGAAGCTTACCGGGATCAAGGACTACGAGAATCCCATGCACATGGACCGGCTTCTGAAGCAACTTGGCGTCGAGCCGATTCAGTGGTCCTACAAAACCGACTGTTGCGGCGCCAGCCTGATGGTTACGCGCATGGATCTTTTCAGGCAACTGATCGGCAAGATCCTGGTCCACGCGAAGGAAACTGGAGCAGACTGCGTTGTTGTCGGCTGCTCGATGTGCCAGATGAACCTGGACACGCGCCAGGAACTCGTGGAAGAGCGACCTCGGCAGAAAAATCGATTTACCGATCCTGTTCTTTTCGGAACTGATGGGATTGGCGATGGGACACAAGGATGTCGGCAAATGGTTCAAGCGGCATTTCAAGGATCCCATCCCGATGTTGAGTGCGAAAGGATTGATGTAGATTAGTAAGAGTTCCAGTTCCCAGGAGTTCCAGGTTAAACCGGTTGAGCTAATCCTGAATTCTGACTGAACCTGAATTCTGACTCCTGAGATTGAGAGGAAATGTATGACTGATAAGGTTGGGGCCGTAATGGTTGTAGGCGGAGGGATTGCCGGGATCCAGGCGTCCATTGACTTGGCGGAATCGGGTTATTACGTCTACATGGTGGAAACTTCACCCGCCATCGGCGGAGTGATGGCTCAGCTGGATAAGACCTTCCCCACCAACGATTGCTCCATGTGCGTGATTTCTCCGAAATTGGTGGAAGCAGGCTGCAATCTGAACATCAATATATTGACGGCCACCGATGTGGAAGCGCATTTCGGGTGAGCCTGGGAATTTCACCGTTCGCGTTCGCAAACGCGCTCGTTTCGTGGATATCGACAAATGCACCGCCTGCGGAGACTGTGCTACCGCTTGCCCAATATCCCGCCCCAATGAATTCAATGCTCTGATCAACAACCGCAAGGCCATCTACAAGAGATATCCCCAGGCGATTCCGAATGCCTTCGCCATTGAAAAACGCGGCGAAGCGCCCTGCCGCAATGCCTGCCCGATTGAGCAGCGCGCCATGGGTTATGTGGCGCTGATTCGCGAGAAGCGGTTTGCCGAAGCCTATCGGACCATTAAGGAAGACAATCCCTTCCCCTCTGTTTGCGGCCGCGTCTGTAATCATAAGTGCGAGGAGGCCTGCACCCGCGGCGAAAACGGACACGAAGCGGTCAACATCATGCACTTGAAGCGCTTTGTGACCGACTGGGCATTTGCTCATCCCGAAGAGGTCCAGAAAGCGTATGCAGCCGGCATCCAGATAAGCCCCGGACACCACCGGATTGGGCAAGAAGGTAGCCATCATCGGCGCCGGCCCGGCCGGATTGACGGCAGCAAACGATCTGATCGCCAAGAATTACGCCGTCACGGTGTTCGAAGCGCTGCCCGCAGCCGGCGGGATGATGCGCGTGGGCATTCCCGAATATCGCATGCCGTACGATCTGGTCCAGAAAGAAGTCGATGAAATAGTCTCCAAAGGCGTCGAGCTGAAGCTGAACAGCCGCGTGGACGATGCCGCCGGATTGCTGGGTGAATATCAGGCGGTATTTGTTGCGACCGGCGCTCATGTCGGCCTCAAGACCGGCATCCCCGGAAACGATCTGCCGGAGGTCCATGTTGCGACCGATTTCCTGCGGGCGGTAAGCCTCAGAGACGCGTCCGCCAACCTACCGATTGTCAAGGGCAAGCGCGTGCTGGTGCTGGGCGGCGGCAATGTCGCGGTCGATGCGGCCATGTCCTCGGTACGGCTTGGCGCGAGCTGGGTCGGGATGACCTGCCTCGAGGGCGAAGGCAAAATGCTTGCCCACGACTGGGAAGTCCGCGATTGCCGCGATGAAGGAATCGATGTGATGCCCGGCAGGAACTTCCTGGAAATCACGAACAAGGACGGCAAGGTCACCGGAGTGCGGACCGTCAATGTGAATTTCCGCGGCTTCGTCGACGGGAAGATCGACATGGACGTAGATCCCGGGAACGGAGACTGTCGTTCCCTGCGATATCGTTATTTATGCCATCAGCCAGAGGCCCGACTAACCCTTTTGAAAGACAAGGTCGAAACGGCGCGCGGCCGCAGTGGCGGTGGACAAAAACACGCTCGCGACCAACGTTCCGGGCATTTTCGCCGGCGGCGATGCGGTCACAGGCACAACGTGGGTCGTCGAAGCCATCGATGCGGGACACAAGGCAGCCCGCGCGATCGAAGCGTATCTGAAGGAAGAAACCGCCAAGGCATGGCCTCCTGCCGTAACCGTTCTCGAGAGATTGCCTGAAGCCACGATCGATCCGGAACAGAAGGAGCAGTTAATGGAAGATCTACTCGCCAGGCTTCCCGTTTTGAACCCGCGAAGCGCGACGCCGCCGAGCGCAAGCACGACTTCAATGAAGTGGAAGCCGCGCTCAGCGAAGAGGAAGTGGTCGAGGCCGCCAAGCGGTGCCTGGAATGCGGCATCTGCTCCGAATGCAACCAGTGCGTCTATGCCTGCCGCGCCGGCGCCATCAATCATGACGACCGCGATGAGGTCGTGGACCTGAAAGTGGGCGCGGTAATTCTCACGCCGGGATTCAAGACGGTGGACGGCAATATCCGGCCCGAGTTGGGCTACGGACAGTATGCCAATGTGGTGACCAGCCTGGAATTCGAACGAATCCTGAGCGCCAGCGGCCCGTTTGCCGGCGTCGTCCAGCGCCGCTCCGACGGCAAGCATCCGAAAAAGATCGCCTTCATCCAGTGCGTGGGAAGCCGCGACACTTCGTGCGGCAATGATTATTGTTCTTCCGTCTGCTGCATGTACGCCACCAAGGAAGCCATCATCGCCAGAGAGCATGACAACAATATTCGAGCCCACGATCTTCTACATGGATATCCGGGCTTACGGCAAAAACTTCGAAACCTACTATGAAAGGGCCAAGACCGAATCCGGCGTCCGTTACGTCAAATGCGCGGTTTCAAGAGTCCGGGAAGAGTTCAACACCAAGAACCTGCTGATCACCTACATCGACGAAGCCGGAAAGATCGTCGAAGAGGAATTCGAGATGGTGGTCCTCTCCGTGGGCCTCGAGCCGGCCAAGCATACGGTTGCGATGGCCAAGCGGCTCGGCGTCGAAGTGGACAAATACGGATTTGCCAGCACGAAGCCCTTTACCCCTCATTCGACATCAAAAGACGGCATCTATGTCTGCGGCGTCTATCAGGGCCCGAAGGATATTCCCGAGACTGTTGCGCAGGCCAGCGGGGCGGCGGCCGATGCCATGGCGCCTCTCGCTATTGGCGCGCGGAACGATGATCGTCAAGAGAGAATATCCGCCTGAAATGGATGTCAAAGGCGAGGAACCCCGGATCGGAGTGTTCGTCTGCAACTGCGGCATCAACATCGGCGGCGTCGTCAATGTTCCCAAGGTGAGGGAATATGCAAGAACGCTCGAAAATGTCGTCCATGTCGAAGACAACCTTTATACCTGCTCGCAGGACACCCAGGCGAAGATCAAGGATGCGATCAAGGAGCACAAGCTGAACCGGGTCATCGTGGCCTCCTGTTCTCCCAGAACCCATGAACCGATGTTCCGGGAAACCGTGCGGCAGGCCGGATTGAACAAGTACCTGTTCGAGATGGCGAACATTCGCGACCAGTGCTCCTGGGTTCACATGAAGCAGAAGGGAGAAGCGACGGACAAGGCGGAGGACCTTGTCCGGATGGCGGTCGCCAACGCGCGGTTGATCCAGCCCCTCGGTGAATCCGCGTTGCCGGTGATTCACAAAGCGATCGTCATCGGAGGCGGCATCGCCGGCATGACGTCTGCTCTGAAGATCGCCGACCAGGGCTATGAGGTCTTCCTGCTCGAAAAGGAGGACAAGCTGGGAGGCAACCTGTGGAATCTCCACTACACCCTCGACGGGCAGGATGTCCAGGCTCTGCTCGAAAGCACCATCAACCGGGTCAAAAACCATCCGATGATCCACGTCCTGATGAATGCCAGCGTCGTGGATTCCAGCGGATCCAAGGGCAACTTCACTACCGGCGTAAAAGTCGGGCCGAACGGTGACTATCAGAAAATCCAGCACGGCGTCGTCATCCTGGCGACCGGCGCTCAGGAAGCGAAGCCGACCGAATTCCTCTACGGTGAAGATCCGCGGATCGTCACGCAGCTCGAATTGGAAAGCAAGATCGTCAGCAAATCCGCCGATGTCGCGAAAGCGAAAAAGATCGTGATGATTCAGTGCGTGGGATCCAGAAATGCGGAACGGCCGAACTGCAGCCGAACCTGTTGTGCCACGGCCGTCAAGAACGCTTTGAAACTCAAAGAACTGAATCCCGAGGCGGAAATCACGGTCCTCTACAGGGATGTGCGGACCTATGGGCTGGCGGAACCCTATTATGCCAAGGCGCGCGAAAAGGGAGTCCTGTTCGTCCGCTACGAGCCGGAAGAGAAGCCTGAAGTGAAGAAGGATGGGCAGAAGCTCACGGTTTCCTTCATGGACAAGATCATCCGGGAACGGATGGATATAACGCCGGATCTCCTGGTTCTTTCGGCGGCAACGCATGCGAGGGATAACGAGGAAATCGCTTCCGTTCTGAAGATTCCGCGCACGCTGGAAGGCTTCTTCCTGGAAGCGCACATGAAGCTGCGGCCGGTGGATTTCGCCACGGACGGCATGTATCTCGCCGGCGGCGCGCATGGGCCGAAACTGATCACCGAAACGATCTCCCAGGCAAGCGCCGCAGCAGCCCGCGCGTGCACCATCCTTTCGAAAGAAAAGATGATGGTGGGCGGGGTTGTGGCGGTCGTCGATGGGGAACGCTGTGCAGCCTGCCTGACGTGTGTGCGAGTATGTCCCTATGAAGTGCCCGTCATCAATATCGAGGGGGCGGCTGAAATCGATCTGGCAAAATGCAAAGGCTGCGGCAGCTGCGCGGCCGAATGTCCGGCCATGGCCATCGAGTTGATGCACTTCAGGGAATCTCAACTATGGGCGAAGGCCAAGCGCTCTGACAGCTGGCGGTCAGCCGAATAGAGTGTATGTGAGAATGGCTCTGAAGAGCCGTCCGATGCAAAGGCCGGACGGTCCGGCAGAGCCGTCCTCACAAGGAGTAAAGGATGGAAGCGATACAACAATCGGTACAGGAAAACGTGCAACCGGCGGGCTTTGAACCGGAAATCGTGGCTTTCTGTTGCGAGTTTTGAGCGTACAGCGCTGCGGACCTGGCAGGTTCGATGAGGCTCAATTACCCGACATTCATTAAAGATCGTTAAAGTGCCCTGTACGGGAAGAGTGGATGTACTAACCATCCTCAAGGCTTTTGAATCCGGAGTGGATGGGGTATATCTCGCGGGATGCCTGGAAGGAGAATGCCATTTCCTAAAAGGCAATCTCAGGGCCAGGAAAAGAGTGAATTATGCCAAGACGCTATTGAAGGAAGTGGGGATAGAACCGGAGCGGCTGGAAATGTACAACATGAGTTCCGCTCAGGGACAGCGATTTGCCGCTATCGCCAATGAAATGACGGAAAAGATCCGCGCTCTGGGGCCAAGCCCCATAAAAAAGGCAAAGGAACATTCAAAGCATAAGAGCGAGTTTCCCGTTTCCCGTTCCCCATTATCCGGGGCTTTCAACGGGAAACCGGAAACGGGAAACGGGAACACAAGGTAATTAGGAGGACGCAATGATAGTAGGGAACAGGAAGTCGCTGGAAGAAATCCTGCAAATGATAAAGCCCTATAAGAAGATATTGCTTCTGGGTTGCAGAGAATGTATTACCGTCTGCGCGGCAGGGGGAGAGCGGGAAGTCGGCGTTTTGGCTTCGGAGTTGAAGATGTCCCGGGCAAAAGACGGCCAGGAGATCGAAATCAAGGAATTTACGCTGGAGCGCCAGTGCGATTTTGAGTACATCGACCAGATAAAGCCTTTTGTGGACGAATACGAAGTGATCGTTTCGATGGCCTGCGGAGCGGGAATCCAGTACACGGCCGAGAGATTTCCGAAAAAAATCGTGCTTCCTGCAATCAACACTACTTTCCTCGGCGTGACGCTGGAGCAGGGAGTGTGGAGCGAGCGGTGCCAGGGATGCGGCGAGTGCATCCTGCATCTGACCGGCGGCGTATGCCCGGTTGCCCGCTGCGCCAAGAGCCTGTTCAACGGTCCTTGCGGGGGATCTTCGACCGGCAAGTGCGAAGTGAACAAGGAAACGGATTGTGCCTGGCAATTGATCGTGGACCGTTTGAAAGAGCTCGGTCAATTGGAAAAGTACGAAGAGATCATCCCGGTAAAGGATTGGACGACATCGAGAGACGGCGGACCCCGCACAAGAGTGAGGGAAGATTTGAGATTAGGCTAAGAAGCATTTATACGATTGACGATTGACGATTGACGATTGCCGTGAGATCGTCAATCGTAAATCGTCAATCGTCAATTTCTTAATGGAGGATTTGAGACGGTGAAGACGAAATCGAACATTGAGCGTCTCTTGGAAGAGGGAAAGTTTGTAGTGACATCGGAATGCGGTCCGCCGAGAGGGGCGGATCCGGAGGTCATCCGGAAGAAAGGGGAGTTTGCTCAAGGGTGTGGTGGATGCAGTAAACGTCACCGACAATCAGACCTCCATCGTGAGGATGAGTTCCCTTTCCTCCTGCCTGATTCTCAAGGAAATGGGATTTGACCCGATCTGGCAGATGGTGTGCCGGGACCGCAACCGGATAGCGATTCAGAGCGACATCCTGGGCGCCGCAGCATTGGGGATCAACAACATCCTCTGTCTGTCGGGCGATCATCAGAGCTTTGGCGACAATCCGAAAGCAAAGAACGTCTATGACATCGACTCCATCCAATTGATCCAGACCGTCAAGACGCTGCGCGATGAAGGCAAGTTCCTCAGCGGAGAAGAAGTAAAAGGAAAGCCGAATCTGTTCATCGGCGCCGCGGAAAATCCCTTCGGCGATCCTTTTGAAATCCGCGCCATGCGGCTGGGCAAAAAGGTGAAGGCGGGCTGCGACTTCATCCAGACCCAGGGC
Organism: uncultured Acidobacteriota bacterium; assembly: GCA_963761825.1. Taxonomy (GTDB): domain Bacteria; phylum Acidobacteriota; class UBA6911; order UBA6911; family UBA6911; genus UBA6911. The sequence goes on from CAVXIH010000009.1 coordinate 592,343, forward strand.
ATCTACAACCTGGAAAAGTTCGCGAAGTGGATGGAGATGGTGCGGGAACGCGGATTGCATGAAAAATGCGCGATTCTGGCCGGCGTGATTCCGCTTGAAGTCCGCGGGGATGGCGAAACATATGAAGAAGAATGTGCCCGGCATGGATGTGCCGGATGCGCTGATTGAACGGCTGAGCGGCGTGCCCAAGGAAAAGCAGGCGGAAGAAGGGATCAAGATCTGCGTGGAGATGATCCAGCAGCTGAAGGAGATCAAGGGCGTGCGCGGCGTGCACATCATGGCGATCGAGTGGGAACAGAAGGTGGCCGAGATTGCGAAGGCCGCCGGATTGCTCCCCAGGCCATAAAACGGAGAAACAAGTCAGGAATCCAGAGCCACAAATTACGCGAATTGCCAAAATGGTCAATTTCGTGTAGTTTGTGGCTGTTTTTTTATGGCGCGAATTCTTGTTATTGATGATGACTTGCACATGAGGACCGCCTGCGCGCGCGTGCTCGCAAAGGCCGGGCATACGGTCACATGCGCCGAAACCGGCAATGAGGGACTCAAGATGCTCGGCAGCAGCGCAGCCGGGTTCGAGGTGGTTCTGCTGGACCAGCTGATGCCCGGCATGAGCGGCATGGAAACGCTGGCAGGGATCAAGGTCATGGCGCCGGACCTTCCGGTCATCATTATCACAGGTTCGGTCTCCGACGAAACCTCGGCAGAGCTCGTTGACCGGGGTGCCTGTGATTGCCTGCCCAAGCCCTTCAACCCCGAACAACTCCGCACGGCCGTCGAAAAAGCCCGAAAAGGGAGTCGTCTAGTAAAATACGCCACGGATTCCACGGATTAACACAGATTGAAAATTTCGGAGATCTGTAAAATCCGTGGAATCCGTGGCGTATTTTGTTTGGGAATTCGATGACTGTGCGCGGGTTTTGTATTAGTCTTTGGTGACATTTATGGAGATTGAATGGTAGCACTCATAAGACTTTTCCGTTTTCTGCAGGGATCCGTCGGCCCGCTGACCATTTCGCTGATTCTGCTGCTGGCGTCCACCGGCATCCTACTGGTGCAGCCGCGGCTCATCGAATATGCGATCGACAGCGGGATCAAGACCGGCAGCGTCACCGCAATCATCTGGGGCGCGGCCGGCATCATCCTTACCGCAATCCTGGCGGCGGCGCTCAACCTGGCTTCCGGTTACACGCTTGATCAAGTCCTCGCAGCTGATGGGCTACGAGATGCGCAACGCTCTGTACCGGAAGGTCATGAGCTTTTCATTCGAAAACCTGGATCGCTGGCGCACCGGCGAGCTGATGGTGCGGCTGAACTCCGATGTCAACACGATACGCATGTTCGTGCGCATGGGCATGTTCATGATCGTCCAATCGATCATCATGATTATCGGCACGGTCATCGCCATGTACCTCAAAGATCCCGGGCTGGCACACATCATGGCGATCTTCATGCCACTGACCCTGGTCCTGTTTTTTGCCGTCGCCATGCTTATCCGTCCGCTGTTCATGAAAGTCCAGGACCGCGCTGGATCGAATTGAACAACACGCTCCAGGAAAATCTCGCGGGCGCCAAGATCGTGCGCGCATTCGCCCGTCAAAAACAGGAACTGGACAAGTTCCGGATCCGAAACAAAAACGTGTATGACATCAGCCAGAACGTGGGTTACAAGCTTTCTCTCTTTTTCCCCTTGTTCTTCCTGATCGCTCAGCTGGCTACGGTGATCGTCCTGTGGTCGGGAGGATCAACGCTTGTCCACAATGCGTCTACGGGCATCTCCGGCGGCCTGACGCTGGGCAAGCTGATTGCATTCAACAACTATGCGACGATGGCGATGTTCCCGCTTATTGATGCTGGGCATGGTGCTGAATTTCATCAGCATGGCGATGGCATCGGCCGTGCGGCTGGACGCCCTGTTCCGAGAAAAGCCCTGCATCGAGGAAAAGCCCGGCGCTCGCAGCCTGCTTCCCTGAAGGGGAAGATCGAATTCCGCGGCGTTTCTTTTCGCTATGGGCAGGGCGAGAAGGCCCTGAACAACATTGACCTGGTCATCCAGCCCGGAGAAAAAGCTGGGCATTATCGGCACGACCGGAGCCGGCAAATCCAGCCTGGTGCACCTGATTCCGCGATTTTATGACCCGGAAGAAGGCAGTGTGCTCATCGACGATATCGACGTGCGCGATCTCTCCTTCGACACCCTGCGCACGCGCGTCGCGATGGTCCTTCAGGAGACCGTGCTCTTCAGCGGAACAATCCGCGACAATATGGCTTTTGGCGCGCCCGACGCCAGCCAGCCCGATCTGGAACGGGCCGCGGAAATCGCCTGCGCCGATGGAATTCATCAATGAAAGACCGGAGCGGCTGGGATGCCTCCGTAGGAGAGCGCGGCGCAGGGCTCTCCGGAGGACAGCGGCAGCGCGTCGCCATCGCGCGCGCCATTGCGGCAGAGCCGGACATCATAATTCTGGATGACGTGACTTCCTCCCTGGATGCAACAACAGAACGGCGGATTGTCGAAGCGCTGTATCGTGAATTCAAGGACCGCACCGCCATCATCATCAGCCAGAAAATCAACACGATCCGCCATGCAGACCGAATCGTGGTCATGGAAGACGGCCGCATTATCGCGACGGGAACGCACGAGGAACTGCTGCAATCCGACGCAACCTACCGCACGATTTTCGAAACCCAATCCGGGTCTCGCAGCGCCCTATGGGAGGATTCCGGCATGAGCGCTGGCAAAACCTCCCGCACAAACGCCCCAACGCCTCCGCCGCCGGGGCGAGCCAGGACACGGCCGCGCGGCCCGATGATGTTCGGCTCCGCACATCGAAGCGCCCAGGGATTACCGCAAGATCCCTGCAGCGCCTGATGCGCTACTTCGGCGGCAACAGAGCTCTGATGATGCGTCGACTGTTTTCATCGCCGCCGGAACCCTGCTGCAGAGCGCTGGGCCCGGCACTGATCGGCGAGGCGATCAAGAATGATCTGGAGCTGTCGCAAGAACCTCCCCGATTTCGTCTACCAGAATGGAAATCGTGCTGGCGACCGTTCTCGGCGCCTGGGTGGCCGATGCAGCATCCGGCATCATGCTGACGCGCCTCTCCAACAAAATCGTCTACCGCCTCCGCGAAGACTCCTTTGCGCACGTCCAAACGCTCTCGATGGGATCCTTCGACAAGCGCGGGATCGGCGATTTCATCAGCCGCATGACCAACGACATCGAAATGGTCTTCAATGCGATGAACAACGGCTTCTCCAGCCTGGTCGGCGGCCTGCTTTCCATGATCACCGTCCTGGTCGCGATGTTTGTGCTCTCCGTTCCGCTTTCGTTCGTAGTCCTCGCCGTCGTGCCGGTGATGGCGGTTCTGACCGGAATTATCGGGAAGAAAATCCGGGGAGCTTTCCGCAAAAACCAGGAATGGGTCGGCCGGTTGACTTCCAGCATCGAAGAGTCCGTTTCGGGAGTCAAAGTCATCAAAACATTCCGCCGCGAAGAAGCGGAGTTCGCAAAATTTGAAAAAGTGAACGATGAAAGCCAGCGCGTGGGCGTGGAAGCGGAACTGATTTCCTACGCATTCATGCCGCTGATGAATATCATGACGTCGCTGACGCTTGGACTGATTGTCGGCGTGGGCGGTTACATGGCGCTCAAATCCGCTGCCGCCTCAGCCGCCGGACGGCACAGCAGCCGGCGGGAGGCGTCTCCATCGGGCTTTTGACGGCCTTCATCCTGTATTCTCAGCGCTTCTTCGAACCCGCTGCGCCAGATCACGCAGGTGTACAGCATGATTCAATCGGCCCTGGCGGGAGCGGAACGCCTGTTCGAAATGATGGATATGAAGCAGGAGGTCGTTGAAAAACCGGACGCGCTTCCTTTGAATGACATTCAAGGAGTCGTCGAGTTCAACGGTGTCGGCTTTGCATATGAGGAAAGCAAGACCGTCCTTGAAGACATTCAATTCCAGACCCAGCCCGGCCAGGTCGTCGCCATCGTCGGGCCCGACCGGCGCAGGCAAAACGACGATCATCAACCTGCTGAGCCGCTTTTACGATGTGCGCAGCGGCAGTATTGCAATCGACGGCATCGATATCCGCGGTATCAAGCTGGACGATCTGCGCACCCGGATGGGCGTGGTGTTGCAGGAGCCCTTCTTCTTCGCCACCACGATCCGGGAGAACCTGCTGTATGCGCGCCCGGACGCAACGGAAGAACAGATGATATCCGCGGCGAAAACAGCGAACGCCCATTATTTCATATCACGCCTGCCGCACGGCTACGACACGATGCTGTCCGAGCGCGGCAACAACCTGTCGCAGGGAGAGCGTCAACTGCTGGGCATCGCGCGCGCCATCCTGGCGGACCCGCGCATACTGATCCTGGACGAAGCCACCTCCAGCGTGGACAGCCTGACGGAAGCGCACATACAGGAAGGGTTGATCCGGCTGATGAAGGGCCGAACCAGCTTTATCATCGCCCATCGCCTTTCGACGATCCGCAATGCAGACCAAGTCCTGGTCCTGCACAATCACCGCATCATCGAGTCCGGCACGCACGAACAGCTCATGAGCAAACCCGGTGGCTTTTATGCAAAGCTCTACGGCATGCAGGATCAGAAGCCGGAAATACTGGAATCCGATTTTACGGGAGAGCAGGCGTAGCCATCAGGCAGAAAACGTGGAAAACGTGGACACCCACTATTTACATAGAAAGAAACGTGGACACCCACTATTTCTATGTTTGATTTTTGTTGACTAAATCCGGGTCTCTGCGAGGAAGGGCTATTAGGGATAGAGGAAACGGATGCGCCCAGTGAATAAGACAAATCGACAGAGTGGCGGACTTTAGCTCAGTCTCCGGCATGGAGATAGTCAAATGATGCAGGAAACGATCGATGGGATCAGAGGATCTCGCGGGAGTTGCAGAGGAAGGACTGATGGAGGGATAGGGTTCAGGCCGATTGCGGTGGCGAGACTGCAAAGGAGGCTCGAGCCGCGGCAACGCCGGTAAGCCAGCGTCTGGCCGAGCTGATCTGCAAAACTGCGCAGACTGGAAACCAGACCGGCTGCGAGGCGGAATTTGGATGCGAAGAGGGAAACGGTGTCAATCCACGCTTCGGGATTGGCCCCGATCCGCAGGAGGATCGGGGCAAGACCGGCATCGATGGCTCCGCGCTTGTCGGACCGCAGTATGCGCCCTGATTTATCCACCAGATCGAAATACTCGGTTGCCGTCATCGGGAGGATGCCGCGGCGTTGGGAATCCGATTGGATAGGACACAGCCAGCAAGAGGAAGGGGCACGAAGGGAATTGAAAGGAAGGCATTCGGGGATAGCGTTGGAACTGTCGGCCCTATCTTCCAGTGTCTGCAGGTCTTGGCTGAAAGAGCCAGACGGACAGTTTTGATTGGGCTCACCGGGAACGGAGCCTGCGGCCATCATTTCGCTTATGCCATGCGCGGATTCGTTCCTGGATGCTGGTGAAGTTGCTTTCTTCAGGAGTGGCAGCGAGAGCGGCGCGGATAGGATTGAGATCGACATAAACCATGCAAGCGGCGATGGCCGCATCGTCGAGCAGGTTCTGGCATTTGAAGCGCGATTCCCAGAACCGGCCTTTGACGCTATCTTCTTTGTTTGCAGCGCGGGCGATGAATTCGTTAAGCCGGCCCATGAACCAGCTCAGGCTACACAAACGTTTACGCAGTTGGGCGATACGTTCCGGGCAATCGGCCAGGGCGCGGATTTGCTCGTCGGTAGGGGGCACGGCGGCATCCTTGAGAGGGAAGAGGGTCAGCCAGCGGATTGCCACGTCCCAATCGGACCAGGTAGCGACGATGTCGGGGCGAGTGCGCAGAATAGAGTGGTAGTGAGTCTCCATGATGGCGTAAGCGCAGACTTCGATAGCGAAAATAGCGGCGAGATGCCGCAACCTGTCGACCAGCCATGTTTTGCGGTGGGAGAAGTCGCGTTGTGTGAGGGTGTCGTAGCCGCAAAGAAACGCCCTGCGGACGCACCGGCTGAAGCAGTGATAGACGCCTTCTTTTCCTTCCTTGACATATTTGCTGCGCGGGAGAGCCATGGTTCACCTCGTTTCATATAACTAATGGCGAACTCATGGAATGAGCCAAAATATATTTATAAATAAGTGGGTGTCCAGGGTCTCCTTGGTCTACTGGTCTAATAAAGAAGTGGGTGTCCAGGGTTACTGTCCAGGGTTGCTGCTGGTGTTGCTGGTTATGTTGCTGCTATATTTCTTTCCCGTGTACGTTAACGGGATGCTATAGTACCTCGCATTTAGCGGATTACAGGCAAAGCGGTTCATCCCGGAGGTTTATATGAGGACTAGTACCGGAGCACCTATCCGTTCATTCAGGATACTGCTTTTTTCGCTGATTGGCTGCCTGCCGGCAGTTTCTGCTTTATCGCAGGGAAATCCTCCATACCGCAATCCTAACTCTGCCGATTGAACAGAGGGTCGCCGATCTTCTGTCCCGCATGACGCTGGAAGAAAAAATCGCGCAGCTGACCAGCGCCATGGAAAGGACCGTGAACTCCTCCGATCCCAAATCCTCGCTGGTCGACGCCAAAGGATCGTTCCAGCCGGAACGCGCAGCCGTCCTGATCAAAGACGGCATCGGACAGATCTCGCGACCCAGCGGGATGCGCGGACCGCGCCAAATGGCCGAGTTCACCAACTCCATCCAGAAATGGGCCAAGGAGAATACGCGCCTGGGAATCCCGATTTTATTCCATGAAGAGTGCCTGCACGGCCACGCGGCGGTGAAGGGGACGTCCTTTCCACAAGCCATTGCCCTGGCATCGACCTGGGACCCGAAAATTGTGGAGGACGTATTCTCCGCCACTGCAAATGAAGTCCGCGCCCGCGGCTCGCATCAGTGCCTGACGCCCGTATTGGACGTGGCGCGCGATCCGCGATGGGGACGCACGGAAGAGACCTATGGCGAAGATCCCTATCTCGCATCGCGCATCGGAGTCGCAGCCGTCAAAGGGTTCCAGGGCACCGGGCCTAACATCGACAGATCTCACGTGATTGCGACGGCGAAGCATTTCGCAGTGCACGGCCAGCCCGAAGGCGGCGCCAACGTGGGGCCGGGCAATTATTCGGAGCGAATCATTCGCGAATTTTTCCTGAAACCGTTCGAAGCGGCTGTAAGGGAAGGCTCCATCCAGAGCGTGATGGCATCCTACAACGAAATCGACGGCGTCCCGTCGCATGGCAACAAGTTTCTGCTCGACAACATTCTGCGGCAGGAATGGGGATTTAATGGAATCGTGGTTTCGGATTATTTCGGCATCCGGCAATTGAGGTCCAAGCATTTCGTTGTGGGCACCGGCGAAGAAGCCGCCAAGCTGGCTTTGGAATCCGGCGTGGACATCGAGCTTCCCTACATCGAGGTCAATCATCTGCTCCTGGACCAGGTGAAGCAGGGCAAGGTTTCGGAAGCGTATATCGACCGCGCTGCAGCCCGCATCCTGCGATCGAAATTCATCACGGGCCTTTTCGACGATCCTTTCGTGGATCCTGACATTGCCGAAAAAGTAACCAACAACGGCGAACACCGGCAGCTTGCGCTCGAGGCCGCGCGCAAATCCATCATCCTTCTCAAAAACGAAGGGGGTTTGCTGCCGCTTCATAAGGCCAACTACAAGCGGATCGCAGTGATCGGCCCTAATGCGAAGGAAGTGCACCTCGGCGGCTACAGCGGCACCCCGGGACGCGGCGTCAGCATCCTGGACGGGATTAAAGCGAAGGTCGGCACCGGAATCGACATTCAGTATGCCGTGGGAGTGAAAATCACGGAGACGCGCGGCGACTCGGAGACGATGCCGACGTTTGAAGACAAGCTCACGCTCGGCGACCCGGTTCTGAATGCAAAGCGCATCCGGGAAGCAGTGGGTGTCGCAGAAAAATCCGACCTTATCATTCTCGCGCTGGGAGGAAACGAACAGACATGCCGCGAGGCCTGGGCCAATCATCTTGGCGACCGCAACGATCTCGACCTGCTCGGCAACCAGGACGACCTCGTCAAAGCCATGCTTGAGCTGGGCAAGCCCGTCGTGGTGTTCCTGATTCACGGCCGCCCGAACTCCATCAACTATATCGCCCAAACTGTTCCCGCAATCCTCGAAGGGTGGTACCTGGGACAGGAAACAGGGACGGCAGTCGCGGACGTGCTGTTTGGCGACTATAATCCGGGCGGCAAACTGCCCATTACGGTGCCTCGTTCGGTCGGCCAATTGCCAATTTACTATTATCAAAAACCTTCCGCCCGACTCGAATACGTCGATTCGGCCTCGTCGCCGCTGTATCCCTTCGGCTGGGGACTGAGCTACACCACGTTTAAATATGGAAAGATCACTCTATTGCCGGATACGATCGGTCTCGAAGGCAAAACAAGAGTTTCGGTGGACGTCACCAATGCCGGTACCACCAGCGGGGACGAAGTTGTGCAGCTGTACATTCGGGACGAAGTCAGTTCCATAACACGACCGGTCAAGGAACTCCGCGGATTCCGCCGCATCACGCTCGATCCCGGAAAAACGCAGACCGTTGAATTCACCCTGGGACCCGAGGAGCTTTCATTCCTCAACCGGGACATGCGGCGGGTCGTGGAACCCGGAACATTCAAGATCATGATTGGCGGTAATTCCGTGGATCTGATCGAAACAACACTCAACGTAATCGCCAAATGAAACGTGCCGGGATTCACCAGATTGCCGAGCTGGCCGGAGTTTCGATCGGCACCGTCGATAGAGCACTGCACGGCCGCCCTGGTATCCGCGAGACCACCAGGAAGCGAGTACTTCGCATCGCGAAGAAGCTTTCCTACACGCCGCACCTGGCAGCCCGCATCCTCTCCGCGCGCCGCGCGGACTTGCGCATCGGCGTCTGCATTCCCGAAGAAATTCATTTTTTCTATGACCAGATCCGCGCCGGGATCTACGACGAGGCGCAGCGATCCGATGGACTGGGCGTCAGGATTACGTATCGCGCCGTTCCGGGCCTGGGCGAAGGGGAGCGCGAGCGGATTTCCGATCTACTGGCCGAAGGTGTTCATGCGCTGATCGTCACCCCGGGAAACCCGAAATCGGTTACACCGCTGATCGACAAGGCAGAGGAACGCAATGTGCGCGTCGTCTGCATCACAACGGATGCGCCGCAAAGCCGCCGCACGTCTTTCGTTGGAGTGAACCCGGAACTCAGCGGCAGGCTCGCGGCCGAACTCATGTCCAAGTTTGTGCCGCACGGATCTGAGGTGGCCGTCATCACTGGCATGCTGACAACTGAGGAACACCGTCGAAAAAGCGAAGGATTCCAATCCGGCTTCCGGAAAGACTGCCGCGGCGGCAAAATCGCCGCAGTCCTCGAAGCGCACGAATCCGAAGAGGAGAGCTACCGGAAGACCTGCCGGCTCATCGCCGACCATCCGGATTTGCAGGGCATTTACGTGAGCACTGTCAACTGTCTGCCCGTTTGCCGCGCGCTGAAGGACAACAAAAGAGCGGGCCACATACAGCTCATCACCACGGATCTTTTTCCCGAGATGGCGCCCTATTTCAAGCGCGGAACGATTCGGGCCTCGATTTATCAGGACCCCTATCTTCAGGGCAAGACCGCCGTGCGGGCACTCACGGATTTTCTATTGAATAGGACGGAGATCCCCAGGATACAGTTCCTGAACCCGGGGATCGTATTGCGTACGAATCTCGCACTATTTCGCGAATCGTCGAAACAAAGGATCAAAGGATATCAAAGGGGTAAAGGAGTAAAGGGGCAAAGGGAAAGAGGGAAAGGCGGATAGAGGATAGTGGGATGAAGAGGAACGGGGATAGCGGTTCTTTCCCCTTTAATCCTTTAATCCTTTAATCCTTTAATCCTTGATTCCTTTGGTCCTGAGGAGCAAACATGAACCGAAAACTCAACCTACATCAAGACCGTCTCTTCCCGGCAGATGCGACGCAACGGGCGATTGCACGGCGGCTCTATGAGGAAGTGCGCGGGCTGCCGATTATCAGCCCGCACGGGCATACGGATCCGCAATGGTTTGCGGACAACAAACCATTCCCTGACCCGGCGACGCTGCTGGTCATTCCGGATCACTATGTCTATCGGATGCTGTACAGCCAGGGAGTTTCACTGGAATCGCTGGGTATCCCGAGGATGGATGAAGGGCCGGTTGAGAAGGATTCCCGCAAGATCTGGCGGCTTGTTTGCGCAGCACTGGTATCTCTTTCGCGGCACACCCACACAGATGTGGTTCCAACATGTGCTGCACGAAGTGTTCGGGATCCGGGAACGGTTGACTCCGGAATCTGCCGAAAGAATCTATGACGCTATCGCGGACTGTCTCTCGCGGCCGGAGTTTCTGCCGCGGGCTTTGTACGAGCGCTTCAACATCGAGGTGCTGTCTACGACCGAGTCGCCGCTCGATCCGCTGGTGCATCATCAGAAACTGCGCGCGTCAGGATGGAAAGGACGTATCGTTCCGACATATCGCCCCGACCCGGTGGTGGATCCGGAATTCGCCGGCTTTGCGAACAATGTTCTGAAACTCGGCGAGATGACGGGAGAGGACACGGCTACGTGGTCCGGATATCTGCGGGCCTTATCGAATCGCCGCCGGTTTTTCGCTGCGCAGGGCGCGACTGCAACCGATCACGGCCACTCTTCCGCAATTACCTATGACCTGCCGCGTTCGCGATGCGAGGCTTTGCTGGCCAAAGCTTGCGCGGGAAACATCACTTCCATGGAGGCTCAGGAATTTCGCGGGCAGATGCTGAGCGAAATGGCGCAGATGAGCCTCGAGGATGGCCTGGTGATGCAGATCCATCCCGGGGCTTATCGCAACCATAATCCTTCCGTCTTCGGCGCGTTCGGTCTCGATAAGGGCTGCGACATTCCGATGCGCACGGATTATGTGCATGATCTCAAACCGCTGCTCGATCGCTTCGGGAACGAAAAGCGGCTAACCATCATTCTTTTTACGCTGGATGAATCGACGTACTCGCGCGAACTTGCTCCGCTGGCCGGCCACTATCCGGCTCTGAAGCTGGGTCCGGCATGGTGGTTTTACGATAGTCCTGAAGGCATGCGGTTTTACCGCGAGCGGGTGACTGAAACGGCCGGATTTTACAACACGGTCGGGTTTAACGACGACACGCGGGCATTCCCGTCTATTCCTGCGCGGCACGACGTCGCGCGGCGCGTGGACTGCGCTTTCCTCGCGCGGCTGGTGGCCGAACATCGCCTCGATGAAGATGAAGCGCGCGAAGTGGCAATCGATCTCGCATACAGGCTGGCCAAACAGGCATACCGGATCTGATGGCAAGCATGGTCCGCACTTCTCGCGGCATTTTTAGCGAAGCGGCGCAGATGGGCGTGGATATAATTGATACTGGATTCCAGATTCCAGATTCCAGATATCAGGTTGCAGGACGCTAGCTGTCGTTAATCCGGAATTTGGAATCTGAATTAACCTGCAAGGAAGACATATGTCTGATGCTTTTAAAATAAAAAATTTGCGATGGTGGATCGCAATCCTGCTCATGGGCATCACCACCATCAATTATCTTGACCGCATCACGCTCTCGGTCGCGGCGCCAGAATTCAAGAAGAGCCTGGGCATTGGCGAGGTGGATTATTCCCAATCGTCATGGCGTTCCAGTTGGCTTATCTGATCATGATGCCGGTTGTAGGACGATTCATCGATTGGCTGGGATTAAGAGCTGGGATTCACACTCTCGATAATTACGTGGTCCATCGCTCAGATGATTACCGCACTCGCCACTGGATGGCGCTCGTTTGCCGTATTTCGTTCACTGCTTGGCATCACCGAGGCCGGCAATTTCCCGGGCGGTGCGAAAGCAGTCGCTGAATGGTTCCGGCCAAAAGAAAGGACTCTCGCCACAGGGATCTTCAATATGGGCGCAGGGATTGGGGCACTTATCGCTCCGCCGCTGGTTGCCTTCCTGATCCTGAAGTACAACTGGCAGACTGCCTTTGTTGTAACCGGTGCTTTCGGCCTGTTCTGGGCGATCCTGTGGGCGTGGCTGTATCGGTCTCCTGAAAAGCATCCGTGGCTTTCAAAAGAAGAGCTGTCGCATATCAGGGAAGGAGAGCAAGAGCTCGCCACAGTAAAAGCGCCCAAAGGGAAAGGTGTTTGGAAAATTGTTTTGCCGCAGAGAAACTTCTGGGCTCTGGGAATCGCGCGATTTTTTTCCGAACCGGCCTGGCAGTTTTTCAGCTACTGGATCCCGCTCTATCTGGCCACCGAGCGGAATATGAATCTGAAGCAGATCGGATATTTTGCATGGCTTCCTTTCCTGGCAGCGGACCTCGGCTCCATGTTCGGAGGTGTGCTGTCGCCGTTTTTCATTAATAAAATGCGCATGTCCGTTCTGACGGCGCGCAAGTGCGCCGCCACCGTGAGCGCTTTCTTGATGGTATTTGCGGTTTTCATCGGCAGAGCGCCTTCGCCTGGATGGGCCATATTCTTTTTCTGCATAGGCACATTTGCCCACCAGTCCATGTCCGCCACGCTGATGACTTTGCCGGCGGACCTCTTCCCGAAAACGACGGTCGCCACAGCGAACGGCTTGTCAGGCACTACAGCCGTGCTCGGTGGAATGATATTTACAGCGATTGTGGGGATTGTTGCCCAGACCATCGGCTATGGTCCATTGTTTACGGCTATCGCTTTTCTTGACATTATCGGCGTCGCATTTCTGTGGTCGTTGCTGCGCGAGCCCAAACATTTCGCTGAGGGGAAGTAACTCAAGATTTCGAATCTCGAATCCCGAAGGAGCATGTTAGATGCGGTTCAAGACACTGCCGATTTTCCTGGCCTTTTTTCTCATGGGGCTCGCCGATGCAATGGGACCCATGTCGGATGGGGTGAAAAAGCAGTATGAGCTGAGCAACCTGGTGGCGACGCTACTGCCGTTTTTCGTCTTCATCGCTTTCGCCATTTTCAGCATCCCCGGAGGGCTTCTGGCGGCGCGCATCGGCAAGAAGAAACTGCTGCTCCTGGGGCTTGGGCTCAACGCGGCTGCACTGCTGGTGCCATCGCTTCAAATGCCGAGTTTTGCGCTTCTGCTTGCGTGCATCTTTCTCCTCGGCGTCGGCACGACGCTTCCTTCAGGTAGCCGGCAATCCCATCATGCGCGATGTGAGTCCGGAGGGCGCCTATAGCCGGAATCTCAGCTTTGCCCAGGGCATCAAAGGTATCGGCAGCACGCTGTCAACCTATCTGATCAGTGCGCTGGCCGGCCTTGCTGTTTTCCAGGGCTTGGGATGGCGCGGCGCATTCCCGCTGTTTTTCGTGCTCATGGCTCTGGCCTTCCTGTCGGTTGCATCGTTGAAGATTGAGGAGACCAAGGCGGACAAGCCTCCCAGCCTCGCATCCAGTCTCAGGCTGCTAAAAGAGCCCATTTTCCTTCTCGCCGTGGTCGGCATTTTCCTTTATGTCGGCGCCGAGTCCTGCATGTCGCGTTTTCTCAATCCCACGCTGCAGGCTTTTGGCATGGATGCTCAAGCTGCCAACAAATGGGGACCGACTCTCTTCTTTTTAATGCTCACTATCGGCCGGCTTTTGGGTGGTGCAATTCTCACCATCATGAGCCCGCGCAACTGTTTTCGTCTCTCGGCACTGCTGGGAGTCTTGGGCGCGGGCTCTCTCATGACGGGAGCAGCCGGCGTGGCGATTCCGGCTATCATTGCCGCGGGTCTGGGTTTTGCCAATATCTGGCCCATGCTCTTTTCAATCACAATCGAAAATAAACCGGAATGCGCAAACGAGCTCAGCGGCCTGATGTGCATGGCCATCTCCGGCGGTGCGCTTGTGCCTTTGCTCATGGGGTGGCTGGTGGATATGGATTGGAAGGCAACAGCCTTCATCGTGCCCTTGGCTTGCTTTGTGTATCTGCTGCTGCTTTCGCTAAAGGGAGAGCAGCGGCCTACAATGGTTTAATAAAAAAGAGTGTGGTTTAGGCCTGACAAGTCGGCATCGGAATCGCTATCGGGATCGGTATCGGCTTTTCAGATCGAGGATCGATTTCCGAGATTCGATACCGATAGCGATAGCGATTCCGATACCGACCTTATTGGATTGCGGCTATACCGATGCGATTCAAAGGAGAATCAGCATGGACCTGAAAAGCGACAAACGAATTGTCATGACGCTCGATGCCGGGGGGACTAGTTTCCGTTTCTCGGCGATGAGCGGCGGCAAATCCGTGACCGAAAACGTCACAATGCCCTCCAGCGGCGACAACCTCGATCAATGCCTGACAAATATCGTCGAAGGATTCACCCGCATCAGAGCAATGTGCCCTGTGTTGCCGTCAGCCATCAGCTTCGCCTTCCCTGGTCCTGCGGATTACCCGAAAGGCATCATCGGAGACTTGGGCAACCTCACAGGATTCCGCGGCGGCATTGCGCTCGGACCGATGCTTGAGGACCGGTTCGGCATTCCAGCTTTCATCAACAACGACGGCGATCTGTTCGTTTATGGAGAAGCGATCTCCGGATTTCTCCCGTACGTTAACGGATTGCTCGACCAGGCCGGCAGTCCCAAGCGCTATAAAAATCTCTTCGGCGTGACTTTGGGAACGGGCTTTGGCGGAGGCATCGTGTTGGACGGCCAGTTGCTGGCCGGCGACAACTCAATTTCAGGCGAAGTGTGGCTGCTGCGCAATAAACTGGATCCCGGCATGAACGCCGAGGAAGGCGCCAGCATCCGCGCGGTGCGCCGCACGTATGCGGAAAAAGCGGGCATGCCGTTCAGCGAAAGCCCGGAGCCAAAAGAGATTTGCGATATCGCGTTGGGCACACTGCCCGGCAATCGAGCGGCAGCGCTCGAAGCGTTCCGACGCCTGGGCGAAGTCGTCGGCGACGCAATGGCAAATGCGTTGACCCTGGTGGATGGGCTCGCCGTCGTAGGCGGCGGCATTTCCGCCGCATGGCCCCTCTTTTTGCCGGCGCTCGTGGAAGAATTGAACAGTTCCTACTCCGGGCCGGATGGAAAGAAGTTACGACGCCTGGCGTCTACGGCATTCAACCTCGAGGATCCTGCACAGGTAAAAACATTCCTTGCAGGAGAGACCCGGGAAATTGCCATTCCCGGAAGCCGAAAGACGATAACCTATGATCCGCTGCAGCGCACCGGCATCGGCGTTTCGCGCCTTGGCACTTCGGAAGCCATCGCCATCGGCGCCTGCGCTTTCGCCCTCCGCAAACTCGACGTTAAGCCTTAGGGCCTCCGATCACATGAAAAACTAGCAATCCAAAAAATAATCATGTGGGTTGGGGCTGAAGAGTCCGTCCGACCTCGTAATCACACACATCGGACGGGTCTGGAGAGGCCGTCTCAAAACTCGCATTGGGCGGGCCTTCAGCCCTTGATTTTCTTTTGCGACCTTTTCCTGGGGCGTTGCCCCAGGCTGGTATGGATCGCGCCTTCGGCGCTTTAAATCCATAATTATAAAGTATCTTAAGCGCTGAAGGCGCGCTCTATGCCAGCCTAGGGCGAAGCCCTAGGAATTTAACGACAGACAGAAAAAGGGCTGTAAGCCCGCTCAATGGCCAGGTTTTGAGACAGCCTCTGGAGACCCGGCCTCAAAACTCGGAAGATCGGGATCGGGGTCGGTATCGGGGTCGAAAAAGTTTAGTCCCTGCTTGCTGTGATGCCCATAAAAGCCGATTCCGATACCGATTCCGATACCGACCCCGATATGTCATGCCCGGTTTTGAGACAGTCTCTGAAGCCCTGACACATATTGGCTCCTGATTAGTCATGAATCGCAATCCCTGAGACTCCAAGGCTCTGAAACAACCCTTCAATTTTGATGTTGTTTTGGCCGGGTACTGCCTTGATAATCGCTCCGCCATCATTAAAAACGAAGCCTGTGGAGGAGAGAAGAAATGGCAGGAAAACCAGATAATTGGAAATCATTGAGTGCTGAAGAAAAAAGAAAATACAGATTGGATGCGTGGGTTCGCGGCGACAGCATCAAATTCGAAAGCGCCGAAGCCCAGGCGAAATACAGAGAACGTGCAACGAGATTCCGGACAGCCCTTGAATTGGGAGTCCCGGATCGTGTCCCGATTGCCGGGCTTGGCGGCGCCTTTGTCTATCGGCGCATGGGCATCCCCCAAAAGGCAACGATGTACGACCGCTGGGAAGAAGCGGCCAAGGCTGCCATCAAATTCCAGAAGGATTTTCAGCCGGATAGCACCGCGGCCACCTTCATGATGTCCGGCGCGTCGATGGAACTGCTCGGCCAGACCAACATGAAGTGGGCGGGCTGTGGCCTTCCTGACGACGTGCAGTATCAGTACGTTGAACAGGAATACATGAAAGCCGATGAATACGAACACTTCCTGAGTGATCCTTCCGATTACGTCACGCGCCGCTTTCTGCCGCGCATGTACACCGGCCTAAAAGGCCTGCAGAAGTTCCCCTGGTTTGGCGCCGACGGCATACAGATCGGCGGCAGAGTCATCGGGGCTTTCATGGATCCGGAAGTGCAGGAAGCCATCGCGACGATGAAGAAGGCGGCAGAAATGTCCATGATCCCTGCGAAGATCTCGATGCAGGCGGCCAACACAATTCTGGGGATGGGATTCCCGAGATTGTTCATGGGATTCGGAGCCGCTCCCTTTGACGTATTGGGAGACACCCTGAGAGGGACGCGCGGCGTTCTGACGGACTTATATCGCTGCCCGGACAAGGTGCTCAAGGCCTGCGAAAAAATCCTGGATCTCACTCCCGTCCCGGATATTCCAATAGGCGAACCGCCTTTGGTCATGATGCCGCTGCACAAAGGGGACGACAGCCACATTTCCCTGAAGCAGTTCGAAAAGTTTTACTGGCCTACTTTCAAACAACTTATGTTGAACATGATCGACGAAGGCCTGATCCCCGCGCCGTTTGCAGAGGGGGTCTATACGCAGCGCCTCAATCATCTCACGGAGCTACCGAAAGCTTCCGTACTGTGGTTCTTCGACCGGACGGACATGCACAAGGCCAAGGACATACTGGGCGGCCACAGCCCTATCATGGGCAATGTGCCGATTACGATGATCGCGACCGGAACGGCCGACCAGGTCAAGGCCTGCTGCAAAGACCTGATCGATTATGTCGGCAAAGGAGGCGGCTACATTCTTTGTTCTGGAACGCAGCTGGACGATGCCAAGGAAGACACAGTCCATGCCATGATCGATTTCACAAAAGAATACGGAGTCTATAGATAGAGCTTTGACTCTTCAAGCCCCGGAGTCTTCGAGATTATTTCTCGAAGACTCCGGAACTCAGTTAGGCAGCCATAGCGGGATTCCCATCAGCAGTTTTGCCGCGACAGATTCACCGTTGAGTTGTGCCGGTCGAAAAATCCATTTGCTCAAGGATCGGAGCACGGGCTCATTCAACAAAGCGTCTGGGCTGTCCTTGATCGAAACCTGCTCCAGTTTGCCTTCGATAGTCACTATGCCGTAGACAATAACCATCTTGTTCAAATATTTGCGGACCACATCGGCAGGAAAAGCCGGCCGCTCCTTTTCAGCCGGGAAAGGCAGGATCAGCCCCTGCTGTCTCCGGCTGGAGCCACTCTGAGCGACGGATCCCGGGATCACTGCGAATTCGAGGGTCCAGGAAGGATCCTGGTCCTCTTCAACTTGTCTCATATCGAGATAGACGGTGTAAATCTGCTCGTGCGAAAACACACCGAAGAAGGGCAATCCGCCGCCGCTGTTTTCCGTGGAGATGATGTTCAAACCATACGAGGTCTGCAGGGGCTTGCGCGCCGGAGTGACTGGAGCATAATCAGAATTTTCGCCGGGATCAAAGGATCCGCCCATAATGGTGATCCCGGAAAAAGGCTTTTTCGCGGATCCCTTTCCAGTGCCTGATCCCGACACAGACGAAGCGCCGCGTCCGGCTTTCGATCCCTGATCGCCTGCCGTTGCGCTTTTCCCTCCGGCGACATTCGTTTCCACACCGGCTGACACTACTGGCGCTTTCGTAGAAGCCGCTTCATTTCCTGCAGATGCAGATTTAATGCTTCCGATTCCGACATCCTCGGAACGACTGCCCGTTTTAGAACCGGGCTCTTTTTCCGAAACTGCAAGATTTGGCTCGGGAGAAATGGCGAATCGGCCGCGAGCCTCGCCCGAAGGAACTTTGACCGGCTCTTTTGTGGAAGCAGGCATTGGGGTCAGGGAGAGTAGATTCCTGGCTCCTTCAGTTGCAGACGAAAGCTCGGCTACGGAACGCTCTTTGGGCTTCTCGTCTGGCTTGGGTGCGGCTTCTGTCTTTGCCGTCTCCGCTGATTTCTGCGGTGGCTCGGCAGGCTTGGCCGCAGGTTCAGGCGGGGGTTCCGGAGGAGGCGGCAGCGTGGGTGCTTTCATCAGGCTGGGCAATTCAATTTTTTCGGGCCGCTCTGAGGGCTTGGCCTCGATGAGCGGAGGGATACTGGGAGGCAGTATCAGTTTCGGCCTCTCCAAACGCATTTGCGGCGCGAGTTTGAGCTCGGGCAGGACCATCGCCGGTTCTGGAGTTTTGGGCTGGGGCGGAATCTCGGGCACAGGCTCGGGCTTCGGCTCTTCAGGGGGCTTGACCTCTTTCGGCGGCTCGGGAGCCGATTCCGGAATTTTCGGCGCGACCAGAACCGCCTCCGCTACCTGCACAATATTCGGCAGTGGTATCGGCGGTATCAGGACCGGGGGATTTTCGATATCGGGCTGTAGGACCGTCTGGATGGAATTCGTTGGATTCGGCGGATCCGAAATAATCGTCTGTGGCCCCGGATAGCTCAGTCCCTTGGTATTGGAAGCCTGAGGTTCCGCCGTTTTTTTCGCGCGCGGCGCCTTTTTGCGCGCCGGAATGCGCATGCCTTGATTTCCCGGGGCAATCATCGTCGGAAGAAATACGATCTTGGGAATACGAAGATCAATATAGGTAATATGATCCACGACAGACGGCGGGTCGGGGATGCTTCGATAGATGGAACCGACAAGCATTACGGAAAGGCCGACAAGGTGGCAAAGGACAGAATAGAAGAATGTGTTGGTAGGGAAAGTAACCGCGGGTGAGATTTGCCGAGTCAAATAGAGACAACGGGGCCTGCGGAAGAGTAACGGTTCTTTGCGCTCCGGAAAGCAGCTTGAGCTTAAGCATTGTTTTGCGGCCTGGTCCTATGCCATCCAGCATCTATAAATTGATTCATTCTACCGGCAGAATATATATCGGCAAATATCCCATGCATCGCATCAACTAAATTTAGCCTGAGGCAACGGATCAGACACATGTGCGTCTAGGGCTTCAGCCTAGGTTGTCCCAATTAGGAATTGTTCGCTCCCTCGCATTTTTGTGCGGACGGCTCTCCAGAGACTGTCTCAAACGAAATCAAACGCGTAATCAGACAACTTTTATGACCCCAGAGTGGTCTGAAGATAGTAGCCGGGCGCAAGCCTCGAAACAATGCGCGGTTAAGAGCCCCGGCAGGGGCGAAGGTCTTTTGTTTATAGCGACCTACGTTTCGCCCCTTCAGGGCTCCTGTTTACCGCTCGTAAACTCGACGGGCTTGCGCTCTGAGACAACCTCTTCGGGCCCTCCGGGCCCACATGATGTTCGACCGCGTTCAGGTCTGAGACAGCTCTGGAGACCCGTCCGCACAAATACAACGTTCAGCGGGATCTGGGCTCCCTGCCCTGGGAAATAGAGCTGTCCGGGGCCACGCTCTCGGTCAACCAGACATTTCCGCCGATTACCGAACGCGCCCCGATCGTGATTCTGCCTAGAATCGTCGCGCCCGCATAGATAATAGCGTCATCTTCAATGATCGGGTGCCGGTCTATTCCCTTGATGGGATTGCCTTTCTCATCGAGCGGGAAGCTCTTAGCTCCGAGCGTGACGCCCTGGTAGATGCGCACGCGATCGCCGATGATCGTCGTCTCGCCTATAACGACGCCCGTGCCGTGATCAATAAAAAACTTTTTTCCGATGCGCGCGCCCGGGTGTATGTCGATTCCCGTAGCACTGTGCGCATCCTCACTGATGATGCGCGGGATCACCGGCACGCCAAGTTTGTACAGCTCGTGTGCGATCCGGTGATTGGTGATGGCGAACACGCCCGGATAGCACAGGATCGTTTCGCCGGGGCTTTGGGCGGCCGGATCTCCTTCATACGCCGCATGGACATCCTGGCCGAGAAGTGTCATTACATCGGGGAGACGGGCAAGGAATGTGCGTGTGAGGTTCTCCGCTCTTTCGCTGCAGCGTTTTTCCGTGCTTTCCTCCACGCAGCTGAAACAGAATCCGCGCTTGATCTGCTCGCGCAGATTGATGGCGATCAGATCCAGGATAGCTCCGAGATGGAAACCTATGCCTTCGTCGCTGAACTCCGAAAGATGGAAGTAGCCCGGGAACAAAATGGACCGGAGTTGCTGCATGATTTTCAGGCAGCTGCCGCGCGACGGGAGTTCCACTTTGCAGGCATTTGCGCTTTGCGCATGGAATGAGAGTCCCTGGCCTGCGGCCACCAGGCGGCTGACGACCGCCGTTATTGAAGAATTATCCATGCTATCCATTCCCTTCACCTCGATATTCCAAACATCTACCTGTACTGGCCATATTCCCGGGTAAAGTCGACCATGGCCTTCAGGTTTTCCGGTTTCACTTCATCCACTACCGAGCCCGGGCCCATGATGAATCCGCCGTCCTTGCCGACGACATCAATGAGCCATTTGCAGTATTTTTTGACTCCCGCCACATCGCTGGTTTGCAGCAGCGACGCGGGCACGTTTCCTGAAATGCAGACGTGGCCACCCAGTATCTCCTTGGCTTTGGCCATGTCCGAGCGGTCGAAGCGTGCGATCACTTTTCCCTTCGGCAGTTCGCGCAGGTATTCAAGACGCTGCGTGTAATCGCCTTCGAAGAAGATCTCGGGCGTGTATCCCGCTTCCACGAGAGCGTTCACCAGTTTCATCAAGTAGGGCCAATAGAATTGCTCGAACTGTTTAAGCGACATGAAGCCGTCGGCTCCGCGGTGCAGCGCGATGAAAGCGGTCGTAAACTCGGTGACCTTCGGACCCATGGCGATTCTCTTGAGCGTCTGTTGCGACATCTTTTCGATGGCGGCCATCAGCTTGTCCGGACACCGGTACATGTCCAGCATGGCGCCTCGCATGCCGCGCAGGAAATCGGAAATCATGTCATAGGGCACGCCACCGCCTGCCAAGGCGGTCCGTCCAGGGAAGCCGCACTCATTCAGCGCCGTAAACATATCCATGACATGCTTTTGCCACTCGACGGCTTCGCGGGCAATCCTCGCAAGCTTTTCCATCATATTGGCGAACTCCGGCGTCGCCAGAACGTGGAACGGAAGCATCATCTGTATGGACTCGAGCGGAGGCAATTTGGTCAGCGGTTCCAGGAATCCGTAGGAACGGGGCAGCAGGTACCGGATGTTGAAATCCGACTGGTCATTCAAGTACAGGTCATACTCTTCCGCCTTCATGTACTCGCCTTCCACCCACTGGTGCGAAGAATTGACGCCGATTCCATGTCCCGGCCAAACTGAGGTTTTTGCATCCAGCGCCTCCATTACCCGGCCGGACTGAGTCGGGAAGTACTCGCAGCGATCCGGCTGGAGCCAGAGGGCGGTCTTGACGTAGGCCTCTTTCCATTTCGGAAAATCGTAATAGGAATCCTTGTAGGTGATGCCGGTGAACCGGGCGGGGAAATAGCTTAGATGAACGGAAGTCGGAACCCTATCCGGTATCCTTAATTGCACGGCATCGATAAATCTTTTTTCTCTTTCATGGTAGAGTTGTCCTGTTGCCTTGTCCATTTTGGTTCTCCTTGCCGGTATCTGTTCTCACATTGTTATTAGCTGATTATGAAATTAAAATTGCCATGTTGGGAATGGGATCCGGGCGAATCCTGACGGTCCCTGAAAGCGTACTATATCACAGAGAAAAACAAGACAGGTCGAAATTACCCGCATTTATGGCAGCCGCATTCTCCAGAATACTTGGATGCTTTCACAGGCCGGAAATGATGGTAGTATTATGCTTCTCGAGTGGATTTTATTGATGGATGCGAGCTGAAAGCTGTTTGCGTGCGGCCTCCATCAATCTCGAGTATTTGAGCAGCAGCTCCGGCCGCGCTAGGAGAAAAAAAGTGACTGCAACAACTTCCCGGATACCTTTTGATTTGCTGGAAGCATTTATAACGGACGTCTTCAAAGGAGTGGGAGTCCCCGAAGACGAAGCCCGGTTCTGCGCCGAGGTAGTGGTCGGCGCCGACAAGCGGGGCATTTATTCGCACGGCGTGGGGCGCTTGAAGCCGATTTACTACGACCGCATAGTCAAGAGCAGGATCCAGCAGCCGGTCACGAAATTCGAAGTAGTCCGCGACTGCAAAGCCACGGCGGTCGTCGACGGGCATCACGGCATGGGCATGGTCATCGGCAAACGCTGCATGGAAATGGCCATTGAGAAAGCCCGCGTTCATGGCATAGGAACAGTGGTCGCGCGCAATTCGACGCACTACGGCTACGCGGCACATTACCCCCTGATGGCGGTCAAAGCGAATATGATCGGAGTGACGGCGACTAACGCGCGGCCCTCGATCGCCCCGACCCACGGCACGGAAAACATGCTGGGCACCAATCCGCTGGTATTCGGCTTCCCCACCGATGAAGAGTTCCCGTTCACCAACGATTATGCGACTTCCATTATTCAGCGTGGAAAAGTCGAGGAATATGCCCGGGCGGGAGTGCTGTGTCCTGAAGGGCTGGTGATCGACGAAGAAGGAAAAACAGAAACCGATCCGAACAAAATCCTGGTCGACCTTATCAAGGGCAAAAGCGCGTTTACGCCGGTGGGTGGCATGGACGAGGAAACGGGCAGCCATAAGGGTTATGGATTCGCAACGGTTGTCGAGATCCTGTCGGCGTCGCTGCAGCAGGGATCGTTCCTGAAACAATTGAACGGCGTGAACGAGAAAGGCCAGCTGGTTCCGTATGGCCTTGGGCATTTCTTCATGGCCATCGACATCGAATGCTTTACGGATATCGAGTCGTTCAAAAAGACCACCGGAGATATTCTGCGCGGGCTACGCGCATCCAGAAAGAGGCCGGGAAGAGAGCGCATTTATACCTGCGGCGAGAAAGAGTATCTCAGCTGGCAGAAGAACAAGGATCAGGGCGTGCCGGTGGACGCCGTCATCCAGAAAGAATTGTGCGCGATGCGCGATGAGCTCGAGTCTGAAGTACACGTTCCCGTTTGAGAAAGCCTGATTCCCTATTTAACGCTTTCTTCTGGCTCGGTGCCTCTGGCTTCTTTTTTTACTGAGCTAAAAGCTCCTCGATTGCGGAGGTTATTTCTTCCGAATCCGGCTTTATAGCACGACTCGAATCTCTGCACCACAATCCCCTTGCGATCCACGCGGAATTTTGAAACCGCACGGCATAGACGTCCCGTCGGTATTTAAAATCGGTAGAGGTATGAAAGCTTAAAAAACACGCTGCGCTTGGTACTGAGATAATCTCCATAGCCCGGATTGAACTGGGTCCCATCCCAGTTCTCCTTCTGAAACAAATTGCCATATCCGGCATAGGCAACCGTGCCCGGCACCGGCTCGTACGAGGCCAGGAAATCCATCAGGACCTGACTTCGGGAACTGTCATAGCGCTCGATGGCTCGAACGAAGAAGTACGGGTGAAACTGATACGTTGTTTTTGAATTGAATATATTGACGGTGTAAATATGCGCTCCATCCGATGCGCGGTGAAAAATGGACTGGTCATAGGCAAACGTCTGGTTTAGCTTTTGGCTCGGCTGAAGAGTTAAATCCACATGTAGGTTCCTGCTGTGGCCCGAATAAGGCTCAACCGGATCATAATAAATCGATTTTCCCCTCCTGAAGTATGAGAAGAAGTTCAGCCACTTGAAGAGCTGTGCACCCCCCATCATCTGAATCTGACTGGTATCAAAGGTTGTCCCAGCCCAGGGCTCTTCGCCGCGGCCGAGGTCGAACCGGAAAGATCCCTGCCGTGTAAAATTCATCCGGAACCCGCCAAGCACGAAATGCTCATTGCCACTCTGGATCCGATCGCGGCCGGTATGTACCCAGACAAAAGGTGCGAATTTTTTAAACCAGGAATGCCGAGTTTCGTCCGGATAAAAATTATAGGAATAATAGGTCCAGTTTGTCGTGATCCCTGTCCGGTTATAAAAGGCTGTGTCCATCTGAAAATCTTTGTCGTAGTGCTCGAATTGTGTGGCAAGAACCTGGCGCTTGCTGCTGTAGGAATAGGAGGCCTGTCCGGCCATACCGGTCCGTTGATCGCTTCCATCGAATTCGCGGGTGCTGCTCGCAAGCGTTGTAACAGAAACCTGCTGATGCTCACCGAATTGTAAAGACAGATCCCCGGAGATCACCCTGTTATAGCCATTGGACAGTTCCGTGTCGGTAACGAGTGCGCCGATATACGTGCCTTTTCCCAGAGAATATAGCGCGCGGCCGATGTTAAAGTATTTCATCTCCCCGAAAAGCGGGTCGGATTCCTCCGTGTCACCGGGAAACTGGTCCGCTGAAGACAGGGTGGCAAAGGTTACTTTCCCCAAATTCCCCGTGGCCTTTACGCCAAAAAGAGGATTAACGATACGGCGGGTGTGAACCGCGGTGCGCATGTTGGCGTCACCTCCGGATCCAGCCAGTTCAAAGGTACCCATTCCTTCCATGAAAAACGGGCGCTTCTCGCTATAGAAAATCGGGTACCGCTGGTTGACCTCCACCTGAAAAGCGTCACTTTCCACCTGGCTGAAATCAGGTCGGTAGGTGCCATCCAGCGTTACAGTTGAGGAAATCCCATATTTTGCGGTAATGCCTGCGTCCGGACTGGAGTCGCTAGCCCAATGGTCCGGCGTGGAGCGGGTCTGATCCAGTGCATAGGTGACATTCGGGATCAACTCCAGCGTCAGCGGCCGTTTCACCTCATGGAGGATCAGTGGCGCATGCCTGGTAAACCAGGAAGTGCCGGGGGGCAGGTCAGGCCATGAAACCGATAATCCCAGCCGGCTGATGCGTCGCCAGAAAAGGACTTCCATCCGCACGGTCGCGCCACTCTTAAACCGGATGGTTTTGAACGGAATCCGGATCTCGACGACATAGCCATCTTCGGTCTTTTTTGCCGCACTGTCCCAAACCCAATCCGGCGAGGAATCCTCCCCGGCAGTACTGCTGTTCAAAACATCCATTTGAATGCCGTTCGCATTTACGAAGAACTCGTAGGAGCTCTGATGGCTGCCCAGAGAGTCCAGGCTCAGCCCGACCCAATCATCGTTATAAATCGTGTCGCGTCTAACAATTGCCGTTTTGATTTTGTCTGGCTCGGGATCGGCGCAGTGAAAGGCAAAGTACAATCCGATCTTGTCGTAGACGGCCCAGACCTGGGTACGCTGAATGATTTTGTTTCCGTACAAAGGACTGTATGTGAGCCATTCGCCGATCGGGAGCGGAGAATTCTGCCATGCCGGATCATCCAGGACTCCATCAACTTTTGGACTTTCGGTTACCTGCGGAATTTGCATCTCCGGAAATGGTGCCGCTGTTTTCGTCTGAGGCTTCTCCGATTGTTTGGACCGCCCTGTGCGTGCCGGAAGGATGATTGCACAAAATATTAAAAGTGCTGTCAGAGGCAGACGACTTCGGCAATGCATGTTGTATTCCTTTGGGTTCTATTTTTCTGCTTGCCCGCTTGACCAATCAGTTAGACGAAATATGGATGCAAAAAGTTTGGAAAAATTCACCGAATTATTGGTAGAAACAACGGAAACCGCTTTCTCGATACTTGGACGTCAAATAGCGCTCCCGTTATTGACCGCGTTGGGCATGGCATAGTGCAGAGTAAGTAACGCACACACTTCCAGAAGAGATCGTGTGGATACTCATTCACCCTAAAAATATGTGGGATGGAAAGCGGGGCGAATCCACGCTCTCTATTTTATCTGCAATAATATCAATAGTTTATAGATAGAAGTGGCGGAGGAAGTAGGATTCGAACCCACGAGGGGGTTACCCCCCTAACGGTTTTCAAGACCGCCGCCTTCAGCCACTTGGCTATTCCTCCGCGATCTATGCAGCGGCTTATATTATGCATTCTAGTCTGAATTTTTCAAAGCATGGAGTCGCAGCAACAGGATCGGATGCTGTCCGCAAGGCGAAGATCCGGATTAATCTGCTATCAAGACTAGCGCGATGCCGCGCAGTGTAATTACCAGCAATTGGATCCTTGCCTATCTTCCCAACACACTTCCAGGCAGATCCGTAGAACTGCTGCCGCCGGGGAAAATGCAAAGAGCCGGAGTACGGTGATTCATCAGCCTTGTCTCAAAGAGAACAATTTCTCAGATCGCTTCGCTCCGCAATTGGAGCATGCCGGGTCATACCACGACAAGGAATTGCTGCACTTGGGGCACGTCCAGCGCTCTTGTTCATGCTTGGTCCAATCCTTAATGCCCATTTTCTTAAGGTTTCTGAGATTATCCAGAAGTTCGGCATGGTGCAGCTTCCCATCATTACTGAAATCGCGTATGCGAGAGCATGGGAAATCGGGGCAGTCCGAACAACGTGTTACGTCCGGTTTGTCCTTGGCGCATAAACGCATTGTACAGTTTTTGCAGTGAACGGCTATGTTTCCATCTGAAAGGCAGCCATCGCAAACAAGAGTCTCAAGGTTCATATTCATCGGTCTGCCGGCATACCGCTCGAACATCTCTTTGCGCTTCTGTTTATCACCTGGTTGATTGTTAATATACATGGGACAGGCTCCGCAATAGGTTCCGCACACAGAAACCAGATGCTCCGCCTTTCTCACAGCTTCGCCTTGAGATTTCGGATTTGGGACAGCCATGGTTTCATACCCAATAAACGCTCCGGTTAACGCGATTCCGGCCATTCTCTTACAAAACATCCTTCGCGTAGTACATTCCCTAATAGTATAGATCATGGCTTCCCCCGTTGAACTGTTTCATTGGCTTAGTTTCTCTCCCGCTGTCCCTAGAGTAGGGCGGTTCGCTCAGGCTCGCAATCGTTCGTAGCCAATGAAAATTTTAAACCGCCGCAGGGCGATCGTCTATTCAAAAACTATTGGCAACCACAATCGCTCAGTGATCGGTCCGCCCCTTATTTCTTGCCGCTATGGTTATTTTCTACCGAGGTGTAGAATTTCTGAGGAAAGCCGACTGACTGTATGGATGAGGCAACCGCATGCGAATCGTTGAAAGCAAAAGCAGGGTAAGTCTTGGTGAAATAAATGAAATGGCGACGAATACATTCGGCGACATGGTCAAAGCAGTGGTAGACGTAAAGCGGGTGATCATGGCGATTGATGCAGAACTGCATGCAGACGAGGAAGCGCTGCTGATGGAAACCGGTTCTGATCAGAGAGACTTGTGGGGAATAAACCTCTACCCTGAAATCGAAGGCGCAGATTTTATTGAATTCGATTCTATGATCAATCTCCGCCCGTCCATAGGGAATCGCAGCCGAGGAGTGGAAAATCCAGAGGTTCGCGATAAGATCCGGCAAATAGTAGACGATTTGGTCATCCGATGAACTACCAGCATAGAGATTTGGCCGCAGGAAAGTGGAATCTGCTTTCCCTCGCCGAACAGATGGCTAATATAGGCAGTGAAGTTGAAAGAACCATTTCGTGGAAAGCGAAGGGGCGCCTGGATTTGAGTAGCCGCGCCTTTGATCGCGCAATCGAGCTTCTCGATCTGACAAATGCCGATGTTAAAAATCGCACGCGGCTAAAGGAACTGT
Organism: uncultured Acidobacteriota bacterium; assembly: GCA_963761825.1. Classification (GTDB taxonomy): domain Bacteria; phylum Acidobacteriota; class UBA6911; order UBA6911; family UBA6911; genus UBA6911. The sequence continues at coordinate 620,197 of CAVXIH010000009.1, forward strand.
TGCGCGTCAGGGAAGCTCTCGCAGACTGCTTTGTTTACGATAATATCTATCAATCCTCCCCGGAATCATGGCAGCGATATTTCCGTTGCTTCCTCATGGCCGTTCGCGGCAAGCACTAACCCGCTATCTCAGGATGATTCCCTGCTGCTATTCGAAATGAAGGTTGCGTTCGAAGTCCGCCGGAGAGGTCGCCGCCGACTTTGCGACTTCGAGCGTAATGGCTTCCGCATGATACAGGTCGGTCAGGTGCTGGTCGAAAGTCTGCATTTTGTAAAACTCCCGGCCCTTTTCAATATACTCCTTGATCATGAAGGTTTTGGACGACTCCGCGATGCATTCCTGGATAGTCTGCGTCTGGCGCATAATCTCACAGGCTGCAACACGGCCGTTGCCGTCCGCTCGAGGAAGCAGACGCTGGGAAATAGTGGCCTGCAGGGTTTCGCTCAATCGCTGGCGCATCGCCACCTGTTCGGTCGGATCGAAAACACTGAGGATTCGCGAAATCGTCTTGGGCGCATCCGTCGTGTGCACCGTGGACAAAACCAGGTGCCCGGTTTCGGCGGCTTTGATCGCGATGTCGATGGTTTCTCTATCGCGCATTTCCCCGACCAGGATGATATCAGGGTCCTGACGCAGCGCAGCGCGCAGGGCTTTGCCGAAATTCTCCGTGTCCGATCCGCATTCGCGCTGCACAATGGTGCATTTGTCGTCGCGATACACGAATTCAATCGGGTCTTCGATGGTAACGACCTTGCCCTGCCTGGTCTGATTGAGCAGATTGATCATGGCTGCCAGCGTCGTGGATTTCCCGCTGCCTGTTATGCCGGTTACAAGCACGAGTCCCCGTTCAGCCATCGCGATGTCTTTCAGAACCGGAGGCAAGCCGAGTCCTTCGATAGTGGGCAGTGCGAGCGGAATATGCCGCAGAACCAAGGCCAGGGAACCCCGCTGGCTGGAGATGTTGACCCTATAGCGGCCCAACCCCGGGACTGAATACGAGCAGTCATAATCTGTGATCGCTTCCACAAACGACACCATGTTTTCCTTGGTGCATTTGCGGCCCGCCAGCAGTATGCCGCCCGTAATCGAAGCTATTTCATTGGGAGTCAGTGGCGCTGTATCCGAAGCCTCGACGAGCGCTCCCAGGATGCGAATCCTGAAGCCGCTGCCGACAGATATATGAAGGTCGCTGGCTTCCTTCTCATACATCCTCTTTAGGACATTATTAAAGCGCCCAAACGCACTGGGCCGCACTTCTCTCTCCATTGGAATACTTTCAGTTGCCATAGTCTTCCTGTTATCGTCCGCTCCCGCTGATTTAAGTACTACTTTGCACGCACTTTTTTATCGGAAACGTCTTCGGCAGAAACCTGCCTGCGGTCTGGTTTCCATCAATTCTGCTCTGCTGAAGCTGGACGAGGTAAATTTTAGCCAGTCCGGCATGTTCCTGTGTTAGATTGAATCCTGAAATTACTGGCGGTGAATGCGATGTATCTAATTATAGACTGCGAAACAACGGGGCTTCCAAGGAACTGGAAAGCGCCCATTTCGGACCTGGACAATTGGCCCCGCGCTATCCAGATTGCATGGTCTCTTTTCGACGGATCCGATACGCAAATCGAATCAGCAACGCACCTGGTGCAACCCGATGGATTCGTAATCCCTGAAGATGTACAGCGCATTCACGGTATAACCACAGAGCGCGCATTAGCGGAGGGGAAAAAGCTTTCCGACGTTTTGCGGGAATTCAGCGCGGCGGCCGGAAAATCCGAGATCATCATTGCGCATAATTTAAAATTTGACGAAAGCGTCATTTCGGCGGAATACCACCGGCTGCGGCTTCAACCGCCATTTGCGAGCAAAAAGCGTATTTGCACCATGACGCAGTCCACCGATTTTTGCAGGATCCCGGGCGCATACGGCTATAAGTGGCCGACGCTGTCGCAGCTGCACAGGGAACTCTTCAAATGCGGATACGAGGAAGCCCACGACGCGGGGGCGGATGTCGCGGCCTGCGCCAAGTGCTTCTTCGAGCTCAAGCGGCGGCGCATAATTTTCGCCTAACCGGCAATTTCATCCTAATTCACTTTAACGGTAGTGGTGGCAATTGCCTTGTGCCCCGCGGCATCCTCTGCAATGAGCCTGTAAACGGTGTCTTTTTCAGGAGCGACTTCGACACAGCGGCTGAAGGAAGGCCAGACATTTTTGACCGGCGGTTCGATGCGGACAGTCTTCGAATTGGATACGCTATAGCAAAGCTGCGTTTTCTCACCCCAGAGGATGGTTGCGGGCGTGGCATAGAATCCCAATATGGTCAGGCGTCCTCCGCCGTACGCGTCCACGATTGCCCGATCCTTCGCCTCCTTCGGTTCGGCCAGGCGCCTGACGAATGCGCGGTTTTCGCTCCATCTTGTATAATAAATCCAGCCCAGATAGAGAAAGACCACAGCCGCAGTCACCAATGTCATGCTATACGCTTTGCGCATCCAAAAAACTCTCCGGAAAACTCGGGCGAAAATTATGGCTTCTCGAAAAGCTCGACGAAGGCGTCGACATCGGGATCGCGGACCACGATGGATCGCGTGCCATCCTTGAGCCGCTCGATGCCACCCTGCGACCAGATCTTAATCCCGGCACCTTTGAGCCTGGCGTACAGGGCGTCAAGGCCGTCCACTTGCATCCCGACACAACTCACCGCTATATCAGAAAACCGATAATCCGGAATCGCCGTACGATTGGGCTTTTGGTACTCGACCAACTCGAAGCGCATCGGCGTTTGCGGCGCTGCCGCTTCGGGGTATGTTCCGTTGATAAGCCTGATGACATAGCCGCGACCTCCCACCGCCGCGTCCCACATATCGCCGCTGAGCCACTCCGGAGTAACTTTGGGAAATTCGGCTCCGAGCAAATCCCCATAAAACGCTTTGGACTTTTCAGAATTTATGACAGCCATGCCAAGATGATGGAGCGTCGGATTATTGGACAGCGCCGCCTGTTGTCCGGCAGTCTTGGCGGCCGCCGGCTTTATGCCGACGATTTCGACATCCAGCCCATCGGGATCCATGACATACGCGATACCGCCCGCATTCTGTCCGGGCAATCGCATCAACTTTCCTTCCCAGGACAGCGGCCTGAGAAGCCCGTCGGCCTTCAACTGCGCCCACAGAGCATCCGCCTCGGGCACCATCAGTCCCAGATGAGTTGACGACGGATCCCGCGCAGGAAAGTCCGCCCGGCTGCCCCGCTCGATGTCTTTATATTCTCGCAGGTATAAAGTAAAAGGCCGGCCGGAATCCGTGGTGGCAATGGTCAGAACCGCAGTGCGCGACATGGCTCCCGGAGAGTTATAGAGACGGTTCGCAGCTTCATCCTTGATCCAGGGAGGATTTTTATCGCCGGCTGGGCTGAAACCAAGCGCCCGGTAGTAATCTATCGATTTTTGCAGATTGGACACCTGCAGGCTCACAAACGAGAGCCCCACGATCTTGCCGGATTTGGCTGCCGCAGAGCCAGGCGAAGACTGCCTGTCCTGCGCGAACGCGATGCCGCAAAGGAGAACACACAGTAAAGCCGAAGCAATCACACTTGAAAATCCGCAAGAGGGCGTAGATTCCATATTCCACATATCCTGCTCTCCTTTCGTGGTATAGCCGTCAGCTTTCAGCTGTCGAGCTGATCAGTCGAGAAGCCACATGAGGGCTGTGGACACTCATAACAGCCTCGACGCTTTGCTATTCTGGCTCTATTCGCAAATATGTGCCAGGTTTTGACATGACAGCCCAAAGCCCCGACACTACATTTGGTCTGATAGCTGATAGCTGATAGCTGATAGCTTTCTACGATTTCTTTTCCCCGGCGCCCGCGTAGACCGGGGAGATATCGACCGGTATGTCCTTCAACCGGGGAATCACTTCCTCTATTTCGGGAGTAGACACTGCATATTTTTTCAGCAGGCGATCAGCCCGGTCGTAGTCTCCGGTAGCTTCGATCAGGAGCAGTTCGGTTGCCAGAGATTTCACGGCCTCGCGATATTTTGCGGCATCGACCTTGAACCGTCCGTTCGCCGCCGGCACGATCGCGCCCTTTTCCCTATACCAGTTCCATTCCAGGCCTGCGCCGCCGCCGTGCGCTTCCCCGATCCCGAAGCGCAGTGCGCGGAACGATAGTCCCGCATCGGTGACGAACAGCTTTTCTGCATCAAATGAATCTACCAGCTTCCGATCCAGGGCATAAAGCAGCGTCCAGATTCCGACCACGTCCGCCTTGCACTCCTCGATCGTGGAGTAGAGGCTCTTGAGGTAGATGCGATTTTCCTGCATCTTGCCGTCCGGTCCCTGGATAATGCCCGGGCCCAGCGAGTGCGACAACTCATGGAATAACGTGTGTGCGAAGTACGCATCGAATGAGAGCAGGGATTCCTGGGACGGATCCAGCACTCTCCGCGCAATAGGCTCTCCCGACTGGGCGAACTTCGCCTGCATCACGTTCTTCAGCAGTATGTTCTTGGAACCTTTTGCCTGCCGGATTTTTTCATCGTTGGGCAGATTGAAGGCCGCCGTTTGGACTCCGCGGCGCGCGTCTCCAGAAGTGAAGATCTCCTGCACTACTTTAATGGTCGATCCGCCGCCCCGCTTGAGATTCCTGTACTTGTCCGGAATCGGCAGGGATTTTTCCATGTCCGCCAGGTGCTTGATGTAGATCTTGAGTTTCTCGCTTTCGGGCTTGTCCACGACAGTGACGAACGCCTCGAAACTTGCCTTCGCGTTGAATAGCCCGTCTTCGTAAACTTCGTAGGGACCGATCACGACTTCGATCGGGGAATCCATTTCCACCCAGGCGACGTCGCTGTCTTCGTAGTTGTTGGACAGGAAGGCATCCGCGCGTTTGAGGAGGAAGTTTTTCAGTGAAGCGTTGGTTGTGAGGGCGGCCGCTTCGCGGAGCTTATCCGCCGCAGTCACGAGAGATTCCCGGTAGTATTCGGCATAGGGAATGGCCGCAAGTCTTCCCTCCTTGCGCCGGATCACTGTGTACAGGCTCTGGAATGATTTCTGATCCTCGGGGTGTGCCGCGATCCACTTTTCAAACTCCACCGCGGTCATGTCCGGCGGGTAGAAACCTGCGCCGGCCGGTTTGGCACCTGCCGCGCCAAAGGGCGAGATGAAAGGCGCGTCGTTCTGTAAGCGGTCCCACCGCCCCATCATCAGGTCAAAGTAGAGCAGCCCGCGGCGATCGAAAGCCGATTTGTTCGCAAGCGCAACCAGCTCTGACCGCAGCACGGGATTCTGCTCGGAGACCTGGCGCAAGAATATGTCGTGGATCGGGCGCGCGGCTTCGATGAGTTTTGCGGCAACCTTCTGCTCTTCCGCATTCAGCAGGCTACGATCGTAATCGACTACGGTCTCAGGCAAACTGGAGAGTCTTTCCTGAATGTCTGGGACAAGCTGCATTGCTTTCTCCGGAGTAACTGAATTATGGCTGCAACTCATGAGAAACAGTATATACGGCAAGAACCATAGCATTCCAAGTTTATGCATGATTTGCTCCGCGCGGCATTTATAGTCCGCCGCAAACGATCCACCCAAGAGCTCCACTTTCTTGGGCGCCGAACAGAAATAGTACACTATTGTGATAAAAATGTCCCTTCGGGACAAGGGTGCTCAAAGGGCATCCCCGCTTGTTTTCAAGTGGGTCCGGGTTTCCGCTCAGTGCTGTCCAGATTAGACTTTCTGAATTCATAGCTACCCTGAAAGGGCAGTATCTCAGAGCCCAGGGTTGACTGCACACCCTCATTTCTTCCCAGGGTAGGCCGCACAAAGCGCGGCCAACCCTGGGCTTCGTGATGCTTCCTCTTTGAGGAAGTGCTGTGATGGCATTCGTACAAACTAAAACAAGACAAGAGAACAGATCGGCAACCTGATTTTTTATCAGGCTATTTGATGTGTCCAAGCTCCATAGAATCAACTCGAGATTGGTCATTCGCCCGCTAATGTGGACCGCCCTGGGTTTCCGCTCGGACATCGTTCCCGCTGATCCTCACGTTTGAGTTGTTGCCATTAAATACGGAACTCAGTTAGTGTAAAAGATCAAAGAGAGGACACTTCCCCATGAGATTAGTGGCACTGAAAAAACCTCCCCTGGTATATTTGCTGGCCTTTCAGCTCTCGTTGTCTGTTGGTGTGGCAATAGCGCAAACAGATTTCGCCGTCGAGAAGAGGGTTGTGGATTACTTGAAGCAAAACGTCACGCCCGGAAAGCCGCTTGTCGTATCCGAGCTCTACAACAGCGTTTTCAAGGCTCCCGAGGAGAGAAAAGCCCTAGATCGCCTTTTTAATGTCTTTTTCAAAATCCCGATCTTTGTCGCCCAGCACAAAGCCGGCACCAACCGCATCCCGACACTTGAAGACATCGCGCGCCAGTTTAATCTGCAGGTTCCCGGTGAAGTCCCAATCCTTCTTACCATCATGGAAAGCGATCCGCGAGTCCCGAAGTTTATTTCCCGCGACGCCAAGACCGGCGAAATTATCAGCGTGGATATTGAGGCCGTGAAAAGCGACAAGCGCTTCAGCCAGGCGATCGAACGCACGATCGGGGGGTGGGTGGGCAAGAACGCCCCGCCCTTCACTCTGGATTTGCTGAACGGAAATACGCTGAGTTCGTCGAGCCTCGCCGGCAAAAACTACCTGGTGTACTTCTGGTTCTCCGGCTGTCCTCCCTGCCTTCAGCTTGCGCCGCATCTTGCCGGGATCGAAAAGCAGTTTGGAGGGAAGAAATTCACAATCGTCGCCGCAAACGCGGACCGATTCCTGGAATTGGACGCGACGGATGCAGAACGTGCATCCTATGTAAAGAAGCAGGGATTCAAGTTTCCCGTTGCCCACGTCAATAAGAAGATGCATGAGGACTACGGAAGCATCAGCGTGTATCCGACGCTGTTTCTAGTGGATGCACACGGCATCATCCGCAAACACTATGTGGGCTATCAGAAACCTGAGGTGCTCGTGGCGGACATCAAGGATCTGCTTGCTGCAAAATAGTCGACAGTCGGCGGTCGTTAGTCAGCAGGAAGGCTTCTTTTTGCTAACGACTGACGACCGCCGACTGCCGACTGCTGTCTAACGATCGGGAATGAAATGGTCGGCCAGCTGGCTTGACGTGAATCCTACAGACATGGATTTAGGATCATTCAGCATTGTTTTGTTCCACGCGTCCCAATCGGCCATGAGCCGCTTATAAACATCCGGCTGCCGGTCTTTGAGATTCGCTCTTTCGAGCGGATCTTCTGCGACGTTGAACAGAAATGTGTTTTTCCCTATCCGGAGAAACTTCATGTCGCCGTCGCGCACAGCACTTTGAGAGTTGAACTTGTAGCGCCAGAATAGCTTGCGCGGTATCGGTTTGGCATTCCGGGTCAGGACAGGCAAAAGATCTGCGCCGTCCAGCGGATAGTCCGACGCGGGGCTGACTCCAGCTGCCGCCAACAGTGTCGGCATCCAATCCATCGAGATGCAGACCTGCTCCGTCGTGCGCCCAGCTGCAATATGGCCCGGCCATTTTACCAGAGCGGGAACTTTCAGGCCGCCTTCGAGAAGCTCTGTCTTCTTTCCGGTATGCGGCCATGTATCCGAAAAACGCTCGCCGCCATTGTCGCTGGTAAATATTACGATCGTATTTTGGGCAATCCCCGCAGTCTCCAGCGCTTTTAGCACGCGGCCTACTTGAAAATCGAGCCGTGTAACCATGCTTGCGTAGGTCTTCAGCGATCCATTGTCAAAACCGTATATCGATCGGAGCTTACGGGAAACTTCCTCATCGTTAGGCCCCTCCCACGGCCAGTGCGGCGCATTGAAGTGCAGGCTGATCATGAAAGGCTTCTTCGCCCGAGCGTAGGTATAGATGACGTTGACCGCCCGATCGCCCAGCAGGTCCGTCAGATATCCAGTCGGCTGAATCCTGTTATCGTCATGCCAGAGTTCGCTGGGGGCATCTTTTGCAGGAGTACCATTATGCGAGAAGTAATCGACTCCGCCACCATAAAAGCCCCAGAAATGGTCATAGCCGCTCTTGCGAGGGCCGTAATTCGGCCTGTTGCCCAGATGCCATTTGCCGATCAGCATCGTTTGATAGCCTGCCTTCTTTAACAAGGAAGGCAGTGTCGGATGTTCGGAAGGCATTCCAACATCTCTCATGCCGATCGGCTCATCCAATCCGACGGGTATGCGATATTGATAGCGTCCCGTAATGAGGGCAGTGCGCGTGGCGGAGCACACGGCGGAGTTGGCATATGCCTGGGTGAATTTTGTTCCGCCGGCAGCGATACTGTCAATATTGGGCGTCTTGTAATCGCGGCGCCCATAGCAGGAAAGATCCGCATATCCAAGATCGTCGGCCACTATAAAAACAATGTTGGGAGGCGTGTCGGCGGCGAAAGAAAGCTCGGAACCGAGCGCCAGTAGAAGGGGTGCGGTTGAAGCTTTCAGGACATCCCTGCGTGTCATTGACGATTCATTGGTCATGCTTGACTCCTTATTCATGCGGATTGCCGCCTGCTTCTCTAAGTGTATTTGTGCTCGAACAACGGACTGTTTAGTAGACTACCCTGGATTGAAAAAAATCGCATCGGTTTTTTGAAGCGGTTCACCAAGAGGACACAGCAAGACCAAAAACTGCAGGCTATGGTTCCGCATGATTTTCGCCCCGAGTAATGCTATCCTCGACGGTCCGGAGAAAAGGAAGCGAACGACTCTCAATTGTGAGGTGCGACGATGGCGGATATTGAATTAAGCGGATTGGCGAAGGCTGAAAAATATTATTCCGATTACGGGTCGCGGGCCCGTGAGCTGAAAAATTCGGGCAGGAAAGTCATCGGTTATCTGTCCGCTCTCTGCCCCGTGGAGATTCTTACGGCGGCGGGCGTCGTTCCCATCCGGCTGAAAGGCAGCGTGTCGGAGGCCGTCACAAAAGCGGATGCCTATATGGAAACGATGATATGTCCCTTTGTCCGAAATGTCTTCGACGTGGCGCTCAAGGGGAGATATGCATTCCTGGACGGCATGGTCCTGTCCCACCAGTGCGACAGCATCGACAGGACGTATGATGTGTGGAGCTACAACCTGGGATTCCCCTACTGGCATTTCATCAATTATCCGCATTTGGCTGACGATCCTTCCATCAAGTTCACGGACGAGATCCTGCGGATCTTCATCCGAACCCTCGAGACATTCACAGGCAGCACTATCACCGATCAGGCTCTTGCGGAAGCCATCCGGGCACATAACGAAAACCGGCGCGCAATGCGAGAGCTTTACGAACTGCGCAAAGAAGACGCGCCGCGCATCTCCGGCGCGGAAATGATGAAGGTCCTCATGGCCGCGATCAGCGTGCCCGTAGACGAATCCACGGCGCTGATCAAGAGCGTCACCGAAGAAGTAAAAAAACGGGCGCCCGCATCCGGCGGCGGCAAGCCGAGAATCATGCTCGTGGGCGATCAGATTGACGACGTGGCGATCGTCAACGCCATCGAGGGCGCCGAGGCTTCTCTGGTTATGGATGACCTTTCGACGGGAAGCAAGATGTACTGGGGAGACGTCGATGGTACCGCCGATCCCGTGCGGGGCATCACCGAGCGGTACCTGAAGAAACTGAAATTCCCCACAACCTTCGTCGCCGGGGGATACTTATCCGGAAACTCTGGAAGCCCGGTTCGGCCACATGCGGCAGTACATCAAGGAGTTCAGGGTCACCGGGGCGATTCTCTTCATCTACAAATATTGCGATCCATACGGATTTGAAGTCCCCGCGATGAAAAGTTTCATCGAATCGGCCGGCACGCCGGTTCTTTACATCGAAGATGAATACAGCACGTCCAGCCTCGGCCGTGTGAAGACCAGGATCGAAGCCTTTTTGGAAATGATTGCGTAACAGGGATCCGTCAATGAAGGAGATGTATGGCTGAAATCAGAAAACCAAGACCACTGGCGACACAGGCGGCGGGAAAAGCCGGGAAATTCGGCAGAGCCAACCTGGCTGCAACCTTAAAGGCGAAAGAAGAAGGCAAGAAGGTCGCCTACACGTACATCAACAACGCGCAGGATGAGATCATCCGGGCTATGGACATCGTTCCTGCCTGGGGTGAGAACTTCGCCGGCGTCTGTTCCGCCAAGCGCGACGCGGAGAAATATCTCCAGAAGGCCGAAGCGGAAAATTTCTCCCGGTCTCTTTGCACGTATGCGACCTGCACCATCGGTTTTGACATGTGGCGCGAGGAATTGGGCGGCGAGATCCCTCCGAATACGCCGTGGGGCGGAATGGGGCGCCCCGACATGATCATCGGCAGCGCGCAGCAGCTGTGCGACCCGAGAATCAAATGGCCCCAGGCGACACAGCACTATTTGCAGGACGTCCCGGTATGGATGGGAACGATGTACTACCCTCCGTGGGATCCGGCGGTCGACCACAAGGAGCAGGAGAAGCTCTACGTGAAATACGCCGCCGAAGAACTCCGGGAGCTGGTGCGCTTTTGCGAAAAGCACACGGGCAAAAAGATGGACTGGGACCGGCTCGCAGCGCTCGTCGATCTTACCGATCGGACGTGGGACCTTTTCATCGACTGCTACGAACTGCGCAAATCCATCCCAACGCCGATGGACACCGGCGATGCGATGAACACGATGGTGCCGCTGACATTCAATCTCGGCACCCAGGAAGCCTACGATTTCTACAAGGAGCTTTATGCCGAGCTCCAGGAGAAGATCGCTCAGAAAAAGGGCGTCGCGGAGGATGAGAAGTATCGCCTCGTGTGGGGCGCCGGGCTGCCTTCGTGGTTTGCGCTGGGCGATTTCCAGTATTTCAATGACAAGGGGGCCGTCTTCCCGGTTGAAGTAACCTATCGCAACGCCGAAAAAATTGAACGGCTCGATCTGCCGAAAACAAACGATCCGCTGGAACACATCGCGTGGAGATGGGTGCGCTTGTGGACGCGCTGGTACGACAAGGCGCGGCAGCGGACCGGTTCACTGCCAAAGGTTGAGCGTATCATCGAGTATATGGAAGACTATCAGTGCGACGGCGTGGTTTTTCATTCCGCCTTCTCCTGCCGCAGTTGGCATGCCGGGATCGTCCAGCAGGCGCAGGTGCTGAATAAAGTGTACGGCGACGTTCCGACTCTTATTATGGAAGGGGACATCGTCGACATCAGCTCCTACAACGAAGTGGATACGCACAATAGAATCGACGCCTTCATAGAAACTCTCGCGGCCAGGAAAGCGAGGCAGCAGTAAAATTGCGCCTGCGTAAGCTTACGATCCCGCGTAGACAAACGCGTTAGATGAGGGCTTGCGGCCGGCTTCAGCCTCCCTGACGCCTCGTGGATTCGAGCTTTGGGGCGCAATAAGCTTGCGACTAATCGCTCCAAAGCGTAAGATAGGGGCTGAAGCCCCGACCCACATGATTTGCGGGTTTATGATCATGGAAATGAACGCTAATAAAAACTATTTCGCCGGTGTGGACATCGGGTCGACGATGACCAAGGTGGTCATTGTGGGCGGCGGCAAGGAAATTGCTTTGATAGGGCCCACGGGACCGGAGCACCGGAAGCTGGCAAACCGGGTGATGGAGCAAGCCCTGGATCGGGCGGGCATCGCATTCAGCGATGTGACATACATCGTCGCAACCGGATACGGCAGAATCAATGTGCCATTTGCCGACCGGCAGGTTACCGAAATTACCTGTCATGCAAAGGGATTGTCCAGCCTCCTTCCCTCCGCCCGCACCGTGGTCGACATCGGGGGGCAGGACAGCAAAGGCATACGGATAGAAAACGGCAAAGTTGTCGATTTCGTCATGAATGACAAATGCGCCGCCGGCACGGGTCGTTTCCTCGAAATTATTGCGGAAGCCCTCGGCGTTCCCCTTGAAAAATTGGGAGAGATCTCTTTGGCAGCGGAGAGGCCGGCGTTGATCGGCAACATGTGCACGGTCTTCGCCGAACAGGAGGTCACCTCGCAGCTGGCCGGCGGAGAGCCCGTGCCTAACCTTGTGGCTGGAATCCACCAGGCAATCGCGGGCCGCATATTTGCCCTGGTAAGCAAACTGAAGATCAAGCCGGATGTGGCCATCACCGGCGGAGGAGCTAAAAACATCGGGCTGGTGAAAGCCCTGGAAGCCAAGTTCGGTTGCCCTGTTCTGGTTCCCGGGGAACCGCTCCTCACAGGCGCTCTCGGCGCGGCCCTGGTTGGATGTGAGATGTATGAGAAAGCCGCAAAGGATGGGAGCTCGCTTGTCACAAAGCCGCGTCAATTGAAAGAAGTAAGCCTTTTTTATTCAGATTCGAGATTCGAAATTCGAAATTCGAAATTCGAGATTTGGAGCCGGCGCCATGGGATATGTCTTAGGAATCGACGTGGGATCGAGTTTCGCCAAAGCCGTTGTGCTTGGAGAAGGCATTTTGTTGTCTTATGCGGTCTCGCCTTCCGGCGGAAACTTCGCGGAGGCGGCCCGCAAAGTCGCCAAAGCGGCCATCGAAAAAGCCGTTCTCTCCGAGGCAGACATCTCCACAACGATCGCAACAGGCTACGGCGCCGCAGCCGTTGATTTTGCGAGCCGGACGGTTGCCGACATCACATGCCATGCAGCGGGAATTTTTCATCTCGTCCCTTCGGCCAGAACGGTCATGGATATAGGCAGCCAGTTTTGCCGGGCCATAAAACTGGACGACGACGGCCGCGTAGCCAATTTTGTGCAGAACGAGAAATGCGCCGGCGGGAGCGGCAAATTCCTGCAGGTCATCGCCCGGATACTTCATATGAAGGTCGAGGACATCGGCGCCCTGTCTTTGGAATCGACCAACCCGGTGGAGTTCACTACGGGATGCGCGGTTTTCGCAGAATCGGAGGCCGTGTCGAGAATCGCAGAAGGAGCGAGTCCCGCGGATATTTTGGCGGGTGTTCACAAGGCGATGTCGGCAAAGATCGCAAACCTGACTGTTCGTCTTGGCCTTGTGCAGGACTGCGTGGTCACGGGCGGTGGCGCCATGGACATTGGTCTCGTACGGACGCTGGAAGCGGAATTGGGCGCGAGAGTGCTGGTCCCGGAAGAACCTCAGATCACCGCCGCCCTCGGCGCCGCCCTCCTCGGGCATATAACAGCTTCAAAATAATAGAAAAGCTCCACAGATTTCACGGATTTTCACAAATCCTTATTTTATATCTGTGAAATCCGTGCAATCCGTGGCGCTTTGATTTCTCTCGCTTGAAACCGATGCAATGGCAACTTTGTGCCGTCCGGGCATTCCAGCCCGACACCAATAGGAAGCTTGTTATTTCTTCGCTTTGGCTGCTTCTCTGAGTTTGGCGTAATAGGCGTCAAACGCCCTAATCTTATCCATGTTTGGATGTGGCCTTGCGCCGGGCGTCTTGTCGAAGAACATCGTCTTCTGCTCTTTTTCATCGAAAGTCGGCCAAGCCGGCAGGCCCGGACCGTTCGGATCGCCCTTCGTTGCGAAATTGACCCAGTACGAACTTATCAGCTCGGACAAAGCCTTATCCTCCGGGCCATTCCCTCCGCCCATGCCTCCCAGATTGCCGAACACATAGGAAATTTCCGCGGCATGATTGGCGCCTTCGGGCGACGCAGGCGTGCGGTGATCGAAGTAGTAGACAAAGGCTTTATTCTTGCCATTCCGGGACTGCAATTTGGCCCAAGCCCAGGTAGGCCAGGCGAACGTGGAATCGCGCATAATGTCTTTTGCGGCCCTTGTCGCCTCGGCATCCGTTGCGTGAGGATAGGCTTTCAAAATGGCGTCCGCGCCCGCCTGATATTGGCTGCGGATCATTTTTTCAAATGCCGCGCTTGTGGTTTTTTGCGTCGCAAACAATCCGCCTTCGTCGGAATTCGTGCCAACGAGGATGGGCGTATCGTTGAATTTGCCGGCCTCGAACAGCGCGTATTGATTTTCCACAATCGTCACACCATCGGCGACCGGCCAGAAGCTGCCCATGCCTGTAGTTCCCTTTTGAATCGTTTCCGCGCTAAGAGCGCGCGCCGCCTTGATGTCATTGGCGCCGAGTTTACTTAGGTAGGTTTTCCCCTGCTCTTCCGCGACCTTCAAGGATGCGCGCGGCGGCGTCATAGAACCGCCGCTTTCAGAAATGGCGCGCTGAAAGAGACCCTTAGCCATAGGAGACGCCGTGAGCATGCTGACGGAAATACCGCCGGCAGATTCGCCAAAGATAGTCACGTTCTTAGGATCGCCGCCTAACTGTGCAATATTCGCCTGCACCCACTTAAGACCGGCAATCTGATCCTGGATGCCGTAGGCACCGGAGCCTTTGCCGCTTTCTTTGCTGAGTTCAGGATGGGCCAGGAAACCCATGGGCCCGACACGATAGGCCACGCTGACCAGGACCACGCCTTTCTTGGCAAGGTTGGTACCGTCATACGTCGGCGTGCTGGTCATGCCTATGCCGAAGCCGCCGCCATAGATCCACACCATGACAGGCCGCTTTTCGCCGGCCTTCTTCGCACCGGTCCATACATTAAGGTACAGGCAATCTTCGCTGATCTTCTGGGGACCGCCCAGCATGGCGCCAAAGGCCGTATCCTGCATCGGGCCGGGCCCGAATTCATTCGCTTTCCTGACGCCCTGCCACGGTTTGACCGGCTGCGGCGATCTCCAGCGCAAATCGCCAACAGGCGGAGCGGCAAAAGGAACACCCTTAAAGGAAGCGATGCCGTCCTTCACAACACCTTCAACAACGCCTCCGGTGACCTTCGCCGTCGAAATCTGGGCTAAAACCGGAATGACGGCACATAGGATTATGGCCATTGCCGCGACTAAATACCTGGAATGTTTAAAAGTCATTGAGACTCCTTTATTGGAGGTTTAAATCCTAGAAAACGCAGCCTCATTGAAACACAGTCGGACTTATATTTCCAAATTCCAAAATTTAAGTACTTCCAGTCTTATCATCGATCACTAAAGTTTGGAGATGCACGCCCAAAGACCTGGCCGGATAGTGAAAAAATGTCCGCCGGGGTTCCAAGATCGTGCTTGAGGAGTATATCCGCATCCCAGGGATTCCGCACCCGTAAGATGGCATATAGCTGCCACGGCTTTAGCCGAGAGAAGAAATACCATGGAGAAACGAGGGCAGTGTTGATGAGCGGGAAATCTGAGCCATACATCAGCCGGCCTGAGAACTCGGACTGCGTCAGAGCCTTTTGAAGATAAAACCGCTTGTTCAGTTGGGTCAGCGAAGAAATATCAGAATACAAATTGGGATACTCGCGCATCATCCGCGCGAGTCGGCCCACACTGTCCTCACCGCCGTATTTCCCTGTGGAGGCAATATGAGCGGCGATTACCTTGACTCCCAGGCTTAACGGCAGGCGCAGCTTTTCCGGATCACAGTATTCATCGATAGAAGCGGAAAAAGAACGCTCCTTGCCCGCATGCGTCAGCAGCGGCAGATCTAATTCGACAAGCCTGCGGTAGAACGGCGCCAACCGCGGATCGGCGGGATCAATCTGCATGATCGAGGGAATCCACTTTATCAGCACGGCGCCATTTTTGGCTGCCCACGCCAATCTCTCCAGCGCATCTTTACGGTATGGATTTACGGACGCGCCGAAAAGGAGGTTTGCGTGCCGCGCTACGGCATCGGCTACGAATTCGTTGGGCACATAAAACTGCGTTCGCTTCGCGTCAAGCGACCCATCTTCGGCGACAACCCCGTCGAGAGCATGAATCACCGCTTTGCTTGCGTACCGGCTTTCAGCCAGCAATTCTGAAATGCGACCGGGTATCAGACGGTCGCCCTTCTCGTTCAGCTCTTTTTCGGAAACGCCGAAGCTTCGCAAGTAGATTCTGAACTTCCAGCTATTGCGCAATTCTGCCGAGACGAAGCATCCGCTGCCGCCGGCGCCGATGCCGGCCACATGACAGTGCATGTCCACAATTCCGTCCGGCAAAGGCTCCGCGGGACGATACGGTCCGGTAAATGACCAGGCGAATGCGGCGATGAGAATCGCGCTAGTCCCCGCAATCGCCCAACGGCATCGTTGCGAAAGTCTACGGGATCCCATAAGACTGATAGTAGAAACAAGTCGCAAGATTTGCAATAAGCGCGCTGCAATAATCCCCGAATCACTTTAAGGCATTGATTGTATAATGAAAGAAGAATCCGATTTATTTGGCATGGCTGCGGCTATGTGCTATGGATGGAATGGCAAACAGGGGGACACATTATGGATTCCTATACCAGGGGCAAGCTGGGCATTATGGCGTGCGATTCCGGCCGGCCCTTTGCAGATAAAGTGATTGCGGAGTTGAAGGAGATAACCCGCAAGGAGAACTATGAGACGGCCTTTGCGATTATTAAAACCAGGGAGACAAGGTTCAGCAACGGCGAGATCAAGACTGAAATAGATACGAGCATCAGAAACCAGGATGTGTATATCTTCCAGGATGTTGAAAACAAAAGCTCCGGCTTGAATATTAACGATAATATCATGGCTCTCAAGACAGCCATCCAGGCTGCCAGGATGGCGGATGCGCAGCATATCACTGTGGTAATCCCGGCGTTCCCCTATGCCAGACAGGACAAGCCCAAGACCCGGGAAGGCATCACTGCTGCCATGATTGCCAGGGAACTGGAAGACACCGGGGCGGCGAGCATAATCACTCTTGATATACACAACGACGCAATCGCCGGCTTCTTCAGGAAGGCCAATCTTGAGAACCTGAGAGCTTCAAAGAATTTTGCGGATTATATCAAAGAGAAGATTGGGCTGAAGGACCTTGTGATTGTGGCGCCGGATGCCGGCGGAGCGGCCAGAGCCAATTTCTATGCCAAAAAGCTGGGGGTGAAGCTGGCGCTAATTCATAAAGAGCGCGATTATTCACGGGCAAACGCCATTAACAGCATGAGTCTGATAGGAAATGTTAAAGGCAAGGTGGCCTTTGTTGTAGATGACCTGATAGACACCGGGGGCACGGTGGTAAATGCGGCCAGGAAACTCAAGGAATTCGGGGCAAGGAAAATATACTTTGCAGCCAGCCTGGCGATGCTCAACGGACCCGCTATCGAGCGGTTTGACAAGGCACACAAAGAAGGCCTTATCACCAGGGTCATTGGCACCAATGTCATTTATCACGGAGAGGATTTGAAGAAAAAGCACAAATGGTATGAGGAAGTCAGCCTGGCCAAATACTTCGCCAGGGTCATATACAACATCAACAGAGGAATAAGCATAAGCCGACTGCTGGATTGAAAGCATAATAGAATTGATGAACGCTGGATTGGAAGCTGTCTTCGAGAGCTCCTTGATCACAGGATCGTCCTCAGCTATACTCCTTTGCGCCGGCCGATTCAGGATTACATTCCGTATTATCACGCGGATAGAATTCATGACTCTTTTGATAAAGGCTCGCCGGTGACACGCCCTGTTTCCCACTAGCCGGATCAATCAGCGCGTTTGGTTACTCCCACGCAGACCTGCCCTGGTCGGGGGGGTAAACGACATTGCCCGCTTCTATGAGCAATTGTGAACAGACACGTAGAGCCAACGCTGATAGCTTTTTTGGTGAGGGCAGTCAATTTCCAATGCGGTTGGTCCTAAGAGTCCTCCCTCATTCACTCGACACGTAGCAATAAGCCCCACACACGGCCGCGCAGATTTCGGATTTTAGACAACAGAATGACTCTTCGGCGCGGGCATTATCTGAAGGAGTATCGTGATGAAAACCTATCGACTACCAATGATCTCGCTTATTTTTCTTGCA
The DNA here is from genome assembly GCA_963761825.1 of uncultured Acidobacteriota bacterium. GTDB lineage: Bacteria > Acidobacteriota > UBA6911 > UBA6911 > UBA6911 > UBA6911. The sequence goes on from CAVXIH010000009.1 coordinate 637,976, forward strand.
TCAATTTTTGTTGCCTCCATGATTAATCCAACGGTTGCGCAGGATAAGGCGCTTCTCAAGGAATTTACTCGCACTGGCTATTTTTCAGGAACAAAACTGAGCTTTGTGCTTCTTAATGACAAGACAATCGACATTTTTTTTAAGGGAACCAGCAAGGATACGGTTCAGGGAAAAACTGACGTCGGCACCTGTTTTTATATTGCGGGAACGGCCGATAAAAATTTGACCATGAGCACTGATTTTTTTGTTGAGCAGAATGGAGAGAAATTCGCCGGCACGATTATGAATCTTAAGAATTTCGTGGATGGTAATGTAGCCAAAGGAGAAAAGATTTCAGGGATTCTCCAGCTTCAACAAAAACTGAAACTATCTCAGCTTTTTACAGTCAAAGGTGCCGGCGGGCTAGTGGACTTTCAGCTTTCCAGTACTGCATTAATGAATGTTTCCAATTAGTGACTTTATGGGTTAGGCGGGGCCCGATCTACCCATCCCACCTCACTCCAACTCCTCAGTGCAGACCTTGTCGCAATTGGCTTTGCAGTGCTTCTGCAATCTACTGTTTGTGGCGCAGTTGCAGCTCAAGTGCGTAGCATGAGTTGAGACTCAATTCCGGCGATCAGTTCCATCATTAATACGGTCCATTAAAATGAAGGGATCTCCGCCACCCCTCCGAAATCTCTCCTAATATGTTTATCCAAATCTATCCCATTTCTGTTGACGTTGAACAGTCCTGAGCATCAGGCTCCCCCATCGTGGTATCGTCAGTACGAAGGCAAGCAACTAAGCGATGACCTGAACATCAATCGTGCAATTCGTCCCATTGCCGGTGCAACGCTCACAGCCCGGGCAACAAATCGGGCAGTGCGCAGGATTCTTGCAATAGACGGGATCTTAAGCAGCCAACGGGAGAATCTCCCATGAGAGCCCTCCTGTTTTCGCTTGTTCTGGTTTTTTTGTCGGATCATGGTCCGTCGCAGCGCGTAACCCGAGAGGTATACCTTATGGGTACGAGTTGCAGCCTGACTGTCTTCTCAAAGGATCGGACAAAATCGCTTGATCAGCTGGAGCACATTATTCGCGTCCTGGAAGGGACCGAGAGGGAGTTAAGCACCTGGCAGGAAGGAAGCATTCTCACTGCGTTGAACCGTCAACCTATTGGAAAGCCTCTTGAGGCCGAGCCGAGCCTCTGCCGTCTTATATCTGAACTCCAGCACTGGACATCTGAAACCGGTGAAGCTTTTGATTCCGGGATAGGTGCGTTAATAAACGCTTGGGGGATACGAATAGGGGGGAGGCTCCCGTCAGATCCCGAAATCAAAGAGGCGTTAAGTCAGTCGGGCATGCGCCTCTATAGCATTGACTCTCCGGACTGCCGCATAACGAAAACTGCAGATGTGCGCATCGACTGCGGAGCTTTTGGAAAAGGTGAAGCACTGGATAGGTTGCGCTCTATAGATTCTTTAAATGAGGCTTCCTGGCTGGTGGACCTCGGAGGACAGGTGGCTGTTCAAGGGATCCCTCCAGGTACCGACGGATGGGATGTGAGCATTGCGCACCCCAGGCATCGAGAAAAGCCGCTGTTGAATGTCCGGCTCGTTTCCGGCTCTCTTGCCACGAGTGGCGGCTCGGAGCGTGACCTAAAGGTTTCTGGCCAGAAGGTGAGTCACATTCTTGATCCCCGTTCCGGACGCCCTGTGAACTTTCCCGGCTCGGTTTCAGTCTGGCATGAGAGTGCTCTGATTGCCGACATTTTATCCACTGCTCTCTATGTTATGGGGCCGAGTGATGGTCTCGCGTGGGCCGACGCTCGCGGTTTGGCTGTCTGTTACTTGGTTGCAGCGCAAAACAGCATTGAAACTAAAGCTACACCGGCATTTCGAGATCTCATTGAGGTTCCCGACAGATTCTAAATGGTGCGCCCGGCAAGACTCGAACTTGCGACCTTTTGATTCGTAGTCCATCCTGGGGCGTTTTTCGCAACTCCGCAGAAATCAACATAATGCGGGAAAGACGCATGGATAAAGGGCGCAATAAGGATCCTTGATTTGTCCACCTAATCCACCAAAGTCCGTTTTTGCCTCCCATTTACCCCCAAATAACCCCCAAGCATTTCTCAGCATTTTTGCGGTACTGCCGGACTTTCATGAAATTCCCCGCCCAGCGAGAAAAGCGGGATAAGCGAGATAAGTCCGGTTCTTGGTATCCAAATTATCTGCTCTAACGCCAACGTAGATATAACTTGAAATACTGTACCGTATAAGGCGCAGCATTGGCGTGCGCGGCTAAATAGGAACAAGCCATCGAGAAAGATCATTCCAGCTGTCTGCTACCCCGCCGAAACAGGAACTGAACCCGTACGTGAGTGGCTCAAAGAGCTGGAGCAGGAAGACCGCCGCATCATTGGCGCCGATATCCGGACAGTCGAGTTTGGCTGTCCGATAGGCATGCCGGTGTGCCGCCCAATGGGAAATGGCCCATTCGAAGTTCGCAGCACGATCACCGGGAAGCGGATCGCCCGCATCCTATTCTGCATTCACGAAGAGACCCTATGGTTCTTCTCCACGGCTTTGTGAAGAAGACCAGGAAAACCCCGGATACCGATCTGGCCACAGCTCTAAAACGCAAGAAGGAGGTTGAGCAATGAAGAGCAAATGTATCGGATCGTCCTTCGACGATGTGCTCAAAGAGGAAGGCATATACGAAGAGGCGACCGGCCACGCCATAAGGCGTGTTATTGCCTGGCAGCTAGCCGAAGCAATGAAGGCTAACAAATATCCAAAGCAGAAATGGCCCGCCGGCTAAAAACCAGCCGCACCCAGATCGCGCGTTTTCTCGATCCCGAAAATTGCAGCGTTCAGCTCGACACAATGCAAAAGGCTGCGGCGATCGTCGGAAAGCGCTTCGTTATAAAGCTTGAAGACATTCCTAGTTCAGCAGCCTGATAAAGGAATCCATGCTGGGAGTAAAGCCTTATGTTCAGTGAGGTGTATACAGCAATTTGCCGGTCTTAGATTCACGGGCAAAATGCTTCATGAAGTTCCAGGCGATCTCGCCATAATTGGGATACAGTGCATGCGTCAAATTCTCTGTGCACGACATGCTCAAAATTGGTATCCCTTTATCATTTTTAAAGGACCACAGAAAGTTACGCCATTCTCCTGCCAAAGTTGTCACATCCATCCGGTCAGCCGAATAGCCGATCATAGGATTGGCTGAAAAGTCGCGAACATCCGCCAGTTGGATCCGGTTCACCCGGGCAAAGTTGCGCAACTGCTTGAGCGTATTGTCTGTCAGTCGGCCTTCCTCCTGGTTGAAGCCCAGATCGAAGGTAGAGGTCAGAATCATGACAGGCATTCCAATCTCCCGCAGTCGGGCATCTTCTTCCGGGGTACTGGAATAGAACATGTCATCGTGCATACCGGCCATGGGAACAGCAGCAGCGATTTTTTCCATGCCGCCATAAATAGCCCGGTAGGGTGGAGCCGCCGCCAAGAGAATATCCTGTTGCATATACCCGGGAAGCATCCAGCGCTGGATATTTCTTAAGTACGTGGTCTATCAGTCGTGGCAATGCCTTAACCAGAATCCCCTCGGAGACTGGTACTCCCATTGCGACGCGTGCACCCTCATGAACGATGACCAGTTCTTCTTCGAAAGGAGCGATCACTGCCAGTTTTTCCCGTCCGGCAACTTCTAAAAGGCCAATTTCATCAACGAACATCAAGGGATCATCCCCCGTTCCATGCAGCGCCAGAATCACGGGAACGCTTCCTTTAGCCGCTGTCCCATCCAAAACGTCCTGCGGGATAAATTCATACCAGGTTTGCAGATACTGATCGTATTTGGTCTTCAGGTCGTTGAAAATCTCTTCCTGATGGAAGGAGACGTGAAGCCGGCCCTTTGCTGTAACACCATTGACGATTGCATTGCGATTGCACAACGCATACCGGCTGATTTCGGGCGCCGGGACGTAGTTCAGATAGGGCGGTGTGTTCACCGTTTCCTGCGTCATTGAGCGGATAACAGATACACGCTGGGCCTCAAGGAAAAGGCTGTGGAAAGCATCTGCAATATAGGTTGAGAGTTCCGGCTGTTTATCTCTGGCAACCATCACCCGCCGCAGCGGAACAAGCTGGTTGTAAAACACTTCAATACCATTCTCAACACGGTATGCGTCTGTCCCGTTGACCTTGCGGTACTGCTCAACGGCAGTCTGAGAGCCATTGAGAACATAGGCGGGTACATATTTGCTGACCTTCACGGACGCTTCCATTTCACCTCCAATCAGCATCAGGCCAGCACACAGACCGATGCAGTCATGTCGGCCTGGCGCGATGTAATTGTTGATGAAAGTCGCACCGCCTTCGATGCCAATAAAATACACCTTGCCGTGAGCGCCGCAGTATTCTGCGTCAGAATAGTAAATTATTCCTTTATTTGTCCGTTCAGAAGCCTTCTGCGTAAACAGGACGCCGTGCAGCGTATAATAGTTTTTTAGATCTGTCTTGGTAAAGCCGACGCGGGGATCAGCGGGCGTTATGAGAATGATGCTTCCTGTCACTGAACTGATTTGCTTAATCAATCCCAGTTTAGTCAGGAAGCCAAGCGCCTCGTCTTTTCCCCTGAAGGAGCGTTCAGCAAAAACCACCACAGCCGTATTATTCCGAGCGGCCGTTTGCCCCCCGTAGAGATTTGCTGAACGATATACAAATACGCTTCCCGAAGGAAATTTTTCCAAAGCGGGATGAGGTTTAAATTGCTTTTCCCCGTTTCCATACAAGGATGCAACGGCTTTAGGTCCACTCTGACGTGCTTCTTCAAGAAGCTCGAACGTCGCCGTGTTTTTTTGACGGTTGAAGTAGTTCATGTAGGAGTATGTTGCCTCAGCCCGCGTTAGGCTGAACATACCCACCGCCAGGAAAATTACAGCGAATAATGCGGCGAATCCAGTAACAGATTTTCTCACAATAACTCCTCTTCCCATGCCTTAATCAACAAAGGGGTTGTATACAATTTTGCCGGTTTCAGGGTTTCTGGAGTAGTGCTTCGCAAAGTTCCAGAAGATGCCGGCGTACTCCTGATAGAGGCCGTGTGGCAGAAATTCGGTGACGTTCAACCCCACCATGGGAACTCCATCGCTGTTGTTGATCGTCCAGGTATGGCTGGCATACTCGTTGTTCAGCATCACCCTCTCATACGCATCGCCCTTGAATCCGCTCATGGGATAGGCAGCGAAGTCAAACTGAACCTGATTCATCCCGTTGTAGCCAAGGTACTGGTTGATCAACGTCGTATAGTCGAAAGTGATGGCCTTCATGCCGAAATAGTAGCTTAAGCGCAGGGCGAGGGTGGCCTCGTCCATATGGAAATCGTAGGTGGAGGTTGTGAAGAGGATCGGGATATCCGTGTGAGCATACTGTTTTGCCTGATCCTCCGTTGCAAGATAGGTTACAGCGCCCTGGGGAACGGCGGCAGCAAAGACTCTGGCGTTCCCGCTGAGCGCCGCCATGGTGGCCCGGCCACCCATGGAGTAACCGGTACTATACACACGCGACGGGTCAAGCGCAGGATACGTGTCCAGCATATACCGGACCAATTTTGGCAAGACATCACTCAGGAGATTTGTCACATTCGAATGGAAGGGGGCTACAACGGCAATCCGTTTTTCGCCAGCAAGATTAAGCATGCCGATTTCATCAAGATACTGCAGGGGATCGTCGCCGCCGCCATGATTTGCCAGGACAAGCGGAACTGAATGTTTTGGCGCCGTGTTGTTCTTTACTTCCTCAGGGAGCAGTTCATACCACGTATCCAGGTATTCGCCGGTTTCCGAAACTATATCCTTGAAGCGGGCCTCCTGATGCTCGACCACATAAACCTTGTCTGCTGTCACCCCATCTGTGATGGCATTGCGCTTACCCAGGGAGTAGGGCGCTGCATTAAAGTTATAGTCTGCATATGGAGTAGACGCTGTATAGAGATTGGATTTGACAACAGGAACGCGAAGTGCCTTGGTAAACAGCCGATCATAGGCGTCCTTGACGATGGACGGGATGTCCGGATTGTTCCCGGAAGCTACGATCACCCTCTGAAGCGGCTGTGCCTGATTGAAGTAGTACTTCAGGTCCCCCTGCGTACCCCAGGCATCCGTTGCGTTGGCGGCCCTGTATTTCCCAATGACGGCATCGGGCGCGTTTACAAGATACGAAGGCACAAAAGAGGCTACTTCACGGATACGCTCCATATCTCCGCCAACAAGAAGGACACCGGCAACGCGGGTGATATAGTCGAAGGTGCTGGATATGTAATTATTGATGAACGTGGCCCCGCCGTTCAGGCCGATCAAGTAGCGATACGTAACTCCACCGTAATAGGCACTATCGGCATAATAGGTCATTGTATTTTTAATTCTCTTGGAGTAACCGACATTGAACATGGCGGACTGAAGCTGGTAATAAGCGGTTTGGTCTGCAATGCCGAATCCCTTTTCCTTATCGATTGGAGTAATCAGTATCACACTGCCAAAGGCCTTCCCGATGATGTCGGTCAGGCCAAGACCCTTTAGGAAGGCAAGCGCTTCATCCTTGCTTTTGAAGGACTTGTCCGTATAGACCAGGATGTTTGTATTCATACGTGAGGCTGCACTCAAGTTGGTGAACATCCTGGCGGAGCGGTATACAAACGTGGTGCCGACTGGATAGGTATCAAGGGCGGGATCAGGCACATACGTGCGGCCGGTCAATTTTGCAAGCAAGGCAGGGCCGTTGAGGCGAGCCTCCTCAAGGGTTTCAAAACTCGCTTCATTGCTGAAATGCTGTTGATAGTTCAATGCAGATGCGCTGCTACTAAAAAGCAGAAAGAGACCGAAAAATAGGCAGGTAATTCTAGGTTTCATTTTACATTTCCATTCTATATGTCTTGCATGCGGCAGCCGCATGCGGGTTCCGTGCGACATCAATCAACCTGAGGCCATTCGGAAAATACTCGAATGCTTCGGCCTGCCTTCCAGACCGCCACCGGGCTTCACGTCAGTTGCGTCCGGCATGCCAATTTGCCCGGCGGCCCAGGGAAACTCCTATGATTAGAGTTCCTTCCGATCATCCGCGATACCGACCTTAATCCGAAAAATTCATAAAGATATAAAATAAAAATTCCCTTCGTGCGTACATAACTACTTGAGATCAATCGAGTTGCATGCCACCAAAGAGGCTTTTTGACGACTCAATCTATCGACACAACCTGTACTTTCTGACACATTTTCAATCGAAATCCATTTCATCATCATTCGCCATGAACAGGTTTCATCCTGCTGTCCATCTCCTATTGCCTTTATTACACTATATGGTATAGTGTAATAACCGGAGTGCGTAATGATTCGCAATTTTGCCAATAGAACGGCTAACGAAATATGGGAATCAGATAAATCGAGGGTGCTGCCGCAGGATTTATGGATTCGCGCCAAGGCCTCTTGACCATTATGCACAGCACCAGCAAGCTAAGTGACTTAAAAATAAAGGGGCAGCCTCCCAACATTCGTCTCCACAAACTTAATGGGAACCGAAGAGATGAGTGGAGCGTTACGATAAAGCTTCCCTGGTGTATTACGTTTAAATTCAAAAACAGTGAGTTTTTGGATGTAGGAATTGAAAATTATCACAAAGGGTGATGTATGATTAGCAATCCCAAACCGATGCATCCGGGTCTGGTGTTGAGTGAGGTTTATTTGAAAGAACTCAACCTCAATCAGTCACAATTTGCCGAGAAGTGCGGGTGCTCTCCCCGCAAGATCAATGAAATAGTAATGGCAAGAGGTCTATTTCGCCGGATTTTGCTCTGACTCTTGAAAAGGTGTTGGGAACAACAGCAGAAATGTGGGTTCGGATACAAGCTGAGTATGATCTTTGGGTGGCAAGAAAGAAGGCTGCTTGGGGTGATATTTTCTGGCCGAAGCCGCGGCGCCTGTGATTTGCCAAAATCCCGTCCGCGTTGGTAATATTGACCTTCGAGTCACCAGCGAGCAGGCTTCAAAATCATGATTGAGGCACTGCTTTTGTCGGTCTCAGCTCTAAAATCCAGGCTTGAGAAACAAACTGAACTGTCCGCGGAAATTCCGTTCGTTCCATCCCCCCCCATTCAGGGGGGTGGACCGGAACAAACAGGCGGAAAAATAAAAATCGTCCGTGAAAGGAGCTCGAGCTATAGCGGCGTAGGCTTCAGCACAAATTTCGGCGGCACAAGGAAGCACGTTTATGGCGCAATCCGTCAGTCATCCAGGTGCGTTGCGCTGATGAGCGGGCGGCCGCCGAGCGAAAAGCGGAAGGCATAGAGAACAATGGCCGCAAATATTGCGAGAGCAGCAAAGCCGTAGCCGGAATACCAGGCGGATGCATCGAAGGTGATCGGAAATGTAATGAGCACTGGTTCGACAAAAGGCAAGAACGCAGATGCCACAAGTCCGAAGCGCATCAGCACAGAAAAGCATCAAGGCATACATCACCAAAGCATACTGCGAATGATCCAAGGATTGTTCAGATGCCGCCAATAGGGCACAAAGAGCACCCACACAGACAATAGCCGCTTTTTCATTTCTCAGCAAAACCCGCAGTAAGAAAAGAAGACAGAGTAGTCCCAGGCTCAGCAAAAATTTCGCGACGAGCTTAGCAAGACAATTGAGATAAATAAGCGGCCTCCGACAGTTGCGAAATCGAATCTCCGACAGCGAGTGAGGTTCCGGATATCCAAGCCAGGACGGAATGAGAATTCCGCAAAGCATAGGACAGGCACCAAGCAATACCCCTAACGCACATCCGACGAGACGCGTCGCGCGCAACGAGCGGATCCCGCCAATCTCCCGATAAGAGACGCGTCCAGGAAACCAGAACCTGAGGCCACCGGCGGCGCACAAAAGGCTCGATCGCCATATAGAGAACCCAGAACAAACCGGCCACAAGAAGGGAGATAGCCTGCAAATGAGAAATAGGTGACCTCCCAAGTCGTCAGAACGATGATGCGTTCCGAGAGTCAAAGACAAGCATAATCAGACCGATGACAAAAACGCCAGACGGGTTGCGTTGCGGCGATCCCCCCGGCCAAGCCGCAGATTTCTCCGGGCAAAGAAGAGTCCCGCCAGCAATGGCGGAGCACGAGGACCAGGACAAGAATCACACCGATGCCTATATCGTTCTCGTCCATACTGCTGAAGAACTCTCCATCTGTGCCGTCCGGGTCCATGGACCTATGATCTCAAAGCTGACCGGTTTCCCCTGAAGCGCCGCCGCTTCGATCCGAACGGGAGTGCCGGGCCGGTTCGGAAGCGAGCCTTGCCATGCAGCTCTGGTGTCGGCATAGGAAGGGCGGACTCCATTGAGACCTCACGGCGTCCATTGGGAGAGGTCAAGACCCGCTTCCGCGAAAAGAGCGTCCAATCGGGCGGCGCAGTCCCGTCGGATGATTGCACCTGGGCGGCACGCACGCAACGATACCAGGCGCCCCTCGGTATCCAGCATGACCAGAACCTCTCCCGAATACTGCAAAGGGGGATTGTCAGATGCTGACGAGCCTGACGGTGAAGTAGGGCACTCGAGCGGACGCGGGCTCTGCCGGTACCAGAAAAGGATCGCTTTCGCGTCCAGATTCTTCCACCGATTCGCCGTCTTGTCCGAGTCTTCGATGTAGCGCAGGAGATCGGAATTTGCCACAAAACCATAAGCGCTGTCTGCGAACTTCTCCGAATATCCCAGCTTTCTTAAGGAACTCCCGAGAACGCTCGACCAGAACATCCGGAGACTTTTCAAAGGGTATGCGCCGGTGCAGCGATGATGCGGTCATTCATCGCCATGATTGCCAGCGTCCCAACGATTATGAAAGCAAGGAGTCCCCAGGCTACGGCAGGACGAAGCCCTTCCTTCCCTCCGGATGCAGCCACCATTTCGGGAGACGGAGTTTCGCCCGCTGCGAGCGCTGCAGCCAGAGGATCGCCGCCCGGCAGCGCAAGCGCCAGTTGCGCCACCGACGAAGGCCGCGCATTCGGATCGCGTTCCATGCAGCGCCGGATCAGCCGCTCCACAACCGGATCCATTCCTTCGCGGAGTTCCGATATGGCTCTCGGCGTGTGCGTTTCCTTCTGCTGCCGCAACTCGGCAAGCGTCGTGGCCGTGAAGGCCTTCTTGCCGGTGTAGATCTCGTACAGCACCAGTCCCAGCGAGTACATGTCGCTGCGGACCGTCGCTCCCTTGCCCGCCAGCTGCTCCGGCGCCATGTAGGCCGGCGTGCCGGCGATCTCGGCCGCCTGCGTTTCGTCTTCCGCCGCGATGGCGAGGCCGAAATCCGTGATGCGGACGCGCCCATGCCCGTCGAGCATGATGTTGGCGGGCTTGAGATCGCGGTGCAGCACTCCGCGTTCATGCGCGGCCGCCAGTCCCGCCGCAAGCTGCCGTGCGATGTCCAGCGCCTTTTCGTTCGTGAGATGCCCGATGCGCTTGAGCAGCGATGCAAGGTCCTCGCCGTCGATGAACTCCATCGAGAGAAAGTGCCGTCCGTCGATTTCTGCGATGTCGTAAACCCGGCAGATATTCGGATGCGACAGCTGCCGCGTGATTCTCACTTCGGCAAAGAAGCGCTCCCGGCGCACGGGATCATCGGCGAGTTTGGGCGGAAGGAACTTCAATGCCACGGGCTGCCCCAGCTTCAGATCGTCGGCCCGATAGACTTCGCCCATCCCTCCGCGGCCGAGCAGCCCGATGATGCGGTAGCGGTCGGCCAGGATCGTTCCGGGAGTGAATCCTCCCGCCGGGATCGAGTCGGATGAGATTATCCTGGCAACGTGGGGCGTTTCCGCCGCGTCTTCGGAGCTTCTGCCGCAGGAGCCTCCACCGTGGGCATCTGGGAAGGCGTGCTGAGAGGCTGTCCGCAGGAATTGCAGAAGCGGCTATCCTGCGGATTTTGCGCCGAGCATTTCGGGCACTGAATCATCGGCGTTGGTTTCATAATGCTCCGTTCACGGCTCCAAATTCATTTTGCGCAGCAGGGCGTGGTAGCGCAGTTTTGCGCTTATTTTTTATTAAGCAAATCCCGTTCATCCCGTAAGGCAGGCATGTGCCGTTGGGTTTAGCGCCTGCATCTCTTATTTGTCTGCGCCTTTGATCTTGGTAAAAGACATTTTGCGAATTGGGACCCACTTCCCATCGATCAGCCGCTCTCCCTGGCCCGAGACCGACATGCCGTCGGCTGCGTAAGTCCAGGCATTGCGGTTTTCAGATGTCTTACCATCCGCCCCAGTAACCGTGTATTTCACGTCCAATCTGTTGCCGACAAAAGTGCCGGAGGTGACTTGCCCGAGACTCCCATCGCTCAAAAAGAAGGAGGTAATAATCGTCTTCTTCGCAGGGTTGTATCCTCCGATTTCCACCCCCTCCATTTCTTTTCCCTTAACCGTTTCCTTTCCACGCCACTCGGTGAAAAAGCCCCCCAATATTGTCCGAACTCGCATGCTGCCAGCCACCCTATACCAAGGTTCCGATGCACCGTCCCGTCTCTCTTCGGTATATGTCCAATCGCCGGCACACACGAGCAGCTTCTTTCTGTTCCGGACTAGGTTGAGGGGATTGCGCCTGCATAGCCGACGCAAATATCAGCATCAATGCAACAGCATAGGCTATCTGTTTCATAGGAATCTCCATTTAATATTCTTGGGAAATCGCCCATTGGGGCTTGGTGTACATAGGTTGAATAAAGAACCCTTTCAAAATTGGGAACTCCGTCCACCGATTATGCTCAAACAATTCTTGCCTCCTGCTTGAAGCGCTCGCTGTGCTGTTCCTTGACCTTCTTGATCGCCACGATGCGGCCCAGGCGCGTGTCCCGCGCCTTCCACACTTCCCCCATCCCTCCCGCGCCGATGCGCTCGAGGATTTCGTATGGGCCGAGTTTGGTGCCGGGTGCGAGTGTCATTTTCAAATAGAACCTTCGTAATAGGCCTTCTCAGAAACTATTTCGCTTCGCGATGCCTCCTAGCCACTTTGCGCTCGGTTTTGGCGTCCGCTCTTGCGTATCGCGGTTGACGGCAACGAGGCCGAACTTGGGGCGGTAGCCGGAATTCCACTCGAAGTTGTCCATCAGCGACCAGTGTATGTACCCACGGACATCGATCTTGTCGCGCAGGCAGGCGGCGACGCCGGCAAGGGCTCGCTTAGTGTATTCGATGCGGCGTGTGTCGTCCTCAGTCCCTATACCGTTTTCCGTCACGTAAACAGGCACCTTCGCGTGCTGGGCAGCGTAACGGATGGTCTGCTCAAGAGACTCGGGCCAGAACTCGTATCCCATCTGCGTAAGCTCCACGCCTGCCTCAGGTGGCAAGTCGCCATCTTTGCCGACGCGGGAGCGAGTATAAGTCTGTACGCCCACGAAGTCGCTCTTCGCAGCGGCTTCGAGCCATGGGCCGTAAAGGGTGGCTCGCTTGGCATCCCGCTGGCTATCGGCACCGACGGCCTGGTCGTCCGATATCGCAATATTCACACCCACGGGGTACTTGCCCGGTCCCGCCTTCATGGCCGCGATCGCTCGGTAGTGCGCCGGCAACATGACGTCGCGCTGCTTGTTGGCATCGCCGAGAAGGAAATCCGAAAAGTGATCAGTACCCGTCACATGAGCAGCTTGCTGGAGCATGGCTCCCGCCGCCGTGAGTACATCCTTCGGAAAAAGGCTCCCCCATTTAAGCACCATGGGTATGTTTGGCTCGTTGAATGTCGTGGCAGCGCCAATCATGTCGCCGAGATGTTTCGCTGCACGCTCCGCGTAGCGTGCGAAGAGATCGTCCGCTCCAGTCCGCTCCCAGCCACCGATTGCGGCAAACCATCTGGGTACGGTGAAGTGCCAAAAGGTCACCATCGGTGTCAGACCCTGCTCGTGGCAGGCGGCCAGCATGCGCCGGTAGTGCTCGAGCTCGGCGATCGAGAAGAAGCCTTTCTCAGGCTCAATGCGAGCCCACTCGATCGAGAATCGGTAGGTATTGAAGCCGAGGCGCTTCACAAGCGCAATGTCGTCCTTATAGCGGTGATAATGATCGCAGGCATCACCGGAAGGCTCTGTAAATAGCGTTGGCTTCAGGTGCTCAAGTAGCCACAGGTCGCTGTTAACATTGTTACCTTCCACCTGGTGGGCGGCCGTCGCCACGCCCCAAAGAAAGCCACGGGGAAAGTCGATCGATCCCGTTTTCGAGACATCTGCACGGGATGGACTTTCACCGAGACGGAGCGACGCAAACAGTCCTGCCGCTCCCACCGCTCCTCTTGCGACGAACGTGCGGCGTGTTACGTTTGATCCATGAGATCCATCAACGCTCGTGTCTGCCATTTCGTATTGCTCCTTTTCTCTGCTCATTGAAGGGGTATAGAATCAATAACTAAGACAACTGCCCCACGGCTGTGATTTTCGCCGCAGGCTTCTGGTTCTTTGCCTGATGCACTTCGCCTATGCCGCCCTTGCCGAGCTGGGAAGAAATTTGATAATGGCCCAGCGTCTTGCCAATCATGGCAATCTCCACAAAATCAGAACATCTAAAATGCCTGAACATGCACTCAGCTTTCCCTCATAGCTGGACAATTTTACAGTTATCGAACACGAAAATGTTTCGCGGGGGATAATTCAGCCTTCCGAACAGATCGCGGATTTGCGCACTGCTCCTGATAAACATGCACTCGGGAAGATGATCGGTCATGATACTGAGATTCTCGAGGTTCCCGCTCTTCACCTGTCTTTTCAGCTCTCTCAATGCTCTGACCCGCGCGCCTGCCCTTTTTCGCATGGACAAAAAGGCTTTGACGGCCCGGAGAAGAAGACCGGGCACGCTTTTGCCTGGATCCTTCCTGATAATCGCAATGATTTCTTTGGGAGGGCTTTTCGAGCCGGCAATGATCTGCAGCCACATCCTAAGATTGAGCTTGTTGTCAGACAGGATGCCGATATATTTGAGCAGCTCCTCGGCTTTCGGAGTAAAGCCGAATAGAGCCACAAGGATCTCCCCCTGGGCTTCAGTGACGCGTCTGACTTCGTTGACAATGGCGCCGATTTGACCTGAATCTTCCAGGAAATCGATCACCCCGGTTGCAACAATTGTTGTCGTGAACTGGCCTGTAGCGAAAGGCATGTTGTTTGCGTTGCCCAGGAAAAGCTTGATTCCCCGGCGCCTCTCCGCAGCAGCGACCATTTCGGGGCTTAGGTCGATTCCTTCGGCTGTAAATCCCTTCTGGCGCAGTTCGCTTATCAGCAAGCCTTGGCCGGCCCCAACTACCAGAACGGGACTCTTTATCAGGGGTATTACAGGACCAAGGTTGTCCAAATTTATGCCTAAAACATTTTCCAGGTAATCCATATATGGACTAAAAATGTCCCAGAAATCGGTCTTTTTCGGCTTTGTTTCTGTCATAGATGCTCCGCAACTGGTCCCTCTTCACATAACGATTTGGGATTTTTGTGGCAATTCTTTTCGAGTCCCATCCCAGCTAAATGGGCAAATTCCTGGGAAGCGGCATGGCCGGGAAAACGAAATGCGCGCTGATGCACTGATGATTCCAGTGTCTTGCCGATCATGAGGGATCCTCCTCCACGTCGACAGCCGGTTCAATGCAATGAAATTTGGGTCAATCGGATGGGGCTAATGTAATACAACTTGATCGGTAAACATAGAAAAAGTAATGGAGTTGAGGTTTCAATGAAAGCCAGGGGCAATCCCGCGTGCAATCAGCGGGCTGTTTTCGTTGTCCCGAAAAAAGGAGACTAAGGAATATTGACTTCCTCACCCCGCAAAAGCTACGGTATCGCGGCATCTGATCATTGCTGATTCAAATCGGATGCATTCTTCTTACGGGAGCACCAGGAGGCGACAACCGGGCGAAAACACTCCCGCTGAGCCGGGAATTATGCCCCACAACCCGTCAAAAATAGGAGTAGCGAACCCGCAGCCGAACAGCGCGAAGTGCACATACCAGCGGATACTCCCGCTGCCTATATGCTACCTATTGGACTTTTGGGGATTTGGTTGAATGCTGTAAATGCTTTGTTTTATTGGTGGAGCTGGCGAGGATCGAACTCGCGACCTCCTGACTGCCAGTCCGTGCAGGGGGATTTTTGGCAAATCGTGAAAATGCAACGCTTTCGCGATATCCCTCATGGATATTGGCTGATCATTAGGATCATTGATTTGTCCACATTGTCCACGAAAAGCCGTTTTTACCTCCCATTTACCCCCAAATAACCCCCAAGATTTTTCCAGCAATTTCGCATTCTCAACGCCAATTTACGGATATCCCAGCCTGCGAGATAAGCGGGAAAAGCGAGATAAGTATCGGGCAATCAGATCAACCGACAAGGTGGGACACATTTCTAAGCCGTGGATTACCGTTATGAGGTAAAATCCCATTCGTTAGCCATAGAACCATTGAGATCAAGATAAAACAAAGATAATCGAGATATGAACACCCTGAAGAATTTCTATGCAGGTATTACTTCAATCCCGGCGGCGACGGCATGGTACCTGGCCGATCTTGGAGAGTCACGCGGCAAACAGGATTTGTTTGTTCGTCAAGCTCCACAAAAATTGCGGGCACTGCGGGAACATGCTTTGATTGAAAGTGCGGTCTCCTCAAACCGAATCGAAGGGATAGAAATTGACCGGCGGCGAGTTGGAACGATCATCTTTGGAAAACCACCTCTTCGAGATCGAAATGAAGAGGAAGTTCGCGGCTATAGGGACGCTCTCAGGAAAATCCACGAAAGCACCGCCAACCTGCCCATTTCCATGAAAACCGTCCTTGACCTGCATCGATTGTGCCGGAGCGGAACCGGCGATGCGGGGAAACTAAAAGAAAAAGAAGGCGATATTATTGAAAAATATCCGGATGGCCGAGTTAGAGTCCGCTTCAAAACTGTTTCTCCAAAACAGACAAAGCCATTTATGAAGGAACTGATTTCGCTTTATGACCGGGGCATGGAGGAGAAAGTTATCCATCCTCTGATTTCCTTGGCCGCATTCAATCTGGACTTCCTCTGTATCCATCCATTCCGCGATGGAAACGGCCGGGTTTCTCGTCTTTTGCTTCTGCTTCAGTGCTACCACCTTGGATACGATGTGGGGCGCTACATCAGCTTGGAGAGACTGATAGAAGAAAACAAGGAACGATACTACGAGACTCTCGAACAGAGCTCTGTCGGCTGGCATGAGGGGAAGCATGATCCCTGGCCATACATCAATTACCTTCTTTTCATCATCAAATCGGCATACAAGGAATTTGAGAGTCGTCTCAGCCAAATCAAGAGTCCGCGAGGAGCCAAAACACAGATGATCGAAGCAGCTATTGGCAAATTCCGCGGATCATTCTCTTTAAGCCAACTTGAAGACGCCTGCCCCGGTGTGAGCCGGGATATGGTCCGCACAACTCTTCGCAACCTCCGGGACCAAGGCATCGTGGAATGCCTGGGGCGCGGCCCCGGGGCCGAGTGGCGAAAAAGAGGTAATACCCTTAAAAGAGGGTAATAAAGAGGGTAATATCTAATTCCTCCAGAATAGATTCCCGGGTTGTTGAAAGGAATTGAGTAAGCTTCTGTTGAAATAGAATTATTCCGGACTATGAATATTGAAGACGAGAAGAATAGAACAAGAAAGTAATCGATTTATGAACAAAACAACTTGTGTTTCCTGCAACGGCAGCGGTGCGAAGCGTAATTGTCCCGCCCTTGGCGGCATGATCTGCGGCCCCTGCTGCGGATCAAAAAGAAACAGTGCCATACAATGCTCCGCCGGATGTCCAAACAATCCCTTCGGCGTGAACAATTACGATGAATGGCTCAAGCTCGATGGATCATGGGGCACCAAATGCTTTGGATATGTAGCGGATCATTACTCTTATAACGAGCATTCATTCAAAAACGAGCTGCGCAAATACGTGCTCTTTGAAGGCAACGTGGATGAATATGCCATTTCCGATGCGGCGCCTTTATTGATGCATGCCAAGCTGTTCTGGGAGCCGTTCAGGGATGGCATGTGCCTCGCAGATTGCTGGGAGCAGGAGGGCTGGAAAGGTTTGAATAATGACGAACGCACAATGATGGTTTTCAGGCGCAAGACCTATCCGGCCATCCTGGAGATTCAGGACAAAATCAACGATACTGCAACCCTGTGCATCGACCTGCTTGATCCGGAGAAAAAGCCGTTTACGGTTTATGACCGAAACATGGCTGCGCGATACGGCCGTTTCTCCCGGTCGTTGAACATGGTCTGTCCGTTTCCGCATTATTTCCGAGTGGGGCCCACCGGTATTGAACTGCAGCATGAACTCACCGAATCGTTCATGCAGGAAATGGAAACGCGCTCAGCGGCGCAGGGCTTATCGATTCGGGATTACCTGCGCAGGCATTTCGTAGAGGCATGCAGGCTCGTCTACCGATGGGGCTGAAACGAAGAGAAAGCATGATTGATTCTCTCGATGTGAGCGAATGGAAGGCTGTTTACAGGATGAACATATCGCGGGATGAAATCGCGAAGGTATTGTCGATGAAGCCGGAGTTTGAATTGGAGGAGTCCGAGACCCAGGGGGTGATGGAATATTCGTGGGTGCGAAGGGGTGAGTCCAAGAAGCTGGAAAAGAAGATGCCGGCATTGTTTCAGCATAGCGATGAAAGTTCCGGCGTGGGCAGCTTGGGACGGCTGAGATTATTGGCGGATACGCTTGAAGTGATCGCTTTGGATCGCAGAAGTTCCGATTTGCCAGGAAAATGATAGAAAAATATCTGGGAGCGTGCATCACTTTTCAGGCAGAAACAGAAAATGATTTGAAAGAGGAACTGCGCAGGAGGTTGAATGATAGGGAAGAACAGCGTATCGAATCAGATATAGACGGGAGGATGGAAGAGAAAAGAAATTCCTCCTGAAGTCCGGGCTGAGGTATTGAGCAAGTTCCATGAACAGCATTACCGGCAATTTATGGATTCCCCGGTACCGATGCTTGAAAACAAAACACCGCGACAGGCGGCCAAAAACAAAAGCCTCAGGCCGAAGCTCATCGACCTGATGAAGCTCCACGTTCATGGCATAGAAAAAAGGAACCATGAGGATCCATGCCTGAATCTTGATATCGACTGGGTGCTTGACGAATTGGGACTTGAGGAATTAAAAAGGAGCTATAGAAAACAATAGTCTTTCCATTTTCCCCTGATCGCCGGATTGTATGCCAACCAATTTCGCCAACAAAGTGAGCCGGCACAAGGAGGCGCAACGCTTTACACGGCAACTCTAAGTGGAATGATTAGAAGAGGTTGTTGGTGGAGCTGGCGAGGATCGAACTCGCGACCTCCTGACTGCCAGCTCGGTTCTGCCGTTGAAAACACAAGACTTACGCGTTTTCCTGTAAGAAATTCCAACTTATTCCAACCTGTGCAACCTCCAGATGCAAGCAAAACGCAAGCGTGAGGATTGGCAAATGACTGCCCGGAGTCTTTTCCGACCAGCCGTTTCCCGGGTCGACGGGCGCTCGTGAAAAACGCATCCGGAGTCATCGTCTTTGAAACCGATTCCAACATATCGGGCTGGCAGCAGATATTTTCCAACCGGGTCGAAGCCAGATGGCGGTCTTCCTCGATTCGCCTCGGGATCGTCTTCGGATACGGGACGGTTACGACCTCGGGGAACGAAGTGGCAATCTGCTACCTCCCGGACTTCTGGCTCACCACCTGAAATCCGGGTGGAGATCAAGCCGAGTATCCATCGCGAAGCCGCGAAGAGTTATTTCTTAACAGCTTCGCGGCCTTGCGTGGGCTGATTGTTATGTTTTGCTCTTGGAAGGAGCGCCGGCATTTACAGCCGGGGCCGACGCATCCATTGGCCCGACGATGTTGGCATTCACCCGGATCATTTCATCTCGAAGCGCATTCGCATAGTTTCCAGCGACCATCGTGTGATGGATTTCCGCAATGTTCTGCATAAAGCGATCGACTTCCTTGATTTTGACTTCAGCTCTGTTTGAGCAGTATTTGAGCATTTTTGCCGCGTCGCCGGTGGCATTGGCGAATGAAGGAGTTTTGGTGTCCATTACTTCCGGCTGAATCCTTCCCGGCCATACAACGAAGTTTTTCAAATCTTTTGTGAATCCGCCCATGGTGATTTCAATACCGACGGGAAACTGCACTTCCGGCGTGGCGCCTCCCATTCCGTGATAATCGCGAATTCTATATTTCAGGGCGGGCTTGTCTCGGCCGAGCAGGTTCAAGGGAGCAACGCAATGGCGCAGAATAACATGAGATTTCTGCGAATTGATTTCGGACACATTGCAGAAGTATGAAGGCTTTTGGCTGATTTCCTGCAAAACCATCGACGGGAGAGCATCCCAACCACGTCGGCTTGACACGGTGCGGCATAGCCCTCATCGCG
>CAVXIH010000010.1:0-316493 GCA_963761825.1 uncultured Acidobacteriota bacterium
CGGCCAGTTTTCCTTTTTCGTGAATTCCTCAAGCCATGTGTAGGGCGAGGCAATGACGAGAACTCCCCCGGGATGAAGCCGCTCGTGAATCGTCTCCAGAAATCTCCTCGGATCCTGAAGCCGATCGATCAGATTGGCGGCCAGAATGAGATCGAAGCCGGTGAATTGCGGCTTAAGATTCGTCGCGTCCCCCTGAACGAATTCGACACGGTCCGCACACGGGTCCAGACCGAACTCCGACAGCCGGGCTTCGTGATACGAAACGATCTCCCCTTCCTCCACCAGTTCAAAGTGCGCAACGCCTTTTTCCTTGAGCTGCAGCGCAATGCGGATGAAGCGGGCTGAAAAATCGATTCCCGTGACGTGCTCGAATTCCCGCGCCAGCTCGAAAGAAGCTCTTCCCACGGCGCAACCCAGATCCAGGGCTTTACGTCGCGGACGGCCCTGCATATAACGGTTGCAGACCGCAACGCATTGCGCGGAGAAATTGCGAACTGAGAAATAAGGCTTTCCGAAATGGAACTCGCAATATTGCGAGACGGCAGAGTCTGTCTCATACATCGCTTCCGGCATCGTGAGCGGCTGCTTTGTTTCAACGTATCTCAGCCCGGCGTGCTGGAAGAAATGCCTGCGGAAGGCGTAGCGGGCGTCGCGGGTTGCCTCGTTGCCGGTCGAAATCCATGAGCCGCCTTTAATAAGGTTGTGCTGGGTGTCGAACGTGGGCGTCGAGAAATCATCGTAGTAGGGATGAACCTGAAAGCCCTCAAAGCCCGTTATCGGAGACTCCGTCCACTGCCACACGTTGCCGATGATGTCGTAGAACTCGCCGAACCGGAAATGGGTTACCGGACAGGATGAAGCCCAATGCTCCAGATTGATGTTTCCCGGCGCCTTCTGCCAATACGGCTGGTCCGGGATATCCTGCGAATCGCGCAACCGAACCCATTCAGCCTCGGTTGGCAGCCGGATGGATTTCCCCTTTTTCGCCGCCAGCCAGTTGCAGAAGGCCTTGGCCTCAAGATAATTGACCTCGACCGGCCAATCCCATGGCATGTCGATGACTTGTGCCATAGTACGGAAACGGTAGCCATTAGGCGACTCAACCCAGAACAACGGATGCCTTGCCTGGGAAAATCCTATCCATTTCCAGCCCTCATGTGTCCAGTACTGCTCCTGCTCGTATCCCCGATCTTCGACGAAGTTCAGGTATTCCCGATTGGAAACCAGATATCTGCTGGCCGAAAAGTCCCAGACATCGTTTTCCTGGCGGCCGAATTCGTTGTCCCAACCGTACAGTGGGTGGTCTTTGGATTTTCCCAGAACTGCGCCGCCTCCTGCGACCGGCACCAGTTCGTTTACCGGCGCCTCTCCCGCCAACGGGCAGATGCTCCACAACGGGAGCTGCCGGACAGTCTCGATCGGAAGGCGGCGAATGATGACCGACGAGGTCTCGAGGTGAATTCTCTGGTGCTCGATGCCCATCAGGATAACCCAGAACGGATTGTTCCAATGGATCGGCATCGCCAGAGGCATCGTGCGAATTGTTTCGTCGACAAACGCACGCACTGTGCCGCGATAGGCTTTGACTTCGGCCAGCGTCGGCCAGTCGTAATGCGCCGCATTAAGATCATCCCAGGACATCTCGTCCACGCCGATCGCGAACATCGATTCGAATCGAGGATTGATTCGTTTGTTTGTGGCCTTGGCGACAATCAGCTTATTGATATAAAAGGCCGCCGTGTGTCCGAGATAGAAAATCAGGGGGTGCCGAAGCGGCTCGGGCCTCAAGTAGAAGGCGCTTTCCGACGCCAGGGTTTCGTAAAGCTGTTCGTCGAGGCTGTACGTGGCGTGGAAATACTGCCGGATTTCCTCGCGTTTCTCGTTGGCGTCCCCTTGGTTCAGGATGATAGTTCTGGTATTTCGAAGGTCCATAAGGTTATCCATAAAATCCCGTTTGCCGCGCTCCAAATGGAAATAACCGGCGTATACACTGGTTTCCCCTGCCTGGACGGGCTCTTAGTCCTTTGCGTCCCAGATGAATAGCGCCGTAACCACCGCCATCGCGGTGACGGTCCAGGCCGCGAAACTAAACATCTTCGCATAGCCGAAGCGGTCGATGAATCCACCCATGATGGGTGCGAAGATAGCGCCCGTATACTGCATGGTCGAATAATAAATCCCGTAAATTGTTGAGCGGTTCCTGGCGGGCGATTGATTCATGATGAACACTTCGGTTACCGGGAACCGTACTGCCTGGATAATGCCCATAACCCATAGAACAATCCAGAGTCCCCAGCCGAGTGAGACTTCCTTGAGGGCGAAGATCACCAGGCCGCCGAGGATCCCCGTGACGATGATGACTCGGGTGGCTCCGATACGGTCTGCAATCCACCCGCCAATCGGTCCCGCCCACAATCCTGAAGAAAAGATGATGGACAAAGACATGGCGGATACCTTATTGGAAGCGCCCAGCACTTCTTTGATATAGACCGGCAGAAATGAATTGACGGTCGCTCCCGCGCCGCCGCCGATGACCATCATCGTCAGAAAAGCTATCAGCCGACGTTTGTAGCCCGGCTGTGGCGGTCGTTCTTCCATCTGCCTCTGTTTCATTGCGTCGATATGGGCTTTCCCGTATCGCTTGTTCAAATAGAGGAAGAAGAAGAATCCCAAAATAATAGTTGGGATTGCCAAGGCGATAAAGCTTCCCCGCCATCCCCAGGTTGCGGCGATACTGCCGGCAATGAGCGGTGCCAGGAAAAAACTGGAATTCCCGCCTATGAGATGCAGCCCGAGGGCGCGCCCGCGCTGATTGGCGGGGACAGAAAGGGATATGAGCGGCGTTGAAGCGGGATGATAGCCGCCGGCCATAAGCCCCATAAGCACGAGAAACATGAGTAGCATGGCATACGAGTGAGATAATCCAACAAAGACTCCGCCAATGCCTACGCCGAGCACGCCAATAGTGATGAGCCATGTAGGACCGATACGGTCTGCCAGCCAGCCTGCGGGCAACTGCGACGCCCCGCTGGATAGGGAAAAGGCTGCAGTAACACCTCCAAGCTGAGCTTTGCTCAGTCCGAACTCGTCCTGCATGAACGGCTGCATGGGTTGCGGCAGAGCCGTCAGCAGGTGATGCGTAGCATGAGCCAGGATGAAAAACGGCAGGGATGAAAGGAAAAAGGAGCGCGGCTTTTCTGAACCCATCGGGAATATTCCTCCACTCTTGTCCCGATGATATATGAACCCCCGACATTTTCTCGCAAAATTTTGAGGTCAATATGTAGGTCGCTATCGGAATCGGAATCGGGCATCGGGCATCGGAACTATTATCGCGTGAGGGAGAAGATCAAAAGCCGATCGCGATCTCGATTGCGATACCGATACCGATTCCGATTCCGATAGCGACCCCGAATTTTCGGGCTGATAGCTGAAGGCCGACAGCCGACAGCTGACCGCCGACAGCTCGTGCGCAGCTTCGTTATATTGTCCCCAACGCCTTAAGCACCTTATCGGGCGTGATCGGGTAATCGAGGATCCATTTGCCCGTTGCGCTGTAGATTGCGGACGATGTGATCGCTGCCATGCTGGCGCCGATGTTTTCTCCTATTCCGAACGCTCCATAGGTGCCGTAGCCTGTATGGCTTTCGTTGAGAAAGCATTGGACGACCGGGTAATCGTTCATGGTCCCGAAATGATAGTTGATGTGATCGAAGTTGAGCCCGACTCCGGTCCTGGGACAGTAGACTTTTTCCTCGGTGGCGCTTTTCCCGATGCCCATGACGGCGCCGCCGTATTGCTGTGCTTCGGCGCCCTGCCGGTTGAAAATATGGCCGACATCGTTGACGCAGACCACGTTTGTCAACTGGACCTCGCCGGTCTCGACGTCCACTTCCGCTTCGATAAAGTGTGCTTGTCGGCCCATGACATACGTCTGCTGCATCATCGACATCCCGCTCGACATCATGCTTATAGGAGTGTTGACCTCGGGATGCACGATAATGGGGTTTGAGCTCATGAATCCGCCGGCAACCTGGCTGACAGGCCTCTTCTTGTCCGGATTGGCCTTTTCGAAAACCATGCTGTCCTGAATGTCGAAATCTTCCGGTTTTTTATTTGAAGCGGGCTTGGACGCTGCGGGCGGACCAAACATGAATCCGGGCATGGGCGTCGCGGCGCGTTCAAGGATTTGCCGCTTCATCTCTCTTGCTGCCGCCACTAGCTGGGGCGTTGCGTTCACCGTCCCGCTCGAGCCGGCCGGTTGGGCCAGGCAGTAAGCGCTGTTGTCGGACCGCTGTTCCTGGATCAGCACGTCCTCATATTTCAGCCCCAGTTCGGCAGCGACGCAATGGCGATAGGCGGACTCGGTGTCAATGCCCATATCGCAGCGCGTTCCGATGATGGTGACTTTTCCGTCACGAAACATGAGGCAGGCAAAAGAATTGGAGACAAACGACATCATGCCGGCGCCCCAGTGCCACTCATTGACGGAGGTAAAGCCCATGCCGTGCATTTTCCCGTTGGCCAGCTTCCTTGCGCCCGGAGTATGCCATTTCCTATCCCAGTCGATGGCTTTCTTGCCCAGCTCGATGACTTCCGCCAGGCTGTGTCTCTGGGGAAATCCGTTCTCTTTTTGATATTGCGTGACCCAATCCCAGTCATGGCCCTGGCAACCGTCATTCTTCAGTGCGACCTCCGTCGGATCGAGTCCAAATTCGGCGGCGACGCGATCGAACATCACAGTGTGAGGAACGCAGGCTGCGGCGCCATGCCTGAAACAGGCCTGGTGGCCTCGGTTGGTAAAGGGCCAGGTCTGCGTTCCGCGGATGTTGGGGATTTTAGTGCATTCATAGGTCTTATCGACGGCAGGATTCCTCGCGCCAAACATGTGCCAGTGGTAGGCGGTGATCGTCCCGTCCTTTTTGGCTCCTACCTTGCAGTTGTATTTCCCCGCCTCATCTCCGCCGCAGTAGAAGCTGCTCTCATCGTAGAGAAGCTTCACTGGCTTGTTGACGGCTCTTTTGGCGAGGATGGCGGCAAGGCGGACAAAGGATGTGGAATAGGCAAGCCAGGCCAATCCTCCGAACCAGGAGCCCTGAAATGGGAAGGTCACCGTCATTTTGGACCAGTGGGTCAAAGATGGAGGCTGCTGCATGCCGCCGCCGAAGGGAGGCATGCCCATCATCATGCCGGAAGAGCTGAGATCGCTTTGAGGATTGGGCTGGTGATGGATCCAGAGGTCGAGAAAATCTCCGCGCCATTGTGCCACGCAGGCCATCGCCTCGACGCCGGCAGGCGAATTCATGCTTCGCGTGACGGTGTATTCGATGAGCTTGTCCGCTTCCTCGAATCCCTTCTCGACATTTCCTATTTCTCTTTCTTCGGTCACGATGACATTGGGATTTTTTTCCTTGGATCCCCCGAAGGACCCCCCGAAGCCCATGAAGCCCATGCGCTTCGCTTCAGTCATAATCTTCGGCGCATCCGGCTTGGCGGCCTCCTCCATGTCGAGGACAAACGGTCGTTCTTCCCACTGTATTTGGATAAGGCGAAGCGCTTGGTCGCATATTTCTTCGCTGTCGGCCACAACGACGACGCCCATGGGGTGCTGATAGAAATCGCTTGTTCCGGGAAGGGTAGGAATGCTGTAAGCGGCGGACGTGTCTGCCCCGGTCTGCATGTCTTTGGCAATGTCCGGATCTTCGAACTTAAGGATGTCCCGCACGCCCACCAGCGCTTCCGCGCGGCTCGTATCCATGCGTATGATTTTGGCATGGGCGTAAGGCGAGGTGAGGATTTTAGCGTAGAGCATTCCCGGGAGGTATATGTCCCGTGTGTAAGCGGCCTGTCCCGACACTCTCTCCTGGGCGTCCTGGCGGCTCATCGTGCGTTGAATGCGTTCGCTGGATTCCGGTACCTTCCAAGTCCACGGTTGCTCGGCCATAGCCTATTCCCTCGGCGGTTTATTTGCGCTATTGCTTGCCCAAACCCATAGTACGTTTTCGCCCAAGAGAAGGCTACAGCCGCCCAACAATTTTTCCCGGGAGGCGCCCGCAGGGCGCTTTAGGAGATGTGCGGCTGTTCGCTGCCGCTTTCCAAAGCTGCCTAAAATCCTTTTTTGCATTCTTTCTTGAAAGCGCAGGCAAGGTGCGCGCTCGAAATGCTTCGCCGCCCACAAAAACCATGCGACTTTCGCCGTCTCGGCGGCATTCCCGGCGGAGCCATTGATAATGTTTTACCCTTGAAATGCGGCCGGGAAGTCAGCAAAATGAGTGGCCTGTTGTGCCAATCTACATGGACTATGTGGCGACGTAGCTCAGTCGGTTAGAGCGTGGGATTCATAACCCCAAGGTCGATGGTTCGATTCCATCCGTCGCTACCAAAAACCTTCACTCCACACCCCAGCTACAAACATCGAATATTCAGATATTTGAGCTGTGTTTTTTACGCTCTCTAACGACTGATTCAGAATGACAGGAACAAGCCCGGAAACCGCTGAAAAGGGCCAGTGTGCTGATTTTGTGTCAGTCATCATTATAATAACCCGTTATTCTCGGATTTCCGAACGCTTTTTCGGGAGATGGGAGATGTATTCCTGGGTCTTCCGAACCGCGTCCTCCAGGTCCCGTTCGTCGGTGATATTATAGCGCTCGAAAATCGACTCTGTCTTGTGTCCCGAGATCAGCATCGCCACTCTTCGGTCGACGCCGGCACGCATCATGTTCCGGACCGCTGTCCGGCGAAAGTCATGAAACAGCGCCTCCGGTTTCCCGGCTGCATCGCAGGCGGCTTTCCAGGTCTTGCGAAACTCTGTCACGGGAGCTCCTGGATTCGGCACGCCGCGGCCCTTCTGCGCGGAAGAAGACCAGCGGGGACAGGATCGTCTCGCCGTTTTCCCCTTCATAACGCCTGGCCTTCCATCGCCGCTCGATGATTTCCCAGAGTTCGCCCATCAGCGGTATCATCCGCGGCTCGCCATTTTTTGTGAATTGCCCGCGCAACCGGAGTTGCCGGGTTTCGATGCTCAGTTCGCTCCAGCTCAAGGATGAAATCTCGCTCTTGCGCCATCCGGTGAAATAGCCCCATCGAGAAAAATCCTGCAGGTCCTCGGGCAGATTCGCCGTGATGATTTCAAAGTCTGCGCGATCGAAGAATCCTTCACGAATGCGTTCTTTGAGCTTTGGCATCATCGGACCAGGTCCTATTTCGTGCACCTTGAGTGCGTAGGCTTGCCGCAGATACTCGAGCTCACGATTGATTGTGGCATTCGATACAGGCCGGAGGCGGTTGGTCCGGGCGAGCGCAACCGCGGTGGGACTCGGAAATTCTCGTCTCATGTCGGCAATCACCTTTTCCGGTCCATTCAGCCGCACCCGGATGTAATCGCGGATGATATCGTCGGTAACAGTCATGGCTGGTATCCGCCCCAATGCCGTCCGCAACGGCTGGATTTTGGATTTAGCCTGCGCTGTCCACTTCTCTCGAATTTCCAGATCGTCCTCGAGAAAATCAAGCAGCTGGTCGATGGTCATCCGTTCAGTCTTCGGGCCGGCAAACTTCTTCAATCCGATCTGGTCCGCGCCAACTTCCTTCAGCCGACGGCGCAATACCTTCATAGCCCGCTCGAATTCGCATTCCTTCGTGCTTTCTCGAAAGACTTCGCCGCGCAGGCAATACTGCATCCACCAATACGGACTACGCGGCCTGCGATAAAGCGTCCCATCCCCAGTACATGGCTTATTCTCCTGGGAGCGCCGGCGTCCCGCCGGCAACGACAAAACAAACACCGCAAACAAACCAGGATTTTTGCGCGATCGCGATGCTAATTCTAAAAGCTTTGCCGGCGGGATGCCGGCGCTCCCAGCAGTTCAGGCTGCACCCATATTTGAACATATATGCGCATCAATCCCGCGCAGACTGAACCGCAGTCCCCGGCCCACTCGGACAGCAAATGGCAGCTTCTTTGATTTTCTATACAGCCAGTCCTGCGAGCATTTCAGCTTGGCTGCAGCTTCCTCAACCGTCAGGAGAGTGTCGCTGTCGTCCCGACCGTTCTCTTCGCTTTCGGTGATGAGGCGAGTAGCCAAGGCCAGCTGCAGAGCGGCCACCTGGGCCATAATCGGAACAATCTTTTCCGTCGAAATATTTCCCTGGATCCGGAATGATGATTCTGTCTTTGTTCATTGTCTTTGCTCTCCCATCTGACTGCCGAAGTTCAGGATTGTTTATTTCCATGGTTAGATTCTCTCCAATGATAAATGTGAATTTGTATGTTGTCGCGATAGCATGTGGCGCTATAGCGCTGCGTGCTACCGTAGCACCACATGCCACCGTGGCACGTGGTGCCATAGTGCCGTTCTGCTCTCCCAAATCCCTGCCCTCGTCGCATAGAGCATAATAGGAACCAAAAACTTCCCGGCTAATTTGCCAAAATGCTGTTTTTTGAGCCCTGCTCTAAAAGCCCATCGCCCCAAAAATCGCGTCGAATTGCGCATAGATGTTCTGTTGAAATCGCCGTAGCCGAGCCCTCACCATGAGTTGGCTGAGAAGCGGGCTTATATTCCTGCCGCGGGGAGAAACACTATCGGAAGCCTGGAGCACATCGGATATGGTTAGGTCCAGCCGTTCCAATTCGGTCACATACTCTTCATCCAGGCGAGGCATAACGACATGATGCGGTTTGAACCCCTCCCGAAATTTTAGAGCCTGGTCGCTTGCGTCATAGTCCGGCAGGTAATCTCCGTCCTTGAGATTCTTGAAAACGACATAGGTCACACGATTTCGCAACGATGACGCCCAGTTGAAAAAAGACTGGACACTATCAGGCGAGCTGGTTATTGCCGCAATACATACAAATCGAAAGTTCAGGGGCAGAAGCTCGTCAAAGGGGACGTCAAGCCACCAATCAAGCACCTCTCTTCCAGTGCCGGCCTTCATATCTGCAAAAATCAGGGAATTGCCATTCAGAGCGCTATTGACCAGGACATCATGGGATGACGTTTTCCTGACCTGAACTGGAATAGCTTCAGGAAAGAAACGGGAAAGTGTCCGGTTTTCGTCGTCGAGATCCAGGAGCAGAGGATCGAAACCATGCTCCCGTAGATAAGTGATTAGAAACCGCGCAGCAGTAGATTTGCCGGTTCCGCCCTTGGCCCCGGCCGTAAACAGAATTGTCGACATCAGTGTCCCTCCTCCTCTAGTTTTTTGCGGCGTGCCGCGGCAACTTCAGGCGGCAGCCGAGTCAGGTTATAGCGTTCGCTGTACTTGAAATCCCATTCGGGCTTTGTTTGCTGCGGTTCAGCTTTGGATGCGACCGCAGGCGCGGGTGTAGTCTTTTTGACTTCTTTGTCCCGCTTGAAGAAATACACCTTCCGACCCTTGGCTCTTACTTTGACGAATTTGCCGATGGCGGCTCTTTGAATGCTGAGACCATGTTTTTCCCGGAGAAGCTCGGCGATCCGCGCATAGGAGACGGGCGGCTTTTGGCTCCTCAGAGCGATGATCTCAACCTGGTAAGGAATCAAACACGACTGAAATGGCTTGCCTGGCATCGGATCCTCAACGGTTGATTGATGATAGATAATTTGAAAGTGGAGACGTGTATCCGCCTTGTCTCCACTGTGTATCCACTTTTTCCTGATTTTTCCCATTGAGTGGAGACAGAGAAGAGACAAAGCGGAGACAAGTATCCGCTCCGTCTCCGCTCAGGAAAATCTCGAAAAATTCCTTCGAGGTATTGCGTCTGGGATTGGTATGGGTCCAATCCCAGAATTTCCATCAGTCCCCTCGTGCCTATATAGATAAACCTATGAAGGGGGGACCAAAGGTGGAGATAGGAAAATGGTGCTGAGCGGGCGGGCCTTGATGTGGTGCAGAGCGCATATGGACTCGGATGCGTCCTATACTGGAGCAACTTAGCGGAGACGACTATCATGGATATCAAATCACCAAATTTCAATTTATGCCCCTCTATATATAAAAGAGTCATAAAAGGGCCAAATCCTTACCTACAAATCTTTAGAATTGTTGATTTATTTTTGTGAGCACTCGAAAACAGCCCGTTCTTCTTTTCAAAACTGTTCGCTGTTGTTCATCCAGTGAGGTGTATCCGAGTTGCCCTGCGGTGATTTCTTAAACTCTGCTAAATATAGCAGACAGTGCGGAGACAATGGCAGAGTATACAGACTTAAAATGGGGCAGCTTAATTTTGAAGTAATATTTCCCGCACGTTGCCCTGAAATTATGAAGGCAGGTGATGCGATCCCCGTCCAAGATGGCTACTTCCCATAAGCGTGTTTCTCGTTCTTTACTCCAAGAAGACGGTTTCGGGCGAGTAATGCCTCCATTGGAATTGTGTCCGATTTTCACCCTCCAAATTCCGGGGAAGCCATAACAGAACCAACTGATTTAATTCATGGTATGATACTACTGTCCCGTTAAATGTTGAATAGATTCAACTGGTTATCGGGACTGCTCTTTGAAAACTTGTAAAAATCGTCAGAAAACAGGCTTTTTACGGGTGTTTTCTCGAAAAGCATGACGCCCAAAACCTGTAGAATTTCGTACATGCTGGCTTCCAATTCGTGTTCCTTTTTCAGGATGGCCACCATCACGTAAACACTGATCGCGATCCACACTTGTGTTTTGACTGCGTTGGGTGTTGTGCCGTAAAAAGCTTTGATCCGAAGGTGTTGCTTGATCCATTTGAAAAACAGTTCTACCTGCCAACGAAGTTTGTACAACCGGGCAATGGTCAAAGCGGACAGGTTGAAATTGTTTGTTAAGAAAAAGAACCGTTTGTTTAGTTCGGTATCGACGTAGTGAATCCGACGCAGGCGTTCGGGATAGTACTCCGAACTTTTCGGACCGGTCAATCGAATGGTTTGATCGCTTCGCACGCCACGGTCTTTGAGTATCGGATGAGGATGCTTGGCGCGAAAAAGTTCAGATTGTTTTTCGCTCGGATAACAAAGAAGGCTTGTTGCTGATGAATATGGTACAGGCGTTGAAAATCGGTATAGCCTTTGTCCATGATGTAGAAGGCGCCAGCTTCGAACATGATCTGGTCGAGGAAGTGAACATCGTGTATTTGACCGCCTGTAACGCGTATAAACGCGGGAATATTGCCTCGCAGATCTAATTGCGTATGTATTTTGACGGCGCTTTTTCTTCGGCGATGTTGCGCCCAAGGAAACAGTGAAAGACACAAATCGATCACGGTGGAGTCGAGAGCATAAACTGCCCGCTTGAGATTCATTGCAAGAGGTTGATGGGCATAAAGCATGCGCGCGCGATTGATCAGAGCCATGGCGATATCGCGATAGATTTTCCAGTCGCGTTGTTCGTTGGCTTTGGCCAGGGTAGTACGCGAAACTTTTGCCCTCAGGCCTGCGTGATAAAGCTTGGGACCAACAGCACGAAGGCAGGCTTCGATGTCGCGCAAACTCTCGCGACCGGTTAGCTGGGCAAAACTCATGCAATAAAATTGATCGAGACAGGTAAAGGTTCGAATACGATGATCGCCTTGATAGCGATTGACGCATGCTTTGAAATGACGTCCGGGCAAGTGGTCCATGATCTGCGAAAAGACAATTCGGCCTTGGTACATGACGGGCTCCTCTAGGAAAGTGGAGACCATCATACAGAACTGAATTGAAGTCGATGCAGGTCATATTATCGTGTAAACCTGTTGCTATATTTAACGTTGTGGCATTTTAACCAGTCCTTAACGGGATGGTATGAACTATTCTATTTGACTATAAAATCTATTAGATATACGAATATAGCTACACGCACAATCACAAGGACACACACAAGCTCTATATTACTCCAGTCCCTCTTTCTATCTCCGCTTTCCGCGCCATTAGGGAACCCAAGTGCGGCTAATTCTCAAGTTGTCCAGCATTTTCTGTTAAGAATCTAAGCTCGATTTTACCCATAACAGAATAGAAAGCATTCAATTCAAGGAGGAGACCATGAGAATAGCGAGAGCATCTTTACTGAGTATTGCCGTTTTGATACTGCTTGTCGTTTTTCCTGTTCAAGCGGCTGAAAAAACAACAGTCAGTGCAACGGATTATTTTGATCCATTAAACTTCTTTGACTTATTAGGCTCCGGAGCGATTGGCAGTTTTACCCCTGGGACTGTCAATTGTTCTGGTTACCCAGAAATTAATTCCTTGCCATGTCCTACGGGAAGCCAAGCCATGCTTCGGGGATTTACTTTTACTGCGAAGGTCGTTTCAACGGATAGTCGCTTAAATGGCTGGGAAACCTTTGAATACAACAGCAATGGGCATGCTGACGGAGAAACAAATTCTCGGGGAAAATGGAGGATCTACCCGTCAGGTTGTGATGGCTATTGGGAGGGAAACTATGTTGAGAAGGGCAACCCCCCTGATTCCTACGGGGTAGGTATCTCGACAGGCAAATATGAACTTCACGGACATGGATCACTAGAAGGTTTGTTACTTAAGATGGATTATCTCACTACTGGTTATTATGGGGGAATTGTATTCACCAGTGATTACACCGGATACATTCTCGACCCAAAGGCCAAGCAGAGGTAAAGCTGGTATATTACAAAACTTATCTCTTATAGATAAGCCTTACAGGTGCCCGATTATTTCGGGGTAAAGGGTCGCTCTCCGGGGCGGCCTTTTGCAATTCTGCCTTGGTAGTGGAACCTCGGGGCTTGCTTGATTTCTTGCAGGTCCGCCTAACTCCCACGAAGTCCTAGTGTTTTATCGAAAGCGCACCCGGTACTTGGCTGGAATTATGCAATATTGTACAATTAGTGCGCTTCCGATAAAACACTGGACTTTTTCTCGGGACTTACGGGCAAATCACTAAGGATTTAGACTATCCAGTCACTTCGTCGGCACCCGTTGCTTCAGTTCTTCGAACCAGTTGGCTACGACGACTATCTTGCGCGGGACATCTTCTTCGGACACGGCTTCTGCTGACGCAGGCTGCTTTACCATCAGGAACCGTTTGCCGTCACGGCTGACGTCCCAGAGCACTATATTTCCCTTGAAACAGAGTTTCGGTCTTTCCGAGCTGGAAGGATGCTCCGGGTTGTACCGCAACCGCCATGGCGGAATCGCCGTTGCGATAGAACAACTCCCGGCCATCCGGCGACCATAGCGGACCTTATCCGCCGCTTGTAGAGACTTGCCATTTCCCACCCTTGTCCACATCAGGAAATGGACGGACGTAGACTTCCGATTTGCCCGACTCGATAGAGGTATATGCCATCCATCGACCGTCGGGTGAAATCTTCGGTTCATCGCATCATATTTTCCCTGGAGCAGTGTCTTTCACTTGCGATCTCCTTCAATCGACAGAGCCTCGATGATGAGGTTGCTCGGGCTATCGAGTGCTGTCCATCAGGAGAAGGTTTTTCCATCGCGGGACCATGAATATGGAACATGCCACACCCGCTGCTCCGAACTAAGTTTCTCCTCCTCTCCCGTGCCGTCGGCCGCCTTCCAGTAGATATCAGTCTTTGGCTCTGTGCTCGACATGAAAAGCGATGCGCTTGCCGTCGGGCGTCCAAAGAGGATATGCTGCTTGCCTCATTAAAGGTCAGGCGCGTCATGGTTTCGCGAACAAGATCCCAGATCCAGATGTCGTAATTGGATCCGGTTGCGGAAACAATGCTCAAAGCCACTTTTGTTCCATCGGGGATATTTTGGGCGCCTGGTAGATCGTTGGGTGTGGCTGAAATTGGTTCTTCTTTCCCTTTCCGATCCACCCAAACAAGAGTGCTTCTGAGGCAATGCAGTGCACCGCTTTTGCCTGAATATAAACCAGTGTTCCCGAATCGGAGACGGCATATTGGGCGTGTACTACTGCTCTTCGAAAAACATCTTCTATCATTGGGGCCGGTCCGCCGGTAACTTCGAGCTTGTCCAAGATCAAACGGGACGGCAAAGAGATTATTTGTGTACCGCATACACCAGATGTCCGGTTGGCAGATAACGAGCATTCACCCCCTCGGTAAAGACCTTAGGCTTCTCTCGATTCGATCGACTGCACCGCAATCTTAGATCTGGCCATCGGCAACTTGACGGTCTGAAACAGCACCGATTTTCCCATCCGGCAGGATTCTAGGATTGACCAAATACAGTCCGGTCGTTCTGCTTAATAATCATTTCCGGAGCTCCGCCATTTGCGGAGACCCGCATGATGCCTTTGCTATCTCCATAAACAATCGTGTTATCTGCACCCCAACTCGCATTCAAAGGCGTATTGACATCGCACAAAGACGACTGGTGCGCCTCCGCTGATGGCGATCTTTTTCAATTTCTTATCATTGATCGCAAAATAACCAATCCATTTGCCGTCGGGCGAGAAAACCGGCTGTGAGGTATTTTCTTCGGTCCCCGGGATGAGTTTCGCGTTCAATTCATCCATCGGAGCGCAAATAAAGCCCCTTGGGCGTGCTGTAGACGAATTGCCTGCCGTCAGGTGAAACAGCAAGAGCTGAATAGTTTAAGATCGCTGAATTGCTGGTCTCCTGGAAGCTCGTAATCAAAAGCGCATGACCTGACGCGGTTCTGAAGGTTTTAGTTTCCAGACAGCGACTCCCGCGATAATCGCTCCTAAGACGAGAGCGGCCGCAACCCACGGCAGTATTGTTCTCAGCTTCTTCCGAGGTTCCACTGCCGCTATCGGCTGTACCAACACGCCGCTGGGATCAGCCAAGGCTTGCTCAATCTCGTACCGCACATCACCAATATCCTGATATCGTCTCTTCAGATCCTTTTGCAGACAGCGGATGATCACTTCACGGACTCTGGGATGGAGATTTGCGGGAAGCAGATCCAGATTCGCTCCGCCTTTCACAACTGCTGCAAGAATTTCAGTCACATCCTCGCCTTGAAAGGCTGCTTGACCGGTCAGCATTTCATACAGCACGCAACCAAATGCCCAAATGTCTGCTCTCTTATCGACAGTCTTTCCTCGTGGCCTGTTCCGGCGACATATACGCAGCCGTGCCCAGGATGACACCCTGCTGTGTGGCCATGTCGCTTAGCGTGGGAGAACGGTTAGCGTGGGAGAGTTGGACAGGTTCAGATCGGCCTGTTCCCCCGCAAACGCCTTAGCCAGCCCGAAATCCAATACCTTCACTTTGCCGTCAGGCGTGACTTTGATATTGGCGGGCTTGAGGTCTCGGTGGATGACGCCCTTCTCATGGGCAGCTTCGAGAGCCTCGGCAATCTGCAGTGCCAGTTTCAGGGATTCCTCGACAGGGATTGGCCCAGCGCTTTATTTGATCAGCCAGCGTCTCGCCTTCCACCAGTTCAAGGACAAGGAAGTTTGTCCCGCCGGATTCTTCCAGCCCATGTATGGCGGCAATGTTTGGGTGGTTCAGGGAGGCAAGCAGTTTGGCTTCGCGTTGAAACCGAGCAACGCGGTCAGCATCTTTGGCGAACTCTTCGGGCAGGACTTTGATTGCCACATCGCGGCCCAGCTTCCTGTCTTTTGCCTGATACACTTCCCCCATGCCGCCTTTGCCGAGCTGGTGGTGATTTCGTAATGCGCGAGCGTTTTCCCGATCATGGACATACATCCCTCCGGGCAAAATTGACTTCTATGCTGTCTGGTGATTCGTTGGGGTAATTATATGCGGCTGGTGCCGATGTCGGAAGGGAAATTCCGACGAGACGCAATTGCCCGTGAAAAATCGGCTTCCCGCGATTATCTGGGATTGTTGTCCAGATACAGCGATCTGGGAAGTTACGGCAGACCTGTAAGAAATCAAGCAAGCCCCGAGGTTCCACGACCGAGCGGGAAGGAATGGGCCGTCCCGAATCTCCTGCTGGTTTTTCCTTTACTCTAACCGTACCATTTTATAAGTGACTGGGTTGGCAGCGGGACCGTCTTGGCTAGTCTTCTGTGTGGTAATAAGCGAATTGCCCTCGATCTTAAAATCTATCGTCTCGAATTTACCTGTCCCAATATTACTGGGATCCTTCGACACGATCATATGCGTTTTAAATGTTGTTCCATTAATCTCATAAGTTCCGGCATTAGCTACAAAGGGCGTCCATGTTGCCACTTTTTGCGCATCCGTGGCGTCTATTTGTGGCAAGTCTGGTCGAGTCTCGGCTGAAATAGTAATCAGGCTGTAGTGTTTCTTGGAAAATATTATCAGGTTGGGCTGTGTCTGCAAAACGGTGGTTGTTTTACCGTTCGGATCCGATAGGGTGACCTCCGTGATTCTCCATACGCCTATCAACTCGTTCTCGGGAACTGCTGACTTGTTCTCAGTAGTTTGGGGTGAGTTACACGATACGGTCATTAGAAGGGTAAAAAACAACATGCAGGAAACTACTTTAGCAGACGTTGTCATAAAACCTCCGTTAGTTAGCTTAAATTCAGAAAATGGCAAGCTGAGTGATACTAAATATACTGCAAACCTAGGATAGGATAAATCAACAGTGATTTCTGCATACTCGCTCCCCATCTCGCAGTCTCTGATTCCTCCGATAACCTACTTTATCAAACGTTCAATGTCCGGATGCCCGGGACTCGCTGAACAGAAAGCGCTTCTACGACCTATCGAGCATGAAAGTAGTCTAGAGTGGCAGGCGCCCTATGAATTCTCGCATCTCCTTCAGCACTTCGGTCTCGTTGGAAAGAAAGATGAGATGATCCGCCTTCAAGCGGACGACGTGTGCATTGGGCAACGCCGCCTCGAATACCGCCGCATCGTTTCCTTTTAAGATTTGCCACCGCTCGGCGGCTGCCGTAACTTGCGGATCGGTACTACTGTCAACGGCTATTCCGAGTTGGGGATACGCGCACAGCGCGAGTATCGGCCCACGAAGCTCGGTGTATTTCTTCTCTCCCGCGAATATAGCCTTGATAGCATTAAGTGACACGCGCCATTCGAAGTGACCGTCCGGCGTCAGGTAACCGCGCTCGTGATATTCCGCTTCGGGAATAGTAACTTTCAATTGTCGCGAGTCAAAGCTCTGCATTGCCTTGAACGTTGCTCGATCAGCCGCTGTCGCTGCTGTGCTTGCGCTCTCTAAAACATTGTTGAGATTGCCGTACTCCCGTTGGGGTGTCATCTTCCCATTGTCGAACGCAAACGACCAAGCCGCATCGAGATAGATCAATCCGGAAACGCGCTGCGGGTAACGGCTTCCAATTGAACTAAGTTCAGCTCCGCCCATGGAGTGGCCCGCAAGAACCGGTCGGATTATTTTCAGATTGTCGAGCACTGCCAAAACATCATCGCCTAACTGATCGGCAGAATAGCCCGAACTTGGAGCGCTTGAAGCGCCAAATCCGCGCCGCGTCACGCCATACACGTGGTAGTCGCGGGCAAGCTTGGGCGCGAAATCGTCGAAGACGTGAGCCGTCATATTGAGGCCAGGAATTAATACCAGCGGTCGTCCCGAACCACCCCAATCTAGAACTTCAATCCGGATGCTATCTTGTACACTCACGAATAGTACGCGGTGCGGGGAAGGATCATGCCAATCCATCCGTGGAGCAGACTTACAGGATAGGATGGTGGGGAGAAAGATCACTGCGAGAAGAATGGGGAGGACAAGGCGCAGTTCTGCTTCCCGATTCATGCCGATTGACATCATGGGAGCCTCCAAAAACAGGTTTTATGTTAATTCCATGGATATTCACATTGGATCTTACTACAGCTGACCACCAACAAGAATGAAATCATTGGATTTTGCATACACGCCTGTTCGCAAACTGCATTTTATGGAGTAAAGAACAAGAAACACGCATATGGGAAACCATGATTCCGCCGCGAGTAACTTCCCAGATCGGGATTTCTGGCTCGGAATCATGGTCTAACCGTCTGATTTCCGGCAAACATGCTTTCCATCCTGTGATTATTAATCTATAATCCTTCCCATCAGCCACATTCCTGGGGAACCGCAATGATCCAGTGTCCGAAGTGTTCGGCAGACAATTCTGACGACAGCCGGTTCTGTAAGTCATGTGCAGAACCTCTCAGCGCGCCTTCGCAGATGCCCACGGCAACAAGCCCCGTAGCTGAAGCCCCGAAGCCGGTGGAAACACCCCATGTTGCGAGGATAGTTTCATCCGACTCGATTCCAGCGGGAGGATTTACTCCCGGAACGATCCTTGCCGATCGTTACCGCATTATCGGATTGCTTGGCCGCGGAGGCATGGGAGAAGTCTATCGCGCCGATGACCTGAAGCTGGGGCAACCCGTTGCCTTGAAGTTCCTTCCGCCCAGGCTCGCAGACGATCCGGTGCGTCGGGAACGATTTTTTGCCGAAGTGAGAATCACGCGCCAATTGTCCCACCCGAATATTTGCCGAGT
This sequence comes from uncultured Acidobacteriota bacterium, assembly GCA_963761825.1. GTDB lineage: Bacteria > Acidobacteriota > UBA6911 > UBA6911 > UBA6911 > UBA6911. The sequence goes on from CAVXIH010000010.1 coordinate 18,332, forward strand.
CTACGACATCGCAGAGATTGACGAGAGGCACTTTCTCTCGATGGAGTTCATCGACGGTGAGGATCTTGCATCGCTGCTAAAGCGCATCGGGCATCTGACAAACGAGAAGGCGCTGGATATCGCGCGGCAGCTAGCGGCGGGACTCGCGGCTGCGCATGAACGCGGAGTGCTTCATCGCGATCTCAAGCCCGCCAACATCATGCTCGATGGACACGGCCGCGTCCGCATCACGGATTTCGGCCTGGCTATTGCGGTGGAAGACGAAACGCAGGCAGCCGAGATTGCCGGCACTCCGGCCTACATGGCGCCCGAGCAGCTGGCTGGCAAGGGAGCAACAGTCCGCAGCGACATGTACTCGCTGGGTCTGGTGCTGTACGAAATCTACACAGGCAAAAAGGCTTTTGCCGCTGCGACTCTCGCCGAGCTGCGGCAGCAGAAGGAAACGCATACGCCGAGAGCCGTATCGGAAATCCGGCAAGGGATCGATCCGGTTGTGGAGCGGCTGATCCGGCGCTGCATGGAGCGCGATCCGAACGCGCGGCCTGCTTCCGTGGCGCAACTTGCGCTTGCACTTCCAGGTGGCGATCCTCTTGCGGCAGCGATCGCTGCCGGAGAGACGCCTTCACCTGAAATGGTTGCTGCTTCAGGATCGAAGGAAGGGCTGCGCCCTCCCGTCGCCTGGGGGATTCTTGCTATCATTCTGGTTGCATCGATAGCGGCGATTGCTGTTAAAGATCGTATCGATCTGTACCGGCGCATCCCATTCGAAAAGCCTCCGCAAGCGCTGGCCGAACGCTCTCAGGAAATCCTCAGGAAGGCAGGCTTTTCGGAGAAGCTCGCCGACAGCACTTACGGTTTTATGGAAAACTCCTCTTTCCTGCAATACATCGCGGAATCCGACAAGTCGGCAAATCGCTGGAACAATCTCGATTCCAGGGCCATCCTTTTCTGGTACCGGCAGAGCCCTCGTCAGCTTGGAGTCGGTGGATTAAACACTCTCGGAAGCACTGCATGGGATAATCCTCCCCTGCAGTACCCGGGAGAGATTCTGGTGATGTTGAATACGGAGGGGCATCTTGTGTCGTTGCGCCACGTTCCGCCCCGTGTGCAGCCAATGGCCGAAGCCGCGTTGAAGCCGGATTGGACGCCGTTCTTCCGCGAAGCGGGCCTCGACATTTCCCAATGGATTCCGGCAGATCCTCAATGGAGTCCGCTCTCCTATGCGGACAGCCGGTCCGCTTGGACAGGTTCGCTTTCAAACCGGCCCGGAACACCCATTCGGATTGAAGCGGCTTCATTTCAGGGCAAGCCGGTCAGCTTCGAAATCATAGGCCCGTGGAGCCGGAATGCGCAGACAGGACCTGAGTCGGTGCGGGCGAGGATGCAGGGGCGATATCTCATCACTGTAATTGCCGGCAGTCTCTTCGCTTTGCTGACTATTATCGGTGGGATTTTTTTTGCGCGCAGAAACACGAAACTTGGCCGGGGAGATCGCCGCGGTGCAATGCGGTTGGCGATTTTCATCCTGACCCTGTCTGCTTCGAGCTGGATTTTACAGTTGCCTGATGTTTCTTTCTTGAGTCTTTGTTTGTATCCGTACTTTGCCGTCGTGATCTGGATCCTCTATATGGCCGTTGAGCCTTTCGTGCGCCGCCGCTGGCCTCACGTTCTGGTTTCCTGGACCCGCCTTTTATCGGGAGAATGGAGAGATCCGCTCGTTGCGCGCGACATGTTTGTCGGCTTTGCTTTTGGAGCGCTTGTCGGCTGCATAAATTGCATAATAGCGGCAATCCCATCGCGTATTTTTTGGGCCGGCTTCAATCTTGTTCCCACGATAGATCTCTACGCAATTCTTGGCGCTCGATTCGCCGCTGCGCAATGTTTAGACCGGTTCTTCGGCGCCATATCCCTGGGATTGATTTATGTTTGTCTGCTTGTGACTATGAGGATTTTGCTGAGAAATCAGTGGGCGGCTATTATTGCCATTGTTCTGATGGTAGCAATGGCTTGGAACGAAGGCCCTATAGCAGGATCGCTCGTTGCTGGGTCATTCATGTTCCTCGCTATGCGTTTCGGCTTGATAGCGGGAATTGCCTCTTTGTTTGCATACTTTTTGATCTTCTCATCATTTGCGACGCTGCAATCCACCTGGTACTCCGGCTACGGTTTTCTTGGCCTTGCAGTATTCGCCGCGCTCATTCTCTATTCCTTCCGCACCTCGCTCGGCGGCCGCTCCGTCTTCGGCACACCCCGACTCGATGATTGATCTATCACAACGGGGATACTACCGTTCTAACTTCTAAGTTGTTGTATTACAATGCCATGGCGCATTTCCCTCTTGTAAGGAACGAGATACACGCTTCGGGGAAGTAATCACATTCGACAGTGATTATGTCCTTTATGTACACATTTTAAATAAATGTATGAAACTGTCATAATATGACAGTATAATGCATGTATGCAAAAGCTGACGGAAACCATCTTAGAGAAATCAGATACCGGCACTTTCACTCTGATGGAAGTAGCTCGGTGGGTTGGAGGCAGCCCAAACCGTATATTTGCTCTTCTCAAGCGAGCTCTGAAATCAGGGGAGGTTATACGGATTCACCGGGGACTTTACTGTCTGGCATCCAAATATCTGCGGCGGAAACTCGATCCCCTGGTATTGGCCCAACGAATCTACGGTCCCAGCTATATTAGCCTGGAAACAGCTTTGTCGTATCACGGCTGGATCCCCGAAGCTGTATATGCCATTACAAGTTCCTCTTTGGGTCGGTCACGCGAGTTTGAGACGCCCCTGGGGCACTTCAGCTTCACTCGCATTCCACAGAGAGTTTTCTATACGGACATCATCCGCATCGAAAAAGACAAAGGTATCCAAAGTGCGCCAAGTCTTCATGCCGGCGAGAGCTTCCTTATGGCATCGCCGCTGAAAGCTTTGGCAGATTATGTTTATTCACATAAGCTGGACTGGATTTCCGCCAGCCCGGTCATTGAAAGTTTACGAGTAGATGAAAGTTCACTAGCCGGCGTCGATTCCGAAGCCTTCGACCGGCTCCTGGTCAACTACTCTTCCCGGCGTGTGCGGCGATTTCTTGAGGGCTTGCGAAAGGAGTTGCATCGATGAGCGTAAGGATGATTCAAGACCGGCTGGACGGCTATCGTTGCCGTTCGAGCCTTGAAGAAGAGCAGTCGCTTCGCGAAATTACCCAAGAAATTCTATTGGCAGCCTTGGGACGAACGGATTTTTTCCAGAAGGCCGGATTTCAGGGCGGCACCTGTCTCCGCATTTTTCACGGTTTGAACCGTTTTTCTGAAGACCTTGATTTTGCCTTACAGAAAAGGGATCCATCCTTTAGCTTGCGACCTTATCTCGACTCCTTGGAAAAAGAACTGGTGGCCTACGGATACGGGCTGGAGATGGATGACCGCTCCAAAATCGGCCAAACTGTGCGCAAGGCTTTTGCCAAGGATGACTCGCTGGGCAACCTGCTCAGATTGAACTTCAAACCAGCCACCGGCCCGTTACGAAAGCTGAGGATCAAGCTTGAAGTGGACACGAACCCGCCGGATGGTGCAACCTTCGAAACCAAGTACCTGGACTTTCCGTTTCCTTCAGCCGTATGCGTGTTTGATTTGCCAAGCCTGTATGCCGGAAAGCTCCACGCGCTGCTATGCCGAGAGTATCTGAAGGGACGCGATTGGTACGACTTCATCTGGTACACGGCTCGGCGGACGCCGGCAAATTATGCCCTGCTATCTTCGGCCCTGGATCAAATAGGGCCGTGGATGGGTAAGCATGTCCAGGTAGACCGAACCTGGTATTTTGAACGATTGCGGGAACGGATTAATGACACTGATTGGAAGAAGGCCCGCGAAGACGTTCGCCGGTTTGTCAAATCCAACGAGTTGCCGTCGTTGGATCTATGGAGCGCAGAGTTCTTCCTGGCACAAGCGGACAAGCTTGTTTAGACGCGAATCTCGTAGCACTTCCGAAAGCCCGTTGCAGTGGGCTTCATCATGAATATCGACTTGAATAGATTGCAGCTTGAATATTGTTCAGCATGATATCTATACCATGCTATATATATGTATTATTATATTAAATAAAATAAATATATGCGATTACATATCACTTGTAGTGTTTAGCGATATGCGATAATATATAAAACATGCTTGATGATACAAATAAACATATAAAACCTCTCAGGCTCAAAGGGCTCCCTGTGGACCTTCGCGAACATATAAAGCAGGCGCGAACCAGGCGGGGTTGGGGCCAACGGGAGCTGGGTGAACAAATCGGGCTGCCGCAGCCACATATCTCGGCGATTGAATCCGGCGCGATAGTTCCGCGTTTCGACACGCTGCTCGATATTGTCAGGGTTCTCGACCTGGACCTCCTGCTCGTGCCCCGCTCACTCGTCCCCGCCGTGCAGTCCCTCATCCGCGCCCAGAAGGAGCCTGAGTCCGTTGAGCGGGCGCTTTACGCAGTCGATGAGGATGAGCCCGCGCCCGAGAGGAAGGACGATGACGAATTTTGACTCTAAAACCCTGAATGTGCTCGCGGTCTATCTCCACCGGCGTCGCATTGGTGTGATCAATCGAATCGGCGGTGATCGTTATCTTTTCTCGTTCGAGCAGGACTATCTCGAAGATCCGAACCGCCCAACCCTTAGCCTATCTTTCAAGGGGCAGGCCGGTGGGTTGGTCGTGCCGACGCACGCTGTAGTAGCGCGCTTACCGGTGTTCTTCTCGAATCTCTTGCCTGAAGGCCATCTGCGTGAATACCTCGCCGCGCGTGCGGGAGTGAAGCCGCAGCGCGAATTTTTCCTTCTGGCAGTGCTCGGTTCGGACCTTCCCGGTGCGCTCAGCGTGGCACCTTTCGATCATCTGGATGCGGCTGTTGCCGGCCTCCAGGGTGAGCTCGACCGCAATGAACATGTGCCGGAATCGGCCCTCAGATTTTCGCTCGCTGGTGTGCAGCTAAAGTTTTCCGCCATCATGGAGGCTTCGGGTGGCCTGACTATTCCTGCCGACGGCATGGGCGGTTCATGGATTGTGAAGATGCCGTCCGGTCGCTTTGCGGCGGTGCCCGAAAACGAATATGTGATGATGGCACTTGCGCGCGACGTCGGTGTTGAAGTGCCGCGCACCGAGCTGATTAACGTCGGCGACATTCGCGGCCTGCCCACGGATACCGGAACGATGGAAGGCAAGGCGCTGGCGGTGCAGCGCTTCGACCGCGGTCCGGGGGGCGAAAGGATCCACATGGAGGATTTCGCGCAGGTCTTCGGTCTCTATCCCGACGACAAGTATCGGCGGCGCAGCTATGCAAATTTAGCCGCTGTGTTGTGGGCAGAAACCGGCGAATCCGGCACTTATGAGTTTCTGCGTCGGATCGTATTTTCCGTGCTGATCGGCAATGCCGACATGCACCTCAAGAACTGGTCTCTCCTATATCCGGACCGACGCACGCCTGTGTTATCGCCGGCTTACGATTTAGTTGCCACTCTGCCTTATATCTCAGGAGACAAACTCGCCCTGACTTTCGGCGGCAGCCGCAGCCTGAGCGAAATTACCACAGATCAGGTGCGGCGCTTTGCCGATACCGCGCGACTGCCCGCAAGCCCTCTGTGGAAGATCGTGATCGAAACCGCCGACCGAACTGTAGCGGGGTGGGCGAAACTTGCCGAAAAGGACCTGCTGTCCAAAAAGATGCGCGCCGTGATCGGCGATCAGATCCTCTCCGTTGCTAAAACGATCACGCGCGACGCCCGGAAATAGCTCTCTTGGATATCTGCCGTTTAACATCGGTCGCCGTATAGCAACCTGTGCCGAAATCCGGTAGATGCGTCAAATTGAATATTCCTAAAATAATCCATAACACTGTCACATAGTGGCGGTGTAATGCATGTATGCAAAAGCTGGCGGAAATCCCATGGAGAAATCTACTGCCGCCTCGTAGTACTTCCGGAAACCCGTTGTAGCGGATCGAAAATCCAGTCAAACCATCTCCAATCAAGGGTTGTAGCGTTGTAGCGGCAAATCTCAGGGTATATAGGGCAGAAGGAGGGGGGGCGCTTCTGGTCATCTTGAAGGTTGGCGGATCACAAAGATAGCGTTAACCTCATCAAGCATCGGATTCCTTAACACTATACACTAGGCAAATCCGAAACCAAAAGCTGCAGCCGGCGGCTCCAGGCCTCAAGTGCTTCACGTTTTTCTCGGTCGTAGCTGTGACGATCATAGACCGCAGTTACGCCGGGCTCGACATGATTTAGAATCTTAGAGACAGTAAGGCGAGGGATTCCCATTCCGGTCATCATGCTGGCAGCTGTTCTGCGCAGATCGTGGGCCGTGAAATCTTTGCATTCGGTTCTCTCACGAATTCTTTCAACGGCTTTCTGCGCGGTAGTCAGGTGATCTCTGCCGCGGCGGGCAGGGAAGACCCATGATGAGTTTTTCCTGGTCTTGGACCGCAACTGCTTTTCCCGAAGGTCTTTGAAGATGCTGAGGGCTGCCGGACTTAGTGGCACCCGATGAGCCAATCCGTTTTTCGACTTCTCGCCGGGGATTGTCCACCAAGCGTTTTCCAAATCGAGTTCCTTCCACTCGACTGAAAAAACCTCCCCACCTCTCTGCGCAGTAAGGAGACGCAGTTTAAACGTCGCGCTTACTCCAAGTTTTTCCTCGTCAAATTCCTTCCACAGTTTCTTTATCTCATCCTCGGAAAGAACGCGATCGCGTTGATGCTCCACTCCAGGAGCCGAGATCCCATGGCAGGGATTACTCTCGACGAGATCCTGAGAGATGGCCCAGTTGTAAATCTTTCTTGCTGTTGCCAGGGTCCGATTGGCTTCAATCGGTGCCTTTGCTGCAAATCCATCGAGGAGCTCTCGTATCTGTGCCCGAGTTACGCATTTGGCTGTGATGTTACCGATGACAGGATTCAATTTGTTGTCGATGATTCTTTCGTCCTCTTTCCAGGACTTCTTTTTGGGTTTGGCATAACGATTCAGGTAATCTTCGGCGAGTGCCTCGAAACTGTCGGCCTCGCGGTCTTGCGCCTTCTTCGTGGCAGGATCTACCCCCTTTGCCGCATTCCTTAGCTCTTCCATTGCTCGCTCTCGAGCATCAGCGAGTTTGAGTGGAGGAAAGGTTCCAAAGCTCATTCTGCGGAGCCGGCCAGCATGGCGATAAATCACGCCGAACGTTTTCCTGCCGCCGGGAGAAATGCGAAGATAAAAACCGGGAAGGGAAGAATCAAAGTAATCAACCTGGGCATTTTGCGTCGGTTTCAGAGCTTCAAGTGTTCTGGCCTTGAATCGAATTGTGGGCATTTCTTCAACCTAATGATGAAAAATCAGTCGGTTAAAAGCCAAAATCTAGGTAACACATAGGTAACAAAAAGCACTCGATTGCACGGAACAAGCACGAACAGATGAGAACTGATAAACGGCCTGTATTTATAGGCCTTTCAAGAGGATACTACTTTTTCTGATTTGTTCAATAGGGATTAGTAGAGTGCTATAAAAACTGACTCTTAATCAGTAGGTTGAAGGTTCGATTCCTTCACGGCTCACCATAGAAAACAAAAGACTTGCCGTTTCGGAATACCCCCTAAAAGAGGCTTGGTGGTGTTCAACGTCGCACAGATCACTGGTAACGATTACCATTTAATTCGATCCAACCTCCAATGCGACTACCACTTGGATCTTGGTGTGTCCAATGAATCACCCCCCCCTTGGCATTCCATTCGTACTCCCCTGCAACGGTAACCGAATCCCCCACAGCTATGCCACTCACTCTTGGAGCTAAATCGATATTATGAGCGACCAGAACTGTCTGGCCATTGGCCAGCTTGAGAATAAAGCGCTGATGGCGGGAGCCTTGATTATCATCCGCCAGGATGCGGCTAACCGGTGCTGCCACTTGCACCTGGAGATTGCTTTGCTCATTGGCAAAGGCATTTATCACCTGCTGCTGGCCACTATCTAGCTCCTGGTGCTGTATCTGTTGCCCAGCATAGTTAATAAGATCCGGCAACCAGCCGAAGTAATAGATGCGCCCAAAATACCAAGAATAAAAATAGACCTAATCAAACTATGTCGTTTCATCTGTATGCCCCAGAGTTTCCCGCCCTGAAATGCTTATTTTATCGGCAATTATCTTGATTGCCTTAGAGCATTGCAGCTGCTCTCTCCTGCAATACCAGCGTCTTAGAGAGCAAAATAGTTTGATATTCCCCATACAGCATTCTGGGAAGCAATCATTTTGGACGGAGATCGCTTCTGGATCAATTTCGATTGCCTATTGAGCAGCCATGAATTATCAAAATTCCGATTTTGTGACCGAAGGAACCCTTTCATTATTAGCGGGATACTGCGGTTTCCTAACAGCGCCAAAGATCCTACGATTTTGCAATTGACTATGCTTCCGCATTGGATGTAGGAATATAGCCACACGCACAAGGTCAAGAACACGCACAAGCTCCATATTGCTCCAGTTCCCGTTCCATCGCTCCGCTTTCCGCACCATTAGGGAAACCAAGTGCGGCTAATCCTCAAGTTGCCCAGCATATCCCATGAAACATTTCATCCCGATTTCACGCTTATAGAAATAGAAGCCTATGGTTTCGTGTCCAGTCGAGGCCACCGACTGAAATACGTCTTTTTGTCGGCTGTGACACGACCTGAGAGCAACCCTTTACCTGGAGGATATTTCACATGCGGAAAGTATTACTCGTTCTGGCTTTTTGTGGATTTGCAGCTTCATTGTGGGCGGCAGACGCATTTGTAGGCACATGGAAATTCGATATGGCTAAATCGAAATTGGCACCAAGTGCAAAAGGGGCCGCCGTAAAGGAATGGACAATATGTGATTGCAGAGAAAGGGCTGACCGTGAGAGTTACGCCAAAACTACTTACACAGACGGTTCATCTACCCTGGAGAAATGGACAGTCCCCCAACAGGGAGGAATCGTGAAATATCAGCAAGGTGGCCCTGCCGCTGGCGGTCTTGTTGTTGTGACAAGAATCAGCGGGGGTGAGGATTATTGGACATTTCTGCAAAATGGCAAGCAAATTGAGATGGGCCACTGGACTGTCAGTAAAGATGGCAAAGACGACCAGTGGCAGTATCAAGGGCATAGATGCTAAAGGAAAGCCCTTTGAAGAGTCATGGTAGGCTATAAGCAATAGGTCTATGCCCGAAAGCAATCAGGATTAATCAAGCTCGATAATTGGAAGGAGAAGATATGCGAACACGTTCACTGGTAATTTCTGCGACATTGATTTCTGCTTTGGTGCTGGCTCTGGCTGTAATAGCCATTGCGGCTGACGATCCGTTTGTCGGAACTTGGAAGATGAATGCGGCTAAGTCCAAGTCTAGCTTCCCACTACCCAAGAGCTATTACGAATACCTGTACAGCCCAAGGAGAACGCCTCAGGTAATTGTACAATGATTCCGTTTACGCCGATGGGACGACAACTCATCGCAGTTGGACATCAAAATTTGATGGCAAGGATCATCCCGTAGTAGGAGATCCAAATACAGATATGAGTTCTGAAACAAGAGTGAATCCAAACACACTCAAGTATGTGAATAAGAAAAATGGGAAAGAGGTGGCCAGAGGACAAGTAGTTGTTTCCAAGGACGGGAAAACGTTTACTGACACTGGGGGAGGAAAGGACGAAAAGGGACAGACTTTCACCTGGAGTATTGTCATGGAGAAACAGTAGTCAGAATTCTGTGCGGCATTCATTCCTGAGGAGAACATCCATTCAAACGGAGGTGAGTTCAATGAAGAGATTGATATTGTCGATTGTTCTGGTGATATTCGCGTCCTGCTTGGTGTTTGGACAAGCAAAGCAGACTGCGGTACAAAATGCAGTGCAGGAGATAACTGCTCTGGAAAATGCATGGAACGATGCCATCCAAAAACACGATGCCTCATTTTATGAGCGCAATTTGGCCGATTCCACAATAGGTACAGACGAGGATGGAGTTGTGATGGACAAGGCCACCTTCATCGCTAATGCTAAAAAGAGTGTGGGTAAAATCGAGTCAATTTCTTTCGATAAATTCAAGGTTCAGGTTTATGGGGATACCGCAGTCGCTACGGGTATCAATGCTATAAAGGGAACAAACTTTAAGGGCAAAGATATGACCGGCAAATATCCATTCACTGATACTTGGATAAAACTCGGTGGTCGTTGGCAATGCGTGGCGAGCCACAATTCAAAAATGCCATCTAAGTAAAGGTCAGGGCTGGAGAACTTATTTTCAAGGGCCGTTCTTCGGAGCGGCCTTCCCTTACTGAGATCTAATCTCGACCTCCAATAATCCGCTTAATTGTCCTGGTGCCAGGGATTCGTATTTGAGCGAACAATAACGCGAACCAAAACCCGATTTCGGGAAGCTACAGGCTTTTCTCCAGAGCAGCCTTCCGCATCAGCCTCTTGTTATATGCTTTCGTCCACCACCACATGATGCCAATTGCCGGTATGAAGGCCAGAGGTACATACGGACTTCTATGGCTCCACGCAGCTATACAAGCAGCAGATCCCGCAGCAATAAAGGAATTAAGCAACAATGGAAGGTATGTTCTAACCCAAAAGGCTGAGATCCGGTTGTCATGCCGCCAGGAAACAGCTGTTGCTACAATAAGAGACGTAAATAGGAAAGAAATAACAGCCATTATTACAGCTGGCAGAATGTAAGCACTAATTTCATACACAGCTGTAGGCTTAATGAACTGAAACACCATGCTGTAGAGAAAGGCATCGCAAACTAAAACGGAAAAGCCAAAGATAACCAGAAAAAGCTTGTTGGATCTCGACGTAAAGAATGACAGTTGGAAAGCATATAGCGCTGTAGCAACTATGCAAGGTAGCGGGGCCGTACATCATGGCTATGGCCATAAAATATATTTCCCCAAATGAGATAACCGTTTCTGCCTGGGGCAAAAACACAAAAAATGGGAGTGTGGCAATTCCAAACACTGTCAGAATTATCCAGCCACTGTTGGTGGGCATATGGGCAGCAAATTCCCAGCTGGACCAGCTGAGGATAATAACGGTGAGTGCCGCCAGCGCGATAATTAGAATCTGGAGTTTTTTCGGTAGTGCGTTCCAGCTGATCTGTGTAATCGGTAATCCGTTTCCAGAAGCGATCAAATTGGGCCTCCTTTAGTGGCCTGTGCGATTAGTCCACACCTAGATGGGTTGATTGATTTATTGTTCAATCAACCAGCGTTATAACATACTTACTGCTACGAACTACATGAATGCTGGTTCGGAAATGCTCAAAGATGTCTCTCGTATCAGCTTGAAGAAGTGAGAGCGGGGCTGGTCGCAAACGATGCAGCGAAATACTTGGGCTTGAGTTATTGGACCCTGCGGGAGTTAATCTGGTCGGGAGCGATTCCTTCGGACCAATTATGTGACCCAACATGCGTGGCTTGATTTTTATCGCGGAAAATGGCATTTGCTGACAGGGAAGCAAACCGATCCTGGGCGAACCTGGGTGGACAGACAAGTAGCACTCACGGCACTGGTAAAGGAAGGGTGGGAGGTTTCTGGACCTTATCCGAAACAGTTTCCATTCAAAAAGCAGCCAAAGCTATCGTTTTATGGGTATGGGCTAACGAGGTTGGTTCACTAGTGAGGGTTTTGAAATGTCGGACAATCTAATCATCAGAATTTATCCTGAAAACAATCTCCAGACTGAACAGATGGACCAATTGATTCAAGAAACCTTGGCTAACGAGGGTGTGCGTGGTTTTGTTAGCGTGTGCGTGGTTGTACCAGACACACTAGAATCGTTGGGCATAAGCAAACTCCCTGCTGTTGCGATAGGCGACATTGTGGTTCTTCAAGGGCGACTGCCAACCTATGGAGATATTGTGAGTTGGCTAGACAAGCGTGTCCCGCAGGAAGACCGTGCGCCCAGACCTCAAACAGCTCAAAGCGGCTGGCCAGGATCTGTGGTTGAAGCGGTTGCTTTGTTAGTCGAAACCCTGAGTGAAAGAGAAATTCTTGATATTGCAGCCGCCGATGACGAAGCTCTTTTTGTGGCGAATGGGCCTTCGGGCTGGGGTCAGGACATAAGAAACGGTTTTGGCCTCTGTGCTGGGAATCATGCCCTGCTCCAGGATTGCGGCGCTGAACATGCGGATGACGCTTCTTTTGTGATAATAAGGGCTGTACGGAATCACCTAAGATACCGGAGATGATGATTGAAATTTTTGAGGATATGCTGGGTTGCTTAAATCCGCCCCCCGATTTGTGCCGGTCAACCGTGATTTTTCAGGGCTTGTAAATAGCTTCCTTGAATTCTGTGCGAAGCAGCGTTTATCCCCTCTGCGGTTTCAAGTATGCTCATGGTAATCCTCCGCTAAAAAGCGATACTCCAAACAATTGAAGCGTCACTCTCAGCCAGTCTGTCGGATTGATTCTGGCATTTGCCTCAAGGATGGTGAGGCATTTGGCAGGTAATTAAGCGGGAGCGATTTCATCTGTTCAACTGCTGAACAATAACGGAGGGCGCTTGAGGAATATCCTGGTGGATAAACGTGATTTAGATGGGCCGATTGAGCGGAGTAAGGACACCGCATAGCGGTCATTTTCGAGGACCGCCTGAAGGGAAGCCTTGAGCTTTATATCATAAAGTGGTGGCAGTTTTGGTGGCAGTAAACTGGGAAAATCGGAATAAATCAGAATAACTCAGAAACACTCAGGCGGCTGGAAACCCTTACCAGCCGCCCATTTAGGTGATTTGCAGTGTTTGCCCGTTGTCGCTGCCAGCCTCTCTTAATCAGCAGGTTGAAAGGTCGATTTCTTCACGGCTCATCATTTAGAATCAACAAGTTAGCGAAATAGCCCAAAAATCCTATGCCTATTGGGGAGCTATATGGGCCGTTTAGTACCTTGGATGATCAGAGCGGGATGAAGTTGACGCGGTGAAGATTGAGAAACGGATTGTGTTGCGCCATGTTTTTTGCGGCTCTGTTCTCCTGTGCCTTAAAATGTGTTTTGCCTCATGGACGGCGGCATATCCCATGAATGGTGTGACCTAGGGAAAGCGGTTGCCTATGGAGATATGGGATACGCAGGCTTCCACAAAATCAAAAACGGGAAGGCTTTTCTACTCATACCCCAGACGCCAATCTGCCCATTTCCGGGAGTTCTTTCCCCAAAATGAAACGGTTTTATTCGTCATACCACAAGCGAATGCCTTCCCCCCACTCTCAACGCCATTCCATGGAAATTCAGTCGCCCCGCCAATTTTTCTACAACCCAAAACAATTCTTCCTATATATTGCTTTATTGCATCATCGTAGGGTGCAACGGTAGCCGACTTAATTGTTAATTGCACCTTAAGATCATGGGGCTTCATGCCTAGCCCTCCCCCCACAGGACAGCTGAATATGATTTGATCCCCTGACCGACTGAAATGCTTTATGCCAGAACTAGATTTGACCTTCGCAACGAATTCATCTTTTAAACTTCCAACGCTCGGTTTTGTTCGGCTTGTGCAACCAGCGACTCCAAGGAGCAAAAAACATGTTAGGGTAACCCAAATCGTGAGAAGTTTAACTCGCATGGGGTGTCTCCTTACAAGTAAGTTTAATCGCAATAGTACTACATAATTTGCAGGAGTGATTATTCGGCGATTGACCTCACTAGCGGGGTTGTATACAGCGTCATGATGTGGGTTGAACTATCTTCGTAGGATAAATACGTTAAGGTCTTGTCCGCGACGATTCCTTGCAGATTATAATTGTGGCATATCACCCGGGTGCCCGGTTTCATTTTGTCGAGTTGCGGCAGAAGTTTTATATTCATTTCAGGGAGGAGATAGAGGTGAACTACCGTCGCCTCGCTCAGATCCAGAGTGAAGATATCTGCTTGGGCGATGGTGACAAGTTTTTCAACGCGATTCCTTGTGACGTTTTCAATCGATGCTTTAATCCTTTCCGGGTCGATCTCATAGCCCACACCGCGACAGCCATATTTTTGCGCTGCAAGCACCAGGACGCGTCCATCGCCACATCCAAGATCGTACAGTACATCATCTTTCTGGACATGCGCCATCTGGAGCAGAATGGATATCACATCATAGGGAGTGCCGACATAGACCGCGTCTGGTTTGTGCAGCGTATTCGTTTGCGGAGGAGCCGGATGCGCCATTGCCATTAAAAATGCGGAAAGCAACAAAACCGAATGAGCAATCCTAATTCTATTCTTGTGCATGGTGATTACCCCCTGCAGCAAAATGAGCGATTTCTCTCGTAATCATCGAACAATTCATCGCTGCAGTTATCGAAAAATCGACAGCAATAAAAACTTCAATCTAAAATTCTTTACCGCCGCATCGCTTATGTGGCATCCCCGGGCAAATAAAATCCGGAGATTAGGCATGTTGAGGAACACTACGAGATCCGCATCATTGATGTTGCAGTCAATCAAGTTCAATACATTCAGCCGATTCATTCCTTTCAGTTTTTTCAATCCGGCGACGGTGATTTTAGTGGCGGCGAGGGCAAGGACTTCAAGTTTTTTGAAGCTCGCGACCCGATCCATGTCCGCATCAACGATCCTGGATTTTGTCAGATTTAAAACCATCAGGCTGTCGGTTGCCTTGATGTTGTCGAGCACGCTGCCGTCGCTGCCGGTACAGTAAAGCGATAAAGCTTCGAGTTTCTTGAGGTTCGAAAGCCATGGCAGAGCGTTGCCGCTAAGATCGATATCATGTATGTACAGTCGTTTTAGAGAAACACACTTATTCAGGTGTGTCAGGCCTGAAGCCGTTGCCGTGCCTCCGCCGATTTCCAGCCATTCCAGATTGTATAAACCGGGCAACCAGCTTAAAGCTTCGTCGTTAATTTCTCCTCTGGCAGCTACGATCCATCTGGCAGAACCGTTAACATCCAGGTATACCGGAACATTAAGTCCGCTCAATGCCTTAATGGATTCGCTTTCAATTTTCTTTTGTTGCTCCTCGTCTTTGTTGGGGAAACAAAATCCGGTGATTGTGAAGGCTGTCAATAGAATTAATGTCAGTGGAAAGCGCCGCATGATGCCTCCGATAACTGGCACTAAAAATTGGACTAATGGTACCGTTATTTCCCCAATATTGGGTAGGAAAATAAATAGAGTTCCTGTTTCCCTCTTGCAGGTCTCTAAACCGCTAAGATTTACAGGACCTCGAAGAAGTGCAGATGCTGCCCAGGCCCTTGCGGACTCTGGAAAATATTGTTATCAATGCGGAAGTTTGCAGCAAGAAGTCACATAGGAAGGTTGAGAAGCATGGGTGACATCCGGGTGGCGGACGCAAATAGAATGCGGTCAACACGCTCCTGGCCACACTTAGCCGCAGCCATCACCTTCAAGGCTGTACCCAGGCTTCTCTAGTTAGAATCCAGTATTGGAATTGTTCTGTTTCCGGGAATTTGCTGCCCTGTGGTGGCGGGCCAGTATGGGTAGATTCAAAACCAAGCTTTTTCAAGACTCGTATCGCGCCAGTATTCCAGGCAAGACAACTTGAGCTGACAGAAGTCACCCCAAGCTCGTTAAACGCGAGCATGAGAAGCAATTGACTCCCTTCGGTCGCATATCCACGTCCCCAGAAAGCCTTGCCGGTGAAAAACCCCAGCTCTCCGGAATCGGAAATCGTGCGATCACGATATCCGAGCTGACAGACGCCGACTACGTGGCTATTGACCAATATTGCGAATGTTAATGCCCGCCCCTGTTCTCGAAGAGTTTTCATCCTCTCTATCCAAGCGCTGGCTTCTTCAAGGGGTAGGGGATGGGGGATGTCACTTGTCTTTGCGATTTCAGGATCTGAAATCAGCTCGTGGATGCGGAAACTATGTCGGCTCTCAATGAATTCTATGGTAACGGTCATAGCGGATTATCAATCAGGTTTGTAATATGCATCTATAATAATCACTTAGCCTTGAATGCTTGCACTAAATAGTAGGCGATGGTGCCAAAAAGAACGAGCATCATAACGGGCAAGAACCAGATTCCCAGAGTTTCCCCTCTTCCCCTTGCTACCGAAACAGTCTGCCATTGAATAAAGGCAAATAAGCAGACGACCTCAGTCTTTATAAAGATCAGCAGTTGCCGTGCCAATTGATATTGTCGATGAACATTCTCAGGTGTTAACCCGAAGGGGTAGTTGTAGATGTGCGGAAATCGCTGGAGTATGGATAAGCCGATATACATCGCCAGCATCACCGCAGATGTTAGGAAAAGAACGTTCCTGCTCCCCCACCGGTCCACCTGGCCCGCAAAATTGAAATGAACAGGTATTGTCGCCGGCAGCGACGCCCAGATCGCTATCAGATATACCGTAATACCAATCACCACAGCAGCCGCAATCAGATCACAGAAAATTTCCAGTTGCGCGCGAGGGATATTGAGTCGGGGGCGTTTCATTTTGCCTCCGGCCGGCAATTCCCAATTATCAGGCGGCTGCTCAGACATTAGCTCTTCCCCATCTCCAGTCGGGCTATTGCCAAATTACATGTACTATCCATCAGGAGCTTGGATTTTAGATCCAATCTCCTTCCAATTTCCACAAGGAATTGGATGAATCGTTTCCGGTAGTCCAGAAAGGATAGTGCTTAGTGTCTTTGAAGCTTTGAGTCTTGGAATGGATGGCAGATTGGAAAAAGGTCAATTCACTGTGCCGGCGGTATCCAAAATACCGTGACATTCTTCGGTTGGGCGCGGATGAAGCGCCAGCCGTCGGCATGATAGTTGAGGGTTTCTTCGTCAAGCGCGAGATTGTGGCTGCGTACCCAGCCCCGGGTCTGGTCTTCACATTTCGTATCGTGCGAGCCTTCTCGCGCATAAGCATTGGCTGCAAGGCAAAGAATTACCCCGTATTTGTCTTGCCATGCCGGATAAGGATTTACGAGCGCCCGCCTTTCGTCGGGGAAGCCGGGCAGTGCGCGCGGATGATTCGCCGCGAAAAATGCCAACGCTCCCGACTCCGGCCACGTACCGCCGGCCCACGAAAGCTGCTGGCCGGGAAAACGGGCGGCAAAACGCGCCTCAATCGTCCTGACCATGTCCTGCCGTGCTAGCGAATATTTTGCATTTCCAGTGATGGATAGGACGAAAGTGTAAATCAGCACAACGACCATCAGTGCCGCCCAGAAAACCGCAAGGCCACGCGATAACCTCTTCCACGCAAAATCTTCACCCATATCGGGCAACAACCACACCGCCAGCAGTACCGGCAGGGCAAACCACACAGGAATCGCCCAGTGCGTGGTCAAATGCACGCGCGCAAACAGATTGAACGATACCGTCAGCAGCGCGGGCAGGCTGCACAACAACACCAGGCCGCGGCGCGGGATTGCCCAGGCGACGGGCTGTCGTGCCGTGGCGGCAAAACGCCTGCGCAGGACCAGCCATGCGAGCCACGACAGGGGCAGGTAGTAGAGTCCGGATAGGAGAAACAATACGATGCGCCCGAAGTCGATATGCGCATCAATCTTGCTTTGCAGATACTGCCGAAACGGGAAATCCATATGAATCTCCCAAATCGCGTGCGGCAGCAGCAGCAGCGCAAACACCGCAATCGCCACATAGGGGTACCGGGTACGGTACCAGCGGCGGTAGTCGCGGTGCGAGAACGAAATGATGAGCAACGAGGCCAGGAGCAGTGCCGAGTAGTATTTGCCTAGCATCGCCGCAGCTGCCATCACTCCAAGAAACACCGTGAGCGGCCATTGTCTGCGCGTCGTAGCCGCGTGCAGCGCGGCAAAGAACGCATATGCCGTCCATGGCCACAGCGACAAAAGAACTGTGTCGGCATTGAACTTCGCCGCCAGATTGCTGTACGGCAGGCTGAGTACGGTAAACAGCAACACCGTCATCCCGAATACATTGCGGCGGGCCGTTGAAATATCTTCAGGCAGCCACAAGCGCGCCAGACAGACAATTCCCCATGCCCCGACCCCCGCATTCAGATACGACAGCATGTAGTACGACCACACTTGGGTGGGGAAGATCGCAAACCATGCCCTGACTATCCACGAAAAAAGCGGCGGGTGTTTGAACGTTCCCCATGCCAGCGTCTGAGACCACGCATAATTTTCGATCATATCGCCGTATGAATCGAAGGCCGGCCCCGATAGCCACGAAATCAAGACCCAAGTCACGACGTAGGTCAGACCGACAGACCAAAACAGCAGAGGCTCGCGTTTCATAGGAATCGACATACCTGAGTTGGCCGGCGTTGATCGGCCGCATTCAAAGGCCGTTTGCACAACGACGCGGCACAAGCCATTAGCCTAAGGCCTTAGCCGAGCCGTGGATAAGCAGAATACACTGCATCCTGCTTTGAAAATCGGCGTTTTCAGTTTCTGATAGCTGCACGTTATGTAACCCGGCAACTGCCATCCGGATATCACGAGGGCTTCCTAAACTTCGAATGGGATACTCTACTACGAAAACACGATGCGGAGATGGAAATTTGCTGAATCATCGGACAGAATTATCGTAACAGCTTCTCTTAGAACACTTGTTTCGGGGTGGTTCAACCTCGATGCCGGAATTAGTATTTCATGTCTCGATCTAAATTGCTTAGCTCCAAAACATAGGCCGCGCAGCGGCAGGATGATTTTAGCCCGGCCTTGAAAAGCCGGCCTAAATTCAGCTCGGCCGCTGCGCGGCCAACTTCGCAATCCAGGGTAAGGAGTTCTGCCGGACGTGCTGTATTCGTTACTAAGCTTAGGCAAGCTGCCATGCTTGCGCTTATTTTTTTTGCGGGACGCTTGCTTCTGTTTTCACACTGAAAACCTTGTAGTCGCTAAATTGATGGACGTTACGCCAGTGCTGGTATCGGGTCTCCACATCGACGGATGCCTGCAAGGGCAGCCAATACACCTCCGATGAAGAAGGGAAGCGTACGGGCCCATAGCTCACATTGGAATTCAGAGTCCGCAGATTGAGATCCTGGAGTGGCGACATCAATCCTGCGGCAATCTTGATTATTTTCCCCGATTCGAGATCGATCCAGGCCGTGCCTTGCAGGTCCAGCGGATAATCTTTGCCCTTCAGGAATAGAGCCGCGGTGGAGCGGGTTCCGGGTATGTGTCGAAAGCGCACCTGGGCGCTTTCCTTTCCGTTAACGGCAACATTCTCGATGCGATCGAACTCGAAGCTTCCCTGGTAGTAGGGATGAAAGATCAAAGCCAGAGTTGAGAATCCATTCGTGGTGAGAAGAGGCAAGTCCATCTGTTTCTTTTTCTTTTCTTTCCCTGGAGGTTTCTGGGCCAGGCGGGATTCTTCCACCGACAGGGCATCGCCGTGAAGATCAAGAAAAATTAGAAAATCAAAAACCGACTGTCGTTCGTAGATGATCTTCGCCCGGTTTCCGAGTTTTGCCTGTGTGACCAATTCCGTGCATGTTACGGCGGCGAATTCCTCGGAGAACTGCTCAACCGCCTTTCCCGCATGGTCCAGCAATGTCTGCAGCGACGGCGAATCTGCGCCGAAGGCTGAAGGCACAAAATGCGATGTCGAAAGAAAGACGCCAAGGCATACCCATGCAATGGCGATCATTGGGGCTTTGCGTGATGCGAACTGTGGATTGCCATGTTTCATCGTGATGAAAACCTGTAGCCGAAATTTAAGAACCATTGGTTATAGCTCTGTGCGTGACCCCGATAAACAGTCCCGCCGAGCCCCAGGAAATAATGCCTGGACAAAGACCAATTCAGGCTCGAGTTGATAAATCGCACGCGACTCTCAGAGGTGAAGGCGGAATTGAACCTCTGTTGGCCTAGCTGAATATCGAATCCCAGTTTCTCACCCAGCATTCTGGAAAAGCCCAGGGATTGATACACGCCCCCTCCGAATGAGCTATCAAACATCGAATAGCGATACTCAGCGCGGATCCCGGTGTTCCAGACTTGCGAGAGAGTGACCCCGAACATCTCATTCAACGAAGGACTTGTATCTCCACTATTGCTGCTTCGTCCGAGGATGGCGTAAACGCCCAAGTGATAGGGAAGATTCGCCCGGACACCGCCGCTGATTCCCTGAAACAAATACTTATCAAGCAGGCCGGTGCCGAGGAGTCGTGTGTCAAAAGTGGGTATATTCCTGAAATAGTTGTCGCTAACGTCGAAGGAGATGAATTTGTACGGTTGGAATCGGACGGTCAAATAGCTTCTGCTGAGCGTGAGCCCGCCCCTGTCTGGAGTTGTGGTGTTTACCGGTGTAGCGGAGCCAGCGGATGCAATGGTATCGGGGAGCAGGTCTACCTCAAGGTTTTGATAAACCGAAAGGATTTGCTTGTAGGACAAATTATTCTCGAAAAATCCGAACTGACGATCTGGATGCCAGTCAACTCGATTCAGGGCAATCCCGAATGTGCTTGAATATCGAAAGGACTCAAAACTCCCCCCTTCGTAATTCAGGAACGTTCCAGCCATCTGGCGATTAGGGCTGTACCTCCAGGATGTTGGGTCCGGTGCGCTGCCGCCGAACGCGCCAAGTGTAAATTTCCCCATGCGTCTTCCCACGTAGCCGCCATCAATGGTATCCAGGCTGCTAGCCCATGGGAGGTAGAAGCGCCCGATGCCCGCAACCCAGCGAGATCCCGGATTGTCATAGGAAAGCACGAGATGGTAGGTGCGGTTGATAAGGTCATTGAGCGTCACCTGTTGCACACCGACGTTTCGAGAGTTGAGCCGCCCGCGATAGAAACCGCTCAGATTCCAATAGGTTCCTGCTATTCGAGTCATGTCGGCTCGGAGCACAACTCCGTACTGGGTGGAACCACCGGATCGATCCAGATTGGATATATTGTTGTATTCAAATCCGACGCTACCGCGAATCCGGTTGATCTCCGGCAGCGGGGGGCGCGGAACATGCTCTCGCGCTTCCTGTTCTAAGGGATTGCCTTCCGAGAAGCTGATTACCTGGGGATACTTCCGGACATCCTTGGAAGTGGTTGATGCCTGGAGTTTGGCAAGCTCACCGGGAGAAAGGGACACAACATCGCCGGGCTTTATTTCAACCTTGGATGATCGGATCTCGCAGACAGCGGAACTTGAAGCGACTGAAACCACCTCCAGCTCCGCTACCTCTTCTTCCACGCCACCGCTCGGCGACTTCGATTCTCCTCTCTGCATGATAATCAGCTTTTGGCCTTCTGCCAACCCTGCGTTGCTGCCGCCGTCGATATAGACTGCCCCCTCAATAGCATATTTTACGTGAAAGCTCGTTTGCATTTTCGGGGCCGGCGTGTCTGCGAGGCAAGTTGCGTCGCTAGAGAGCAGTAGGCCTGCTCCAAGGAGGCACAGTCCGATCCAGGACCACCGAACACAAAGCCATCGACACGCATTTCTCATGTTGTTCCTATCCTGCATTGCCCCTGGGATGGCATTGATAGCAATTTGCACTGTTATACACGTACCCTCTTACGCCTGAGTGGTGCGGGTCTGTCTGGGATTGTGTATGGCAACTCGTGCACACAAAGATCGAGTAGTTCGATGAATTGGTATGGCAGGTGGAACACACTCCCGCTGCCCGGCCATGACTCGTGGGGAACCAGGTGTGGCTGAACGTGGCTCCGGACCAGGACGTCGTTGAATGACATGTCTGGCAGGTAGTCGGAAAGCCTGCGGCCACGTGGTTCGGATTCGTCGTGCTTTTGTATACAGCCGCGTGACAGGAAAGGCAGTCGGTGGGAGTCCCCACAAAGACATTTCCTATGTGGCAGTTAGCGCAAAGCACATTGACGTGGGCCCCGGTCAGCGGAAACTTCGTCGCTGTGCTGTGATTGAACGTCGCGCCTGTCCAACCCGTGGTCGTATGACATATGGTGCAGTCCTGGGGAAACCCTGCGGCCACGTGGTTCGGATTGGTAGTGCCGTTGAAATCCGTCAGGTGGCAGGAGATGCACGCAGTCGAGAGTCCGGCAAACACGTTGTTTTTATGACACTGGGCACACGACGCGACCTTGATATGAGCGCCTGTTAAGGGGAACGGCGTATTGTTGTGGTTGAACGTTGCGCCCTGCCAATTCGTTGTTGAATGGCACAGGCTGCAGTCCTGCGGGAATCCTGCGGCTGGGTGACTCGGATTCGTCGTGCCGTTGAAATCCGTCAGATGGCAGGAGACACACGCGGTCGAGAGCCCGGCAAACACGTTGTTTTTATGACACTGGGCACAAGGAGAGACATTGATATGAGCGCCCGTCAAGGGGAACGGCGTATTGTTGTGGTTGAATGTCGCGCCTTGCCAATTCGTCGTTGAGTGGCACACGCTGCAGTCCTGTGAAAATCCTGCGGCTGGGTGGTTCGGATTCGTCGTGCCGTTGAAATCCGTCAGATGGCAGGAGATACATGCGGTCGAGAGCCCGGCAAACACGTTGTTTTTATGGCACTGGGCACAAGGAGAGACATTGATATGAGCGCCCGTCAAGGGGAACGGCGTATTGTTGTGGTTGAACGTCGCACCTTGCCAATTCGTCGTTGAATGGCACAGGCTGCAGTCCTGCGGGAATCCTGCGGCCGCGTGGTTCGGATTCGTCGTGCCGTTGAAATCCGTCAGATGACAGGAGATGCATGCGGTCGGGAGTCCGGCAAACACGTTGTTTTTATGACACTGCGCGCAGGACGCGACATTGATATGAGCCCCGGTCAGCGGAAACTTCGTCGCTGTGCTGTGATTGAACGTCGCGCCGGTCCAACCTATGGTTGTATGACATGTCTGGCAGGTAGTCGGAAAGCCTGCGGCCACGTGGTTTGGATTGGCTGTGCCGTTGAAATCCGTCAGGTGGCAGGAGATACAAGCCGTTGAGAGCCCGGCAAACACGTTGTTTTTATGGCACTGGGCGCAAGGAGAGACATTGATATGAGCGCCTGTTAAAGGGAACGGCGTATTGTTGTGGTTGAACGTCGCGCCTTGCCAATTCGTCGTTGAATGGCACAGGCTGCAGTCCTGCGGGAATCCTGCCGACACGTGATTCGGATTGGCCGTGCCGTTGAAATTTGTCAGATGGCACGATACACACGCGGTCGGGAGCCCGGCGAACACGTTGTTTTTATGGCACTGGGTACAAGGAGCGATATTGATATGAGCGCCGGTCAAGGGGAACGGCGTATTGTTGTGGTTGAACGCTGCGCCTTGCCAATTCGTCGTTGAATGACATAGGTTGCAGTCCTGCGGAAATCCCGCCGACGCGTGATTCGGATTTGTCGTGCCGTTGAAATCCGTCAGATGGCAGGACACGCACGCAGTCGGGAGCCCGGCAAACAGGTTGTTTTTGTGGCACTGGGCACAAGGTGAGACATTGAGATGAGCGCCTGTTAAGGGGAACGGCGTATTGTTGTGGTTGAATGTCGCACCCTGCCACGTCGAGCTTGTATGGCATGCGCCGCAGTTTTGAGAAAAGCCTGCAGCTACGTGGTTTGGATTGGTCGTGCCGTTGAAATTTGTCAGATGGCACGATACACACGCGGTCGGGAGTCCGGCGAATACGTTGTTTTTGTGACACTGGGCGCAAGCGACATTGACGTGGGCGCCCGTCAAGGGGAACGGCGTATTATTGTGGTTTAAAGGTGTCGTGTTCAGCCAGTTCGTCGTTGAATGACACAGGCTGCAATCCTGGGGGAAACCTGCGGTCGCATGGTTTGGGTTGGTCGTGCCGTTGAAATTTGTCAGGTGGCACGATACACATGCGGTCGGGAGTCCGGCGAACAAATCATTTTTGTGACACTGGGTGCACGAAGCAACATTGATATGAGCGCCGGTCAAGGGGAACGGCGTATTGCTATGGTTAAACGTTGCGCCTGGCCAGCCGGCTGTAGTGTGACACAGTCTGCAGTCCTGCGCGAAGCCTGCGGCCACGTGGTTTGGATTGGTCGTGCCGTTGAAATTTGTCAGATGGCATGATGCACACGCGGTCGGGAGCCCGGCGAACAAATTGTTTTTGTGACACTGGGTACAAGGCGCGACATTGATATGCGCCCCGGTCAGAGGAAACTTCGTCGCCGTGTTGTGATTGAACGTTGCGCCTGGCCAGCCGGCTGTAGTGTGACACACGCTGCAATCCTGCGGGAAGCCGGTTGCCTGGTGGTTTGGATCCTTGGTGTTTATGAAATCCGCGAGGTGGCATGATGCACAGGTAGTCGAAAGCCCCCCTGCAATCTGGCCATTCTTGTGGCACTGCCCACACTGCAACGACTGATGAGCCCCGGTTAGGAGGAACTTCGTTGTGCTGTGATCGAATCTGGTATTGAGCCAGGAGTCGAACCCATGACAAGTGTCACAGGCAACCGGGAATCCTGAATCCACATGATTCGGATTCTTGGCCCCGTAATAGTCCTGAGCGTGACACGATATACATGCTGTGCTCAACCCAGTGAACTGGCCTACCGCGCCTGCTTTATGACAAGACTGGCAGTCCACGCCAGCGTGCGCGCCCATCAGCGGGAACCTGTTCTGGTGGCCTTTTATGGACTGCAGGGTGATATCCCAACCTCGGACCGTATGGCATTTTTCGCATTCTCCACCAAATTGGCGGCGATGGATGTCTGCATGGCAGTCGGCGCACTGCGTCCCAACGTCCGTAAAAACGAGGTTTGCATGACACAGGCGGCACGAAACGCCCGCATGCATTCCACGAAGGGGGGAGCGGGTCTCGTTGTGGCTGAAATCCGGGTGGGGCCGGATCGGGCTCCAGTTGATTGCAGTGTGGCAACTCTCGCAGGCCATATTGAGGTTGCCGTGGGGATTACGGGTGCGCCCCTTGACGGTTTGTGCGATCACGCCCTGCGGGCTGAGCCAGGCGAGCAGGAATAATAACCAGATCATGATTGGACCCAAGCGTACTATCGCAGGGGTGTCCCAGTTCCGAAGCACGCTTAGAGAAAACACAGATTCACAATCCAATTTGTCGCGATATTCCCGCACCTGCACTATTCCACCCTCGCTAAATCAGTTGTATTCACATTGTTCGAATGACACTCAATGCAGCGATGCGGTGTCTCCTTGTAGATAGTTACTGATCTTCCGTTTATCTCTCTGCTCATAGTGTGGCACAGGGCGCAGGCAACGTTTTTGTGCCCCACCTCCAGTGGGTACGTCGAATCGGTCTGATGATTGAATGTTGAGGGTCTCCACGCCCACACTTGATGGCACTTGGCACAATCTGCGGACCCCATTCTGTCTAGAAACAGCCCGCCGTGAATATCATCGTGGCATCCCGAACAGCGCAATGGGGCATCGCGGAATGCGACATTTTTCAAGCCCATTTCGAAGCTCTCTGACCTATGACACTGTTCGCAAGCCACTGCGCGATGTGCTCCTTCAAGAGCAAATAGAGTCGAGGAATGATTGAAGCCTGACAGCTCGTGCCAGTTGCGCGTCGAATGGCAGGCTTCACACCCGGCAGGATTTCCGTCCGGCTTAAGTGCCGACATCCTCTGGGAAAACTCGCCTCGATGTGGGTCACTATGGCACGCGGTACAGGACCGGTCGTTGAAGCGAAACTGCGCTGGCTGGGCGGGACGTTTCTCTGTTGGACCCCTATGACACTCGCCGCAGAAGATCGCCCCATGAGCGCCCGAAAGAGGGAAGCGCGTCTCCCGATGTCGCGCAAGCGTGAAGGTGGAAGGCATAAAACCGTTCACCGTGTGACAGCTCTCGCAGCGATTCCCGTAACGAGCGCCCTCAAACTGCCCCTTATGGACATCCTCGTGACAAGCGGAGCATGGCGCATTGTTCCAATGAATAATGTTGAAATCACGGCCATTATGTTCGGGATGGCAGTGTTTACAGCCTCTCCCTGATTTGTCCTTTCCGATCAAGGAAGGATGCAGCCCCGCCCCGTTCTCCACCAGGCTTTCCCTGATTTTGGCGTGACAATTGAGGCATTTAAACCCTGGCGGCTTTTTGGCGGCATTGTGACACTTTGAACAGAGAGTCGGCCCCGTCAAGAAGCTGTGTGCCTTGGAAAGAGGCCCTTGTGGGGTCAGGGCATGCGCCATTGCAGACCCGAGCAATAAAGCCAAAACTATAGTGCCATTGAATCTCACGATCGAGCTCATATTCAGGGCCTACGGTGTGCTCATTTGCAGTTGGCCGATGAGCTGCCGTGCGTGCTTTCCACTCTCCGAATTTGGAGCCGCTGATAACAGCCTGTTCCAGTATTCCAGCGCGCGTTTTTTGTCTCCAAGATTGCCGTAGATGGCACCCAGGTTGTACAGCGCGTCTGGTTCTGTTGGATTCAACTTCAGAATTGCCAGCGTATTCTCGATGGCTCCTGCCACGTCACCTAACTGGAATTTGGTTTTGCCCAATTCCAGCCTGGCTGGGATGTTCGCAGGTTCGGCGGTGACTATTTGCTGAAGATGCCCCTCCGCCTCCTTGAACTGCCCCTTCGCAGATTCGAGTTGGGCGAGCTGCAAAAGAACCGGCACGTGGCCCGGTTTTTTCTGAAGCGCCATAGTGAGCACCTTCGCCTCATGCATACTACTCTGTGCTTTGTTCAGATCTTGCAGCGGAGTCCCCGAATGGGATGGCCGCAATGCTGCGATGGACTGAACAGCCGGGCGGCTTCCCTCGTGAGGCAATCTCAACAGGAAGAAGCACGCGAGAATGGCTAAGCCTAACGTCAGACAAAGAACGGGTATCTTTGGGATCTGAATCTTCACGCAACCCTGCCCTTCTATCCACGGAGTATTTTTAGAAAACCAACAATTCAATCGGCTACCCCCCTAGTCAGGTATGTCCCTTGGATAGGAAGCCAACTCCTAGTCATTGCAATCAAGGCCCTATTCGCCAGGAACGGATGCGCTTTGCAGTACGAGAGCGTAGATTCCCGTTTTTGAGCGCACTAAATCATCGGAGGACCATTTTGCAATTCTTATGCCTATCAGCCCGCGGATTAACTTCCCAAATGTGCATATCTCACAAACGTAATAATGACTATATTTTTGCCAGGCTTTTTTTCTCAAAAATATTTCGCTCAAGGGCTCCAGCTCTGTCTGCGCCTGAACCCATATTCATGGAAATTCTCCCGTTGCGGGAATATTTCCCCGGGTCCCCGAGTCCGTGTACAAGATTGGAAACATCCGCCGGACCCGAAGGCTGCTTGCAGCGCCACATCAGGCTCGCAGCCTCCATCCCACCCGCTGTTGCAGGGGATATCTCGGCCGATAGGAACAACGAAAACCCTTTTTCAAAATCGGTTTGGCCTTCGCAGCTTCTGATTAGGAGTACCATGTGAAATTGATCGGCACTGCCGACTCCATTGTCTTCACCGGCGGGCTGAGCTTATGCGTCAGCCGGGCCCTATTAGAGATTTACTGCATCATCCCTCCGCCAATCCTTCGCGGCATGGAGTACTTATCGAAACATACCACAACGTGGTATAGCAAAAAGAGAAATATTTTGAGGGGCCGGCAGTCGCAAATCATCCGGCCTTGCCGGAGGATGCCTAATCACGAGGAAATAATTTTCTTTGCGGGGCGCGTTGTCTGCAACCAGCGATCGCCTTGTTTGAAGACGACATCATCCGTAGTAGGCAGCGGAAGCACTGTTTTTTCCGGAGAAGCTGTCGGGCGACCTGCCAGCCCTAATCCTGAATTACGAAGTTAGCCGCGCAGCGGCTTTATGAATTTAGCCCGGCCTTCAAGGCCGGGAGCATTTCGCGCAATCAATGCCCGTCGCTGCCGCGACGCATGAACAAGTCTTATCCAATGCGGGCCTTGAAAGGTCCGCCTAAATTCATCCGGCCGCTGCGCGGCCTATGTCTTACGAGCTATGTAATTTAGAACGAAAACAAAACGCCAATTCCGGATTGAGGTTTAATGCAAAAAGGGGCCAACGGGGCGGCGCCACTTCGCTGACAGGCACGGTGGGATCGAAATCGTTACTGGGGCGGCTCAGGGGCGATCAACCTGCCATCTTTCGTTAATGTGAACCTGGTGCCGCGCCACACTGTGGTGCGTTTCGTGTATGCCAGATATGAAAGACCAGAGTGCGAGGAGATCGCGAATCGGCAGAAGGGGTACGTAGCGGAGGCCTTCCCGGTCGCGGAGTCCCACTCCAAGGATTAAAGCCGAGACCATGAGCCGCAGGGACACGGTCGCGGCTAAGACCAGAAGACCCGTGCTGTCGAACAGTCTCAATAGAGCATAGAGCAGCGCGAACGGCACGGCGCGCACGATGATGGCGGAGAAATATCCATAGGGCCGCGCGGAGCGGTGGTTCTGGTCCCAATACACCTGGTGGTCCCACCATTCCCGTGGAGTCTTGAGATCGAGGATGGTATCTACAAAATAAGGCAAAATGGAGAGCTTCCTGCCTGAGTTCACTATTCGGCATCCCAGCTCATAGTCCTCCACCAGGTAGTCGGCGAGTGACGCAAGGCCTCCGATATCCTCGAGCGTCGATCGTCGCAGTGCAATCGAGGCTCCCAGGCATGGCTTGGCCGCACCGGTCATGTAGGCGAAGATGATGTTCGGGATGAGGTCGGCGTTCAATGTCAGCAACTCCATTTTTTCAAACCAGGCGTTCGCCCCGGCAGCTTTGTACAGTGTGGAAACACAACCCACATCGCGTTTCGAAAGACCCGCTACGATCGTCCGCAGGTAGTCGGGCCGTAGGCGGACGTCGCTGTCACTGATGACGATCACCTGATGTTGAGCCTGCGCAATTCCGCCCAACAGGTTATTGATCTTGCCGTTGCTGCCGGCTCGTTGGTTTTCAATCGCAACCGTGACCCGCTCGGGACCGAATTCCTGCTGGATTTTGAGCATCAGCGGGATGGCAGGATCATCGGCTCTCTGGGCGGACAGGATGACCTCGTACTCCGGGTAGTCTTGCAGGCACGTACTGCGCAGGTTTTCCTCCAGGTCTTTCTCCAACCCGTAAACCGGCTTGAGCACGGTCACCGCGGGCAGTTCCTGTCCCTGTGTCCCGGCCGGTCGCGAACGGTGCCTGCAGAAAAACAAAACGGCAGCCAGACAGAGCAGGTAGAACGCGGACCCACACAGTACGGGGATGAGGAAGAACCAGCCCAGAGCGCCAAGCAGCGTATCCAAAGATGGCATCACCAACTCCGATCGAAATCCATGATTCTAGGTGAAGCCCCGCCAA
Source organism: uncultured Acidobacteriota bacterium (assembly GCA_963761825.1). Lineage (GTDB taxonomy): Bacteria > Acidobacteriota > UBA6911 > UBA6911 > UBA6911 > UBA6911. The sequence continues at coordinate 47,476 of CAVXIH010000010.1, forward strand.
AAGTCCCGATCGAATTTTTCAGGGAGAAACTTCGACATGTTGGACAAGGCTGAACATGACACGTGCCGATCTGCCAATTCCTTTTCCCATCCGCGCATGGCATATTCGCCAGGTTGCGCATCTCTTTGGCACAAGATCAAGGTTGGTAGCAGCAAATCAACAGCGTGCATGATAATTTATGTTAAATTCATAATCCATGCTAAATTCATCGGTGAACAGGAAGAATGGAGCGCGGTGCGAAACGCGAAATGAAATCGCAGTGGAAAGGAGGTTGCCCGGATGCCTAAACTTCTTATAACGCAGGCGACGGGTTATCGCTTCCGAGGACTCCTGGAACCTTACAAGTTGAGAAAGAGGAAGCTGGTGGGTGCCGTTATGCCCTACCTGGCGGCTCTTGCCCCCCAAGACTGGAAGATAACACTGATCGACGATGCAACGGAGGAGATCGATTTCAACGCCGACGTGGACGCGGTTGCTATCACAATTAGAACCGTCACATCCTTACGGGGTTACGAGATCGCGGACGCTTTCAGGCGCAGGGGAATACCGGTGCTCATGGGAGGGCCTCACGCCACCTTCTATTCCGAGGAGGTCGCAGAGCACGCCGACGCGGTTTGCATCGGTGAGGGGGAAGAAGTCTTCCCCAAGATGCTCGAGGACGCTGCGGCGGGGAAGCTCCAAAAGTTCTATCGCAGGGAGACTCAGGCAAGCCTGGTCGGGATGCCGACGCCCCGTTGGGACCTGCTTAACCCGAAAAAGTACGTGTTCTACCGGCCATTCGTCATCCAGTACTCCCGCGGCTGCCCCTTCATTTGCGATTTCTGCGCCGAGCGAAGATTAAATGGGGACTACGATTACCGCTATCGGCCGGCGGATGAAGTGGTCGAGGAGATAAAAAAATGCGGCAGCCGGCATATCTTTTTCGCAGCCAGCCAGTTCGCCGGTGATCCCGACCGTGCGATGGAACTCATGGAGGCGCTTATACCGCTAAAAATCCGGTGGTCGACCCTGTTCTCCGCTCAATATTGCCTCGACGAGAAGTTCATGGATCTCGCCAAGCGGTCGGGTCTGCTCCACGTCAACATGGGTATTGAGAGTATCGATCAGAATACTCTAAAGACGATGCACAAGAGTTTCAACAAGGCTTCGGAGTATTTTCATATCATCCGCAATCTTACAGAGCGAGATATCAGCTATTCTCTCAATTTCGTATTTGGATCCGACGCCGATGATGAAACGGTTTTTGATGCGACGCTAAGCCTGCTGCACAAATACAAAGCACAAACTGCCTATTTCAACATCTTGGTCCCTCTTCGAGGAACTCCGCTGCACCAGCAATTCAAAGATGAAGGCCGGCTGATCGATGAGGTCAACATGGAGCGATGGCCCGGTCTTTCCTGTCATTTCCAACCGCGGCGCTTTTCTCCTGATGAATTGGTGCGGCGCGTCATGAAAATCCGGCGTGACTTCTATACTACCGCTTCGGCGGTTCGCCGTTTGCCGCTGCCTTACAAGCAAGCGCATCTCGCGAGCTGGAATCTGCATTTCCTGCAGAGAAAAGTGGCAGCTCATCTGAACTCAATGCGGGATTTCACGGAATTCTAGCGCACATTTCTTACGGCCCGGTATTGGGGCTGAAAAGTTCTTCAATTGTCGGCCCCGGCAGCGTATAGCCGTTGGTGGCAGGTTCTCTTCCGATCAGCCTCAATAAGGTAGGTGTGAAGCTCAGGCTGTCATAGGGCTTTTCGATCTGCAACCCCTGCGTTATCCCGGCGCCCGCGAGCAGCAGCGTAGAATGAGTCGATCCACGCAAGACCGATCCATGGTTGCCGCCGGCATTAAATCCGCGCACGTTGAAATTCCAGTGATTGCTGGCAAACACGAGGATGTCGGCCTCGGCCATCCGGCGCCGGCGCTGTTCGAAACGGCGCAGCAGGGCTTCGTCTTTGCTCTCTTCTGCCGGCAGATTCGCAGAAACGAACCGGCCAAAGTGCTCGTTCAGCCCGATGACGGCATTTGCATAAACAGATCGATGGGCCGCAGCCAGCCATTCCGTCTCGGTGTGCCATTCATTCAGCCAGGCATCTCTGCCGTCCGGCCCCGGGCTCAGATCAGGGTCCTCCCACAACCGAAGCGGCAGTCCGTCTCCCCATTGCCTGAGCTCGAACCTCACGACCCCTGTTGCATCCTGATGCAGTCGACTTACCGGCAGGTAGCGCAACCTCAGAGTCTCCCCGGGACCTGAACGCGATAAGAGCAGACCCTGGTGCGTTTCATCGCCGTACAGCCAGATGGCATCCTCATCGGGTTGGTCTTCTGCCGGGAGGACGGCAGTCAGCGCCTCGCGCGGAATGCGAGTGGCAATGAAATCCACCGGCTTGCTGCCGACGCCGCCCTGTACGTTGTTGTGGACTCGGATGCCCTCGAGCAGGGAGAAATAATCCACGCGGCGGAAGCTTTCCTTTATGTCGAGGCTTCCGTCCCCTCGCATCGTCAGTCCGGCCGGGGCGAGTCCGACTACGTAGTTTTGGAGGTCAAAGACGCTGTTGGCCTCACCCATTATGCGTCCGGGAATCAAGGATTTGACGCGCACGCCGGACGACAGCAACTGGGCCCGGGTCAGCTGGAGCAACTTGGAGAGCGCCTGCACGTATGCGCTGTATCCGCGCGCCTCTTTCTGCCGGGATTCGAGCCGGGCGATTTCGCGGCGGGCCTCCTGGTCGAGCCCGGCCATCCGGTCCGCGTCGCTCCATTTCCTGGGGAAGCCCTTTATCTTCGCGCTCTGCAGGCCGATTGCGCGCTGCAGCGCCGCCAGTTCCTCTTTCAGATCAGACAGAACTGACATCCATTCCTGCCTCCGCGTATCAACCAGGTCGATCACCGCCTGTGCGGCGGCGGAACGCATATTTTCGGGCAGGTTCCGATGTCCGAGCTGCTGTATCAGGATGTGGATAGTATTCAGATCGCTGTCTCTGAGGTAGATAGAGGCGCGTTCATTGCCGTCTAAATCCATGAGGGCGGTCGGATACTGCTCCGCTTGGCCTTGCAGGTAGAAGGATTCGCGGCTCGCGCTTACCACTTGCGAGACAAACGGGTTGAGGCCCTTCAGCTTGTACTCGCCCATGGGGTGGCGATTCGTCATCACATGGTGCCCGCCGCCGGCGCTGCTGCAAAAAAGGTCAATCAGATTGTAGCCTTGGCTGAAAGTCCCTATCTCTGAATTCATGCCGTGGTCAGAGACGAGGACAAGGATTGTGCGGTCTGCCAGCGGACTTGCCTGGATGGCGCTCCAGATCCTGCCGACCAGAGCATCCAGTTGCATCACCTCCTTGAGTTGATCGCGGTCTTCATTGCTCAGGTGCGCCGTATGGTCGTAATCGCCGGTAAAATAGTCCAGGTAGAGGATGCGCTCGTCCTGCAGTTTCGCAACGAGTTCTCTTTCCTGTCCTTCAGCCACCATGCGCATGGCTTCGAATCCGGTCTGCCACTCGTTGAAGAGCTGGCTGGGGCTGCGCGATGAGAAGCGTGTCGTGAAGCTCCGCCGCAGCGTCTTCCAGCGGACACCCCGCTGGTAGAGCTGGAAGCCCTGGTAGCGTTCGGCAAAGCTGAAACTATCGAGCAGTATTGGAACACCGGCCTCGTCCAACACTTCCACGCAGGGCATATCCACCCGCCGCGATCGGGCGTTATTCAAATAGAAGGGGAAGAAGTTCAGATAATCGTACACGCGACCCGTGTACCGGTCGTACTCCGCGTTGCCCCGGATAGTCAGGTGTCTTCCAGTATCGAGCAGGGACCAGGAGGGGACGGAAATACTGATGCCGCGGGCGTAGAAGTTCCGGACCCATGCGCCATTTTCCACAAAGACGCGTTGGATCCAGGGCAACGCGCTCTTGCCGGTTGCCGGGTTGGTCTTCTGCAAATAGCGCTCGACCAGGCTTCCGGGCAGCCCGTCGACCTTCAGCACGACCAGGCGCACGGGCGCAGCACAGGCGGGCCCGAGAGGGGTAAGTGTCGCCAGAAGCAGCAGGATTACGGATTGAGCAAACAGCCGGTTCATAGACCGCCGGTGAAGACGTCCTTGACTTTCGTGAACGCCGGTTCGGCACCCGCGGGGGAGGCGCTGCGCACGGAAGCCAGGTTTATGGGCGATTCGTGATTCAGCCTCTGAAGGCTTTCAACGCACCGTTGGCGGATCCATTCATCGCCAGTCTCTCTCATCAGGGCCGAGATCAACTTCACCGCTTTCGACCGGACCTTGCGTCCCTGACGGCCAAGTTCGGACACCTCCTCGACGGACCGGCCAACTGCCTCGGCGTTCCACGCGACCTCCGGTTGCGGACCTGAAGCGAGCACCAATTCAAGGAAGTTTTTATGGAAGGCGAAACGGCGTTGCAGGTCCAGCATCTTCCGCCCCCCTTCCGTTACGTCCTCTCCGTGACTGTAAAAGCCGAGGGATCCGAAGTGTGCAAATCCGAATAGGATGCGGGCACCACGGGAATGCTTCAGCGGGACAAGCTCGCGCGCGCGGTCCCGCTGCACTTCCCGCGCCAGCCCGTCCGGCGATGCGGCCCATTTAAGCAGCGCCGCATGTTGCCCGCGCGCCATTTCCACTTCGCTGTTGAGGCCGACACCCAACGGGTTGAGGCCGAGGCCTTGAAGTTTTTGCTCCAGGCCGCTCCGTATCTCAGGATCCAGAGAGCTGTCGAACTTGAGTGAGTATTGCAGCTGTGCGTAGGCACGTATTCGAGCAGATCGATCGAATGCGGCTCCATGCCGCTTGCGGACGAACATGTATGAAGACTTCGCGAGCATGTACTGCCAGTTGCTCAAGCTTGCCAGGCCCAGGACATTGGCTGTGAGATCGGTCGCGAATCGGCGAATTCTCTCGCCCGTCCCAGGATGGCTAGGGTTGCAGAAATCCACCATCAGCAGAGGAACACGGGGGTGATCTAGTGCATAAAGTGCCAGGGGAGTCATCGTTTCCGCATGGGCGTCCGGCGCATCCTCCGTGACCCGGTTGCCCTGTTTATCGAGGTTCCGGGTTTGCGCGGAACGATTCAGCTCGCAAGAGCTCTTGTGCATGAACGAGTTGGAAATCCCGAGAAATTGTCCTTTGAAATTCTGCGGTGCGGCCGCCGTCGGCGAAGGCTGCTCCGCCCACAACAAAGCGAAGTTATTTTTTTGCCCCGCCAGGGAAAGAGGCTGAAAGCGAAAGCCATTCTCTTCGGCTTGCTGGCGCAGCAACTCCCAGTTGCGCCCCTTGTTGATGCTGGATTGGTGACTCTGCCTCTCCCAGGCTACCTGCAGGTATTTTTCACTCACAAAGCCGCCAAGCGGCCGGGTAGCCAGGACCAATCGCGCTCCCAAGGCAGGAAATCCCATATCACTGGTGGACGAGCGCTGACTGGCAGTCGAGTCCGCGGCCGATATTGCAGTCACAGCCTGCCAGAGATGCAGCTTTTTGTAATCTCCGACATTGCTGCGATAGCTGCGCGACGTCAGGCGAAACGCCATTCCAGCCCCATCCAGAAAACCGGTCTGCAGCATCGCTTCGGTCATGCTCCGCCACGTGCCCTTTCTGGGATTTCCAAGATCCAGAAACGGGGTTGGAACACCATTGCCCGGGTTGCGGTTCTTGAGTGTGGAATAATAGAAGAACGGAAGGCCGGCGGTGAATTTCTGCCAGTGTGTGGGTTTCGCGTAGGAATACACCCAGACTTGGCGGAAACGGTCGTTTGCTGGATCAGAATCACCAAGGGTGTCCTGCAATACACTCAGAATGGGGACTTTATCTTGCCGTTCGCCGTTTGTTGCGACACCGGCTTGCTGGCCGAAAAGGGTTATCAACTGCGCACCCCCGGGGACCATGGCACGCTCGATGCTAAATCCGCTGCCGGAGTTCTCTATGACTGGGCCGCTTGCGCGCATGGGGCGAGCTGCCGCCAGAGCGAACCAGAAAACCATGCTGAGTTTCGTTAAACGTGCCAGATTCATTTGTTTCTGCCGCAGAGTAAAGCTCAGGCTAAGATCAGAAGCACAATTACAGAATGGACGCTTCGGCCGATCCCCGGTTTAAACGCTCATGGCTTCCCGCAACTGCAAGCTCGGGCTGCACAGGCCGCCGTTCCAAATTTCTCATGGCCGCCGCGCCGCCTGTCGTGGACACCCAGAGCACGCTCATTTGAAAATAACCCTAACATACGTGGATCGGGGAAATCTACCAGTATCCTTTTAGTAAACCGGTACCTGGTTATACTGTCCCGCTGCGAGAGGGACAGTATAACCAGGTACCGATTTTACTCGGTTTGATCAGTCGCTCATCAGGAAGATGAGCGGTCGGACGTCATCCTCAGGCGTCCAGTCCCAGTAGCGCAGCAGGATTTTGTAGACCATCAGCCCTGTTTCGCCTTCGCCGAACAGGAGGTAGCGAACTGCCTGTGCCATCAGTTCTCGCCGCGTGAGTCCAAGGAAGATTGATATGGGATCGATGGACTCGCTTACAAAGGCGATGGAGTTGGCAATGGCGACGGCGCCGTAAATCTCCCCGACGTAGTCGTCGCCCTCCTTCCGGAGAGCCACCTCGAGCGGCGCGGAGAATTCGCTGCGATTGTCCAGCAGATTCACGTGGAGGAAAAGGAACGGGCCCCGCACGAGGTAATTCTTGACGATCTCCGCCTTTTTCTTACGCCTGGCCTCCGCCGAGGAGCTTTTAAGGGGGACCAGGTGGACCTTCTTGTGCCGCAACTCCGGTCCTATGCGCCAACTCTCAACATCAGCAAAGAAGCCTTCAGGAATGCGAAGCTCCACCGAACGTAAGGAGCGACTGAGGGCACATACCAGCATCAGGAGCAACGTGAAGACGCTGCCGATGATCAGTCCGTCCGGGCGCTCCAGGCAGTTATCGACTAGAGTAAAAGTGAACACCAGGCAGAGGAAGCCTGTGTAGAGGGCAAGCCCCAGCCGTTGCTCGCGCCACAGGGCGAGCGTGGCTGCAAATGCGGCGGACAGGATCAGCACCAGCACTCCCGTGGCGTAAGCGCCACTCTGCGCCTCTACATCCGCTTCGAAGATCAGCGTGATTACCACATCGACGGCGAACAGCACCAGAACCAATGGCCGGGAGAGCGCAGCCCAGCGCGGCGCCATGCCGAAGCGCGGCAGGTAGCGGGGAATCAGGTGAAGGAGCCCCGCCATGGCCGATGCGCCTGCGAGGCCGAGGATGAGAATCGTCGAGAGGTCGTAGACGGTGCCAAAGGCTGGGCCGAGGTACCTATGGGCCAGGAAGGCGATCGCTCTTCCGCTGGCCTTGCCGCCCTCCTGGTAAGCCTCCGGTTCAATAAGCAGCGTGGTGACGAAACTTGACAGGATCAGCATGACACTCATGATCAAAGCCGCGGTCACCAGGAGTTTCCGGGTATTGGCGACGCGCCCTTTGGGCGCGCCGTCGGTGCGTGGATTGTAGCTGCCGTCTGCCTTCCCGCCATGGATCAGCGGCATGACGGAGACGCCAGTCTCGAAGCCGCTTAGGCCCAGCGCGAGCTTCGGGAATACCAGGAGTGCGCCCACGATCAGCAAGGACAAGTCGCCCTTTGCGACCAGAGCGGAGCGCCAATCCGCGAGCAGCGTGGGGTGCGTCATCACTTCCCAAGCGCCGCGCCCCAAGACGACGAGGTTCAACGCGAGATAGGGCAGGGCTGCGGCAGAAGCGATGCCGATGGCTTCCTTGAAGCCCTTCAGGAAGACTGCGGCGAGTATGGTGAGGATCGCAAGCGTGAACAGGATTTGATGCTTGCCGATCACGTGGTTGAGGAGCGGATTCTCAACGGCATGCTTCGCAGCGTCGGCGGCCGAAAGGGTCATCGTGATCACAAAATCTGTCATCGCGAAACCGAGCAGGATGAGCACCAACACCTTGCCCTTCCATCCTTCCAGCAGATTCTCGAGCATGGCAATCGAGCCTTGTCCGGCGTAGCTTCGTCCGGCCACCTGCGCATAGATCGGCAGCGCGCCCAGCAGCGTGACAAGGACCAGGATTACAGTGGCGATCGGCGCCACGGCCCCCGCCGCAAGCAGCGCGATACCCGGTTGATAACCGAGGGTTGAGAAGTAGTCCACACCGGTTAGCCAAATGACCTTCCACCAGGGATGCGTCGTAATCTCCCGGCCGGCGTGACCCCCCACGGACTCGCCGCGCGCCAGCCACTTCCCGATGGCAGATCGGTACTCGAGCGAGGGCTGGCGCAACTGTTCGCGGAAAGGAATACGCTCCGTGCCTCTACGTTCGGGGCCAGCGCCCGGAGCGCCTGTTCCGGCAATTTTAATCTGAGGGTCATCCGCCGATACCTGTGCTTTTCTTTTCATGGCGATCCACAATCTAACAATGAATTGGAAATGCCGGCTTCTTCATTTCTCTCATGAGGCAAGAAGAGACGCTATCCCCCGGCGATCGTCAGCGCCAGGTGAATTTCATCCCCGTCTTCGACTTTGCGGCATAGCTCATCGGGATAGGCTGATTTCCGATTCACATATATCTCAATAAAGGTCTGCAGCTGACCATCCTTGTAAAAGACCAATTCCCTGAGAGCGGGGTGTCGGGCAATAAGCTGCTCGATACATTCTCCGACAGTGCGGCCGACGGTTTCCACGGTTTCGTTGCTGCCTGCCAGGTAATACATGTCCGGATGAAGGTGAATTCTGATGGTCAACGTGCACCTTGCCTGTCTATCGAAGCGCAATGCGGGCAATCGGGATTTCTTCGCACGCTCAATTCTGTGAAGCCCATTTTCAGCCCGTCATAGACCACGAACCTGTCGGTCAATAGATTGCCAATGCCGGCGACGTATTTGATTACTTCCGTTGCTTGAAGGGAACCGACAACCGCGGGAGTTACGCCGATGACTGGAAACTTTTCCTCAGGCATAACGCCTCTGTAGACGCATCTGAGACAGGCCGACCTGCCGGGAACAACGGTCATCACCCTGCCTTCGAAGGCGCGCACGGCCCCGTGAAAAAGAGGAATGCCATGATCAAGGGCTGCCTTGTTGAGGAGGAATCGCGTCTCGAGGTTGTCCAATGCGTCGACGATGCCGTCAAAGCCCGAAAGGAGGTCTGCGACGTTCTTGTCGGCGATCATCCGGTCCAAGGGAAGTATTTCTGTCGACGGATTCAAATTCTTCAGCTTTTCAGCTGCGGAGACGACCTTCTTTCTGCCCACGTCTCCAGTCTCGTAAAGGATCTGGCGGTTCAGATTCGTGAGTCTCACTTCATCATGGTCGATCAGTCCTATCGTTCCGATACCCGCAGCGGCAAGGTAAATGGCCACGGTCGAACCGAGACCGCCGGCGCCTGCAATCGCGATCCTGGCCTGTTTCAGCCGTTCCTGGCCAGACTGTCCAATTTCCCTGATCAGTAGTTGCCGATCGTATCGCTCCAGTTCACCGGGGGTCAGCACGGGTTCTCCCTATTCTCCTGGCTTTCGCTGCCCGCCTCAGATCTTTTCAAGGTCAGGAATCAGGTGTTCCAGTCCGAGCTTTTCGAGAGTTTCAGCCAGAGGTTTGCCGGTTTCGGGATCCCACCCCATGTTCTGGTAATAGTTGCTTCGCAGCGCTTCCCAGTGAGGCATGATGGCCTTGCCGGCCTGCGGACCATCGACCGGCACCGAAGCGTATCGCTCAGACGGAGCCTCCATCGCTTTTGTCAGCCCGTTGCGGAAGTTGAACAACCGAAGCTGATTGACAGCGCGCCGTCCTACATCCAGCGCCTCCTGCAAGCTATAATCCAGGCCTGTCACGGCGTTGAGGGCTTCCACTTCTGTCTGGAAGTCATGGCTTGTGAGGATGCAGACAACCAGGGAATCCTCAAATATTCGGCGGCCGTTGACCATGGCGTTCATAGTCGAGACCTCCATGGCATCGAAGGGGTCCTTCATCGGCGGCTGTCCCAGTTCTTTGATGAAAGGAACCCCGGGGCCAACTTCGATGGTACCGGTATTCGCAGTGCATGTATCTATCAATTCCATCCAGCGAGCGCGGTGGTCGTGCCCACGCGGAGTCGCCGCCTTCAGCGTGTAGACGGCGCACTTCTGTGCCTCGCCGCCAAACTTCTCCGCCACTCTCTTCAAGCCCTCTGCAAAGATATTGCCGCAACCCTCCCTACGGGCGATCTTCTTCAGCATAGCCAGCGTCGCCTCGACGTTTCCCCACGTCATTTCGAGGCCGTCGAGGTCGCTCTTGCCCAACAGACCTTTTTCATAACACTCCATCATCCAGGCTATCGTGTAGCTGGATTCATTCACGTCCATACCTAGCCGGTCGATCTCGTTGCCGAGCATGACGGTGGCGCCCGGATCGGTATTGCCGATAGCGGCACTCATTCCAGCCAATGCTTCATATTCGGGTTCTTCACCCACATATCCCTTGTAGGGGCCTTCGGTGACCTCCGTCATCCGGCAATGAGCGATGCGGCATCCCCAGCAACTCGTCGTCGTAACCTTGAAGTGAGTACGAAGCCAGTCCGGGCCGAATTTCTCGAATTCGGGAAAGATATTCGTCGTGTAATTCTTCACCGGCAACTGCCCTCCCCGGTAGAGGATTGGATATCCGGAAGCCGTGCCGCCCGAAGAGAGCGTGGGCATAGCCTTCATGGCCGTTTCGTACATGGATGTTGCCAAGCCTGTCAGCCGTTCCGGATCGGCGACGGGAACTTTCTGCTGCGCCCGCTCGGCGACTACCGCCTTCAATTTCTTCGATCCCATGACGGCGCCCAAACCGCTGTGAGCAACAACATGACCATGGTCTCCGACGATGCATGCGAAACGAACAAGGTTCTCGCCCGCGGGGCCGATGGCATAGGCGCTGCTCTGCCGCTTCAATCCCTTTTTGATCGCGTCTTCGGTCTCCCACGTATCCTTGCCCACGAGGTCTTCCGCGCTTCGAATCTCCGCCGTGTTGTCGTGGACATAAAGATAGCTCCATTTCTTCGCCCGGCCCTGGACAATAATCCCGTCAAATCCGGCAAACTTCAGAAAAGCCCCGAAGAATCCATTTGCCTGGGAAGACCCGGCCAAATTCGTCGTAGCGCCTTTACTGATCACAGAAAAGATCCCCGACCCGACCTTTGTGCCGGTCAGGGGACCGGTGAAGAACATGATCCGGTTCTCAGGATCCGACCATTCGACGCCCGGAGGCACCTCTTCGTAGAGATACTTAGCGCCCAGCGCCGTGCCGCCGACATACTTTCGCAGGGTTTTGCTGTCGAGGATCTCCTCGCTTATGCGTTCGTTTGTGAGGTCCACACGCAGTATCTTCCCTACATACCCGCCTATTCCGTTCTGAGATGCCATTGGTGATTTCTCCTTGCTTCAGATTTTCTTGCTGATCGGCCAGCATTAAGACGCATGAATCGCTTTTTATACAATCAGTGTACTCTAGTTCGCAATCGGTCTCATTAATATGATTTAAATCAGGATTTTATGATTGCCCCGGAGTGTTGTGGAGAAGTAAAGTGCTACGGGTATTTCTGGTCATTTTTTTGATTCAATTGGAGGTATGGTGTGAAACGTTTTTATCGACCTTTGTCATCTGTTCTGCTTGGCAGTGCGGGAATCCTTTTCATTGCCAGCATTGCTGCGATCAACGTATTCGGCCAGGCCCAGCCGGATGAACCCGCGCCTGTTCCCCCGGCCGTTGCTATTGCGCGACCGACCGCTGCGGAAGTTCAACTCGCCGAGCGCAGCCTGGCAAAGTTTCTTGAGACGGCGGATCCTGCGGTCAAAGAGGTCAATCAGAAATATCCTGGTATGATTGCCGTACGCGTTCCACCTGCTAATTCTGCAACAATTCCAAACCTGCTCCAGTTTTTTCGAGTGAAACATGAAGCCAATCTCGAAGTGGCCAAACAGGGCAATGTCGATGTCCTGTTTATGGGAGATTCGATCACCGATTTTTGGCGCAATCCGGAAGGGAATTTTGCGGGCAAACCGGTGCTTGATAAATATTTCGGCAGCCTGAAGGTTGCCAACTTCGGCATCGCAGGGGATACAACGCAAGGCGTCTTGTACCGGCTGCAGCATGGCGAGGGTCAAGGCTTCAGTCCTAAAGCCGTGATGCTGATGATTGGCACCAATAACACCGGACGAAACACTGCCGCGGAAATTGCCGAGGGAATCGGAGCCGTGGTTTTGGAACTACAGAAAGATTTTCCGAAAGCGAAAATCCTTCTCCTGGGCATCTTCCCACGGGGCACGGCAAATGACCCGGTTCGCGCGACTATCGCCGAAATCAACGCTAGCATCGCAAAGCTGCACGATGGCGACCGCGTAAATTACCTGGATATCGGGTCGAAGTTCCTGGACGCCGGGGGCGGCATTCCCAAGGACGTGATGAGCGACGCGCTGCATCCAACAACAAAAGGGTATGAAATATGGGCGGAGGCCGTCAAAGAGCCGCTGGCAAACCTTATGAAATAGGATTCTGCGTCGGGAATATCGAAATCAAAGGCTGTGCTCATTCCTGTTGATAACATCGTCCTGAATGCCGGGGGAAAGCTGTGTGAAATAAGCACTGAATCCCCCGATGCGAACGATTAAATCCCGATGGTTTTCAGGATGAATCTTGGCATCCCTCAATTCTCCGGTATCCACCATGTTGTATTGAATATGCGAACCGCCGTTCAGCATGAAGGCATTGGTATAGGCAACAAGTTTGTCAACGCTTTCATTGCTCCGAAGGATGGCAGCGGAAAATTTTTGATTAAGGACCGAGGCATAGGACTCTTTGAATCCCGCCTTGATCACGGAGCGAAGCACTGTGGTCGGCCCTTTCTTGTCCGCCCCTCTCATCGGTGACACGGCGCCGTCGTTCAGGGGTTCGAAAGCCTTCCTTCCGTTAGGCAAAGCACCTACCCCGAGTCCGCCGAAATAGTGCCAGGCAAGACCCTCTCTTGCGATCATGTAGTTGCGGAAGGGTGAGTTATCGTAGCTGCGGATGATTTGATGGGAATCCTCACTGATCTTTTTTGCAAGCAGATCCACTTCATCCGTATCATTGCCGAATTTGGGTTGCGCCAGGCACATTTGCCGGACTTCTTCCCCGCGCTTGCCTTCAAAGTTGCTGTCCAACGCTTTTAGAAGCTCGCCCATGGTCAGCTTCTTTTCGTCGAATACCAGCTTCTTGACCGCGACCAGAGAGTCGGCGACGTCGATAATGGCTCTGTCGGAAATGCCGAACACGCAGGAGTCGGGATCTGGAATCAGCAAATCCTGTCCCAAGTCCATGCATCTCTGAATTCCCATTGCTGACAAAAACGGCAGTCTTACGTGTTTAGACTGTTCCTTTCGAGCAATGGCGGCCAGCCAGAAAGATCGGTGTGTAATAAACGCATGTTGCTTCATCAACGCATCGTACAACGCATCAAAGTTTTTAAAATTAATCGGGTCGCCCGTTTCCAGTCCTGTGCGCTTGCCGTTCACATCCACGCCGTTATGAAAGACCAGATGAAGCATGGCGGCCATATTGCAGGCAGCCACGCCTTCGGCACCATAGTGTTCTGCCCTCGATGGAAGGCACGGATATACGCAACCCAAGCCGCACCACTCAGCGGCTTCATCCATAGGAATGCCGTCTTCCAGGAAATGCTGAATCACGACATCGTCATTCTCAAAAAGAGGGATACCTCCCTTTGTGGCCATGTTTGTGCGGATGGCTTTGTTCATCAGCCAGGGGGGCGTAGCTTTGTTCCAGCGCAGTCCCAGCGTCGGAGACGACAGCTGCAGGAGTCCAATAACGTGCAGGAAAAGATAGCTCAGTTCGTTTGAACAGTCTGTTCCCGACGCATCCACGCCGCCGATCATTATGTTATTGATTCCGAAATTGATCTGATGCGATTCCTTGGTGCTTTCCGATGAAACGAAAGTCTGAGTGCCCCAACGGCCTATGAGTTCTGCGAGCAGTTCAGCGGCTTTTTCCAGTGAGAGGATACCGTTATTGATATCCTGGATAAAGTAGGGGTACAGGTACTGGTCGCCGCGTCCCCATTGCGGATTGTTGTGCATCGGATGCTCGTAGTTCTTGCACACACCCACAATGGCCATGGACTGGAGGGCTTCCTGGAAGGTTCGGGCCGGATTTTCGGGCACGTATTCGCAAACGTTTGCGATTTGGAGCAGCTCGGCTTTGCGATCCGGACGCATTTCCGCTTCAGCCATCTCTCGTGCAAGCGCGGCATATCGGCGCGCATGATGGATAACCGCTTCGCAAACAATGATGGCGGACTTCCAAAAGTAAAATTTGTCGATATTGGTTTCACGGTTTGCGATAAATGCATCTATATGATCCTGGGCCTCATGGATGAAACTCTTAAGGCCATGGCCAAGGATCTTTTTCCACATCAGCACGGACGTGGTTTGTGCGAATATCCCGCTGTCCAGAGTGGGATCCTTGATCTTCGCTGCTTCTGCATCCTTTATCCATGAGCCGACAACCGCTTCCCACGCCTTATAGGTCATTTCGGGCGCTGTTTTACCGCGAAATTCCCGAGCGCTGGCGCGCAGAATCTCGATGCTTTCGGGATCCATGCCGACATTGGCGTTCATCGTAATATTGAGCGCGTCGGTATCCTTCCAGATATCGGGGATATAGTCGCCGCAAACATCGAATGCAGTCGCGCATCCTATGACGCCGGGTGTCAGTCGGCCCACAATCACGTCGAAATCGTGAATGCGGATTTCTACATTTTCGACGATCTTTTTGAGGAGCTTGGCACGGCGTATCTGGATATCCTCGCCCTCTGTTTCACGCCAGGATGCTACCGTCCATTTTTCCCTGTCGGCGAACAGCTTCCATCCCGATGCTTTCATGGCTTGTTTCCATTGCTGATTGCGTTCGCCGAGTGGCAGCGCATCGATCCGACTGAGAAGTTGCCTGTTTATTTCAACCATTGTGTGCCCCAATATTCATTTACCGCGAGATTGTACAGTGTATGCCACGGTCGATGTAAGCCTTCTGAACTGCTTCTGCCTGCTCGTCCTCTGCAATGCCGAGTCCTTCCATTATACACGGCATGTTAAGCGCCTTGTACTTGCTCTGACCCATTCGATGGTAAGGCATGAGCTGAAGTCTGGCGGCGCTTTTGCCGAGGCTGAGAAGAAACCCTGCGGTCGCCTCGATATTCATGATGGAATCGCTTATCCCGGGGATAAGTGGCTGGCGAAAGACTACATCCGCACCATGATCCAGGATCAGCGCGGCATTTTTCAGGATTTGACGGTTAGATTGTCCGGTGTATTTTTCGTGGATATCCGAATCCATGTGCTTCAGATCAAACAGAAAGTGATCCGTCACAGGTATGACATCGAGCAACGCCTCCGGATCAGCCAATCCGCACGTTTCTATGCATGTATCGATTCGTTCTTTATGGCTTAACTCAAACAATTCCCGGATGAATTTCGACCAGAGCAAGGGCTCACCTCCTGAAACGGTGATCCCGCCGCCTGAATTATCGTAAAACATTTTATCGCGCCTGACGGCATCCCAGACCGCAGCGACTGTCATCAGTTCGCCATATCGGACGAGTGCGCCATAGTAACAATGATCTCTGCAATCGCCGCAGGATGTGCATCGGGAATAATCGATGCGGTGCGCGCCTTCCTGGTGACGAATGGCGTTGTTTGTGCAGGTTTCGAAGCATTTGCCGCAATCCGCGCAGAGGGTTTCGATAAAGCCCATCTGCGGCTTCCCCGAAAGGCATTCGGGATTCGCACACCATTGGCACGACAGCGGACAACCCTTGAAGAAAACAACCGTCCGAATCCCCGGTCCGTCATGGATAGAGAAACCCTGAATGTTGGTAATAATCGCACTCTGCGGGGAAACCACTTCCATTTAATTACTTCGCCTTTTTCTCTTCTTTTTCCTTGGTGTAGGTGATCTTCATTTTGCCTCCCTCGCAGGAACCCACCACCTTTTGATCCTTTATTTGGTCTGCAGGCACTATTTCAAGGGTATAGTTCGTCACACCTTTTGCCTTCAGTTTTTCTTCGATCTCGCCCTTCAGATCCGCGCAGGGCTTGATTTCCGCAAGAGCTGAAGTGCAGAGACATAGCATATAAACCGCCAGCACGCATGCGATGCGTTTCATAATCAACCTCCTTGTTTGAATATGCTTATAGGACGTGGTATCGGCGAATACAAGATCAAAATTGGGCATATGATTTTATGCCGCTGCGCGAGGCTCCCCTTAACGCGGTCGTCTTGGCGGCCGGCTGTTGCGGTGTCGTTTCGTATGGAGATTATTCAACCCATGAACCGGCGGGACAGCGGCGCTCCCAGGATTTACTGCGAATACCTCTTGTTCCCCCCGCATGCTTGGCGTAACAATAGCGATAATTGCGGAGGGCAAGATGTCGTCACAATCCAACGAAGTCAAATTGGTGCGGGTCCCGGGCGGCATCAACGCTGCATCGATTGTCGCGGCACTTCATGGAAACGGAATTCCCGCGCGTGTACAGGGTGAGGCGGTGGGTACCATTTACGGCCTGACTCTTGACGGTCTCGGCGAAGTGTCTATCTTCGTGCCGGAAGACTATTTGGAGGATGCACGATCCATCCTTTCTGCCGGTGAACACGGAGATCTGTTGCTCGAGCGAAAGCGATTCCGTTGATGAAACCGGACCGAACAGCCATTAGCAGCGCCAAGAGTTTCCAGATCTTGGGATCGCAACCTTCTGCCACCTTTGCGGCCTTGCCTGACGGCGTTAAATAGTGCCTGGCTGCATGCCTTTGATGCGCCCAAGTTTCGCGATCAGATCACCCGGGATGTTGAACGACAGGCTCAGTTGTGCGGCGTTTTGTGTCACCGTTACGGTGTTAAGCAGCAGTTTGAGTTCGGGATTCTGTCCTCCAGACAATTGGCCGAGTGCAATGAATCCTCTGAAGACGTCTGCCAATTTAGCCGCCGAATTCGAATCGACTGTTGTTGCCGTAATCTTCCCGATGAAATCCACTCCGATGTCAAAGACGCCGGCGATGCTCTGAATTGAGGATGCGTTGAGAGCAGGCGGCACCGGCAACGGTGATTTCCTCATGGC
This sequence comes from uncultured Acidobacteriota bacterium, assembly GCA_963761825.1. Classification (GTDB taxonomy): domain Bacteria; phylum Acidobacteriota; class UBA6911; order UBA6911; family UBA6911; genus UBA6911. The sequence continues at coordinate 64,562 of CAVXIH010000010.1, forward strand.
GCCCGCTGCGTCTCCCGCAAACCAGAACATTCCATCCAGGTCGATGCTGCTGAGCAACGAAGAGACTACGGCATTTGACAGAATGTTGTTTTTCCCTCCCGCCTTTGTGTCGAGAGCCGCTTTGAGAGATACAAGGTCACCCATCGCGATTTCGTTTTCACCGAGAAATACCATGCCGTTCTTGACGCTATTGTCTTTCTTGTCGGGGACCATCATTACGGAAGCGCCTCCGTATGCCATTGTGATCGCCCCTGCCTGGGATTGTAAGAAAGAGACAATGCGATTTTTATCGAAATCGCCGGACAGGATTACCAGCCCTTCCGGTTTGACCGATTCGCTGGAGCGCCCGGCCATCACCAGATAGGAAACGTCGCGCGCCGGATCGATCCCGGTCTGTGCCGTAAATTCCATAAGCTCGTTCCCGATTTGTGCCACCTGCGGCTGCTCCTGCCGGAGCTTCAGGTAGAAGGGGCTCGTCGTGAGACGCCGCACATTTATACCTGAAACGAATTGGTAATCGGACGGGATGTGCTGCAGGGCATCCGGAGTATTTGCGGCGGACGCTCTGGCTGGAAGACCTGTCGAGAGCGATAGGACCGCGGCGGAAATGGCCATCATTATTAATATGGGGAAAATGGCAAATCTGCGGCGCTTCATAGTGTTACCCTCCCAAGTGTTACGTCAATTCTAGCTCATTTAAACGGCAACCCTCAGGGTTTTGTTCAGTCAAATCCGCGTCGCGATAGAAAATAAGCGGTTCCGGGCTTTAGAGGCTGTCCAACGGTTGGCGAATATTTAAAAGCCTTTCCCTGGGAGCGCCGGCGTCTCGCCGGCCGCACTGCTTGATATCTCAATTTCCGCTGGAAATATGGGTTATCTGCCCTCAATAGAACTCCTTCAACCCTAGAGCCGCCGAGACGGCGGCGTTCCCAGGACAAAAAGTATGCGGCATTAAGCGGGACGCCGGCAAAGCTTTTAGAATCAATACCGCGGTCATTCTTTATTCATGCCGGCGAGACGCTCCCAGGTGGCAACCGTTGGACAGCCTCTAAAGCCCGGATTCACTCGTCTTAACAAAATACGGCTGGATTCATGGAGCCGATTATTCGTAACGGAGGGATTCTACCGGGTCGAGGCGGGCGGCTTTTGCGGCGGGCCACACGCCAAAGAGCAGACCCACGAGGGTTGAAACGCCAAGACCCGAAGCGACGGCCCACAGCGGCGGCACGGCCGGCAGGTTCGGAACAAAGTAACCGAGTACGAGGCCCAGGATAACAGCCAGCGCCACGCCCAATACTCCGCCCGTCGTCGTAAGAAATGCGGCTTCGAGAAGAAACTGAAGCACAATGTCCCGGCGCCGCGCACCGATCGCCTTGCGAATGCCGATTTCGCGCGTGCGTTGGGTAACGGACATCAGCATGATGTTCATGACACCGATGCCGCCAACGAGTAATCCCAGTCCGGAGATTGCCAGCGTGCCTGTGCGGATCATCCCGGTGATGCGGTCGAGCTGCTCGATGATGGAATCGGCCGTGCTCAAATTGAAATCCGACTCCGCGCCGGGCTTCACGCCCCGCAGATTTCTCAGCACCGATTCGATTTCAAAAAAAGCCGCATCGCGCTGTCCGGCAACCGCCTGGCAATACAGAATCACGGTGTCGGCTTCCGGGTACCGTCGCTGAATTGTTTTCAGCGGAACCATGACGACGTTGTCCTGTCGGTTCTCGCCCACAAAACCGCCTTTGCGCTTTTCGAATACGCCGAGCACCACATACAGCGCCCCATCCATCACGATGCGTTTCCCTACGGCATCGCTCGAAGGAAACAGGGAACTGGCGATATTGGCGCCGAGGACGCAGACTTTCGAGAATCTCTGTTCCTCTTCACGGGTATACATCCGTCCCGCCTGCAGCTCCGCGCTGGTGACCTGGGCGAAATTCCACGTCGTGCCCTGCAATTGGATGTTTTCGTTTTCCTGACTGCCGTATTTTGCGGTCAGGGGGCGATTTTTGACCAGATTCGGCACGTAGATTTGCGCGGCCGCGTCTTTCACGGAAGGGCAGCGGCTCAAGATTTTCTCGGCGAACTCCGCGCGCAGCGGCTTCCGGCTTCTCTCCTCCGGTTTGATATCCGTGCCGCCCGGGTCGCCATTCAGGTGGAAAGCGAAGATGCTGTCCGGTCCGAACTCCTGAAACAGCAGGGCGATGTTATTTCGCACGCCGACCAGGACGGAAGCAACCAGGACCACGGTGACGATGCCGACGATGATGCCCAGTATGGTAAGAAGCGAACGGAACTTATGCTCCAGGATATTGGACAGGGCGAAGCTGAAGTTTTCGCGGTTGAAGTGTATCTGTCTCACGTCAGGTCTCCGAGCGCATGGCCTCGACGGGCGGCATGCGGGCGGCAAGGTATGCCGGATAAAAACCGGCGCTGATGCCGATGACGGCCGCGGTGCCAAGCGCGATTGCGGCATAGACAAGCGGAATATGCACATTCGCCTCCAGCACCTTGCTCAAACCGAGTGTTCCAAAATACGAAAAAAGCAGTCCTAAGCCCCCGCCGATAATCGTGAGCAGCGTCGATTCGAAAAGAATCTGCACGAGAACGTCGGAATTGCGCGCGCCCAGTGATTTCCGGATGCCGATCTCACGCGTCCTTTCGGTGACCGAGACGAGCATCATATTCATCACGACGATGCCTGCCACAACCAGTGCGATGGAGCTGATCGGCACGATGGCGATGGCGATGGCATTCGTGAGCCGCTCAAGAAAACTGCGGCCAGCCTCCGGAACCAGGATGTCGAAATTGTCTTCGGATTTTGGCTTCAGCCGGCGCAGGCTCCGCATGGCGACGCGCGTTTCATCCTGCGTTGCCGCATACAACTCCGCTTCCTTTGGCTTTTCATAAATCGTGACCGACAACCGGCTTCCCCAGATTCTTTCATAGGCCAGCAGCGGGATCCAAACGTTCCGGTCGAGCGAGGAGGCGAAGCTGGAGCCCTGCTTCTCCTCGGTCCCTATGACCACGAAAGGGTGGCCTTTGATGCGGATTTTTTTGCCCACCGGATCCAGCGAGGGAAAGAGTTCTTTGACAAGATCGTGTCCTATAATCGCCACGCTGCGGGATCTGCGGTTCTCCTCTTCCGTGAAAAAGCGGCCGCTGTCGAGTTTGACGTCCCGTATGGTTTGTATGTCCGCGGTGGATCCAACCACGGTGGCTGCCAGAAAGGTCCTGTTGACCGCTTTGATGTCTACCACCGACTGCAGCACGGGTGCGAGGAGCGCCGCATGGCTCATGCGGAGCCTGAGCTGTTCCGCCTCCCTGCGGTAAATCTCCGGGTTCCGGCGCAGCTTATCTGAAAGCTCCTTCCGCGTCAGGTCGCCAACCGACGCCACCTGAGACACGATGAGTGTGTTGACGCCGAAGGACTGGGCGGTGCTTCTCACCGCGAGGTCGCGCACGGACAGGAGTATGGCGCCGGCAAGCACCACCGAGGCTATGCCGATGACAATACCGAAAACGGTAAGAAGCGAACGGAGCTTGTGCGCCCAGAGCGTGGCCACCGCAATGACAAAGGCATTGCCCCATGCCGTCCATCGCGTTGCGGAATCTTTCATCCGGCCCTCCCGAAAAAAATCCGGGCTGAATGCGGCCGCGCCCGCGGATTTCCTGCACGCCCTACGAGTGATGCTGACAAGCGCCCGGTACCCAGGCAAGTTTGCACTACCGCCTCCCGCCTTGATTTTTTCGGATCGACATCTATACTAAACAGATAGCAGCATCATATGTGAGATTTAGATCTCACGTGTGATGCTTTTTTTGTTTGTGTTGTTTAGTGCCTTTGAGTTGCCTTGGATATAGGAGGACTCGATGCGCCAGGGAGAGGGATTACCAGCGGATGTTGAAGTCCAATATAGTAAAGCAACTGGAGAAGATTGTCGGTCAAAATTTCATATTGACGGCAAAAGAAGACCTGGCTACTTATGCCTATGACGGCACTACAACATGGTCGCATGCTCCGGATGTAGTCGTCATGCCGACCACGACGGAGCAAATTTCCGCAATTTTAAAGCTCGCCAATGAAAACATGATTCCCGTGACGCCGCGCGGATCCGGCACTAATATCAGCGGCGGCTCCGTGCCGATCCGGGGCGGGATCGTTCTTTGCACGACAAAGATGAACCGGATTCTCGAGATCAATCCGACGAACCTGACTGCAACCCTCGAGCCGGGTGTTGTGCTGCAGGATTTCAACAACCTGCTGGCGAAGGAAAACCTGTTTTATCCTCCTGATCCGCAAAGCTTCCTCAGCTGCACTGTCGGGGGAACCGTGGCGGAAAATTCCGGCGGCCCCCTGTGCATCAAATATGGAGTTACCAAGCAATATGTGCTCGGACTGGAAATAGTGCTGCCCGATGGCTATGTCATGAAGATCGGCGGCTCGACGGTGAAGAACCGCACCGGCTATGACCTGGTCCCGCTGTTTACAGGCTCAGAAGGCACATTGGGGATTATTACCAAAATCACGCTGCGTCTCATCCCCAAACCGGCTGCGAGGCGGACGCTCATTGCGATATTTGATGACATGACTCAGGCAGGAGACGTGGTGTCCAGGATTCTCGCGCATCGCATCGTGCCGGCAAAGATCGAGTTTGTGGATAATTTCGTCATCCGCCGCGTCGAGGAAAAAATGCAACTCGGTTTGCCGGTGGATGCCAACATGATGCTGCTGATCGATGTAGACGGTTCCGTCCCCGCAGTGGAAAGCGAGGCAAAACAGGTTCTGGAACTGCTGCATGAAGGCGGAGCTGCCATGGCGCGCATGGCAAAAGACGAAACGGAAGCCACTCTGTACTGGAAGGCCCGGAGTGCGGGATTTGCCGCCATCTATGGCGCCGCACGCACCGTTATCGCAGAGGATGTGACAGTGCCCCGCGACCGGCTCTCTGATTTTATGAAGAAGCTGGACGAGATCTCGAAAAAATCGGGCTTCGCTATCGTGATTATCGGCCATGCGGGCGACGGAAATGTCCATCCCAGCGTTTTTACCAACAGCAGGGAGAAGGAAGATCTCGACCGCCTGCAGGATACGCTGACAGCCATTTTTGAAGCGGCGCTCGAACTCGGCGGCACTCTCTCCGGAGAACATGGGATCGGGCTGGAAAAGAAAAGATTGCTGGCGCAAGCTCTCGACCCGAGGGCGATCGACATTATGAAGAAGATAAAGGGCATACTGGATCCCAACAATATTATGAATCCAGACAAGATTTGGGAACACTGATGAGCTCGACGGCATTTGCGGAAATAGAAAAAATCGAAAGAGAGACGGAGCAATGCATGAAGTGCGGTTTCTGCACGTATGTGTGCCCCGTGTATCAGGAAGAAAAAATCGAGTCGGGCGTCGCGCGCGGCAAAAACGAGCTGGTGAAGGGATTGCTCAATGGCGACCTGAAACTGACCAGCGACCTGGCGGACCGCCTGTATAAATGCACGGCCTGCATGGCGTGTACCGAAAGCTGTCCTGCCAAGGCGCCCATCCCGCGCATTGTCGTGGCGGCGCGAGCGGATGCCGCCCGCGCGATGGGCGTGCGCTTTCCTTATGGGTTCGCCTATCGCAATCTTTTGACTGACCGCAAGCTCCTGGGGAATTTTCTGCGGTTCGGCAAGTATTTTCAGTCGGCCTTCATGCCGAAAGCGGAAGGCATGATCCGGCATCTGCCCAGCTTTATGTCCGCCCTCACTCAAAGAAGACAGATCCCGGCTATCGCGCCGAAATTTCTGAGAAGTCTGATCGGCGAAGTGACCCAGCCGCCGCGCGGTGTAAAAAAAATTATGAGGGTGGGATATTTCCCGGGCTGCATGAATGAATTTGTTTTGCCGGACCTAGGGATAAAGACAGTTGATTTTCTAGCACGGCACGGAGTCGAGGTCGTCATGCCCGCAAAACAGGGTTGCTGCGGGGCAGCGGCATTCCTTGGCGGTGGCGATTTCGCAACCGGGAGAAAAGTTGCCGATCTTAACGCTGCGGCGTTTTCAGGCGTGGACTGCATTGTGACGGGATGCGCCACGTGCGCCTGCACGCTCAAAGAGTATGCCCATTTTCTGCCGGATACACCGGAGCGAGAAGCCGCCTATTCGGCATTTTCCGGAAAGATAAAACACGTTTCGCAATTTCTCGTGGATGTGCTGGATTTACAGGCGTCCGCCTATCAAGTCAATCCGGACATTAAGGGCAAGAAGCTCACCTGGCATGATCCTTGCCATTTGAATCGTCATCTTGGCGTTAAGGAACAGCCGCGCAGAATTTTGAAATCGCTGGATAATGCGCAATTCGTCGAGATGCCTAACGCGGACCGCTGCTGCGGCATGGCCGGGCAGTTCAGCCTCCTGCATTACGAGCTTTCACAGAAAATCGCCGAAAAGAAAATGGATAGCATCGCATCCAGCGACGCCGACATTGTTGTGACAGCGTGCCCCGGTTGCCAGTTCCAGTTGGCGGAGAATGCCGCAAGACTTCAGAGACCGCAGCGAGTCATGAGCCTGATGGATGTTTTGAGCTAGACTTCGCTCCAATAAAAACGGAAATCCCTAAACCATCGGGATCGGTATCGGAATCGAGCCCGGCTTGTTGTTCCCGCTGTTTCGACCCCGATACCGATTCCGACCCCGATTTATTTACCGCAACTGCTTTGACCGCTGCGCCGCGAATTCAACGCATTTATTTCGGTGTCAGGCACAATTACCCACGGTTTTATCAGTGCATAATTTCGAGGGTATGGTGACTGTCACTGAAATTATTGGGATACGATGGCATGTATGAGACAATGGCGCTGATGGCGCGTGATTTTTGAGAAGATTTCCGCTTTGAGGAGTGATTGAAAATGACCAAGAGATTAAATCCCTTGTTGGATCCGCGGGGATTCCAGGAGAGGCCGATCATAAAGCTGGCGCCCAGGGTCAGCGTTGAGGAGCTGAAGAAGGGCAAGATCCTTTTCTATAACAACACGAAACTCAGCTTCTGCAACTACGGCGAAGTATTCGTCCGCATTAAAGAGCGCTTTCGCGACATGGGGATCCATACCTTTATCGATTACCTCGAAACTGTTCGCGGCAAGGATACGGCGGCTCTTGAAAAATACGCGGCCATGCTGGCAAAGGAAAAGCCCGCCGCCGCCGTAGTGGCTTTGGGCGATATGGGTACGTCTCCGGCAACCTGCATCGTGACTATGGCGCTCGAAAAACTGGGCATCCCGAGCGTCTACATTACGGCGCCTCCCGGTGGAGAACTGGTGGAAGGAGTGGCTGTATATAGGGCGGGGAACCTGTGTCTCTGCAAAATCGACATTTACCAGGCCAGCACCGTTGAAGAAGTCCGGCATGAAATCGATCTGAAGTGGGATTACATCATCGATTCATTGACGGCCGGTCCGGAGCGATTGCGTGAAGTCGCGCGCATCGATTTCAAGATGGACCTTGTTCCTCCGGCCCAAAACGGTCTGCTGCCGGTGACGGAAAAGATCGAGGCCTCCGAAAGCCGGCTATATGAGCCCGGCTGCTATATGGAAGAGGTCATGGACTATCTCGACCGGGAGCATATTGGAGACGGTTTGCCGGTGATCCCGCCCACACAATCCCGGTTGGATAAAATGTTTGCGTACTGCCCCTTCGATCCCGATCTGGCGCTCTGGCATGAAGTCGGCCCGACGGGAAAAGATGTGACCGTGCGAGATGTTGCGATCGCCGCGGTAATGGCCGGATGCAAGCCTCAAGCCATGCCCATCCTGGTGACGGCCTTCAAAGCTCTGGCCGATTCCCGATACAATCTTTTGCAGTCGGTCACCACTTCCCATCCCGGTGGAAACATGGTCCTGGTAAGCGGCCCGATTGCCCAGCAAATAGGAATATCAGGCAAGCAAGGATGCCTGGGTCCGGGGTATCCTGTTAACGCGACGATCGGGCGCGCCGTCAACCTGGTTATCCTGAATGTCTGCCGGGCGGTTCCGGGTATTTGCGATCTCGATTGCCTCGCATCGCAAGCGGAATTCACGTATTGCTTTGCGGAAGAGCCTTCGCTGGCCCAATGGCCGATGATCAACGAGGAGCGCTTCGACGCCAATACGACCACGGTCTATGTCCTCAAAGCGGAGCCGCAGCATGACATCATCGACTTCCTGAGTCTCAATGGCTATGACTTGCTGGATACCATTACAGACTGCTGCACAACTCTGGGCACGAACAATGCCTATATACCGGGACCGCTCGTACTGGTGCTTACTCCGGACCACGGAATGATGCTCAAAAACTCCGGATATACCAAAGACATGATCCGTGAGCACATTCACCTGCGCGCGGTGCACGACGTCCCCATGGTGAGGAACCGCGGCCTGGTGCCGGTGCGGCCGCCGGAGTTCGCCAACAAGCACCCCATGCCCGTGACCCGGACGCCCAAAGACGTTGAGATAGTGGTCGTCGGCGGCCGCGGAGGCCACTCGGGAGTGATCCTCCCATGGGCGCTGCACAGCGAGGGAATTACATTGCCTGTGACTCTGCCGGATGGAACGGTTGCGCGAAGCATTGAACAGTTTAAGAAATAGGGTATTTGCGAATATGGAAATTTACGGTGCATATGATGTTGTCGTTGTCGGTGGCGGAACCTCCGGCGTGGCCGCAGCTATCAGCGCGGCGCGGGCCGGGGCAAACACGATCCTTGTGGAGCGTCTTGGCGTGCTCGGCGGCCAGCTGAATGTCTCCGGACCCCCGGGTTTCGCCTATGCGTACATGTTCAATCCGCGCTGCGAGCAGATCATCGGCGGCATTATGGAGGAAACCCACAGCAGGCTGCTGAAGGAAGGGCATGCGTTGCCCCACACCACTCCCGATTTTCGCGTCGGATACAGTTTCTCCCTGGTGGACCCGGATTACTGGGGGCTGATGGCCTTCGAGATGATGACGGAAAACAACGTCCACCTGCTCCTGCACTCCTACTTCGTCGATGTCGTAAAGGATAAGGATACGGTGCGCGGCGTTGTCGTCGAGAACGTTTCGGGAAGGCAGGCCGTTTTGGGTAAAGTGGTCGTCGATTGCACGGGAGAGGGCCATGTTTCCGCCAGGGCCGGAGCTCCCTACGAGCAGGTCCCGAAAGATCAGCTCGAACCCCATACCATTTCCTTTACGGTGGATGGCGTGGATTGGGAAAAGGTCCTCCAGTATGTGAGGGACAACGCGGAATACGAATTCAACGCGATGACGCATCCCTACCTGAACTGGACGCAGGAGCAGATCGTCGAAAGAATCCGCAAGGTCAAAGATATCACCGAGATCTCGAATTTCATGGGGTATTACTCTCTGCGGGATAAAGCGCTGGCGGCGGGCGAATGGCATGCCTATAGCGGCGTTGGCTTTTTTATCATGCCCAGGGACAAAGGCCATTTCCAGGCGCACTTCCAGCATTCTTCCCAAGTCGGCAACGTCGATCCGACCGACATCCGCGATCTGACGTACTGCGAAATCGAGTGCCGGAAACAGGTGGTGATGGCGCTGAAATTCATCAACAAGTATATGCCCGGATTCGAGAACGCCTATCTCACGCGCATGTGCTCGGAACTGAGAATCCGCGAGAGCCGCCGTATCATGGGCGACTACGTCCTGCGGAAAGCCGGACGTCGCCGAAGCCCGGAAATTCAAGGACGTCATCGGCAAGAGCTCTTTTTCCTCCGGCGCCAAACACGTGGCGAGTACGGAAACCATAGCCTATGAGGGAATTGTTTACCCCAAAGACGGCGGGTCGTACGATATTCCCTACCGGTGCCTCGTGCCGCAGGTCATCGACAACCTGCTCGTGGGAGGCAAGGCGATTTCCACTGACCGGGATTCCTATGCCCGGTTCCTGCAGGAAACCATGGTGACCGGACAGGCCGCGGGCGTTGCCGCAGCCATCTGCGCCCGTAGAGGGATCACGCCGCGCCAACTCGAATCGGACGTCACCGAATTGCAGGACATTCTCCTCAAACAGGGAGCCATATTGTTTGGGACACATTAAAAATCAATTACGAATGACGAATTACGCATTGAACAATAATCCGTCAGAGTTCAATTCAAATTCGAAATTCGTCAATTCGTAATTCGTAATTAGCAGTATGTAGGGAGGACAGATATGGATTACAGGCCTTGGACATGGAAATTGCCGGAAAACTACAAAGAGACGCAGCCGAAGATTTCCCGGCAGGACGCTGATCGAGAGGACAAGCGGCAAGGCTGTGTATACAAGAGACATTTATCTTCCGGGAATGCTGTATGCCAAAATCCTGAGTTCTCCGTATGCGCATGCGAAAATAAAGGCCATCGACACGAGTGCAGCCGAAGCCCTTCCGGGAGTGAGGGATATCCTCAAGTATAACGATTCCGACGTTGATTCCGATACCGGGACCGGGTTGTGGTATGAGGCTTCCGGCATGTACAACGTCCTCACGCTTTCCGGAACCAGTGAATATTTTCAGCACCCCATGGGCGTCGCGGTCGTTGCCGACAGCGAGGAAATCTGCGACCGGGCTCTGCGGCTGATGAAAATCGAGTGGGAAGAGATGCCGTTCATCCTGGATATGGAGGAGTCTGCAAAGGCGACGGCCGTAAAAACCATGCCGGAGGTGCAGCGCATCAAGGAGAAAGCCAGAGAACCCAATACGGTTATTGCAGACGATGTAACGTACGGCAATCTGGAAAAGGGTTTTGCCGAAGCGGACAAAATAATCGAATACAAGATAAGGAGAGAGACCAATTCGGCCGCTGGCGTTGAAGCGGCTGCTGTTGTGGCGCAATGGCGCGGGGATTTTCTGGATCTCTGGGTTCATCACCAGGATATTCCGCAATGGTTTTTGATAAATCCCCAGGATACGAGAGGAAAGCACATTCCGCCCCTTGGCGGAATGGTCCAAGATCACGGTGACCATGCCCTTTCAGGGCGCGCTTTTCGGAGGATTTTCGTGGCTCGTGTATTCCCAGTCCTTCACTCGCCTGGCGGTGATCCTGGCCCGGCGTGCGGACGGAAGGCCGGTCAAACTGTTTTTTGACGACAGCAATCTGTGCACTCTGGGGGATGACGCCGGAACCTACACGTGCAAAGTCGGCGCCAAGAAGGACGGGACGATCACGGCCATGCACTGGCACATGGTTGGTGTCAGGAATTCCGGCAACGGATAAAACCTACGAATGCACGAAGATTCCCAATATCCGCGGCAGCCAGGAGTGGCCGCTGGTCAATCAGGGGCATATGATCTGCTTCCGCCACGGAGCGCACTGCCTGCGTCCCGCACAACGTCATGATCGATCGCGTCGCCGCGGAGTTTGGCCTGGATCCTACCGAAGTTGCTTTGAAAAATGACGGTTGCAGAGGCCACGACTGGGAGTGGGTCACGCGCTATCAGAAAGAAAACGGGTTCCCGCAGCGATGGAGTCTCAAGGAAGTCATCGACAAGGGGAAGGAGGCGATCGGCTGGGACAGGAAATGGCATGCGCCCGGAACGAAGCGGCTTCCCAACGGAAAAATGCACGGCCTTGGATTTGTGGAGATCAACGAATGGGCTTATTGGCCGCCCGAACCGGCCATGACCCACGCGTCGCTGATGCTCCGTAACGGCATTGTGGCCATCGTCGGAGTAAGAAGCGACATAGGGTCGGATACCGAATCAGGCGCGCGCCACATAGTTGCATCGGAAATTGGATTGCGCTACGAAGACACCGTCGTGCATGAACGGCGTTCTGACAACAGCAGTTTTTACATGTGGCAGCCGGGCGGATCTTTTTCTACGGCGTTTATCACAACCCAGCTGGTGCTGGCGGCGAAGGAGCTGAAAAATAAGCTTCTTGGATATGCGGTTTTGCCCACGCCTGCGTACAACACGAGCCATTTCTTCAAAACCGAGCAGCCGCCGGCGTTCCCCGGCAAGAAGCCCGAAGACCTGGATATCAAAGACAGTTTTATTTTCGAAAAAGCGAATCCCGCGAACCGAAAGAGCGTGAGGGAAGTGGCGGACATATTCTGGGATGTGGATCCGGCCATCACGCATCCCGTGGTGGGCAGGGCTTCAAGCCTGACCGTGGAAGGGAAGCCGGATACGACCTGGTTTGCGATGGGCCGCCAGGCGCACTTCATTGAAGTTGAGGTGGATACGGACACCGGCATGGTGGACGTGACCAATATTGTTTGCGTCAACGACGTCGGCCATCTATTTAATCCGAAGGGAGCCGAAGCGCAGCAGTATGGCGGCGCGATCATGGGCTTGGGCAGGAGCGCGACGGAAGAGCACGTGTGGTGTCCGCGCACGGGAGTGGCTCTGAATAAGGATCTGCTCAACTACCACATCGGAACGATGAACGACTACCCGGCATCCAAATGCCTCATCAACGAGAGCCATCTTGGGTATGCGGCTTTCGGTGCATTCGGAGTGGGGGAGAACTCAGGAGCCGCCATGTCGGGCATTACGGTTTCTGCCATTTATAATGCAACCGGCAAATGGGTGATGGACTATCCCACTACACCCGACCGCGTCCTGAAAGCCCTCGGGAAGATCTGAATCTTTCGCCGGCAATGGGTGTCAGGTTAGAATTGCGCTTCATAGAAATGGGTGCAATTCTAACCTGACACCCATTGCTGTGACTTTCTTCTTGTTCCCCATGAGGGAAATGCATATAAATGAAAGGTTGGCTATTATTTCAGAACCGGTTAACGGGAGAGACAATAGGCCCTTTTTGTAGAATTTTAAAAGCTGAGCATTAAACTTGGCAAAAATCTAACTGGAGAATGATTCCATGGAGATCAGACTAACCGCAAACGGTCAAAGCTCATTATCAACCAAAGTCTGTTTCAGCGATGAAAACGGATTTGAAGTCGCTTCCACTATCGTCATGGGAAAGAAAGACGCGATTCTCATCGACGCACAGTGGACATTGTCCAATGCCCACCGCGTGATCACCGAAATTCTGGATACGGGCAAGAACCTCACGACCATTTATCTTTCACATGCGCACCCGGATCACTATTTTGGAGCCGGCGTGATTGCCCAGGCTTTCCCCAAAGCCCGCGTTGTGGCGATACCTTCGGAAGCCGACATCATGAACAAGCAGTTCTTCGGCAAAATCGAACACTGGGAAGGCATCATCGGATCTCACAATGTTTGCAGAGTGAGCGCAAAAATCGAGTCGCTGAAGGAGAATAAACTCGAACTGGAAGGACAGCCGCTCGAGATCATGACGAAGGTCATGGGTGACATGCGATACAACACAATGGTCTGGATCCCCTCGATCAAGACGCTCGTCGCCAGCGACGTTCTGTTCAACCAGGCCCACCCGTTCACCTGCGAGCTCACCAAGGAAGAGCGCGCGCAGTGGATCGCGGACGTGGACAAGATCGAGAAGATGGGCGCCGAAGTGATCATCCCCGGCCATCAAAAGCCCGGATGCCAGTTCGACAAGAGCTCTCTCGACTTCACCAGGGAATATATCGTCGCCACGGAAGAAGAGCTGGTGAAACAGGATACTGTTGCCGGCTTCTACTACGCCATGGCCGAACGTTTCCCTCAGGCCAATCTCGTACGCCTCAGCAACGGAATGAATGCGATGGTATTCAAGGGCGGCCTGGATTGGAACTGGCGCGAAATATCATAAGCATTTTTTGACCGAATCCTGGTATTGAGTCTTGCCACTAGGCGGGACTCAATACCAGGAGAAGATGGCTTGTGTGTTCTGCGGCGCCTGGCCTCGAGGGAATTTGCTCCCACTTCGACAAGATAATCACAAATGTAATACTGAGGTCTGTCCGAGCGATGGACGCTTCTGGCCATTCGCCCGCTTCAAGATACAAATGCCATGATTAAGGAGTCAGGAATGAACAAGTACGAATGCGATGTATGTGGTTATATTTACGACCCGGAGGAAGGCGATCCCGATAACGGCGTGCCAAAGGGTACCCCATTTGAAAAGCTACCGGCTGGCTGGGTTTGTCCACTGTGCAGCGTGGGGAAAGACCGCTTTAATAAAGTGGGTTAAGCACTGGCGTGTGAACAGTAAACCGATGTGCGAAGCAGGAAAAAAACGTACAAGGATTTTTCTATAGCCTGTGGTACATTACCCGGTCTGCTACGTGTTTCAGGCCATGCTGAACAATACTCCTACAGGTTTGGAGGTTCCGTATTGCAGAACGCCGGGAGGCACTTCGGCAAATCGGATTTGACGATCAGGTTTGGAGAACTTGGAGAGAACCGCTAATGAGTAATTATCTTGCGACGAAAACAAGCATCGCCGATTGGATAAAGGGGCTGGCTTCCGGGAACAGCGTCTACTTTCCGGTAAAGCACGGACAATCGAGTTACCGATTTACCCGGGTCCAATCCGATTCCGAAATACAGTTTGAGCACTACACTCCCACGGTAGTGCCTCCGGTCAAACTGCTCCTCCCGGCAAGGGAAGAGCTATTGCAGTTCAGGAAGAATGCCGACGGCAAAAGCGAAGTCAGCGCTTCGCTGGACACCTCGTTCCGCGTATTGGCGGGCGTCAGGCCTTGCGACCTCAAGGGGCTCTTCCTGATGGATCTCTTCTTCAGGGATGGGTCTCCGGATGCGTACTATCTCGCGCGCCGCGAAAACACAGCCGTAATCGGATACGCGTGTGCGACCCCTTGCGACTCGAACGTTTTCTGCGCGGCGGTGGAATCTCTGGGCCACACAGAAGGAGCCGATATTTTTGTGACTCCGCTCCCGACCGGAGATGTCCTGGTGGAGGCTAAAACGGAACTAGGGAAAAAGCTGACGGCCAGCGCAGGCTGGAAGCCATGCGACAAGGATCCGCGTGTCAAAGATGCCGCGTCCGCCGCTAAATCGAAGCAGTTCGGCCGCGCGCTTCCGGCCGCAGCCAAAGATATTGCCGGAATCGTCGCGAGCAAGTGGCAGAGCCCGGTGTGGGAAAAACACGTAGCGCGCTGCTTCTCCTGCGGCACATGCAACCTCGTATGCCCCACCTGCTATTGCTTTGATGTCGCCGACGATTTGAATTTGGATGCGGCTTCAGGCAACCGCACGCGCACCTGGGATGGCTGCATGCTTCCGCACTTCGCTGTCGTGGCAGGAGGGCACAATTTCCGTCCCGAGCCGGCATCGCGACAGCGCCATAGAATCAATCGCAAATTCGAATATCTGCCGGAAAAGTATAAGCACGGCGCCGTCTGCGTGGGCTGCGGCCGTTGCGGCCGTCAATGCACTTCCCATATAGATATTTACGACATTGTCTCGGATCTGATCACAGAAGGAGGTCGATGATGAGCCCCGTTTCAACCCAATATAGCGAGATAGCCAGGGACACCTTCCTGCCGCAGCCGGGCCGGATCGTCGAGCTTATCGACATGACTGCCAAGGACCGGTATTTCCGCATCGAACTGGAAAAGCCGCTGGGCCACCGTCCGGGGCAGTTTGTCATGGTCTCTGTTCTGGGCGTGGGCGAGGCTCCCATTTCCATCAGCAACGGTCCCGGGAAAGACAACATGCTGGAGATGGTGATTCGCAAAATCGGTCGCCTGACCCAGGTGTTCCACCAATTGAAGGTGGGGGACGAATTGGGCATTCGCGGCCCTTACGGTTCCGGCTTCGACCTGAATAATTTCTACGGAAAAGATGTGCTGTTTGTGGCCGGCGGGCTTGGATTGGTGCCGCTGCGGTCCCTCATCACTCCCGTGGTTGCAGAAGCCGGCAAATTCGGCCGGATAACCCTCATTTCGGGATGCCGCAATCCGGCGGAAGAACTCTACCGGGACCAGCTCAAGGCATGGTCGAACGCCGGCATTCAATGTCATCCGACTTGTGGACGGAACCGAAAATATGCCATGGGAATTCGGGGTGGGCCTCGTAACGGAACCCATCCCAAAACTAGAGTTGGATCCCGATAAGACCGTCGTCGCCATGTGCGGCCCGCCGGTTATGTATAAATTCGTTATCGCTGCCCTCAGCGCCAGGGATGTGAGCCCCGACCAGATTTATGTCGACCTGGAACGGCGCATGAAATGCGGCGTGGGCAAGTGCGGGCACTGCCAGATCAATCAAGTATATTGCTGTCAGGAGGGACCGGTATTTCGGTTTTCCGACCTTGCAGGTTTACCGGAGGCGCTTAGATGAAACCCAAGGTGGCATTTTTCGATTTCGCCAGTTGCGAGGGATGTCAGCTGGCCATTCTTAATTGCGAGGAGATCCTCCTCGACATACTCAATCTTATTAACCTGGTGGAGTTCCGTGAAGCAATCTCCGAAACCGCGCCGCGGTACGACATAGCTTTTGTGGAAGGCAGCATTCACCGGGATGAGGATATCGAACGAATCCAGAGCCTGCGATCGCGAACCACATACCTTGTCGCTCTTGGCGCCTGCGCATGCAACGGCAACGTGCAGGCGCGCTCCAACTTCGTGGCACCGGCCGTCAATTATGAAGCCATCTACGGCGAAAAGGCCCGGAACCAGGTGCAGGTGGATCCCGATTACTGGTCTCTCTGGGCGCACACCCGTGTGCGGCCGCTGGATTCCATCGTGAAGGTGGATGCATATCTCCGTGGATGCCCCGTGGTGCCGGAAGAGTTTCTCCACCTTGTGAAATCACTGCTTCAAGGAACCTTGCCGGTTACTCCGCCGAATGCCGTGTGTGTGGACTGCAAGAAAAACGAAAACGAGTGCGTGTTCGAGCGAGGCAAAACCTGCATGGGACCGGTGACATGGGGCGGCTGCAACAGCATCTGCGTCAACCAAGGATATGTCTGCGACGGTTGTCGGGGATCGCTTCCCCACGCCAACGTGGATGCCCATGTCGCCCTGATGCGGGAGCACAAAATAGACGACAAGGATATCCGAAGCCGATACCGGCTTTTCCTGGGTGCCGAACCTATTGGTAGAGGAGTCTGACGATGGATTTGAAATCTAAAACATACACAATCGATGTCAAGCACGTCACCCGCGTTGAAGGGCACGGACGGATTATTGTCAGCACAAAAGAGGGGGTTGTTAAAGAAGTGAAGCTTGCCATTACGGAAGCCAACCGCTTCTTCGAGAACTTCGTCAAGGGCATGCAGCCGGCGGAGGTCCCCTGGATCGTGAGCCGCATCTGCGGCATCTGTTGCGTGGGCCACCAGCTGACTGCTACAAAGGCCGTGGAAGCAGCCCTGGGCATTCAGATCAGTCCTCAGACCGCGCTGCTGCGCAAGCTCCTCACGGAATCGCAGTTCCTTCAGAGCCACGTGCTGCACGTCTACTTTCTGGCCGTCCCGGATTTTCTGGGAGTGAAGAGCGTGCTGCCGCTGGCCAAGAGCCATCCCGATGTCGTCAAACGGGCTCTCCGGCTCAAGAAACTGGCAAACGACTACACCGCACTGCTTGGCGGGCGCACGCTGCATCCCATGGCAAACACGCTCAAAGGTTTTCGCAAACTCCCCGAGCTGGATGCTGTGGCCGCTCTCCGTACCCGGCTGCTCGACGCGATTCCGGATATTGAAGAGACCGTGCGTGTTGCCAAAACACTCAAGATTCCGCCCTACGAACGGGAAACCGAGTACGTTTCGCTCAAACACCCGGATGAATACGCCCTGTACGACGGCGACGTGTTCAGCTCCGACACCAAGTCTTCGGTGCCGGTGGAAAAATACCGGGAGGTCACCAACGAATTTACCGTGGCCCACTCGACCACCAAGTGGTCGAAGTGGCATCGAGACTCCTATTTTGCCGGAGCTCTGGCGCGTGTGAACAATAACTTCGATCAGCTGCTTCCCCAGGCCAAACAGACGGCCGAGGAACTCGGGTTGAAGGTGCCCTGCTACAATCCCTACATGAACAATGTGGCGCAGGTTGTGGAGGTTGTTCACTGCGCGTACAACAGCGTTCGCATGTTGGATGAGCTGTTGGGCGGCGGTCTGAAGGATGAAGATATTTCCTACGAGGTAAAGGCCGGCCGCGGTGTCGGGTCCTGCGAAGTCCCGCGGGGCATCCTGTTCCATGAATATGAGTTTGACTCAAGCGGCCGTTGCTGCGGTGCCAACGCGATTATCCCCACCAGCCAGAATATCAACAATGTGGAACAGGATATGAAGGCGTTCGTGCCCAAAATGCTCCCCGATATGTCCAAAGAGGAGCTGACTCTTCATATGGAGATGTTGCTGAGGGCTTACGATCCCTGTATCTCCTGTTCCGTGCACATGCTGGACGTGGAATTTGTCGACTAGACCGGTTGCGCCGGCGGCGGGATCCGATTGGAAAATCGTGGGCCTGGGTACGTACCTGGGCCACGACGATGAAATCGGTCTCGCGCTGGTTCGGGAGATTGCCCGGGACGCGGCATTTGCCGAGCACTGCGTGCTTCTGGAGAGCGCCGATGCTGCAACGGTCGCCTCCTTGTTGCTCGAGTGGCTCCAGCCGGTAATCCTGGTGGACGCCGCCAACATGGACGTCGCTCCGGGCGAATACCGGTTCTTTTCGGATAGGGACGCTTCCATGATTTTGAAGACCAGCTCGGTCTCCACCCATGGTATGGGGCTGGCGGAAGGATTGGAGTTGGCCAGAACGCTTGGCTTTGACCAAGCGTCCTGTATCTTCGGCGTCCAGCCTTTTGACCTCTCTCCCGGACAAGGGCTTACACCGGAAATGACCTCTCGCTTCCCCTCGCTGCTTGATGCGTTGCGTGAGGCTTGTTCCATTGCGCGGACAGAATCCTAATTTCATAATGCATATTGAATGACAATTCAGGCTGTCCCCCATCTTGTGATAGGCTATTGATAAGGCAGGAGGCTCCGGAGAGGCGGGCGCGGTGGTAGAAAAAAAGCATTCTTTTTTTTACGATTGGGGCTCGGTAACCACCTATACGTCGGATATCAGTTCCCAGGAACTGGTGTCCCGTGCGAAGTGGTTCATCAACATGCGGTGGCTGGCCATCCTGGCCTGCGCCGTCGGTGGATGTATCGCGGCGGCCGGGCTGGCGCCGGCCAAGGTGAATCCTCTCGATTTCGGCGTTACGGTCGTGTTTCTTTCTGCTACGAACCTGGTGTACACCATCGCCGGCCGCAATCTCTTTGGCGATAAATCGCGCGGCAAAGAATTGAAGTTTCTCCTGCTATGGCAAATGCTCGGGGACTTCATTGCATTGAGCTTTCTGACCTACGCACTCGGATGCATCGAAACCCCGATGGGGGCGCTGTTCATGGCCCACATCATCCTGGCTACGATTCTCTTTTCCCGCTGGCTTTCCCTGATCGTAGCAGGCGCCGCATGGATCAGCGCCTCGCTGCCGCTGATATTGGAATGGGCCGGCATCCTACCGTCGCGCAGTATTTTTGAAGGCCAGTTCAAGCTGATGGTGAACGCGAGCTTCGGGGCCACGTTCGGATTCGTATTTGCCAGCGGCGGCGTCTTTCTCTTCTGCTGGTATCTGGTAAGCGAAATCAGCTCGAGCCTGAAGCTGAGAGAGCATCAACTCGAAGATGCGTTTAAGATGCTGATCAAAATTGACAGGGAGAAGACCCAGTCCACGCTGCTTGCTACGCATGAACTCAAAGCCCCTTTTGCCGCCATCAAAAGCTACATTTACACCCTGCGAGACGGCTATTGCGGCGCGCTGCCGGAGAAGGCCCAGGCCGTTGTTGAACGCATCGGAGACCGGTGCGACCATATTTCAAACAGGATCACGGACATCATTCATTTGAGCAATCTGAGAACGCTCGTCGTGACCGACATGCGCCTGGTGCCCGTGGATCTGATGGCGATTTTGGCGGAGGAGGCCCGGGAAGGAGTCTTGACCGGCGAACCACGAAAAGTGCAGGTAATAAACCTCGCGGAATATTACCCTCCCATTTACATCATGGGATCCTACTCGCACCTGAAAACCCTCTTCTCCAACCTTATCCAGAATGCCGTCAATTACTGCCGCGACAATACGGGCCGCGTGGTAATATCCATCGAAAGATCGCCCCAAAAGGTGGCGGTGTCGGTTCAGGATAACGGTATAGGAATTCCTAAAGAAAATCTCGACAAGATATTCGACGATCATTTTCGAAGCAAAAACGCAGTGGCCCATTACGCGGGAGGCACGGGGCTGGGGCTCTCCATGGTCAAAGAGATCGTGGTTCTGCATGGGGCATCCATTCAGGTGGAGAGCATAGTTGGCAGAGGGAGCAGTTTTACAGTAAGATTTGATATCATCGAGGCAAAGCAGGAGAGAGATAACCATGGCGAACATACTGATAGTTGATGATGATTTGGATATTATAGACAGCCTGAAGATGATTCTGGAAGCCAACGGCCACCAGGTATCGGTGAAAACAGATCCGGATGATCTGGTGGAGAGCGTCAAGCAAGCGCCGCCAGACCTCATTATTTTGGATATCATTTTCCCCGAAAACCCGAATGCCGGATTCGCTGCAGCCCGGGAACTTCATAAGGTTGAAAAAGTGAAAGATATTCCCGTGCTGCTCTTAAGCGCCGTGAATCAATTGAGCAAAATGTCTTTCGGGTTTTCCGAAACGGACATCAGCGACGATTTTATGCCCGTAAAAGGATTCATCGAAAAACCGGTGGAGCCTACTACCCTCATAGCAAAGATTAACGAGATTCTCGGGATTGCATAGCTAGTGAAAAATGCGGGTTAAGGATTCAGGCTGAAAGAATTCGCTGATCAGATGAATATATTCCTCGATGTTGTGTACGGCAGGGGATAATTCTCCGGGATCTTTTTTCAGGTCGTATACCTTGACGTTTTGACCCAGAACATCAAAGAGGTATTTGTGCGGGTACCGCACCGCGGATATAAATCCGCCGCCATACGGCTGCACGGATAGTTTGATTCTTTGAGGCGCGGTTCGCTCCCGGCCGGGTGAGGCGAGCAGCCAGGAGGCGAAGGACTCTCCAAGCCACAAATCGTGTTTCAGGCCGATCAGATCCAGAAAGCTCGGAAGAATATCCATCTGGCTGAATCGCAGTGGGACCGTGCTCCCGACGGCGAAGTTTTTCCTCATGGGGACGGGAGGCACAAACAGCATAGCGGCCAGGAAGTTTTCTTCGAAGGCGCCGCGCTCATTGTAGATATTGTGTTTGTGCTGCTCGATCGGCCACGAATGATCGCTCAATGCGATCAGCGAGCCTCGCTGGGCGTAACGCCTCGTGTAGATATCATACAGGTGGCCAAAATAGGCGTCCTGGGCAAAGGTCGTGTTGGATATGCGCTCCCCGAACTTTTTCGGATCTGGATATGGGATTTTATCCAGAAGCCTATTGTCGTGGACCTTGAATGGAGTGTGGTTCGTGGCGGAAGCGGTGATAAAAATAAATAGCTTCTCGCGGGCATAGTGCTTTTGCAGGTATTCGTCGACGCGGGTAAAAAAGCTGTCCTCCCGGTATCCCCAGTCATACATGACATCATCCGGCTGCACAATATCGCCGGCCAGGATCTTCTCGAAGCCGATGGATTCAAAGAGGCGCATGACTCTCGGGTTCCGGTTTCCGCTGTAAAAAACAATGGGATGATAGCCAAGTGCTTTGAATATCCTCGGAAGGCAGCTCAGATGTGTCAGGTCTTCCGCGGAGTAATCGTCCACAAGGTCGCCTCCGATGCTTGGAGGCACGCCGCAGAGGATGCACTCATAGCCCCGTTCGCTCTGAATCGTATTGCCGTATATCGGGTTGAGCAGGACGCCGTCGCGGGAAGCGCGCAGAATCTGCGGGGTGACTTTGGGGCCTATCAACAGATTGCTCAGGCTTTCCTGCTGAACGAAAATAACGACATCTCCCAGGATGGAAGCATTCCCTTGGTCGACGGTTTTGAGCGCACTGGATTGAAGAACCGCCATGTGCGTTTCGTAGCGTTCGCGATAATCATTCCTGAGATGACGATCGCTGAAAAAGCTCGCATACAGAAATCCTGCCGTTGAGCCTCGGACCGTGCGGATTGTGATCAGCTGGCATAGCAGGCTGAGGACTACGACCCCTGCAAAAATAGCCCAGGCTTTTCTTGGCGACTTGTTGAGGATCGCCACGATCGGGGCAAAAGCGATTTTCTGAAAAAATACGAATCCCGCTATGCACAAAGCAATCACGAACAGCCACGGCGCATAAAGCTTCCAGAGAACCGAAAGGGCGACTGAGAGGTTGTACCAGAAAAAGTAAAAATCAAAATCCATGTTCCGGGCTGATTTATACAGCGAAAACAGAAGCGCGAAAATGAAGTATATGGAATTAACAATGAGTACGGTGTTCCTGACGGCGCGCCTGTTCCACAAGGGCTTGATTGAATATAAAAGGGCATACACCAGGGGCGGAAGCATCAATACGAAGAGAACGTTGAAAAACAGGAGGCATGTGCTCCACTGAAAAAGAGGCAGATCTTCCACGACAGTATCGATTTCAAGCCCGCAGTAGCTGCCGAAGATAGCCAGGTAAAGGATAAGGCAACACCGGCTGGTTTTATTTGACATAGTATTTGATTGTTATTGGCTTGCATCATTAATGAGACTACATATCATAAGTGATGCACATCCTAGTTTCGTTATGGATAGAGGGTCAAGAATAAACGAACTCCATCATGATCCTTAAATTCTCCAAGTCTTTGAGTCTTAGAGTAATGAACATCTCCAATATCCCAAGATGCATAAAAGCTTAATTACTAAAAGGAGGGGGGTAGTATGCGCAGATTCTTGATGGCGCTGGCTATCGGAATTTTTGCGGCTTTTACAGTCCAGGATGTATCCAGGGCTCAGACAGCCGGAAATTCCAAGCTAAGGGCGCCGGAAGGTCAATATGAAGTCCTCAATCCGTGGGCGGAAGTGGATCCAATCCCGCTCAGAGGGATCTCGCCGAGGGTTGAGAGCTTGGCGGGAAAAAAGATTGGGTTGTTTTCCAATTTCAAAAGGGCGGCCATGCCCATTACGCTTTCAATCGAGAAGAGGCTGAGGGTGATGTACCCCGATGCCACGACCAGCATTTTTGATTCACGGCTGCCGAATGTCACGGAAACCGAAACAAAGAATCGGGACAAATTCATTGCCTGGATCAAAGGCGTGGACGCTGTCGTTGCAGTGGTGGGTGATTGAGGGTCCTGCACAAAGTTCCTCGTTTACAACGGAGTTGCAATCGAGGACTTTGGCAAGCCAGTCGTGTTACTGGCTAATAATGGTTTTGTTACCGACGCCCACTCTGCCGCATCGAGCAAGGGCATGCCGGGAATCAGAGTTATTGGAACACCCATTGCCTGTGAATCCACTGTTGCCGCCGAAATTAACGAGGGGGTCGTGGCTGCGATGCCGGCGATCATTGAGGCATTGACCAAACCGCTGACTCCCGAAGAAAAATCGCCAAAGCAGCAAATCTCCAAGCTTCCCAGGTATGCGTTCAAGGGGACACTTGAAGAAGTGAACCGTTACTTTTACGGCAAAGGCTGGACCGATGGACTACCCATCGTTCCGCCCACGGAAAAAGCGGTTGCCGAGATGCTGACCGGAACGGATCTGCCGCCCGACCACGTAGTGGCCAAAGTTATCCCGAAATTGGGGAAGGCTACGGTTGAGAAGATTGCTGTAAATGCTGTCATGGCGGGAGCGCTACCCACCTATATGCCAGTGCTGATTGCGGCAGTGCAGGCCATATCGGATCCCAAGACGAGATTCGATACATTCGAAGTAAGCACAGGTTCATGGGCGCCTTTCCTTACGATCAACGGGCCGATACGCAATGACGTTAATGTTAATTGCAGTTCAGGTTCGCTGAGCCCGGGAAATATCGCTAACGCTGCAATTGGCCGAGCCCTTGGCTTGATCGTCAAGAATATTGGTGGTGCAAGAAAAGCCATCGAGGATATGGGGGTCATTGGCAATCCTGGCAAGTACACTCTTGTAATTGGGGAGCACGAAGAGGCAAGCCCGTGGGAGTCTTTGAGTGTCGAGCGCGGCTTTAAGAAAGAGGACAGCACCCTCACCGTGTTTTTTCCCAATACCTTTATTCAAACCATCCCCGGCGAGACGAACGCGAAGGGGATTCTTGACGCTCTGTCAGGCATGGGCGCAGGCGGCATGTCATGTCTGATAGTGATTCCATCATGGGCTAAAGTCCTGTCCAGCGAAGGGTATACAAAGCAGAAAGTCAAAGAATATATAGCGGAGCACTATACTTCACCATTTGCTCAGCTTCCTGGAACTCAGACTGCTGTAAGGCCGAAAATGGATATCGACAATCTCATGATTCTGGTTGCCGGCGGGCCAGGCTCTTTTATGGCTCTGCTCAGGAGCGTGGGCGGATTTGAAAACGCTCTTGTGACCAAGAAAATCGAATTGCCGAAGAATTGGGACAAGCTGGTGGCAAAGTACAAAGGCATCGTCCCGCATTACGAGAAATACTAAACGGAAAAGAATAAAACGCCACGGATTCCGCTGATATTAGAGATCTATTTCGATCAGTGAAATCAGTGGAATCCGTGGCGTTGTTTTTAGATCCTTCCAAGGGCTTTCAGGGCTTTGGCCGGCGTCAGGGGATAATCGAGCGCCCACTTGCCGGTGGCGTTGAAGAATGCCCCCGCAGTAATTCCCGACATTGATGCGCCGGAAGCTTCTCCAACACCGCAGGCGCCGTATGACGAGTAGCCCAGATGGCTTTCGTTGAGGATGCACTTTACGTCGGGGTAATCGTTCATCGTCCCGATGTGGTAGCCGATGCCGTCGAAATTCAGGCCGACGCCGGTGCGCGGGCAGTAGATCTTTTCTTCCGTAGCGCTTCTCCCCAATCCCATAATTGCGCCGCCATATTGCTGTGCCTCGGCGCCGCGGCGGCTGAAGAGGTGGCCTACGTCATTGACGCACACTACGTTAGTGACGATGATTTCGCCGGTTTCGGTGTCCACCTCGACTTCGATGAAATGGGCCTGACGGCTCATGATGTACATTGCCGGATGCGGTTTTCCGTCTAAGGTCAATCCCGTTATGGCCGGTGCGATCGGATGACTGATGGCCGGATCCTCACCCCAGAATGCATTTGCTACCTCTCTTACGCTTTTTCTGTTGCCGGGATTTGCTTTTTCGAAAACGTAGCCATCTTTGACATCCAGCTCTTCAATCTCTTTTCCGGGGAACATAGGCTGAGGCGTGCCCGCCATTGGCATCATCGTCGCGCCCGGGCGCGAACGCACGGCGAAGCTAAGAATTTTCTTCTTCAACTCTCTCGCTGCAAGCACGAGCTGCGGCGTAGAATTTCCGATTCCCATTGCTCCGCCGGGAACCCAGAACTGATAGGCGTGTGCATCGGACCGCTGTACCTGAATCACCGTATCTTCGTATCTCAATCCCGCTTCGGAAGCCACGCATTTCCGGAATGAGGATTCCGTATCCATCCCGAAATCCGCTCGTTCTCCGATGATGTGGACCTTTCCTTCCCGCAGAATCAGGCAGCCGAATTGTCTGCCTGCCATCCAGCTCCACTCGTTGATGTGGACGAAACCAAGTCCGTGCATTCTCCGGTTCGGCAATTTCACGGATCCTGGGGCATGCCATTTCCTGTCCCAGTCGATTGCCTTTTTCCCAAGCTCAATAACTTCCTTTAGACTGTGCCGCTGAGGAAATCCGTTCTCCTTCTGGTAACGTGAAACCCACTCCCAGTCGTGTCCCCGGCACCCGTCATTTTTTAGGGCTACCTCCGTCGGATCGAGGCTGAATTCCGCGGCGACTTTATCGAACATCACATTGTGCGGCACGCAGCAGTGCGCGCCGTGCCTGAAACAGATGTGATGGCCCGTATTGATAAGAGCCCATTCCTGGGTGTTCCTCATATTGGGAATGGTGGTGGACTCGTGGGTTTTGTCTATGTGCAACTCCCCGACGGGCCCGATGACGTGCCAGTCGCAAGCCGTAATTGTTCCGTCCTTTTTTGCGCCGACCTTGCACCGGTAGATAGCGGCATCATCCCCATTAGCGTAAAAATTGCTCTCGTCATATAGCACTTTCACCGGACGATTCTTGGCTCTTCTGGCCAATATCGCGGCCATGCGTATGAAAGCAACGGAGTATGCGAGCCACGCAAGGCCGCCATACCACGCTCCCTGATAGGGGGTGTTTACCGTAATTTTGTTATAGTCGCAGATAGCAGGTATCGGCTGTGTTCTGTCTTTCGGCGGGGATTTCACTTCTATGGATGAAGTCCCATATCCGAGCGCGACATTAGGCAATGAGACGGAGGGCGTTGAAGCGCTGGCGAGAATAGGCTGCATGTGGGCCGTGTGGTGGGGCCAGATATCAAGGCAATCATCTCTCCACTGGACGACGCATGCCATGGCTTCGACGCCCGCGACAGTGTTGGTTGCCCTCGTCAGCGTGTATTCGATAACCTTGTCTGCCTCGGCAAAGCCCTTCTGGACGTCTCCGATTTCCGTAGTCTTGGTCACAAGAGTGTTCGGGGGCTTCGCCTGCCGACTTAAACGCACCACTTCGGGCATTATCTTTGGAGCATCCGGTTTCAGCGATTCTTCCATGTCCAGGATGAACGGCTGCTCTTCCCATTGGATTTCAATCAGCCGGAGCGCGCGGTCGCATATTTCTTCGCTGTCCGCTACAACGGCAACGCCCATCGGGTGTTGATAAAAGTCGCTGGTGCGGGGAAGAGTGAGGATGTTGTACTGGCTGGCACAATATCCCCCGGTGCAATTTTCCAGCGCAATGTCGGGATCGTCGAATCTCAATATATCCCTGACCCCCATAAGGGCTTCCGCGCTGCTTGTATTCATGCTCACGATTCGCGCTTGAGCATACGGCGAAGTCAGGATCTTGGCGTATAGCATGCCGGGAAAATCGACGTCCCTTGTAAATACTGCCTGTCCCGACAGTTTGTCGTGAGCGTCGTGCCGTGGAGCACTGTATTCGACAGGCGAAAAATCCTCTGGTATCTTCCACGTCCAAGGCTGATATTCTTCCGGCATCGGGGTCTCCTCATCAGGCTTAAAAGGGCCTGCCACAGATTGCACAAATCTCACGCATCCAGTTCATGCCTTTAAATCTTCAGGTCGTTGGATTGTATCCCATGATTTCTGCTTTGTAAGTGAAAAATCCAAGCCATAATGATTCCAGATTCCAGATTCCTGGCAGATGGCGGATTTCATATGGAATCTGGAATCTGGAATCTGGAATCCGGAATTTGAAATCTGATTATTCGAATATTTTGCATCTTTCGTGGTAAAAAGAGTTATCAACAAGGAGAGGATATGAATTTCAAAGAGTATGCTGACTTTGCTAATGAAAACAGGACCTGTTATCTAGCGACGGTTGAGGGAGACCAACCCAGGGTGCGTTGCCTCGGAATGTGGTATGCCGATGAGACCGGATTTTATTTCCAGGCGCAAACGGTTAAAGCTATGTGCAAGCAATTGCTGGAAAATCCCAAA
Source organism: uncultured Acidobacteriota bacterium (assembly GCA_963761825.1). Lineage (GTDB taxonomy): Bacteria > Acidobacteriota > UBA6911 > UBA6911 > UBA6911 > UBA6911. Next base: position 91,978 of record CAVXIH010000010.1, read on the forward strand.
GTGGAGGTTTATTTCAACGCCAAGGATTTCAGTAAGGTGATGCGAGTATCCGGCAAGATTCGATTCATCGAGGATCTTGATGTGCGGGCGCGATGTATCGAGGAGCGGCCCTTTGTAAAAAACTTCGGTATTACGGAGCCGAACAATCCGCTGCTTGCCGTATTTCACTTATATACCGGGGAAGCGTATTTCTGGACCATGGCAGACAGCATGAAGGAAGCCCAAATACCGAGAGTAAAATTTTAGAGCGATCAGGAGTCAAACAATGGCGAAGGGAACTGGTGGGTATGTGGGGCGGGTCCTGCGTGTGGATCTTAGCCGCGAAGAAATTACGGTAGAGCCGTTGGACCAATCCATACTGCGAAAATTCATCGGCGGCGCAGGGCTGGGTGCGAAATATCTCTACGATGAAGTGCCTCCGGGAGTGGAATGGTCGGACCCGGAAAATCGATTGCTGTTTTTTTCCGGGCCGTTTGGCGGCACGCGATATGCGGGATCGGGGATGATAGCGATCGTCAGCAAAGGTGCGATGACCCATATGGCCGGGTCTTCGCAGGCGAACGGATTCTTCGGCACGTATCTGAAATTTTCCGGTTTCGACGGTATTGTTATCCAGGGCAAGGCGAAGGAGTGGAGTTATCTCCGCATTCATGACGGCACCGCGGAAATCTGCGATGCCCGGGACCTCGTCGGCAAGGATACGCTGGAAACCGAAGATACCGTCCGCGCCAAATTGGGCAAACAATGCAGCGTTTACGGAATAGGGCCGGCAGGAGAGAATCTTGTGCGCTATGCCGCCATTTTCGGCGACCACGGACATGTGGCAGCCCACAATGGGTTGGGCGCGGTCATGGGATCCAAAAAGCTGAAGGCCGTTGCCGCGGAACGCGGGCATCAGGCGATTGAAGTCGCGGATCCGGCGCGCTATGAAGAAGCAGTAAAAGAGTTCGCAAAAAAATTCCATGAAATGAAAAGTCCGCTGTTTCAGTATGGAACCGCCGACCTCGTTGGATTGGCGAAGAAGCTTGGCTGGCTGCCGGTGAAGAACTACACCACCAGCGAGTTTCCAGAATTCACAAAGTTTACGGGCGAATCCATCCGTGCGAATTTCAAAACCAAGGCCACCCCGTGCTGGGCTTGCCGCAAAGGGCATACATGCGCCATTCAGATCGAGGAAGGGCCTTATGCCGGTTTTGAGGGGGAAGAGCCCGACTACGAAGGCGTCGCTGCCATGGGATCGCTGATTGCGCAGACCGATCCTGCGACCACCATTTTCTTGTGCAATCAGGTCGACCGTCTCGGCATGGATATCAATGAGAGCGGCTATGTCATCGCCTGGCTCATGGAATGCTATGAGAAAGGATATTTGAAAAAAAGCGATCTGGACGGGGTGGAAATGAACTGGGGAGACGGCGTCGCCGTGCTGGAGATGCTGAAAAAGATTGCGCACCGCCAGGGATGCGGTGATCTGCTGGCTGAAGGCGTCAAGCGCGCTTCCGAAAAAATCGGGGGAGCGGCCGCAGATTGTGCTGTGTATACAATGAAGGGCGCTTCACCGCGCACGCACGATCACCGCGCGAACTGGCCGGAACTCATCGACACCTGTCTGTCCAATACCGGCACCATCGAGGTGACGGGCGGAGCTCCCAAACCGGATGAATTGGGTTTGCCGCCGGTCCAGGATCCTTCCAATCCTGTAGAAGTCGCTGCTATGAATGCCAAGCTCAATGGTAAAGGGCAATTTCTGGATAGTTTGCCGCTCTGCCGTTTTTGCATGCCGGACTTCAAATCGCCGATTGAGACTTTGAACATCATCACTGGATGGAGTTTTGATATTCCCGAGGCTATGGATGCGGGTCGCCGCGTCGTCAATCAGTTCCGTGCCTTTAATTTCCGGCACGGATTGACGAAGGAAATGGAAGCGCCTTCCGTGCGCTACGGATCCACGCCTGCAGATGGCCCGGCGCAAGGCAGAGCCATCATGCCGCAGTGGGAGACGTTGCGCAGTAGCTATTACGAAGGAATGGGCTGGGATCCGGCAACCGGCAAACCATTACCGGAAACCCTGAAGAAACTGGGACTGGATGATCTGATCGCGAATTTGTAGCTAAGCAGAATCAAATTACGAATTACGAATGACGAATTACGAATGGACCTGCAGGCTTTTTCATTCGTAATTCGTAACTCGTAATTCGTAATTCCATGGCTGGGGGTGTTGGGTGAAAGCGAAATATGGGTATGTTGGCAGGATGCTCTTCGTGAATTTAAGTGATGGCAAAACACGGACCGAGGAACTGTCCGAGGATCTGGCCAAAGGATTCATCGGTGGCTATGGCATTGGATCCAGGATCATGGTTGAGCGCATGAAGCCCGGCGTGGATCCGCTCGGGCCGGACAATATATTCGCATTGGGCACCGGCCCCCTCACTCTTGCAGGAACAGTTTCCACCTGCCGTTATACCGCGATGAGCAAATCCCCTTTAACCGGCTACTGGGGCGACGCCAATAGCGGAGGGAATTTTGCGATAGCCCTTAGGGCCTCGGGTTACGACTTTATCTTTGTCGAAGGCAAGGCAGAGCACCCGGTGTATCTGCAAATTACCAACGGGAAGGTGGAGATTAAGGATGCGCGCCATCTGTGGGGCAAAGATACCTCTGAAACAGAAACGATGATCCGGGAAGAAAACTCCGGCAAGGATTATAAGGTCGTCACCATCGGGATTGCCGGCGAAAAGTGCGTGCGCCTTGCGGCCGTAATTAATGACAAGGGAAGAGCGGCTGCCCGATCGGGCCTGGGCGCGGTTATGGGGTCGAAGAATCTGAAGGCTGTAGCCTGTTTCGGATTTCAGCGGCCGGGAATCTTCGACAAAGACAAGGTAAAGAGCCTTGTGGCCGACATTACCAGTGAAATGCAGAACAGCCCCGGTCCCATGATGGCGGTGCTATTCAACGGCGGCACCGCCAGCGCGATGATGCCGCATTTTATGGATCACGATGTTCCCATCAGAAATTGGGCGGGAAACAATGTTGAGGATTTCCCGCGGGAAAAGTGGGAAAAAGTCGGATGGGAATGTTTGGAAAAATACTCCGTAGAAAGGTATGCCTGCGTGGATTGCCAGATCGCCTGCGGCGGTTGGATGCAGATTGACGAAGGCAAGTATGCGGTCAAGAGAGTCCACAAGCCTGAATATGAATCGCTGGCGGCCTTCGGCCCTAATCTCCTCAACGACAATACCGAATCTTTGATCTATGCCAACGAATTGTGCAACTTGTATGGGATGGATACGATTGGCGTGGGCGGGACCATTGCTTTTGCGGTCGATTGCTACGAAAACGGCATACTTACCAATAGAGATACCGATGGGCTGGAACTGAAGTGGGGAAACACCGACGCGATTATTGATCTGGTCCACAAAATAGCCAGGCGTGAAGGAATTGGCGACATATTGGCTGAAGGAGCAAAAATAGCTGCAGAAAAATTCGGCAAAGGAGCCGAACAATTAGCCATTCATGTCGGTGGGCAACTGATTCCAATGCACGATCCCCGGCGGGCAGCCGGGTGGGGTGCGACCTACGTTTCGGAAGCTTCGCCTGCAGTTCATACGCGGGGAGGGACCCAGTTCCCGGAAACCGGCATGGCGAATCCGGATATTTATGATCCGCTGGGTGTGCCTACGCAAATGGACAAGTACAATCCTGAAGGCAAGGGCAAGTATCAGGCGATTATGTCCGGCTGGCAGCACCTGATGAATACTTCGGGCGTCTGCATATTTGCCGCCGATGGCCTGAATTTCCGATGGATAGAACTGATGCGGGCAATTACCGGCTGGGACCTGAATATCGAAAATCTGAAGCAGACTGGGCAGCGTATAGGCACGATGCTTCATCTTTTCAATCTCAGGGAAGGATTCAATCTCTCGTCTTTTAGCATGCCGGAGAGGGCGCGTGGAAATCCTCCTCTTAGCGCCGGTCCCACCAAGGGTGTTACCCTCGACTTCGAAGGGCTGAAACGCCAATACTTCGAAGCCATGGGTTTCGACCTCGAAACCGGCACATTTCGCAAAGAAAAGCTTGAGGAGTTAGGTCTGAAAGATATTCCCTAACGCAGGAAGCGTACCTGGTTATACTGTCCCCATTACAGCAACAGCAGGAAAGGGGACGTCCCACACGTCCACCTACAACAAAAGGGGACAGTATAACCAGGTACGATTCTATAATGGGTGGGACGTCCCCCTTTTCTACGAACCTGGAACTTGTAGCTCAGATGAGTTCGAGATATCCGGTGGGGCAGCCTTCGGCGCACTTTTTGCAGCCGTTGCAGAGATCCATCTTGATACTGTAATGGTCCCCTTTCGGGAGCCTGACGAAGCAGTTGTTAGTGCAGTACATCCAGCAGCTTTCGCAATCCATACACATGCCGCAGGACATGCAGCGTTTTGCTTCCTCGACGGCATCGTCCTGAGAAAGGCTCTGCTCGATTTCGGTATCGAGATCCCTCTGTTCGACCGGGAGACGCTGCCGTTCATGGCGGTCCGTTTCCATATGCCAATCGGCGATTACCTTGGCAGCCGGCGGATGGGCTTCCGGCCTGGTCAAATCTCCGCCGCGCACATGGGCTTCAATCGCCTGGGCGGCCATACGACCTTGGTAAACTGCAGTCGCCACCAACGCCAATTCGAGGTCGTCGCCACCGGCATAGATGCCGGCAGTTTTTGTGGCGCCCCATTCGTCGGTCCGAATCCAATCCTCGCCCTCGCGCAATTCGGCAACGGGAGCGAATTCAGGTTCCTGGCTGACCGCGGCAATAATGGTTGAAGCTTCAATTTCAAATTCAGATCCGGCGATGGGCATTGGTTGCGGCCTGCCTGAGGCGTCGGGTGTTCCCAACTCCATGCGGATGCATGCTAATCCTGTCGCCGTACCGTTATCTCGCAGCACTCTGATCGGCGCGGCAAGGAATTCAATGGCCACGCCCTCCTCCAATGCGCCGTCGATTTCCCTGGCGATGGCCGGCATCTCGGCCCGGGTCCGGCGATAGAGTATAGTTACTTCGGCGCCCAGACGCCGGCTGATCCTGGCTGCGTCGATAGCGGTGTCCCCGCCGCCGATCACAATCACTTTGCTTCCCACGTCCAGAGATTCGCCGCTATTGGCGTGATTAAGAAATTCAATGCCAGTCAAAACGTGGCCGGCGTTTTCGCCCGGCACGCCGAGTTTCAGCCCCTTGTGTGCGCCGATGCCGACGAAGATGGCTTTGCATTCATGCCGCAGCTGCTCTAGCGAAATATCCTTCCCCACGATGACGCCGCACTTCAACTCGACGCCGAGGTCCAGGATCCTCTGGATTTCCGCATCCAGGACCTCGCGGGGCAGGCGGTATTTGGGTATGCCATAGCGTAGCATCCCTCCGGGCTGACTGAAGGCTTCATAGACTGTTACCGGAAAACCGCGGCGGCTCAGCTGATAAGCGCAGGATAGACCGGCCGGGCCGGATCCGATAACAGCGATCTTATCCTGGCATTTATTTTCGGACAGAGATGTCGGTTTTAATCCCCGGGCAATGCCGAAGTCGCCGACAAAGCGTTCCAGTGCGTTGATCGCAACAGAACCGTCTTTGTCTTTGCGGTTGCATTCCGCTTCGCATGGATGAGGGCAAACGCGGCCGCAAATCGCGGGAAAAGGATTGAGGTCTATGATTTTCTGCCAGGCCAGTTCCAGAGCCTGCTCGTCTGTCCGCCCGTATGCCTCCGCTTGAGCAATGGTCGTGAGCCAGCCCCGGATGTCGGCCCCATTGGGACAGTGTGAGACGCAAGGCGGCGTTTTTTCGGCGTACTTCGGCCGGAGAGGGCTCATTTCAACCGGCTTCTTCGTGTCTTTCGATTCTGACATGCTGTTCCGCCTTAACTAATCGGGGTCGGGGTCGGAATCGGGGTCGAAAAAACTCAAGACAAAATTCGATTCCGATACCGACCCCGACCCCGCGTTTTCAGATCGCAACCTGTAACCTGCAAATTGTAAACCTGTAATCGAGCCTCGTCACTGTCTGTAGCGATTACTTTCTGCTGAAGAGATGAAAGTCATTTCCGAGGTTATACCGGGCTGACCGCCCGCGACACAAAGGATTTGTCCGGTTACATAGGATGAGAGATCCGAGGCAAAAAACAGAGCCGGGCCGGCGATGTCTTCTGGAGTGCCCATCCTGCCCAGCGGCACTTCTTTCTTCGCCAGAGCAGCGAAGAAGGCCTTTTTATTCTCAGCCGACATCCCTTTGGATAATGGGTCCCAGAAAGGCGTTTCGATAGGACCCGGCACAATGCAATTGACGTAAATGTTGAATGGAGCTAATTCAAAGGCGAGATTCAGCGTAAGTCCCAGGATGCCTGCCTTTGCCGCATGATAGGCCATCACTGAGACAGAGGGGCGCACGGCTCCCATGGAAGAGATGTTGATGATTTTGCCGTAGCCTTGTTTTTTCATATACGGTACGGCCGCTTTGCATGACAGGAATGCTCCTTTGAGGTTCAGTGCAAGGACTTTGTCCCACTCCTCTTCGTCGGATGCTTCCAGGCTGCCGCCTCCTGCCGCGCCCGCGTTGTTCACCAGGATGTCGATTTTGCCGAATTCTTTTATGGACTGTTCAATCAGGGCCTTTATTTCCGCGCTGTTGCTCATGTCCACCTGTATTGCCACCGCCTTTCGTCCGGCGGCTTTAATCGTATCCGCGACCTTTTTAGCGCCCTCCAGATTTATGTCGGCTACAACAATGTCGCAACCTTCACCGGCAAATTTCTGCGCCATGCCCTTGCCCATTCCATTGGCGCTGCCGGTAATCACCGCCACTCTTTTTTCAAGTAACAATTTGAATCCCTCCATTTTTAATAGCAGCTTCTGAAGCCAAACGTATAAATGACAGAATATAAATCTCCCCGCAATAAAAAAACCTTCATTGTCTCTTCTCTTGCCGTATAAGATGAATCCATGCCAAGCATGAAATGTCTTCTGCCGGGTCTCGTCTGTTTTGCACTGCTCGCCGGTCAGGTCTATCCTGCGGAAAGAGTGATGACAAAACTTGAATTCTCCTGTGCCCTGCCTGCGCACGACAAGCTCAGCCTGATGCTGGGAGAGTGGTGCCGGGAACTGGGTCTTAGGAGCGGCGGTAGAATTCAAGCGACCTTTTACCCTGGAGGAATTCTCACTCCTGCGCCACAAACATTCGATTCTGTGATCACGGGCATCGCGGATATTGGATTCGGGCCCATGGGCGTAACTCCCGGCAGGTTTCCCCTCATGGAAGCTATGGAGGGGCCCCTGGGAATCAAAAGCGCCGTTATGATGACGCGGTTGTCCAACGACTTTTATCGCGCTTTCAAGCCGCGTGAGTTTGCGAAGGTAAAGGTGCTTTTTCTTTTGAGTGCCAGCCCGGGATTGCTCCACACCAAGCGGCCGGTGAGAAGGCTTGAGGATTTATCGGGCATGAAAGTGCGGTGCCTTGGCGGAAACGCGGCCAGAGTTCTGAAAGCGCTTGGAGCGGTGCCGATTGTTATCCCGACGAGCGACACCTATGATGCGTTGCGGAAGGGGATTGTGGATGGTGTCGTAGCGGCCTGGGATTCCCTGGAAACCCTTAAGTGGGGAGAGGTCTTGCCCTACACCACCGTGAGTGATTACGCCGCCGTAGGCGCCCCGGGCTTTGTTGTGATGAATAAGGCCAAATGGGACGGCCTCCCGTCCGATTTGCAGAAGATGATCGACGGAATGTCCGGCGAGTATGCGGAAAAACTGAGCCGGCTTTGGGACGAAAAGGATCAGAACACCATAAGAAAGTGGAAAGCAAAAAACCATGTTTCCATATTTCTGAGCATGGAAGAGGAACGGAGATGGGAACGGGCCGTGGTGCCCCTCTACGAAGCCCGGGCACAGGAGAAATCCGCCAGGGGCCTGGCCGCTAGTGAGTCATTGAGATTTTGTAAGGAGTGGGTGCACAAGAATGTAAAGCAGTAATAACACGCGGGTCGGGGCTTCAGCCCCGATCCGGAATCCTGGGAGCGCCGGCGTCGCGCCGGCGGACGGTTTGGGATATCCCATTTCACAAGTATTTCGTCTTTCCAAGAGCCGGCGGGACGCCGGCGCTCCCAGGGATGTCATGGAAGCAACGCAATGAGAGATCTATTGAGAGGCTTTTCCGATCGATTGAGCGCATGGATGGAGATCGGCGCCGGAATTGTGCTCATCGGAGTGATGCTTTTGATCGGCTCCGATATTGTTGGCAGAATCTTCGGCTTTCCCGTCCCCGGCACGTATGAAATCGTTTCTTTGATGGGAGGATTGATTGTCGGTCTGGCTTTGCCCGCGACCTCCAGGACGAAAGGACACGTTTCAACGGACTTCCTGCTGGAAAAGCTTTCCGAAAGATCCCGGCTGCTGCTCACAGTTTCGACGCGCTTCATCGGCATTGTCCTATTTCTGCTCGCCGGTTGGGGTATGGTCATGATGGGAGTTCGTCTAAGGGCGTCGGGAGAAGTGACCGCCGTGTTGGCTTTCCCTTTTTATTATGCTGCTTATGGGGTCGGGGGGGCATTTTTTATACAAACGCTGGTTTTGCTTTCCGAGATCATGGAAGCCGTAAACCCAAAGCCTGGACGGTGAATGCGAATATGAGCGAGATGCTGATCGGCTGTATTGGCCTGTTTCTTTTGCTGGCTCTTTTCCTGACGGGAATCGAGCTCGCGTTTGCCATGACATTTATCGGGTTTATAGGATTTGCCATCCTCCGATCCTTGCCTGCAGCCATCGACCTTCTGGCAAAGGACTTTTTCGATACTTTCGCCTCCTATGCATTTGTGGTGGTTCCACTTTTTGTCCTCATGGGCCAGGTGGCTTTCAACTCGGGAATCGCTGAAAAGATGTACGGCACATCCCGGAAATTCGTTGGCCATGTGCCCGGAGGCCTGGCGCTGGCAACGGTCGTCGGTGCGACCATATTCAAGGCAATTTCAGGATCCAGCCTGGCTACGGCGGCGACTTTTTCCAGCGTCGCCATTCCGGAGATGGACAAATGCGGCTATGGCAGGAAACTGTCCACCGGCGTCGTCGCGAGCGTCGGTACTTTGGGCATCCTCCTCCCGCCAAGCGGAACACTCATCATTCTGGCCATGATTACGGATCAGTCTATCGGGAAACTGTTCCTCGCCGGGATTGTGCCCGGACTGATGATCGCAGCTATGTTTCTTGTGACGATCGTGGTGTGGTCCCGCGTGAATCCATCGCTCGCGCCCAGGGGGCCGATCTCAAGCTGGAAGGAGCGAGCCCGATCGATCCCGCAAATCTTCTGGCCCCTGCTGATTTTCGCCGTCACGGTGGGAGGCCTGCTGGCGGGATTCTTTACTCCCACCGAAGCTGGCAGCGTCGGCTCCATCGCGGTTCTCTTACTCACCTTGCTGAAGCGGGACCTGGATGCCAAAGGTTTTGCCAAGTCCGTCCGCGAATCATTGCGTATGGGTTGCATGGTTCTGATGCTGATCGGGGGATCTGCGGTGCTTGGCCACTTTGTTGTCATTTCAAAAATTCCCGGCGTTGTGGCAACATGGACCCTCGGGTTGCCTCTGCCGTCTTACGTGGTCATGGCCGTAATTCTGCTTATCTACCTTGTTGGCGGATCCTTTGTCGACGACATGGCGTTCATGATTCTGGCTACGCCGATTTTTTTTCCCGTGGCGATGAAGCTCGGATACGATCCTATCTGGTTTTCCATCGTTATTGGTGTGACGCTGATGATCGGTGTGATCACGCCGCCGGTTGCGGTTGCGGCGTTCATTGTGAAAAACATAACCCAGGAGCCGATCGGAATTATCTACAAAGGCGTTCTGCCGTTTCTGGTCTCGCTTGTTCTGGCTCTCTTGCTACTCTTTCTTTTTCCCGCTATCGCCACATACCTGCCGCGCGCGTTTTAGCGGTCCCATGGCATAGGTCTATGTTTTCTCTCCCGCTTTGGTTCAACGGGAGATCATCGGCCGCAGCCTTTGATTGTAGAGCCTTCTAAGGAATCGCAAGGAGGGTTGTTCTATCAGGCGCGCCACCGCTGTTGCGACAGCGATCATCGACGCAATAGCTGCCAGGATCGCCACGTTTGAATTAACTCCCAGATTTTGGCTAAGGTAGCGAATGATTGCGTATCCGATGTTTTGATGCAGCAGGTACAGTGGATATGAAATCGAGCCGAAGAAGAGCAGGATTTTTGCGCGCAGCGGCGGCAGCATCTGGAAGGCGGCAAGAATAAATACGACCATGCCCAACAGTGAAATCCAATTTTCGGGAACCGGTATTGTCAAGAGCGGGACCGCCAGGCAGCCGAAGAGAAGCAGCGAGCGGAATACGGTAACCCTGTCATTGCGGAGTCGATGAATCAGAATCCCTGCCCCGAAGTAATGGCTGTAGCCCACCATCAATAGGCTGCGCCATGTATGGCTGTTATCGATAAACGCGGGGATGCCCCATTGGGAAAAAAACAAAGGCATGAGAACCCACGCCAGAACCAGGAATTCCACTCGATGCAGTTGCCGTAAAACTAACAGCGCAAGCATCGAAGCGTAAAAAACCATTTCCAGTGTCAGCGTCCAATACGCGCCATCGACAAAGTTTGCATTTCCCAGAACTTCCTGAAACATCAGGAAATTCCAGAAAAAATCAGAAGTCGGAACCTGTCGAAAAGGCAGTTGGGCCCAGCGCACTACAAGGAAAGTGACGATAAGACAGAACCAATAGGTCGGATAAAGGCGAGAAAAACGGGAACAAACGAAATCCAAAGGCGTTTCGACCTTCTGCAAGATCAGATAAATCAAATAGCCACTTATCATAAAAAACATCGGGTTCCAGAACGTGTGATAATTCTGGTGGTACCAGAGTGGATCCCGATGCTGGAAGAAATGGTTATAGCGGGTTGTGTAATGATACAGAATTACACCCAGAGCCGAGATGCCTCGCAACGATTCGAATTCGATGATGCGCGGAGCTTTGGCTGTACCGGAATTCGATCCGGAGGAAACAGCCGGCGATGAAGATTTCCCCAATTTCTTTTTCTTCGGCATAGCATGGTCCGCAGTTACAAGGACTGGAAGTATGCAACCCGAGAACCCACGAAGCAAGGTGCGTTTTCATGTCGGCCCCCGACATGAAAACGAACATGATTTGGATCATGAAATCGGCCCGATTGCCGTGCGAGAATGCACATATGGGCATTGATCAGGTCCGCACAGTGGCGGAAAATGAAGTTTTCCGCCTCAACGACAGTGTCGTATTCAGGACCCCTGAGGTGGATCAAGTATCTTCGGATATTGACTATTCCTGAATACATCTCTAAGAATATGGGCACATCTCAGGACTTGTGGAAATCCGTCGAGTTGGGTGAGTAATTACAGAGTGCACTAATCGTTTCCCGTTTCCGGTTTCCCGTTGAAAACAGACGAATTTGCAGCGGAAACCGGAAAACTGGAAACGGGAAACAGAGGAAAAGCAAAATGCCAAGCGAATATAGAGACAAGGTTGTTCTGGTAACCGGTGGGGCTTACGGCATCGGGAGGGCGGCGGCGTTAGGCTTTGCGCAGAGAGGAGCCAAGGTAGTCATCGCCGACATCGATGTCCAGAGGGGAGAAGAAACGCTGCGCCGAGTCAAGGAAGCCGGCGGCGATGCCATTTTTGTGAAAACGGATGTTTCCTCGGAAGCGGATGTGGAAGCCCTGGTAAAGAAGACGGTCCAGTCCTACGGGAAGCTGGACTGCGCGTTCAATAACGCTGGGATCCACAAACAATTTGTTTCCACGATCGATTTCACGATGGCGGAATGGGATGAAATGATCAACGTGAATCTCAAGAGCGTTTGGCTATGCATGAAGTATGAGATCCCGCAGATGCTCAAGCAGGGCAAAGGCGCGATTGTGAATACGTCGTCGGCGGCAGGCCTGGTCGGAGCGCCGAGCAATCCGGCCTATCCCGCCAGCAAGCACGGCGTTGTGGGCATAACGAAATCCACTGCGCTCGAATTCGCCCGAAGGGGCATACGCGTCAATTGCGTTTGTCCCGGTCCCACTCGAACCGGGATGAATGAAAGCCTGGTTGCGACGAACCCGGAAATGGTCAAAGCGATGGACCAGAAGGTTCCCATGGGGAGAATCGGCGAGCCCGAAGAGGTTGCCGCAGCCGCAATATTCCTCTGCTCGGATGAAGCTTCGTATATCACCGGTCACGCTCTGCCTGTAGATGGAGGTATCGTCGCCGATTAGAAAAGGGTTCCCAGTTTCCAGTTCACAGTTCCCAGCTAAAGCATTTGAAGCTGAAGATTGTGAACTTAACGCATATGAAAATTGAGCGCTTTGATGAAATTAAGGCATGGCAACTAGCCCGGGAATTAACCAGGAGGATCTATAGGCTTACGAATAAGGACAAGTTTACACAGGACTATGGTTTAAAGCGACAAATTCAAAACGCCGCTGGTTCGGCCATGCATAATATTGCGGAAGGATTTGATTCAGAAACAAACTCGGAATTTCTTCGCTTTCTGCGGTATGCAAAACGCTCTTGCTCAGAAGTTCAAAGCCAGCTTTATGTGGCGTTGGATCAAAAGTATATATCCAAGGCTGAGTTTCAGGACGTGTATGATCATGCTGGCCAAACTCGGGCAGCAATTCGAGGCTTTATAAAATATCTTTTGAGCTACGCACAAAAATCGTAAGCTCACAGTTTCCAACTTAAGGTGTTTCAACTGGGAACTGAAAACTGGGAACTGGGAACGCTCAGACAAGGAGGCAATTATGAGTTCAGAATACAGAGTATTGATTAATGGCGAGCTGTGCGAGGCATCAACTAAGGAAACGATGGAAGTGATCAATCCTGCGAATGGGACGGTTGTAGGGCTTGCTCCTAAATGCGGTTCGGTGGAAGTGGAACGGGCGGCGGAAGCGGCTTACGCGGCTGCGCCGGCCTGGGCGGAAGTGTCGCCTACAGATAAGGCTGCACTTTTCTTTAAGATGGCGGAGCTTCTTCGAAAGCATCGTGAAGAGTGGGCAAAGCTTGAGACCATGCAGTACGGCGGGCCCATTTTCAAAACCTTTAACTTTGATATGACCTTTGACGCGGCGCATTTCGAATTCATGGCAGGCGTTGCCAGAGCCATGACCGGCAAAACTTGGATGGCTGGCCCTCAGGCTATGACGATGACAATACGCCAGCCTTTGGGCGTGGTCGGTCTGATTACACCGTGGAATTTCCCGCTTGTTACCGCTATTTCCAAAATTACTCCGGCTCTTATGATGGGCAATACAGCCATCGTGAAGCCTGCTTCCTGCGCTCCTCTCACCGTTCTCAAGCTAGGAGAGCTTGCCGTCGAAGCCGGGTTCCCGCCGGGCGTATTGAACATTTTGTCGGGCCCGGGATCCTCCGTGGGCGAGGCGATCGTAAAACATCCCTATGTCGCCAAGGTAAACTTTACGGGCGATTCTGAGACAGGGAAGCGGATTCTGGCGCTGGCCAGCGCTGCAGTGAAGCCGGTTGCGTGCGAGCTGGGTGGCAAGAACGCCTTCATCGTTATGCCCGATGCGGATATGAAGGCCACGGTCGAGGGTGCTGTATGGGGCGGCTTCTTCAATTCCGGCCAGAACTGCGGGGCTTCAAGCCGCTATCTTGTGCATGAAAAAGTCTACGACGAATTTGTGGAGAAATTTGTCGCAGCCGCGAAATTGCTGCGGGTTGGGGATCCTCTGAATCCCGAGACCATGATCGGCCCGGTTGCTTACAAAGGACACCGGGACAATATCGAGCGCTTTGTCGCGCGTGCGAAACAATCCAGCGCAAAGCTGCTCCTTGGCGGCGAGCGCCCCAATACTCCGGAAACCAAGGATGGATGTTTTGTTGCTCCAACAATCTTCGGGGACTGCGATCCGAAATCGGAGATTATGCAGGAAGAGGTATTCGGCCCTGTCGTCGCGCTGGCCAAATTCAAGACTGCGGAAGAAGCTGTGGCGATTGCCAATGACTCCCGTTTCGGTCTGTGCGCCTCCATCTGGACAAAGGACATACGTCAAGGTCTCGTGATGACCAAGCAGCTCAAAGTGGGTACTGTATGGCTGAACCAGCACCTGTCGATTGTTTTCGAATGCCCCTGGGGCGGATGCAAGGAATCCGGCCATAGCAAAGAAAACTCGATCTTGGCCCTCGACGAATACAGCATGATGAAAAACGTGTGGATCGACCTCGTCGGAACCCCCGCAACTCCTTGGCAAGGCCGCTTTTAGAGGTTACTCGTTTCCGGTTTCCCGTTCCCCGTTGAAAACAGGCGATTTTCAACGGGCAACGGGAAACGCCTGACGGGAAACGGCTCATGATTTAAATCATGTTCATGCGCAGCTTCCCGGACTAAACTAAGCTGTTTATACCAAAGCGAAGGTTTGGATATGAGTGTACTCAAAGAACAGGGGAAAGTGCTGGATCTCGGTGAGGCGGTAAAACGCTTTGTGAAGCCCGGGATGAAACTGCATCTTGCCGCGGGGATTGGCGGACCAAGTGCGGCCATCTGCGAGATCATCCGGCAGTTCTGGCGGAAGAATCCAGAGTTTACGCTGATTCAAAGTACCGTGACGGGGCATGCTCTCAACCTTGTCCACGCCAAACTTGTGAAAAAGCTTATCTGCTCGGTATGCGCGAACATATCCGCTTCGGGGCGTCCGAGCAAAGTGATTCAGGCTGCCTGTGAAAGCAAGCAGATCGAACTCGAAAACTGGACGCTGAACTCGCTCCAGCAGCGGCTCATGGCCGGCGCATGGGGTGTGCCCTTCATGCCCACACGGTCCGTTGTGGGCACCAGCATCGCTGCGGACAATGCGGCATCTTTCAAAACGATCGACGATCCTTTCGGGTCCGGGACGAAAGTCGGTCTGGCAAGCGCTCTTCTGCCCGACATCTCCATCGTCCATGGGTGTGTTGCAGACGTGGAAGGAAACACGATTCTGTCCGCTCCCTATGGCGAAGATCTGTGGGGCGCCCTGGCCAGCAAGGGTGGCGCTATCGTCACGGTGGAAAAGATCGTGCCCACGGAATTCATAAAGAAATACGCGGCCTTGGTAAAAATTCCGTCGCATGCGGTCAACGCTGTTGTGCTTGCTCCTCTAGGCCTCCATCCTTTCTCCTTAGCCAATCCCGGTATCAGCGACATCGAGCCGTATGAGAAGGATGTGGATTTTCTCGACATCCTTTATGAAGCGTCCGCGAGCGAGCATGCTTTGGATGAATGGATCAAAGAATGGATTCTCCATTGCGAGGATCATGAACAATACCTGGATAAGCTGGGGAAAGCGAGAGTCAGCGAACTCAAGGAAAAGGCCGTAAGAGTGAGAAGCGAATCGGTCCCTCTTTCCCTGCCTCAGGAAGACGCGGAATTCGAGCCGAGAGAAATGATGCTGATCGCGCTGGCCCGGGAAATCCTGAGCAGCGTGAGCCGGCACGGACACCAGCTCGTACTCGCAGGCGCGGGGGCAGCGGCCACCGCAGCGTTTCTCGCCCATTATCAGCTGAAATCAGCCGGATTCGAATTGGGCACGGGAAATGGGCAGGTCGGCTATACGCCGATTCCGGGAGAGCCCATACTGGCCAGCGAAGCCGGCGTCCGAAGGTCAAAACTGCTGACGGATACCATCATGATGCAGGGTGTTTTTGTCGGAGGCGAAAATAACAAGTGCCTGAGCATTCTCGGCGCAGGCCAGATGGATAAGCACGGAAACATCAATTCCACAAAGACATCCAAAGGCAAGTTTCTGGTCGGCTCCGGCGGCGCAAACGACGCGCTCAATGCCCGGGAAGCGATTATCTGCCTCGATCAGTCAAAAGATCGATTTGTGGAAACGCTTGCCTACGTCACCGGCCGCGGCGATGCCGTGACGACGGTTGTATCGACTATGGGTATTTTCCGGAAACCGAATCCGCAGGACGAACTGCATCTCGTTGCATGCTTCCCGAATCCTCACGCGCGAAGCCCGGAAGAAAGAGTGAATGAAATCAGAAATCATTGCGGGTGGGAGTTAAAAACGGCGCCAGTCGTTGAAGAAGTGCTAAGACCGAGCGCGGAGGAGCTGCAGTTGCTTCGCTGGCTCACAACATAATTCGAGATTCGAAATTCGAGATTCGAAATTTCGGATTTAGGACGAAAACAGAAAAAACTGACGAGATACAGCGTAAGGTTCCAGATATTAGGGCTCTTTTCAATTCGTAATTCGTAATCTCGTAATTTCGAATCAGGAATCAGGAGAAATCATGAGTGGTGGACCGTTACAGGGAATACGGGTTGTCGAATGCGGCGGTTATCTGAGCGCGCCCGACGGCATGCTATATGCTGGGCGACCTGGGTGCCGAGATTATCAAGATAGAGGACCGGGAAAAAGGGGATCCTTCGCGAGGGCACATCCGCTGTATTTGGCTCCTCCATGACGCTGCCCAATGGGGAAAATATCCTCTTCGAGACTGCGAACCGGAATAAAAAGAGCATCACGCTGGATCTCAAGAAAGAAAAAGGGAAAGCAGCTGCTCTATGAGCTGGTTTCCAAAGCGGATATTTTCTGCACTAATTTCACGCAATCGGCGATAGCAAAACTCAAGATCGACTTCGAGACTCTGAAGAAATACAACCCGAAGCTGATTTATGGGTTGGCGACCGGCTATGGACTCGTCGGACCTGAGAGCCATCGGCGCGCCTTCGACAGCGTCGCCCAGGCCCGTTCCGGAATCATGTATGCTCTTGGCGGAGAGCCGGATGCGCCGCCTGCGCAAATCGGCGGTCCTGTGTTCGACCAGATGACGGGCACGCTGCTGGTATATGCAATCTTGGCCGCCCTGGTCGCGCGCGACAGGCAGGGAATCGGGCAGCAGGTCGAAGTGTCGCTCCTTGGATCGGGCATCCATTTGCAGGCATACAACCTCAACACAGCGCTTCTCCGCGGACGCCAGATTCCGCGACCTTCGAGGCGATCCCTGAAGAATCCGATGGCGAACCATTTCGAGTGCGCCGACGGCGAATGGTTGCTGCTCTCGGAACCCCAGGCCGACAGGTTCTGGCCGGCCTTCTGCGATGCCTTGGGCATTCAGGCACCTCGAGAAGGATGAAAAATATTGCGACGCGGCCCAAAGACGGGAAAATTTCCGGGAACTCCTGGTGATCATCGAGGGAGTTTTCAAAACGAAACCGCGGCACGGAGTGGATGCGGATCCTGGATGAAAAGGGCGAGGGGATTGCCTATTCGCCGGTACTGCGGCCGACAGACCTGGCCAACGACGAACAGGCGCTGCAGAACGGCTATATCGCCGAAATCGATCATCCGTCCCTGGGCAAAATCAAGATGGTGGGAAATCCGGTAAGCTTCAGCGCGACGCCTGTGACGGTGGATGGATTTGCGCCCTGTTTCGGCCAGAACACGGAAGAAGTGCTGCTGGATGTTTGCGGCTACGACTGGGACAAGATTCAACAATTGAAGGATGAAGAAGTCATTTAGAGCAGGTTCCCGGTTCCCCGTTTCCGGTTCCCAGTTGAAGACGAAATGTGAACGGGAACGGGAAACGGGAAACTGGAAACGAGGGAGAAGAGATGGAAACCAAGTTGAGAAATAAGCGGCTGGATGAGAAGGAATTTCTGAAAATGCGCGCGCCTTTTCTTGCCCAATGGCGGACAGGCCGCGAGGTGGATCTTGATGAGGCGGTCGAATATCAGAAGAAGCTGCCCGACTCGAAGAACTGGCACAAGGTAGCCCAAAAGCTTCATAAGGAAGGGCGAACCGCGATTTTCCCCAGGGCGGGAACGGGGCTGCTTGAAGACCAGATCAGCCTTTCCAGGAAGCTGGTTAGCTCCGGTGTGCCTTTCATTCCGGTGACTACCGACAGCTATACGCGTCAGCTCGATTTCGAAAAAGTGGAAGGCATTCTGGAGGAGATGAGAAAAACAGGAAGAAACCTGCTGAATGGATATCCCATAATTAATTACGGAGTAAAGCAGACAAGAAAAATCATTGAGAGCGTCGACCGGGGCGCCTTCAATCCCAGGCTTTCTCTGAAATCCTATCCGCTGGCAACGGAAATTTCTTTCGCCGCCGGCATGACCGGGATCGCCGCGTCTTCGTTTATCTCATGGGCAGCTTACGAAAAGGATGCGACGCTGGAGCAGTCCATGGCCACAAACCAGTATGTCCACCGGCTCATCGGCTATTATGCCGACCGCGGCGTCACTATTTCCACGGACAATCACGGATGGATTCTCACCGGCATGCAGCCGATGACGGTGAACCTCGCAACCACCATCGTGGATGCGCTTAATGGTCGCCGAACAGGGAGGAAAGAGCATTACGTCCGTCGTTCACCTGATGGGCAACATGGCGCAGGACCTGGCATGGATCCGCGTGACTCCAAAATTAATGCGCGAGTATCTCGACAAGCTCGGCTACACGGATGTAATGATCGCCGGCGTTTTCGCGCAGCATACGCCTCTTTTCCCCATGCCTCAGGGGATGGGGGGCGCCTTTGCGTTTCCAAACTACACGGCGGTTGTGGCCGCGCTCGGGAATGCGGAGGCCGTTTCGGTGAGGACTATCGATGAGGCTCTCGGCATCCCTACGGAAGAATCGCATGGGCTCAGCTACGAATCCACGAACTGGCTCCTCAATGTCATCCGGGGCCAGCAGATCGATCTCAGATGAAGGAGATCGACGAAGAGGCGCACATCGCCGAGCTCGAAATACGGGCCCTCATGGACAAGATCCTTGAGGTGGGCGACGGCGACATCATCGTGGGCTGCATTAAGTGCGTGGAAGAGGGCTTTCTGGATTCCTGCTTCAGTCCCAACAAGCAGGTTCGGGATAAAGTCATGGGCATCAAGGACAGCAAAGGCGCCATCCGGTATCTCGATTTCGGCAATCTTCCGATGCCGGAAGAAGTCAAGAAATTCCACCGGGAGAAGGTGGCCGAGAGGGAAAAAGACGAAGGCAGGAAAATGGATTACGAAGCTTTCGTTCAGGACTTCTGGGCGTTCAGCAAGGGCCAGTTGATCGGGAAGCCTTAAAAGAAGACAGTATTCAGATCAGGTCAGAAGTCAGAAGTTCAGAAGAAGGCTTGGATCGATGCTTTTGTATTCTGGCTCCTGACTCCTGAATTCTGTCTTCTGGGTTAACCCAAGTCGAGCAGAAGGATCGTTAATTTCAGCGTAAGGAGAGTAGCAATCGTGGCTAATCCAACAGTAGTGACAGGTACGGTGGGCAGGGACGCTCACGTGATTGGAACGAAAATTTTGTCTCGCGCTTTGCGTGATGCCGGATTCAATGTTGTGGAATTGGGAATCCTGACGCCCCCGGAGGAGTTCATCAAGGCCGCTCTTGAGAACAAGGCCGACGCCATCCTCATGAGTTCGCTTTATGGGATGGGGGAGAACGATGTGCAGGGATTTAGAGAAAGCTGCATCGCAGCGGGCCTGAACGACGTGCTCCTCTACATCGGCGGGAATCTCGGCGTCGGAAAGCATGACTTCGAGAGCGACGAAGTGAAGTTCAAGAATCTGGGATTTGACCGTGTATATCCGCCTGCATCGGACGTGAAAGCAGCCATTGCGGATCTTTGGGCCGATTTGAAAGCCAAAGGGAAAGCCTAGCAGCCATGACGCGTACAAGAATGCTGGAAGGATATCGCGCCCTGGATCTGACGGATGAAAAGGGTTTTTTGTGCGGCAAGATCCTGGCTGAACTGGGTGTCGACGTCATAAAAGTGGAAAGGCCCGGGGGCGACGCGGCTCGCAATATCGGGCCCTTCTGGCATGACGAGGCCGATCCGGAAAAAAGCCTGTACTGGTTTTCATACAACAGCAGCAAGCGTGGAATTACGCTCAACCTGGAAACGGAGGAAGGGAAGCGCATATTCCGCGATCTGGTTAAAACGGCTCATTTTGTTATCGAGTCATTTGCGCCGGGAGAAATGGACAAGCTGGGACTCGGCTATCCGGAACTGCGCCGTATCAAAAAGGATATCATCCTCACCTCGATCACGCCCTTTGGCCAGAAAGGTCCCTACAGCCACTATCAGGCTTCCGACCTCGTGGTCATGGGAATGTCCGGCGAACTTTTCATGACCGGTGATCTGGATCGCCGGCCGGTGAATGTGAGCGTGCCGCAGGCATGCCTGCATGCGGGCGCGGACGCGGCCGTGGGTTCGATGCTTGCCCATCATCATAGAAGGATGACGGAGGAAGGGCAGCATGTGGATGTTTCCATGCAGCAGAGCGCCGCATGGTTCCTTGCCCAGACCGTGCCTCACTGGGAAATCGACAAGCTCGTCCTTGGCAGGGTGGGCACCTTTCGCACAAGCAGTCGGGGTACTTTGCAGCGGCAGGTATGGCCGTGCAAGGACGGATTCGTGTTTTTCTTCATGATCGGCGGGCAGCAGGGCGCAAAGACCTGCCGCCAGTTGGTGAAATGGATGCAGGAAGAGGGCATGGCCAATGAATTCCTTCTGACCTATGAATGGGAAAAGTTTGATATGGCCAGTGCCACGCAGGAACTGATAGACCGAATTTCGCAGCCGATCGCCGAATTCTTCAAGACACGGACCAAGAAGGAAGCCCTGGATGCGGCGATGTCGAGGAACATCTCCATCTGTCCGCTGATGGGCAACCATGACCTGCTCAACGATCCCAACCTCGCGGCGAGAAACTTCTGGGCGCCGATCGAGCATCCCGAGTTGCAGGCGACTATTCCGTATCCGAAACAGTTCGCGCGGTCTTCGGAAAATGAGATGGCGACGCGCTCCCGAGCGCCGCTCATCGGCGAGCACAACGCCGAGATCTACGGCGAATTGGGACTGTCGACGGAAAAGCTTGAATCGCTGAAGAACGTCCGGAGTTGATCTGAAATTGTTATGATCCTGTGATTCTCGACGATTAGACATCAAGTCTTTCGAATCTCGAATCTCGAATCATTAAAGGATAACGAACATGAATCCAAAATATGAAAAACTCCTCGAGCCTGGCCGCATAGGGTCGGTAAAAACCAGAAATCGCATCGTCAAATCAGGCGCCGGCATGCTCATGTGGCACCAGGATGACCTGCATATGCGCCCGGAAGTTATGGCGTTTTACGAGGGCATTGCAAGAGGGGGCGTCGGTCTCCTGATCGTGGAATCGCCGACAATTGATTATCCCCGGGGCGTACGCTGGAAAGAGCGTTATCGCATCGACGATGATAAATATATCCAGGGCCTCAGTGAGCTGACCTCCATAATCCACAAACATGGTTGCCCGACCTTTATGCAGATGAACCACGACGGGCCGTGGCAGGTAAAGCTTCCTTTCGTGCCCGAGCCGATGTACGACGGCCCGCCCATTGGCGCATCTGCCGTCAGTTTCGAGTTTGAAGGCGACTTTCATGCGGAAAAGCCCCACCCGCTTACCGTCGAGGAAATCCAGGAAATCGTGGACAAATTCGCCAGCGCGGCTCTCCGTGCTCGCAAGGCCGGATTCGACGGCGTGGACATCAACGCTGCCAGCAGCCACCTGCTGCATAATTTCTTTTCTCCTTTCTGGAACAAGCGCACGGATGACTACGGCGGAAGCATCGAAAACCGGGCTCGCTTCGCGATGGACGTTATACGGGAAATCAAAAAGCGCGCGGGGAATGACTTTCCGGTTTCGATTATCTTAAATGGCGTTGAAATGGGCCAGGCCATCGGCGTTCCGGATAGCGAGTGCCTGACGCATAAAGACGCACGGGAAATAGCCAAGTGTTTGCAGGCAGCGGGCGCAGACGCGATTCAGGTCAGAAGTCATTTTCTGGGGTATCACGTCGGCGCGTATCTTCCTGACTCACTTTTCTACCCGGCGCCTCCCATACCGATTGAGAATTTTCCGAAAGCATACGACGCAAGTGATCTTGGCGTGGGCGCCAATATTCCCGCTGCCGCCGGAATCAAGAGCGCCGTGTCTATTCCCGTTACCGTGGTGGGGAAACTCGACGCGGACCTTGGAGAAAGAATACTCCGGGAAGGGAAGGTCGATTTTATCGCAATGACCCGTCGTCTTCTGGCTGATCCGGATTATCCGAAGAAGCTTGCCGAAGGACGCGTGGACGATATCCAGCCGTGCACAGGCTGCGATAACTGCCTGGGAAGCCGCCGATGCAGGATCAACGGCTTGCTGGGCACGCCGTACAACACTATCGAAA
Organism: uncultured Acidobacteriota bacterium; assembly: GCA_963761825.1. Lineage (GTDB taxonomy): Bacteria > Acidobacteriota > UBA6911 > UBA6911 > UBA6911 > UBA6911. Next base: position 114,201 of record CAVXIH010000010.1, read on the forward strand.
AGGCGCCGGCGAAGAAAAAAGTCCTCGTGATCGGTGGCGGACCGGGTGGCATGTCGGCCGCGAGAGTCGCCGCGCTCCGTGGCCATGACGTAACTCTCTATGAGAAGTCAACCATGCTTGGCGGGCTGATGCCGCTCGCCGCGATAGTAAAGGGCTCTCGTCCCGAAGATCTGTCGCTTATCACCAACTATTTCTCGCGGCAGCTTGCCAAACTCGGCGTAAAGGTGGAACTCGGGACCGAGGCGGATCTCGCGGTTGTTGACAGGATCAAGCCGGATGTTGTTTTCCTGGCTACGGGTGGCACTTCGACGGTTCCGAAGATTCGCGGCATCGACAAGCCTAACGTAGTCAGCGGCGTCGCTCTGCACCGTCAACTGAAGTTCGCCCTGAAGTTTTTTAAGCCGGAAATGCTGAGAACGCTGACCAAGCTATATATGCCAATGGGTAAAAGCGTCATTGTCATCGGCGGAGCGATTCAGGGTTGCGAGCTTGCCGAATTTCTTGCCAAGCGGGGCCGTAAAGTTACAGTCGTTGAAACCAAGCCAATGATCGGTGAAGGCATGGTCGATGCGTTGCTGTCTAACCTGTTGATATGGTTTAAGAAAGAGGGCGTAACCCTGATCAGCGGCGTCAAAGAATATGTCGAAATTACCGACAAAGGTTTAACTATCATCACGAGTGACGGCAAAAAGCAGACGATCGAAGCAGACAGCATTGCGACGGCACTGCCGTTGACGCCCAATGACGAGCTGCTCAGCAGCCTAAAAGCAAAAGTTCCCGAAGTCTATGCCATCGGGGATTGCCGAGAGCCGCTGCTGATTGCGGATGCCATCGGCACCGGTCTGCGCACGGCCCGTGAAATATGAAGAAGGATTCAAAGGGGTAAAGGATTAAAGGGGTAAAGGGATAGAAGCAATGAAGGAAAATAGAATCAGTTCTTGTGGTTTTTCCCTTTACCCCTCTAATCCTTTGCATCCTTTACCCCTCGAAATATCAATGAGGGATCGAATGAACAAGGCAGTTTTTGAGGATCTGAAGATCGCGGCGTTTAGCTGGGCTATGGTTGGCCCGCTGACACTGAAATTTTTCGCCGATTACGGCGCGACGGTTGTACGCGTGGAAACGAGCACGCGTCCGTGCGTCACGAGAACGTCTGCGCCCTTCAAGGACAATGTCGCCGGGCTCAATCGAAGCGGGTATTTTAATCACTTCAGCGCGAACATGATGAGCCTGTCGCTGAACATGACAACTCCCCAGGGCATGGGCGTGGCGAAAGAGCTGATTGGCTGGGCCGATGTTGTGATGGAAAACTTTACGCCGGGTGTCATGGATAAATGGGGGCTTGGCTACGAGGCGCTGACGAAAATCAACCCGGACATCATCATGGTGCGGCAAAATGGATTCGGTACCGAGGGCCCGTACAAGAATCTGGCGGCCTTTGGGATGATCCTCGCGGCGATCGCCGGAATTCCCAATTATATCGGATGGCCGGACAGAGGGCCGCTGCCAGTGGGGGTGGGTGCCTATACAGACTGCATCAGTCCGCGTTTTGCTTCCGCCGCTCTTATTGCTGCCTTGGATTATCGCGACAGGACGGGGAAAGGCCAGCTTATCGACTTGGCGCAGTTTGAAACGGCGCTGTATTTCCTGTTGCCGGGCCTTCTCGACACTGCGGTCAATGATCGTGAGCCTGTTCGCAGCGGCAATGCCGTGAGTTGGGCCGCTCCGCACAACGTATATCCCTGCAAGGGAGAGGAGCGCTGGTGCACGATCACCGCAACCAGCGAGTCTCAATGGACGGCGCTGTGCGAGTTGATTGGCAAACCGGAACTGGCGACTGACCCGCGGTTCGACACGCTGCAGCACAGGAAAGAAAATGAAACTGCTTTGGATGCTTTGATCGAAGCGTGGACGATCAATCGGACGCCGGATGACGTGATGACTTCTTTGCAGGCGGCAGGCGTTCCCGCGGGGATAGTCGAAAACTCCGCGGACCTTTTTGAGGATCCCCAGTTGCGTGCGCGCGGTCTTTTCTGGCCGATGGAGCACAGCGAGATTGGCATGTTCACGCATCTCGGAGCAAGCATGGTTTTGTCCGAGACGCCGGCGCACGCGTCCGCGCCAAGCCCGTGCATGGGCGAACACAACGAATATGTTTTAACGAAGATCCTGGGCAAGACGGATGAAGAGTTCATAGAGCTTCTTGCTGCAGGCGTACTTGAATAATTAAATGGAGGTCTCATTATGGAACTAGAGTTTATAAAATACGAAAAAGAAAAACAGGTCGCATTCATCACTCTGAACCGGCCGGACCGGCTCAATGCCATCGGCCCGGAGATTTATCGCGATTGGACGGCGGCTTTAGACGAAGCTGAGAATGATGATGATGTGAAAGTAATCGTCTTCAGGGGCGCGGGACGCGCTTTCAGCGCGGGCGCCGACCTGACGGGAGTGGGTTACGTCTACGGCATGAAAGACCCGAAGCCCGGCGAAAAAGGCAAACAGCGCATTCCCCTGAGAGTCAAATTCGAATTCGACCGGCGCGTCTTCGTGGATTTCCACAGAAGAATTCTCTACTGCAAGAAGCTGACGATCGCTCAACTCCATACCTATTGTCTCGGCATCGCATTCAATATCATATCCCACTGCGACATGATCATCGCCAGCGAGGACTGCCAGATGGGACACGTTGAGGAGCGCCTCGGCCAGGGCGGGATGACGCTCACGCCCATCATGATACTTCGCTGCGGATTCACACGCGCGATGGAGCTTTGCCTCACCGGCAGACGATTCAACGGCATCAAAGCTGCGCAGTATCAACTGATCAACAAAGCCGTTCCTGCCGACAAACTCGACGAAGAGGTCCGGAACCTGGCGCACGGCCTGTGCATGCATCCCAAAGACGGCATCGCGGTCGGCAAAGCAATGCGGGAGATGATTTACACGACCATGGGCATCGATCGCGGACTGGTCGATCACTACATCATGCACACCTTGCAGACCAACAGGGTCCTGGATGAGGGCGAAGTCAACTTCTTCAAGATGCGAAGAGACAAAGGCGTAAAGGAAGCCGCCCACGAAAAGCACGATATGTTCAAAGCCCTGGACGATTTCGATAAATAAAAATTCGAGATGCGAGATTCGAGATTCGAGATTGAAGCCTAGGCAGATACGATGAGCCCGATTTGTCGCTGCTTTTAATCTCGAATCTCGAATTTCGAATCATGGAGATTCGCATGGATGCTGCCTATTTATTTGCCAAAAACTTCGTTAATACGAAGTACGAGGACCTGCCTGCCGATGTTGTGGACGCAACCAAGAAAGAGATTCTGGACCTGCTAGGCGTCGCTCTGGGGGGCGCCAATCAGCCCGGCGCTACGCACGTTTGCGCGCTTATGAAGGAGTGGGGCGGCAAGGAAGAAAGCAGCATCATCGGCAGCAAGCAGAAAGTGCCGGCGCCCAATGCCGCGCAGGCCAACGCCACGATGGCGCATTCCCTGGATTTTGATGATGTCCACGAAGCGGCCGTCATGCATCCGGGAATCGCATCCATACCTGTCGTCATCGCCGTGGGTGAAGCGCAAGGGCGTCTCAGCGGCAAGGAGCTGATTACAAGCACTGCGCTGGGCGTCGACATGATGTGCCGGTTGGCACTGGCGACAACTCCCGGCAAGAGCCCGATCGAGCTGGGATGGCATCTGACCTCGCTGTTCGGCTTTATGGGTTCGGCTGCGACAGCTGCCAGAGTCATGGGTTTGGATGAAGAGACGATAGTCAACGCTATCGGAATCGGCTATCACCAGTGCGCAGGCAACGGCCAATGTGTCAAGGACGGTGCGCTGGCAAAGAGGCTGGGTCCGGGATTTGCCATCAAGGGAGGCATCACCGCCGCATTATTGGCGAAGGCCGGCGTTACCGGCGCAAAGAATTCCTTCGAAGGCGAATGGGGGCTCTACAAGCAATACATGCATGGGGATTACAGTCGGGAAATTCTTACGGCGGAGTCTAGGGAAACGATTCGAAGGCATTAATGTCGCGATCAAGCCGTATCCGTGCTGTCGTGGCATTCATCCGGCCATTGACGCCGGATTAGCTTTGGCCCTCGGGGAGAATATCCGCAGTGAAGATATAAGGGAAATCGTTCTTTCCGTCACCGATGCGCACTTTTCTTTGCTCTGCCAGCCGTTGGACGCGAAGCGATCCCCGCGAAGTCCCGTGGATGCCCAGTTCAGCATTCCGTGGGGCGTTGCGTCGTCAATCGTGGGGCGGCGTGTGGGATTGGACGATTTTACGGAAAACGCCATCAAGAACCGCGAAGTCCTGGAAGTCACTCAGAAGATGCGGGTGGAAGTGGACAACACGCTGCACAGGCCCGGCCCGGAGCCAACGCGGGTGACGGTACTAACAAAGGATGGCCGGACTTTTGCGAAGGTAGTGGAGAACCCTCTCGGCAGTCTTGATCGGCCTATGTCTTTCGAGGATTGTGTGAGGAAGTTCAGAGATTGTGCAAAAAGCCTGGATACAGGGCGGATTGAAAGGATCGTGCAACTGGTCGGGGAACTCGAGCAATTGAACGATGCTCGAGAAATCATCCGTCTTCTGACATAACGAATTTCGGTGACAGTCACCATAACTCCCAAATTCATCCTGGTGTATCGGCGGTAAGGTCAATTCGCAGGAATTTGGGAGTTATGGTGACTGTCACCGAAATTCATCCATACAATAAGGAGGCAGTGATATGGGCAATGCTTTAAGCGGGAAAGTGGCTTTTGTTACAGGAGCGGCAGCAAAGCGGGGCATGGGACGAGCGGTTGCGTTGCGATTGGCGCAGGAAGGCGCCGATGTAATGGTGACCGACAAATTCGCTGCTCCCAAAAGCGCATGGGCCGGAGATGAGAACTGGAAAGGCCTGGAGGATGTTGTCAAGGAAATCGAGGCTCTGGGCCGGAAGGCGATCTGGGCTGTAGCAGGCGTGGAGGATTCAAAGGAAGTTAATGCCGCAGTGAAAGCGACTGTCGATAAATTCGGCAGGATCGACATCCTGGTCAACTGCGCCGGAACGCGCGGCCCCGTGGGCGTCAACATCGCGGACGGCGACGAAAAAGATTGGCGCCTGATGTTTGACGTCAACTCGCTGGGGACCATGATCGTTTCCAAGGCGGTCGCCAAAGAGATGATTCGCAAAAATGAAGGCGGAAAAATCGTGCACATCGCCTCCGCGGCAGGGAAACTGCCTTGCCCCGGGAGCGCTGCCTATGCCGCCTCCAAATGGGCTGTGATCGGCATCGTGCAAGCTCTGGCAATGGAGCTGGCGCCTTACAAGATCAATGTCAACGCGATCAATCCCGGTTTCTTCGCGACAAACCTGCGCGATGACGATGCCACCCTCCACAGCAAAGAGAAGGGCATCACGGTGGAGCAATTCCGCGAAGAAGAATATAAAATGCTCACCAATATGGTCCCGCTCAAACGGATGGGAAAGGTCGAAGATATCGCCGATGTGACCTATTACCTGGTCAGCGAACAGTCGCAATACATAACGGGGGTTTCAATCAACGTAACCGGTGGAACCCTGATGCACTAGAAAAGGTTTCCGGTTCCAGGTTTCCCGTTTCCCGTTTTGATAGTAACGGGAAGCGGGTGACAGGGAGCGGGAATGAGAATTGAAAACTGACAAAAGCTCAAAAAGACGGCGGACGGAAGGCGGTCGCCGGGGAGGAGTCCTATGAAAGGCCGACGAATTCTGGCGATCATTGCAGTATGCGGTTTCATTTTTGCTGCGGGGAATTTTATGGATATTGGCAAAGCAGAAGGAAATACGATTACGCTGACGGCCAAGCTGACGATCAAAGCGGGCAAGGAAAAAGAGTTTGAAACGCTCATGAAAGGAATCGTGCCTAAAGTGCGGCAAGAAGCGGGGAATCGGGCCTATACAATGTGCCGGTCCAAAGATAATCCGCGCCTGTTTCTCTTCTTCGAAGAATACGCGGATCAAGCCGCGATACAGGCTCATGGCCAACACTTAAAAGAGCTCGGTCTCGATTTCTCGGCTTTTTTGGATGGCCCCGTGGTTGCGGAATACTACGAGAAAATCGCCTTTTAACGGATAAAACCGTGTCCGACCAGCTTACATTTAAAGACCGGTCCGCTTTCCGTAATTGGCTCCGGCAAAACCATGCGCGGCGGGAAGGCCTCTGGTTGGTCTTCGGCAAGAACGATGCGGTCAAAACCCTAACCCCGGATCAAGCGCTGGAGGAGGCTCTGTGCTTTGGCTGGATCGATGGTCTGATCAAAGGCGTGGATGAGACACACTATGTTAAGTTCTTTTCACCCCGCCGGACCAAAAGCAACTGGTCTGAAAAAAACAAAAAGACGGCGCAGAAGTTAATCCGATGCGGACGAATGACCTCTCCGGGCCAACAAGCTATCGGAAGGGCCAAACGGGATGGGTCGTGGAACAAACAGCAGAGAGTGATCATCAAACCGGAAGATATTCAGCGATTCGCTCAGATGATCGCCGCCAATTCGCAAGCGGCCAGCAACTTTCAAAAGATGCCCCCGTCCTTGAAAAAGCAGTTCACCGGCTTTTATCTGGAGGCCAAACAGGAAGCTACGCGCCAGCGCCGGTTGGAGAAACTGATTGGGCTGCTGGAACAGAACAAGAGGCCGATGTAAAAATCGGCTGCGTATCTCCTTCGCCGGATCGCCTATTCCTGGATGAGCAATAGGGTGGTTGGATCCAAGGCCACGTGGCTGGGACTGACATCGGGGTTGTTGTGGTCTTTGAGCAGCCGCAAAGTGACGGACTTGTCTCCTTGCTCCAGTGCGAGGATCACGTCGATCGAGTCTTCCAGATGAGCCACGGGCTCAGGGATTCCGCGCTCATTTTTCTTGGATTCGCGATGCGTGACGGCGGACATCCAGAGTTCTCCGTCGATCTCGCGGGCAATTTGGCGCAGTTCGTCCAGGTTCTCCTTCGTCGCCTGTTCGAATCTGTAGCCTTCGAGGATCAGAGCAGCGGGGTAGAAATCCATGTACGTGTTGAGGAATGTGATGGCTTCACGCAGCTTGGCGATAGAAAAGCTGTTGCCGATGTATGTGTGAATATTCCGGTATTGTTCGACTTCACGACGTTCGGTGTCGACATCTTGCAGATTCGCCGTTCTTGCCAGATCCCTGAATATTTCATCGTAATAATCCCGGATCTTATCAAACCGCTCGTCCAAGGCCACGTGCAACACTTTGCGGCCGCGCATCAGATCATCCAATGCGATGCCGACCAGAACGGCGCTCTTACCCAAGCCGTGCCGGGCCACCACAACTCCGATGTTACCGCGGCCGAGGCCGCCGTGAATAGACTGCTCCAGGAGCCTCAGAGGGCTGCGTTCATTCAGATCTTTTCGATGCATGGTATCTCCTCCACCAACCCTCTTTTACTATTCATCCTTGTCCAGGCCGGTCCCGAATTTTTTGATCAACTCCTTCGAGACTTCAGCTGGCACCGGAACGTATCGACTGAACTCCATTGTAAACTCCGCCTTGCCTTGGCTCGAGGACCTGAGATCCGTGGCATAGCCGAACATCTCCGAGAGCGGCACGTCCGCGTCCACTTGGGCGAATCCTTCGGATTCGGTCGTCCCGACGATGATGCCGCGTCGTTGCATGATCGTGCGGACGAATGAGCCCTGGAATTCGATGGGACCTTCGACGGATACCTTCATGAGCGGTTCGAGGATATGGGGTTTGGCCCGATGGTAGACCTCCCGGAAAGCTCCCCGCGCGGCCGCCTGGAATGCGTTGTCGGACGAATCGACTGAGTGGGATGCCCCATCGTTGATTACGACGCGAAGGCCTGTCACCGGAAATCCGATCAATCGTCCTTTTTTCAGCATGGAGCGGAAACCTTTTTCCACGGAAGAGATGAACTCTTTGGGAATTGCTCCCCCGACGATTTCATCCACGAACTCGAAGTCTCCCGTTTCCAGGCTCTCAAAATACCCACCGATACGCCCGTACTGCCCGGACCCGCCAGTCTGCTTCTTGTGGACGTAGTCGAATTCGGCTCGCTGGCTGATAGCCTCGCGATACGCCACCTGCGGAGCTCCGGTTTCGACCTCTGCGCTGTATTCCCGTTTCATCCGCTCAACATAAACATCGAGGTGCAGTTCGCCCATCCCGGAAATGATCGTCTCCCCCGATTCCTCGTCGACACGAGTCTTGAAGGTCGGATCCTCCTTGGTGAACCTGTTCAAAGCCTTTGCCATATTGCCGGCCATCTTCCGGTCTTTGGGCTTGATGGTCAAGTGGATGACCGGATCCGGTACATGCATCGAAGTCATGGTGAAATTCACTTTTTCGGAAGTAAAGGTGTCACCCGACGCACAGTCGATTCCGAAAAGAGCGACGATATCGCCGCCATGAGACTCCGTGATATCTTCCATTTCATTCGAGTGCATCCGCACGAGTCTGCCGACGCGCACATCCTTCCCGGTGCGCCGGTTGACGATCGTATCGCCTCTCTTGATCGTGCCCTGATAGATCCGAATGTATGTCAGTTGACCGAATCTCGTTTCCTCGAGCTTGAACGCGAGTGCGACGAAGGGGTCCGCAGGATCCGCCGTCAGGATAACCTTTGCTTCATCCTGCAAGACGTCCAGGGCTTCGTTGCTGACGTCCGTAGGATCGGGCAAGTAAAAAGTTATTGCGTCCAGAAGCGGCTGAATTGCCGTGTTCTTATAGGCCGAACCCATGAATACGGGAGTCAGCTTCAGCGCAATGGTTCCTTTCCGCGCCGCCGCGTGGATCATTTCCGGAGTAGCCGATCCCTCCAGGACTGCCTCCAGAAGTTCATCGGAGAACATCGAGAGAGCGTCCAGCATTTCCTGGCGCTTTTCCTCGGCCTGGCTGAGGAGGGAATCCGGTATCGGTTCGGTTCTGCGAATGTCGCCATCGGCGCCGTCAAAGTAATGAGCTTTCATCGTGACCAGATCCACGACTCCTTCGAACTGGGCTTCGAGTCCAATCGGGATCTGCATCATGACGGCGTTGAGCTTTAGCTTGTCCCGCAGCTGCTCGACCACTCGAAAAGGGTTAGCCCCCGATCGATCGAGCTTGTTGATGAAGGCCAGTCGCGGCACATTGTAGCGGCGCATTTGCCGGTCCACCGTAAGCGATTGGGACTGGACGCCTGCAACTCCGCAGAGTACCAGCACTGCCCCATCCAGCACTCGAAGCGAGCGTTCCACCTCGATCGTGAAATCCACGTGGCCTGGCGTGTCGATGATGTTGATGTAATGGCCGGCCCATTCGCAATATGTGGCGGCCGAGGCGATGGTTATACCGCGCTCGCGCTCCAACTCCATCGAATCCATCGTGGCGCCGACGCCATCCTTACCCTTGACATCGTGCATGATCCGAATTCGTTGGGTGTAGAAAAGGATGCGCTCAGTCAGCGTGGTTTTGCCGGAATCAATATGTGCGCTGATTCCTATGTTTCTTACGCGTCGCAGGTCCCTGATCAAAGCCGTAACCTCTTTCTTGAAATCTAAAGTTAGCAACGAATAGTACCAGATATGTCAAGAGCCCGGCTTCCGAGAGGACAGAATTTGAACGAATATCTGCTTTATAGGGTTGATCGGCGGATCATTTCCCGGCACGGGACTTATGGATAATTACCTTGTTTTATAGCTCCGCTTTGGGCGCCGCAACCGATGGAGAGCCAGTACCGTTGCCAACCTCCTTCGGATACTGTAGATTTGAATTTTCCGAGTCAAGTTGGGAGCCTTTTGTATCAGCACATAATTGCCCAGTCTCTATACCTATAATCATGGTCTACTCGGCGGAACAAGCAAAGAGAATTCTTGCAGAACAAGAGATAAGGCGCTCGGGAGAAGCCACCGATCTGAGCCTGTGCCAATATAAGAACGTCTCTTGCGTCAGATGCTGTCTTCCCCACATCGGAGGAGATTCACACCTGGAGAGTATAGAGGAGCAGAGAATCGCGCGGTTCAAGGGAAGTACCCCTGCCTATCCTCTCAAATATTCAGGCAGATATCTCGGTCCACGCAATATCGTGATGAAGTTCAAGAATTTCAATCCTCTAAAGGATCCCCAAATTGAAGCATCAAAATACGAAGACTCTTTTCCGGATGTAGGAAGAGAAGAGATGGAAAAGCGATTCTCAGAAAGAAGAGAGCTGTTTCTTGGCATATATGATCGGGAGCGACCGAGACAATCCTTGCCGTTATATATGAAAGCAGCACAAAGAAACGAAGGGTACAAGTATAGGCCTGAGGCGAGTACAGGACTCGTTTCCTTATTTCTTGGGGGATCGGTTCCGACGAAGCATCTTCAGAAAGGCGAACTGCCGGAGTGTCAGTTGTTGGGATTTGTTGATGGGGAAAGGACGGTTGGCTGCATGGCCCACCCCTTGGCGGAAACATCTCACGGGTACGACGGACGTGACCAGGTGGGATTCTTCAATCACACCGATGGCTGCAGAAGCGCCGGCTGTGAAGCGAGCAAGGAATTCAAATTCTTAAGCCCATCCGCAATACAGATCTTCGACAAAGCAGTCAACGGAATGTCATGGTATGAGTACAGCAGACACGCAACCTCCGTGCTGGTCTACTATCTAAGAGGCTATGACCACCTATTGCAGAGGCTTGACGCAAGAGGACTTCTGGACGCGTTGGCATTGGAGCCGCTTGTCGAGTTCACCAATGCCCTCTATGATGCATGGCCGATGAGAAAGGCGGACGCGAGTGTGAGTCATCCCCGCATGAATTCTCTGGACATACTCTCAACGGATATTCCCCTGGCCGAGAGGATGATGTATATCGTTCTTGATACGTGGTTCTTGCCGGACCAATTTGCCACACAACTGCAGCAAGCGCGAGATCACGTCGAAAGGCGCATTGAAGCTTTTCGTAGTGTGCTGCACAGGTCTTTGTAAATTATATTTATATTGGCTGGTGCGAATTTCCTGACCGCTCCGGCAATTTTTATTTGAACCGTAATAAGCTAAGCCGTATCTTTATGTATATCTGGTTAAGCATACTGATTTCCGGCGCTCGATCTCCCGTTTTTTTCGAGGGTGAAGCCTCTGACGGAGAACGATAACGTGAAACACTCCCATGCATGGAAGAATGCCGCATCTGCAGCAGTACTTCTTATTGCGCTTGTTTTTACCGACAGCGTTCCGGCTCAGCAGTTCTTGGGCGCAAAAGCCGGAATCCTTCAACATATCCAGGGAGAGGTGTTTTTGGATGGCAATCTGCTGCGGCTTCCCCGAGGCAGCTATATTCAGTTGGAAAACGGCCAGAGATTGAGTACCGAACAGGGCTACCTGGAGCTGGTCCTGAACTCGGGCGCATATCTAAGGCTGGGCAAAGATGGTTTGCTGCGGATGGAACAGAACCGGCTCGACGATATCCAGTTTGTATTGGAGCGCGGCTCTGCATTGATCGAAGTAGTAGACAAGACAAAAGGTCGGATTAGGATGAACCTTTCGACGGGCTTTGTAGAGATTAGGAAAGCCGGGCTCTACCGGCTCGACGCCGATCCTGCTGAGCTTCGAGTATATGGCGGAGCAGCGGTGGTGGCGAATGGAAACAGAAAAGCTACGATAAAAAGCGAAAGAATGGTTCGCCTGAACGGAGATCCGGCATCGAAAAAATTTGACCCAAATGCGGCCGATGCACTACACGAATGGGCGGCGCAAAGATCATTCGATCTTTTCCTCGCCAATTTGGGCAACAGTTTCCTCGCCAATTTGAGCAACAGTGGACAAGTGCACTGGAAGCCCGTATCCCTGGGATGGTTGCGCAATTTCAATTACCGCATGAGTTTTTACTCGGATCAGTTTCGCATGTGGTGGATGATAGACCAGCAGAATCAAGAGCTGGCAGCGGAGCGGCAGCGGGCAGCATGGGCAACGCAGCAGGATCAGCAAACGCAGGATGGAGCATTGGGAACAGATGAGGCAGAATGCCGCCGCGGCCGAAGCCAAGGAAAGGGAGACCCACCCTAATAAGTGAATTCCTAGTTCGCCGTTGATATGGCAATCTAATAAGTCATAAATCTGCGCGGCTTTTCTGGCCTTGAATTGTCAGACTAAAATAAGCTTTCCGCGTAGTTGCCAGCTTCGTAATCCATGTCAGGACAAAGCCGGCTGCGCTTTTTGTAGAATATTGCGGCGCATTTTGAACAGAAACAGAACGAGAAGACGCCACAATACATGCAAGTCCTATCAGCATTTCAAACACCGGCAAATAGCTGTTAAAAGCGCCCTGCATCCGTGCGATTACCGTAATCGCAATGCCTCCGGCTCCAACATCCACCATGGTTAATATGCCAAGAATCTTTCCATAGGACTCGCCGGAATAAAATTCCGCAATGACCAGCTGTATCATGGTGAAGGTGCCGCTATAGCCAATGCCGAAGACTGCCGCATAGCAATACAATCCCAACAAATTATCAGCGCTGGAGAACCTCAGTATCGTCAATCCGACGATCAGGGCGATGACCACGATAAACATAATCAGGATCTTATCGAAATGATCGCTCAAATATCCGATCAAAAGCTTGCCGACAATGGCGAACCAGAAAATCGCGCTAACGATCACGGGCAGGGTATCCATGGAAATGCCCAGCTCTGAACTCATGAAAATGGTCTGATGTTGCACAATCCCGTTCATGCAGAACCAGAGGGAGCCGGTTGCAAAAGCCAATATATAGAATGCAGGCATCCGCAGAGCCTCTTTTAACGTCAGCCCGATATGCGGCGCTTGTCGGACAGAAACTTCGGGCGTTTCTGCTTTCGGGAGATCTCCATCAGGCTGCAGTCCTTTATCTTCAGGTCGGCTGCGAATTAAAAATATCAAAGGGAGAAGCATCATTACGCCGGCGATAACCATAAGGACAAGCAGCGCATCCCGCCAACCGCCCCTTGCCAGCACGTATTTAACTACCAGTGGAAAGACGGCGCCTCCTACATCGGGCCCCATCAGGGTTATGCCAACAGCAATACCGCGGTAGCGTTTGAACCAGCGTGTAACGGTCAACATGGTTGGCACCTGTCCGGCGCAAACCTGTGACAGTGAAAATATCATATAAATGACCGTCATCTGCGTGAGTGTGTGCAGGGAACTGTAGCTGAAAAGGCCAATAATGGTGGCGGCGGCTCCGGCGATCATAAAAATCCTGGCCGAAAAACGGTCAAAGAGCGAGCTGACAAATGGCGTGATGATGGCACCGGTGAGGAAAAAAACGGTGGCGGCTCGTGTTACTTTCTCGGTAGACCAGCCAAATTCCCTCATCAGTTCAGGATAAAACAGCGGCAGAGTGTAGATCTGTATGCCGCATAAGGCGGTATACATCGAGAATATTCCGAACAGGACCCACCATCCGAAAAACAAGCGATTTCCAGCCATAGATTTCCTTCGGCTAAGTGTTATTTGCGATTTGTTTGTGATGCCTAGGCGCTCATTATAGTCGACATAACGCCAGGATAAAAAGCGCATTGAGGCTGCTGATAGGAAGGGTGATGGCTAAGAACCAGGCGCATTGCAGTTTTCAGGGGCGACTCGGGGACCTAAGGCCTGTCGGGGCATTACTTTTCTGTAATCTTATCCTTCGGCGCTTCCGGTGGTCCGGCGAGCAGCGTATCGATCGCCGCCTTGAAAGTCGAGTAGGGTAGCGCGCCCGAGAGCCTGGTGACGGTCGTGACTTTCGTGCTCTTGGGGTCCGTGTAAGCGAAAAAGAAAGCAGGCGTGCCTGAAATGCCTGCCTTTTCAGCCTGGGCCATGTCCGCGCGGATCTTTGAAGTCTGGCGTCCGCTGTTCTGGCATTCCTCAAATTTAGCGACATCTAGGCCGATGGCTTCCGCATGGGAGTTCCACTGTTCCAGCGTCTTCTGGTTGGCCAGGAGCCGGTCATGCATTTCCCAAGCCTTCCCCTGCTCCCCGGCGCAGCGGGCGGCCTCTGCCGCTTTGAAAGCATTCTTGTGTATCGATTCCAGGGGCAGATCAAGTACGACATATTTTACCTTGCCTGTCTGGATATATTCCTTGTCGATCAGCGGTGCCGTCTCACGGACGTACCTGGCGCAGAACCCTCACTGGTAATCTGTGAACTCGACCATTGTCAGTTTAGCCGTGTTCTCACCCCGGGCAGGGTGGCCTCCGAGGTCCAGAAGAACTTTCTGGGGTGGCTGTGCCGACGGTGCCTGCGCCCGGCCTTGCAGCAGGGCCTTGATATCCTGCAGGTCCTTCTGCATCGCCTTCATGCTCTGGCTGAGCACTTCAATTTGCTTGCTGAGTTCTTCGATAGACTTCTGCTGCGCTCCCGATGGCGGCGCGAAGAGCAGGAAAACGAATGGTAATAGAATGGCTGTCTACCCAATTCCGTTTCGTCATAGTCACGCTCCTTTTTGGGCCACTCTGCGTCATTCGCGGACACGTCAATCCTGCAATCTACTATATCGCATTATCCTGCTATTTCACCATCCGCATTTGCGTGCACCATGCTAATCGGCTCACGCTCCTACGGGTTTAGCGATACTTCCCCGAATGTCGGTCACGTCCAGGGGCAGGCAGAACGAATGAGTACTGTCGATTGGAAAACGCCTCGCAAATTGATTGCGGATTAATTTGGAGAGATCAAAAAAGGCCGTTTTCAAAAGCGGCAGCGAGCTGCTGCACTCCAAAAGCGCCCTGCGGGCGCAAAAACCATGAGGAATTAGATGATTGCTGCGGCGGCGCCCAGGCTCGGGATAGCTGGAAGAAAAAGGGAAGGCGAGCCGTGAAGAAGTCTGGCTCGCCTTCCCTCGCAATGATACGCAACGGTGGTTCAGTTAACCGTCGACCCTATTTCGGTGTCGCTGTCGGTTCGCATGTTGCCGCATCGCAGCCGGTCGCGCCAGCGCATTCCGCAAGGCAGCTGTTGCTGTAGATCTTGTCGCCGCAAATCACCGGATTAAAGTCCGTGTTGCAGCTGCACAACAAATCCACGCCGCATTTCGTCTGCCCTGCCTGTAACGCGAGGCAGGGGTTGTTGTAGATGTTTCCGTCCTCGCAGACCACCGGATCATAGCTCTTCGGGCAGTCGCCCTGGGGCCCGCACTCGGTCGTGGTTTGCCCAGCGCACTCGGCGAGGCACTCGTTGCCATAAATGTTTCCGTCCTCGCATTTCACCGGATCATAGATCTTGGAGCAGAATGGGCACAGGGGAATTGCATTCCCGTCTGGCCGTCGGCCCAGGCGAGGCAGCGTTGCCATAAATTTTGCCGTCGCAGATCACCGGATCATAGATCTTGGGGCAGGCTCGAACTGGGGCGTGCACTCGGTCTTCACCAGCGCACTCGGCAAGGCACTCGTTGCCATAAATTTCGCCGCCGCAGACCACCGGATCAATAGATCTTCGGAGCAGGTCTCCTGGCAAGTCGTGCACCCAGTTTTATTGTCGCACAGTGGCGAGGCACTGAGTTGTCATAAGTGCTTCCGTCAGCGCATGTTACCGGATCGTATTCCCTGGTGCATGACTCCTGGCAGGTGCACGCACTTACCGAGGGTGTCGCCATGCGCCAGGTGCGCCTTCAGCGCCGACTTAGCGACCGTGATAGTCTGACCCTTATGGCAGATCGTGATTTTAGCTTTACGACCTTTGCCCACGCGCCTCCGACGCTCATAAATACGACGCACGCCACCAGGGCGACTCCGAGGACGCGGGTTGTGCACTTTCTGATTGTTTTCATCATTGTTCGTTTCCTTTCTTGGCGGGTTGAGTTGTAACCGTCTCCCCGCTTTTCAGCTCAAAGCGATTTCACCTGCTCGCTTCCGCTCGAATTGACAGACCTATAAAATATATTTTACCACATATTCCAAGCAATAAATCGATCCGCTCCTTCCCGTCTTCTCGAGAATCCAGGCTATTATTGTATTCAAACAACTTGAAGAAAGGGCTGAGTTTCTTGAGAAGAACTTGCTTTTGTTCCATGTGTCGGAGTTCTATACATTCGCGCTATGAAAGTAGCGACCAATTAACCTGTAAGTTTCAGAAACATATGAATTTAAGGTTTAGATAACGGATTGTAAGGATTTCCGACAGGGCATGCGCGCGCAAGACCTTCTCTAAAAATCGGTACCTGGTTATACTGTCCCTCCCGGAAATATGAACAGGGACAGTATAACCAGGTACCGAACAGGTGTGTTTTTCCTGTTCGCCATAAATGATGCAATGTATCATGGATTCCCGCAGCAACCGGCAGTGTGCTCGAGGCTATAATTTTGCGATTTCGAGTCTGTGTTTAGAGTGAAAAAAATGGGTAAAAGAAATGGCAACGACAAAATCAATCAGTTTGACTGTTAATGGGCAGGTGCATGAACTCGATGTGGGGAAAAAGCCGGGACAGTTGGATCCCGCGCACTCTCTGGTCCACACGCTGAGAGAAACTCTGGGGTTGACGGGTACCAAGGCCGCCTGCGGCCAGGGCGCCTGCGGCGCTTGTACCGTCATTATGGATGGCAAGGCAGTCAATTCCTGCAAAATTCTCACAATTGAATGCGATGGCAAAAACATCACGACCATCGAGGGATTGAGAGATCCGAAAACCGGCGAGCTTGATCCGCTGCAGCAGGCTTTTATCAAGCACTCCGCTTTTCAATGCGGCTTTTGCACTCCCGGAATAATCATGACTTCTAAGGCCCTTCTCAATGAAAATCCTCATCCTACGGAGGAGGAAATCAAGGAAGCTCTTTCGGGCAATTTTTGTCGGTGCGTCAGCCACTACCACGTGTTGAGGGCTGTCCTATCCGTCGCAGAGAGGGGGGAGGTAGCTTTATGAGCAACGATTATAGATACATAGGCAAGCCTCTACAGCGACGGGATGCTTCGGGTATTGTCAGCGGCACCGCTCAATTTATGGACGATCTGAAATTCCAGAACCTGCTTTATGGCAGAGTCCTGCGAAGTCCTCATGCGCATGCCAACATCAGAAAAATAGACAAGAGCAGAGCGGAAGCGCTGCCGGGCGTTAAAGCCGTCGTTACATGGGAAGACATCCCGGACTGGAGGGGCGGCACTCCCCGCATTGTGCGCGTGCTGGATAAAAAAGTCCGGTACGTGGGAGACGCAGTCGCTCTCGTAGCCGCAACTTCGGAGCAGATTGCCGAAGAGGCCTTAAGCCTGATCGACGTGGAATACGAAATCCTGCCGGCGGTCTTCGATATCGATTCCGCTCTTAAGCCGGACGCTCCGCTTCTTTATGAAGAGCTCAAAAACAACATCATTCCCGGCGGCACACCTATCTATGGGCCCAACTGCCTTCAAGGCGTCGTACGCGGAGATGTCGACAAGGGATTTGCGGAAGCCGACATCATCACAGAAGGCACCTTCGGATACGAAAATATGCCCAATGCTCTCCCGGCTGAAGCCTTAGGCGTCGTTGCATTTTGGGAGCCGCCCAACAGGGCCACGATTTATGGGACCAGTCAGGCGCCATACATGGACAAGGTTACGCTATTCCACGTATTCAACCGGGGAGTGGAAGTCCGAAGCATCGGGCATAATGTCGGCGGAAGCTTCGGGACCAAATTCATGTGCTGGCAAGTTCAAGCCTATGCCATCATCCTGGCGCGAGCCACACTGCGTCCCGTCAAAATCATGTTTACCAAAGAAGAGCATATGGCGAACTTCACCCTCCGTATCGGATCCCGCATCCATGCGAAGGTCGGGATGAAAAAGGATGGAACTATTACGGCCATCCAGGGTACCTGGTACGTCGATACCGGCTATTATTCCTCCACGACGCAATGTCAGGTGGCGGTCGGCGCCGGTGAACTGATGATCATGGTCCAGTGTCCCAACTGGGATCTCAAGAATATTGTTGTCGCTACCAATCGCAATGCTTCCGGTTCAACCAGGGGATTCGGCGGCCAGGAATTGGAGTGCGCCTTCAATCCCACCCTATATTTGGCCATGGAAAAAGCCAGTCTTGATCCCTTCGATGTGTATAAGAAAAACTTCGTCAAACCGGGCGGAGGCTATTATTGGCGCGATGGCGAGTTCTATGAAAATAGGGGAATTGATTTTAGCAGGGCCATGGATCAAGGCGCCCAGCTTTTCGGCTGGAAAGACAAATGGAAGGGCTGGCTTAAGCCCACTGCTGTCGACGGTCCCAAACGACGAGGCGTCGGAGTTGCCGTCCATGGGAATGCCGATATCGGTGAAGACACCGCGGAAGCGTATGTGCAGCTCGGCTATAACGGTACCGCCACAATTTTTCTCTGCGTGGCGGAATTCGGGACCGGCCAGAAATCCAATTACATCAAAATGGCCGCAGAGGTTCTTCAGATCCCGCCGGACCGTATTGAAATGGTCCCGGCCGACACTCTCGTCACTCCTTACGAATTTGGTCCGGTAGGTTCCAGAGGTACGTATGCTATCGGCAGCGCCGTGATCAATGCGGCGGAAGATGCCAAAAGAAAACTGCTTGAGATGGCAGCGCCCAAGCTTTTTGCTGATCCCAAAGATCTCGATACGGCCGACGGAGTTATCTTTGTAAAAGGGAAGCCGGACAAGGGAATTAAATGGCGAGTCATGGGCAACGACCGGACCCTTCTCGGCTACGGGCGGTTTGAATCCGATTTTACCATGTGCAACTGCTTTATGTCTTTTGTTGAGATTGAAGTAGACGTCGAAACCGGGAAGCTCAGATTATTGCGGGTGGTCAATGCCACCGATGTCGGCAAAATCATGGATCCGCTGGGTCTTGAAGGCCAGCTCAACGCCTGCTGGGGTTCCGCGGGTATCGACAGTGCCATTTTCGAAGAGACGATCCTCGACCGCCGAAAAGGGCACATTGTCAACGCCAACCTGATCGACTATAAATGGCGGACTTTCGCCGAATTGCCCGTCATTGAAAACGTTGTGCTTGAAACGCCTTTCCCAAGCCATCGTTTTCACGCAGTGGGAGTTGCCGAAATTACTACATCTCCGGGGCCTTCCGCAACGCTGATGGCAGCCTCAAACGCCATCGGGGAATGGTTATATCAATACCCTGTGACTCCAGACCGGGTGCTCAAAACCCTCTCGAAAGGAGCCGCATAATGAAAACATTCAAACACCACAACGTCCGCACGCTCAAGCAGGCGGCATCGCTGCTTTCGAAATACAACGGGAAGGCCAGGGTCAATGCCGGGGGGACCGATCTTATCGGCGAGTTGAGAGATCAGTGCATACCCGAGTATCCTGAGGCGTTGATCAACATCAAAACGATTTCGAATCTTGACTACATTAAAGCCAGTGGCAGGGGGATGAGGATAGGAGCGCTTGCCAAACTGGCGGATATCGTAAAATCACCGGCGGTCAGGCAGGAGTACTCGCTTCTTGCCGAAGCGGCGTTTTCAGTAGCGAACCCCAATATCAGAAATGTGGCTACGCTCGGAGGGAACCTGGCGCAGGATGTCCGCTGTTGGTATTACCGATACTCGCAGCAAATCGGCGGGCCCGTTGTCTGCCTGCGCAAAGGAGGCAAAGCCTGCAGCGCGCTTGTCGGCGATAACCGCTATCACTCCATTTTCGGTGCCGCGCCGGCATCCGACCGACGCTGTGCCAGCCATTGTCCGGCGCACGTCGATATCCCCGGATACCTGCGGCTGGTTCGCGAGAATAATATTTCCGAAGCGGCGCGCATACTGTTGCACGACAACCCCTTTCCGGCCATAACCGGAAGGGTCTGCCCGGTGTATTGCGAACCGCACTGCAACCGCAGCGAATATGACGAGCCCGTCGCAATCCACAGCATCGAACGCGGCGTAGGCGATTATATTCTTGACCACGCGGCCGATTATTTCGCTCCGCCTCAAACCGGATCGGGCAAAAGAGTCTCTATTGTCGGCTCCGGACCCGCGGGGCTGGCCGCGGCATACTATCTCAGAAAAAGCGGCCATCAGGTCACCGTATATGAAAAGCTGCCGGAGCCGGGCGGCATGCTGCGATATAGCATCCCTTCGTATCGTCTGCCCAAAGAAGTTGTAGGAAAGCAGATCCGGGCGCTAAAGAGCATGGGTATTCAATTTGAAACCGCAGTGACTATGGACAGCAGCCTGGCTGCAAGTATCAAGGCCGGTTCTGACGCAGTCTTCGTTGCCGGCGGGACCTGGAAAAGTCTGAAACTGGGGGTTCCCGGTGAAGATGCCCGGGGTGTTTATTCAGCGCTGGATTATCTTAAGAGGATTAATTTCGGCGAGAAGATATCTCTCGGCAAAAGAGTGATTGTGATTGGCGGAGGAAGTGTCGCCATCGATGCGGCGCGGACCGCCAGAAGAACGGGCGCGAGTGAGGTCCTCGTCGTATGCCTTGAGACTCGAGAGCTTACTTCGAAAGACAGGATGCTCGCTCTCGATCAGGAAATCCTGGAAGCCGAGGAAGAGGGAATCGTCATTCATCCGTCGCTGGGAATAAGAGAAATAAAAACGGCGAACGGTGCGGCTGTCGGCATAGTGTCCAGGAAGTGCACGTCCGTGCGCGGACCTGATGGCAGATTTAATCCCACATACGACGATGGGGCGGAATCATCGAGTTTGCAGGGCGAGAGCGTGATTGTCGCAATCGGGCAGACTGCCGAAGATACGCTTTTCGTGGAGGGAGGCAGCGTATTTATTGGCGGGGACATGGTGGAAGGCTCGTCTACGGTGATTCAGGCCGTGGTTTCCGCTAAGGAAGCCGTGCGTGCAATCGAGGCGTTTCTCGGCACGGCAAAACCGGAGGTTGCAGCCGAAAGCGCGCACGCGCAATATCCCGAGTCTCATTTTGATGAAATCCCGCGGACACAAGTCCGGGAGATACCGGCAGCCGAGCGCGTCCATAGCATTCTTGTCGAGGATGTGGCCGGACTCAGCGACAGCGAAATCCAGAAGGAAGCTTTCCGCTGTGTGAGCTGCGGATGTCTTGCAGTCGCCCCGTCGGATATTGCGATAGCGTTGGTGGCCCTGGATGCAAGCATTGTGACCACCAAGCGAATCCTTCCCGCCCAAGCTTTCTTCACTGCAACCGCATCGTGCTCTACCGTTCTTGAACCGGATGAGCTGATTAAGGAGGTTCGGATTCCCAAACCTCCGAGAGGCGCGCGGCAGCACTACCTGAAGTTTACGCTGAGGAAGCCGATCGATTTCGCCCTTGTGAGCGTGGCTTCGATCATTACCGCAAAGAATGGAGTCTGTTCCGATGCCCGCATCGCCCTGGGGGCCGTTGCCCCTGCGCCCATGCGGGCCAGAGAAGCAGAGCTCGCTATCAAAGGGAAATCCATCAATGAAAAAAGCGCGGCTGAGGCAGCACAGGCGGCGCTGGCGGCTGTGCTGCCGCTCACTATGAATCAATACAAAGTGGATATTGCCAGGACGTTGATACAGAGATCCATTCTCGGCATTCCGGAATGAGATGTAAATCGTGGCCCTTTCATAATGCGTTTGTTGGGGCGGCGAAGCCTTTGGAGATGTGCGGCCTGTTAGCTGCCGGCTTTGAATGGAACGTCTTGAAAAACATGCCTATTAGGTCTGTTTTCGAAAGCGGCATCCAGCGCCGCACTTTTACAGTATGCCTGAGCCCGATCGGCTAGGTGCTGCTTCGACTGAATTCACTGCGGATGATTGCTGAGGAGTAATGCACGGATGAGCACTCAGAGAAGTATGATCGTTAAAACGCAATGCGGCGAGCTGGAAGGCGTTTTCGAGGAGAATCTCTATGCGTTTAAAGGCGTGCCGTACGCCGCTCCTCCGGTTGGAGAACTACGATGGTTGCCCCCGCAACCCTTCAAATCCTGGCAAGGCGTCAGACCGGCGAAAAAATATGGAGCGATCGCTCCGCAAAACTGTGATGGCGTTGCCCGGTCTGGTGGAAAAGCCCGAGCCGCAAAGCGAGGATTGTCTGTTCCTGAATGTCTTCTCTCCCGGGCTGGATGATGCGCGCCGTCCCGTGATGGTCTGGATCCACGGCGGCGCTTTCTGCATGGGATCCGGTTCCATGCAGATGTACAGCACCGGCACTTTGGCTGCGAATGGCAACGTGGTGCTGGTCACCATCAATTATCGGCTGGGAGCTTTGGGTTTTCTGAATTTGAAGGAGCTGACCCAGGGCAAAATACCCTCCACCGGGAATGAAGGGCTTCAGGACCAGGTCGCCGCGCTGCACTGGGTGAGAGACAATATCGCGGCGTTTGGGGGTGATCCTGACAACGTTACTGTTTTCGGCGAATCCGCCGGCGCAATGAGCATCGGATGCCTGCTGAATTTTCCGGAAGCGCGTGGACTCTTTCACAAAGCCATCCTCGAGAGCCCTGTGGGAGAAATGGCCCGCCCGCTGGATATGTCCGTGGAAATCGCGGGAGAATTTTTAAAGGCGCTGGATCTGGGTCCTCATGACATCTCCACGCTTCGGAACCTCTCTATGGAAAAAATGATTCGGGCGCAGCAGATCGTGGCTGCCAAGATGGGGCAGGGAGGCGCTCCGGTAATTCCTGTCGCCGACGGTGTCGTGATGCCTAGGATGCCGCTGGAATCTCTGGAGGCAGGCCTGGGATTCAGAGTTCCGACACTTGTCGGATCCAATCTTGAAGAAGATAAACTCTTTGCCATGATGAATCCCAAAGTCTATCGGATAGACGAGGAAGGTTTGCGTAATGCTGCCGCAAGATTTGTCGCCGCCGGAGATGCCGCCGAACTGGTCGATGTCTATAGAAAAGCGAAAGCGTCGCGCGGAGAACCGGTGACGCCTTTCGAAGTATACTCGGCGCTAAGTACCGACGTGATGTTTCGCAAAACTGCGATACGCATAGCGGAGGCTCAATGCAAACATGCAGCGGGCGGGTATAACTATCTGTTTTGCTGGAAATCGCCGGCGGCAGGAGGGCGTCTCGGCGCCTGCCATGCCCTCGAGGTCGGTTTTGTCTTCGGCAATTATGACGCTTCATTCTGCGGGAGCGGTCCTGCCGCAGATAAGCTCTCGCGGGAAATGCAGGATGCCTGGCTGAGTTTTGCGCGCACCGGCAATCCGAGTTGCCGGAGCCTGGGCGACTGGCCGCAGTACTGCGAGGGCAGGGCATCGATGATTTTCGACAGCAGCAGCCGAGTTGAAAAAGCTGTGTATGAAGAAGAACGGCATGTCTGGGAGACCCTGGAGGAACTGGAATATTCGAGTATGCCGTAGGTGCTCGGCCTGAGAAAACTAGCTAGCAAATTTTTTCGGTATCGCTATCGGAATCGGTATCGCAGTCGCAATCGGATATCGGTTTTTTGCTTTTAACTGCGATGCATGCGAAACCGATTCCGATAGCGATTCCGATACCGACTCCGATTGTTATACCAATTCTGATTAGCTTTGATTATCCAGCGACACTTCCGGGATTGTGCTGATCAGAAGAAATGCAAGCAGCATAGTGATCGCCCCGATCCAGAAGACGCTGCGCAACGCCGCTTCCAGTGAATTGCGGATGGCGTCAACCGTTTTAGGAAACAACACCTGCCCCTCCGGCCCCATTTTATCAAAGCTGGCTCTTAGTTCTGCCATGGAGGAATCGGACAGCAGCACCCGCTGATTCCGGATGGCCGCCATCGTTGCACTGTCGGCCAGTCCCTGCAACTCGTTTGGCAGCGAGGCATTGAGCGCCTTTTCGTAGGTCACATTTTTCGCAGAGTCAAGGATGGGAGGCGATATTGCAACACCCATGGAAATACAGAAAAAAATGGCGCCCATTGCCGCGCCAAGCAGTTTCTTGGGAAGGACATTCTGGATAACCGTCGTATTCACCGTCGGCACGGCGCCTAATCCAACGCCTGCAATGATGCATACAAGCACACTCCACACGATGGGAGTTTCTGCCGTAAAGAAGATAACCGCAAACATGTCGGCTGTGACGATGCCGAGACCCAGGATGTACATCCATTTATAGCGCTTGGATCGGGCAAGAACGAAACCGACAGGCACGCCGATAAAAGACATGAGCGCACCCAGAGGCGTGAAAATCAGCCCGCTATTCGTGGTGCTGATTCCCTGAACTCCCTGCAAAAACATCGGGAAATACAGCATCATTGCCATCTGTGCGAAGAAGGACAGGATCGTGGCCGTGGCGATAGTCAGGAAGGAGCGATTGCGAAAAACGAGCGGATCCACGACCGGTTCTTCGGTCCTGCTTTCAGCTCTGAAAAACAATATCCAAAAGAGGAGCGAAACGCCAAGCAGGCTGATTACCTGGACCGATGCCCATGCGTACGTGGTTCCAGCAAATGAAAATCCGATGATCATGGCGGCAGAGGCAATGCCGACGAGAAAACATCCCTTGTAGTCAATTTTCCGGCTGATACCCTTCTGAATCAGAGAGGGAACTCCGACCGGTACGGTGACGAGGCATACAACCAGAAGCGGCAAGGCGATCCAGTAGAGGTGGCGCCAGCTCAAATTGTCTACAAACCAGCCGCCCATCGTGGGCCCGATCAGTGCGAAAAAGCCGATAGGGATATTCAGCAGCCCGATCCATTTGCCGCGCTTCGACGGCGGGAAAATATCGCCGACTACCGCGAAAACCAACGGCATCATCGCGCCTGTGCCTATGGCGCTGACAACACCGGCAACGATCAGGAACACAAAATTGGGGCTGAGCGCGCCCATGATGGTGCCGGCCGTGCAGAAGATTACGGAAATCAGCAGCATGATTCTTCGGCCGTAGATGTCTGAAAGCTTGCCGAAGATCAGCGTAGCAAAGGCCATGAAGAGGCTTGGGATGGAGACTGCCCAGGAATAGAGCGCCATCCCATCCAGATCGGCAGCCATTTTGGGTCTTGCGATGGTCAGCGTTTGTACGAAATAGGCCATTGTGCCGTAGACTGCAAAAATAGCTACCATTGCCCAGATTATTTGCTTTTTGGAAAAATTATATTCTGCTGCCGTCACTTGCTCTTGGGCCATTCCCGCTTTTCCTCCGTGCCTTAAAAAGAATTCAACAGACAACAATCTTCGCAGCCGGCATCGCCATCACTACCGGGCTTCGATGCGCGCTGAAACCGCATTTCTCAATGGATTTCTACTGTGCCACAATGCTCTCGCGGACAGGATCCTAGCTTATAGACCATTCCCGTTAGAATGAAAAGGATTTAATCCGGATTGTAGCTGTCGAGGTGGACCTTGAAGGTCTTGTCGTCGACTTTCATGCCTTTGAGGAGCTGGTCTTTCACGTCGGGCACGCCGGCGGCGGCGAGCAGCGTGGGGAGCATGTCTTCGTGGGCAAAAATGTCGTTAGCACAGTGCCGGGCTTGATGACGCCGGGCCAGCGCATGACGCAGGGCACGCGGTAACCGCTCTCCCAGTTGGTGTTCTTCTCGCCGCGGTAGGGCGAAGAGCCGCCATCGGGCCAACTGGCTTTCTCGGCACCGTTGTCGGTGGAATACATAACGATGGTGTTCTCATCGAGACCAAGTTCCTTGAGCTTGTCGAGGAGCTGGCCGACCATCGCGTCGTGCTCGACCATGCCATCGGGATAGATGCCCAGGCCGGTCTTGCCCTGACTCGCCTGTTTGAGGTGGGTGTTGATGTGCATCCGAGTGGAGTTCCACCAGAGGAAGAAGGGCTTGCCCGCTTTCTTGGCCTTCTCCAGGTAGTCGAGCGAGGCCTTAGTGATCTCCTCGTCAATCGTCTCCATGCGCTTCTTGCCAGCGGCCCAGTGCTCTCGATCTTCTGCGTGCCGTCAGGGTTGGCCCAGCTGTGCAGCACGCCGCGTGTGGCGAACTTCTTGATCATCGCCGGGTCTTTGAAGTAATCGGGTTCTCGAACTCCTCCTCGGCATTGAGGTGGTAGAGCGAAGCCGAAGAACTCGTCGAACCCGTGTGCGGTCGGCAGATGCTCATCGCGGTCGCCGAGGTGGTTCTTGCCGAACTGCGCCGGTGCATGTAGCCCTGCGCCTTGAGGCAGTTCAGCGATGGTGACATCGCGCTGCCTTCAGACCTTCGGGCGCGCCCGGCAATCCGACCTTGAGACAACCCGGTGCGAAAGCCGCTCTGGCCGGTGATGAAGCACGAGCGTCCGGCCGTGCAGCTCTGCTGCCCATACCAGTCGGTGAACGAGCGCACCTTCATTGGCGATGCGGTCAATGTTCGGCGTCTTGTAGCCCATACGCCCTGGTTGTAGGCGCTGATGTTCCAGAAGCCGATGTCATCGCCCCAGATGATGAGGATGTTGGGTTTCTTCTGCTTTGGCTGCTGCGAGGCTTGCGCTGCCTTGGCGCACAATGCTGGCTGCAAGAGCTACTCCGCCCGCGATGCCTAGCGTTGTCAGTAACCGCTTCGTGGGCCGCTGATTTCCCCGAGGATGCTCCTCGTGGGGAGTTCCTTTGCTGTACTCATTGTCTTCTCTCCTGCGTGTTGGATTTGAAGTTTGTTCTCATTCTATTCTCTCTGGATGCTTCTGTGATATTCACTGCACTTCTTTTTTGGTTACACTCCCTTCGCTCTTTCTTCCTGCACGCGGCGCAGAATCTCCGGCATGTCCTTCTGGATATGCGTGTAAAACCTTTTGAGGCCCGGGCACAGATAGTTCAGCCCGGCTTCGCCATCCGGTGTGCGCACCAGCCGGTTCTTAGGGCATTCGCCCCAGCAGAGCTTAGATGCGCACACTGACGGCAGTATTGCGGCAGGTGTCGCGCTTGGCAAAGCCGAACTGTTTTTGCTTCTCGGAGTAGGCCATTGTTCCCCAATGCGTCTTGGAGATATTGCCGACCCTGTACTCGGGATAGACATAGTGGTCGCACGCAAAGACGTCGCCGTTGTGTTCGATCGCCATGCCTTTGCCGCAGAATTCACCGGTGATGCACCGCTGCGACGGTTCGCCCAGCGATTGAGCGACTGCGGTCTCGAAGAGGTCCACGTGCACCTTGCCGAAATGGCCTCGCCGGTACCAGTCATCCCAGACCTTGCACAGGAACGCGCCCCAGTCATCCGGGTCCACAGACCAGTCGGTCACCACCGAATCAGGCGCTCCCGGTCTGGCCTGCGGCGTGCTGACGACCGGCATCTTGCTGCGTCCCACCGCTGCGGCGCTACATCGTGAAAGACTTTCGGCTCAACGCACGAGATCAGCTGCACCCGGTGCACGCCCAGTTCGCGAATCAGGAACCGGTACACGTCAAGCGGATATTTAACGTTCTCGCGGTTGACCACGCACAGCGCGTTGAACGGCACGCCGTGCTTTTTGCAGCAGACGGGCTGCAGCCATGACTTTGTCATGAGTGGGCTCGCCGCCCTTGGTGACCCGGTAACGGTCATGCAGCGCTTCGGGCCATCGCAGCTCAGCCCGACGAGGAAGTTGTGCTGTTTGAGGAACCGCCACTCGGCGTCGAGCAACACGCCGTTGGTCTGAAGATCGTTCTCACGCGCTGCTGAGGCTTCTTATAGAGGGCTTCCAGCTCACGACTGTGCTGAAGAAGTCCAGGCCAAGCAGTGTAGGCTCGCCGCCTGCAGGAGAACACCACTCGCCGCCGGTCTGCGCTCGATATACTGACGGATATGCGCTCCAGCATTTCTCGGACATTGCGACGCACGCGGCTGACGGAGCAATCCCTCTTTGTGCAGATAGTAGCAGTAGGTACAGTTGAGATTACACAAGGAGCCACAGGTTTGACCATCGCGTGAAAACGATGCTTCATTCCGGTTGGCTGAGGCGAGAGGCTTACTTTTGGTTCCACGAGGTGGCTCATGGCGCGCTCACGAAATAAACGTCAAATGTCTGCCCATGACTGCTGGAAGTAGATGCCTTGAGACAGTATCCGCGGGTCTAGGTCAGTTATAGGCCGAGCCGGGATAGTTCACTCGCGCAGTTCGATGAAGACTTGACGTCTTCATACTGCGATCTTCCGCTTTAGCACTGGATGGGTGCGGATGAAAAGGCGCGTTCACCTCCCGCCAGATTCAACGCTTCGGATGTAGATGATGTAAAAGCAGAAAAGCCAGGATTAAATAATCCCAATCACGGGACGAGGAGCCGGGGTGGAACTGACTGTGTTGGGCAAAAGCGCTTCGTTGGCTGGCGAGCTTGGAATGCCATTTTTGGGGAAATAGAAGGAATTCTAATCCGTGAAATGCGTGGCTACACTTTTTATTATCCGATGAAAATTGGAGGCGGCTTATTCCAGGCCGTGTTCCCGCAGCTTGTCATACAGGAGTCTGCGATTGATCTTCAAAATTTCTGCGGCGCGGGTTCGGTTGCCCCCCGCGGAAGCCAAGGCGCGTTCTATCAGGCTGCACTCCAGTTTTGCGATGGCGCTGTGCAATCCCTCTTCAAGAGGGAAAGAATTCGCGGGATCGCCTGTCGATGGGCTGGCGGACAATAGCACATGCTCCCTGAGAATGGAGCCGGACCTGCTGAGGATGAGCGCGCGTTCCAGGCAATGCTCTAATTCGCGGACATTTCCCGGCCAGTCGCCGGCGCAGAGATGCTCCTTGGCTTCTTCCGAGAGCGAAGGGACCTGCATCTTCAGGCGCGCCGCGCTGCGGCGCAGCAGATATTGTGCGAGCTCAAGAATGTCTTCGCGCCGCTGGCGCAGCGGGGGTATATGGATGGTGACGACATTCAGGCGATAGTAAAGATCTTCGCGAAAATGTCCTTCCCGCACTGCAGCCTCGAGGTCACGGTTGGTGGCGGTAATGATCCGCACGTCGAGGGGTATCGTGATGTTGGAGCCGAGGCGCTCGATGCAATGGTCCTGCAGGACACGCAGTAGTTTGATCTGCGTGGAAGGCGCGAGATCGCCGATCTCGTCGAGAAAAAGCGTTCCGCCGGCCGCATATTCAAATTTCCCTATCCTGCGCTGTGAGGCGCCCGTAAACGCTCCGCGCTCGTGCCCGAACAATTCCGCTTCCAGGAGCGTCTCAGGGATGGAGGCGCAATTCACTTTTACCATGCGCCTGGCGCAGCGCAGGCTGTGTCTATGGATTGCGCGCGCCACTACTTCTTTGCCGGTCCCGGATTCACCGCGAATCAGAACGGTCGAGTCCGTCGCCGACACCTGCCCAATCAGCTTATACAGTTTCTGCATGGCCGCGCTTTTGCCGACGATCTCGGTATCCTGTTGTGCGTCTTCTTCTCTATAGGCTTCGAGTTCGCTGGTTTTCCGCCGGTCTTCGATGGCCCTTTGCAGCTGGATCCGCAATTCTTCAAAATCAAGAGGCTTGGTGATGTAGTCAAATGCGCCGAGTGCTATGGCTTCGATGGCGAGCGCGCTGGTTCCATAGGCAGTCATGATCAAAACAGCCGGAGGGGCCGGGTAATCCTTCAGCTCTCGCAGAAGAGTCAGCCCATCTTTGAAAGGCATGCGGATGTCGATGAGCGCCGCCTCCACGGTGGACTGGCCGAGAATCCTGGAGGCTTCCATGCCATCGGATGCACAGAGGACCTGATACCCCTCATCTTCCAGCAACGCACGGAGCGATTCCCGCGCCTGCGCTTCGTCTTCGGCAATGAGCACCGACGCTTTAGGCCTCATCGGCCCGGCTCCTTTCGATGGGAAGCAGCATTATGAAGGTAGTGCCGGAAAACTCAGATTCAAATTCCAATGCGCCTCCGTGGTTCACCACGATTTCCCTGGAAACCGACAGTCCCAGTCCGCTGCCGTTGGGTTTTGTCGTGTAATAGGCATCAAAGACATGTTGTCTGACATCATCCGGGATGCGCGCGCCTTCGTCGGCAATGCGGATGCAGACATTCGGCCCAAGGCTTTCGGCCGTCAATCGCACCGTTCCGGAAGAAGGAGCCGCCTCGATGGCATTGAGCAACAGGTTGATCAGTACCTGGATGATCTGAGGACCGTCGACATCTGCGCCCAAGCCCTTCTCCACTTCGTTGACAATGATCTGAATGCTCTTGTTCTGCATGGGCTCGTGCACCATCTTGATTGCCTGATGAATCAGGGGCTCGATTTCCTGCATGTGGCGGTTTGTCATAGCCGGACGGCCGAAGGCAAGAAGCCTTCCCACTATCATATCAAGACGGTCAATTTCCTGAAGGCATTCCTCGACTTCATTCGACGCCGTAATTCCTTTCTTTAATCGGCGATCGAGCAGCTGAAGGGTGAGTTTTATGGAGTTCAGCGGATTGCGGACTTCATGGGCTACGCCGGCCACCACTTTGCCCAAAGCGGCCAGCCGATCCTGTTGGCGAAGCTTTTCTTCGAGAGCCGCCCGCCGTTCTGCCATGCGGTTGATGGCCTGCGCAACCTGCCCCAGATCTCCGCGGATGAGCGGCAGCCGGTAGGAGAAGTTGTCTTCCAGATGGCGCAGCCCGTGCCGGATTCCTGCAACTCCTGAATGAAGCATATACCAGATCGAAATGATGCCGCCCACACCAAGTAATGTTGAAAACACTAGTGCTGCCAGCCACCAGCGTTGCGTTCCCATCAACGGATAGCGGAGGACGGGTACACGGCGCATGGTCCAGAGAACCATCCCTCCCGATCGCACCGCCGCGCCCACGATCAGATCGCGATCGTACCACTCCGACTGCGTGGCGATCGCTTCGTCTCCACCCGAACGATTGGCCAAGGATCGGATAAATATCCGCTCGATTTCCGTCAGCTCCGATTCGGATCCGGAAACGGCCGTTGGGAAGGCATAGCCCATGATCCTGTCGGTTTCCGGCAGGAACATTCCTCCCTTGATGCCTTTGTACGCTTTAAGGACCGTTGCGGAAATCCCCATAAGGGAGATTTCCTGTGCATCGCGCGGCAGGTTTTTTAGCGGGTCTCCCGTATACGCCGCGCGCTCCTGGTATTGGATTCTGAGTTCCTGGCTTGCCGCGATGCACAGCTGCTGCGAGTCCGCCAGGAGCTTGCTTTCGGTCGCAAAGATTACATCCCGAACGATGAAGGCCGCCAGACATGCAACGGCCAGAGACGCTGCAGCGATGATGAAGGCTTGAGCTCGGAAGCTTACAGGCGCGGGCCAGAGCATTGAAACCTATTTCGTAGTGGGGGCGTCAGGCATTTGAACATTTGCCTGCGCGATGCATTCCAAAGCAAACACGATGAAAGAGGATGCGTCGCCGTACAGCCTCGCTCTCTGGTATTCATGGGCATCGAAGGCGACCCGAGCCTGCTGATAAAAACTTTTTGACCATGTGACGTATTGGTCGAAATTCTTCTCGCCGCCCAACGACGCAAAAAATTCCGCTTGCCGGACTCTGAAATAGCAGCCCGGCAGCATAAAGCCGGCGCCCCAGAAATCCTGTTCCTGGGGTGTTCGTTCCGTCTTGCGCAACCATACCATTCTATCACTTGCTTCCAGCATGGCGTTCGCTGCCGCGATAAACCTGCCAAAACGGAAGAAATTTTCGCGCGATGATTTTGCCCGCTCCAGCAAATCCGAGGCTCTGGCTTGCAGGAATTCAATCTCAGGCCCCGGCTGGCTGATGCTCTTGGACTTTTCCAGCCGCTTTGTCGTCTCATCCAGCCAGTCCGGCCATTTCCGATCCCCCGGTTGCCAGATGTCCGGTCCTTTCGGCGCGGGGCTGGTGGGAAATTGAAACGCCCGGGCAACAGGCGCAGCCCCGATACAAATCAGCACGAAGGTCAGAATCCATCTCTTCAGGATCAATTCGAGCATATACCTTTCAATCGCGTCGTCGGAGCATTAGTGAGAATGCCCTGACCGCCAGTTTGCTGCATCGTCCGGAAATATGATTGCTGCATCTTTTTTATACCAGGTGAGTGCGGCATCGCAAGAAACAAAATTTGCCGGACAAAGGTTCTTAATTCCCATACAGCATTCCGGTGCCGCTATTCCGCCCGCATGACGTACTGTCTTGAGTTCGATTGGGCAGGAAGCCTTGGAATTCGGGTCCGGGGCAACTCTTGCGCGGCATCTCGCTGAAAACAATCGCTGAGCCTTTGGAAGATATTAAAAGTCGCCGGCTGCGCGGTTTCTTCACGCGAGGATTTGAGAATCAATTTTTTTAGCGCGGTTCGCGCCCGGCAGGCTTTAACTCTGGCGGCGCGTGGCGTGCATTGCAGCATCTCCGCGATTTCTTCGTAAGAGTTCTGCTGCAGGTGGCGGAGGTTGATGATTTCCCGGTACTCTTTGGGGAGTTGCTCGATGATTGCATTCAACGCGTCGTTCAAATCCTGCTGCCGGTCCGAATAATAAGCATTAGATATCGCGCGCAACGCCGGCAGTTCTCCCTCGATGCCGGTTTCCTCCAGGTTCAAATCCGCAAACGTAAGGATTCTCCTGCGGCGAAGCCGTCTTCTTTCGTCACAGCATCGATTGACTGCAATGCGCCGGAGCCAAGGATAAAAGGGGCGGTTGATATCGAACGACTTCAGGGAAAAATATACTTTGCACAGTATGAGCTGTAGAAGGTCATCGGTGTCCGCTGCCGGCCCAGCATGCCAGCATACCAGGCTCAAAAGCTGATGCTGATATTTTTGTATCAGAGTTTCAAAGGCAACCTGATCGCCGTTCTGGCTCTGGCTGATAAGCGAGCGATCCTGCAGGTTTGATGAATCCCAAATCGTCGTTTCCATATGCGCTCCCGTTGATATACGAACACTTACGTAGTGCAATCGGCATGCCTGAATCAATAAGCTTATTTATCAATAACTTACGGTTAAGCAGCGTGCTGGGAGCGTGTGATTTCTTTACATTCGGCGTGCGGATTCCACCCGCTCTTCATACGGAATGCCGGGCAAAATCGGGGGGTGTGGATTTTTCGTTTCCTCTGATGCCTGGGGCGGTATAAGATCACGGGCATGCGCGCAATGCGCTTTGTCTGGTCATTCCTTTACGGATAGATCGTTAAGGTTAAAACAAGGAGGCTTCCTATGGCAGCAAGAGCCCCGAAAGGATGGTATGACATCTCCGTGCCTCTCAAGCAGGGGATGAACTATTTGCCCCTGGATCCTGTGCCGCCGAAAATTTACCGTTTTAGTGATGTGGAACTGGGCGCGAAGGTTACTATGTCCATGCTAGAAATCATCTCGCACACGGGCACGCACATCGATGCGCCGCTCCATTTTATTCCCGGCGGATCCACTATATCCGACATGCCGCTGGATGCCACCGTCGGCCGTGCGCGCGTGATCGAAATCAAAGACGAGGAAAAAATCAAAGTTTCCGAGCTGAAAAAACATAATATCAAGAAGGGCGAGCGGTTGCTGTTCAAGACGCGCAACTCGCCTAGAGTCTATGAATCGCCGACCTTTGTTGAGGACTACGTCTATCTTGACGGCGCTGCGGCCGAGTACCTTGCGGAAAAGAAGATCCGTCTGTTCGGTCTGGATAACATTACGATCGGCTACCTCAAGGATGAGCCAAATATCGTCAAAACACATCAGGCGCTGCTTTCGGCGGGGATTTACATCCTGGAGGCCTGTGCTCTCGGCAATGTTCCGCCCGGCGAGTACGAACTGCTCTGCCTCCCGCTACTCATGTACAAAGGCGACGCGGGCCCATGCCGCGCTATTCTTCGCCCGCTGAAATAGCAGTTTGACTGGGAGTGTCGTTTTACCTGGGGATTACTCAGGTGGCTGGATATGCCCGGATGGCGAGGAGCCTGTCCGAGTACTAGAATATTGCGCCCCCGGCTATTGCCCGGACAGACTCCGAGGACGCATGACCTCCATTGAGTCCGGAGGGCCAAAGGGGCTCTTTGCGGACCCGAAGCATATAAAATCAGGCAACGATCCCAGGAAAACGGCATAGGCGCTTTCGGTATCAGAGACGGTGTTGGCGGCTCCAAACCACAGGATATCGCGATGTTCAAATCTCCCTGATCCTCTGGCCTCCGCAAACCGGACGCGGGAAATATCACAGCCTCCCGCCGGTCCCTGGCCCCACCGGGCAGTCTGAGTCGACTTCGGGACTGCGAATCGCCAATACTGAATTCTTTCAGCCATGGAACGCACTTCCACTGCCGTCATCGAAGGATCACCGCCGTAGCAGGAATGAATCTTCCAGGAAAATCGTGTTTCTTTTCGCATTGTCCTGTCTTTTCCTGGCAATACGCTTTTTCTTAAGGTTTCAGATAGCTGCTGCTTCCACTCCGGATCGCCCAAAGATATGCATGGCCGAACTCTAAGCGCCGGGGGCACGTTTTGTGTGGCAATCCCATGCATCAGCCCGATCATTGGAAATTCGGGGCCAAGACGCAGCGTGATTTTATCAATCGCTGCCGTCAATTCATCGGTATAGGCTTTGCGCGTGAAGCACTGGTGCGTCAGAATATAGAGCCAGCCATCAAAGCCAATGCTGACCAGCCTTGGCACAATCCGTTCCCAAAGGCGCACATCCGACATCAGCTGAAACGAATCGTAGGCAGCTTCAATATTTGCCTTTTTTAATTGGGATATGAGATACGAGAAATCCCGCTCTTCGCTGTTTATGTATGGATAGTTAATCCACAGATGAGGATTAAAAGGCATTTGGCTGTCGGCCACGTTTGGGATCTCCCTCAATTTCATGTCCTAATCTGAAACGATTGTAGCGTCAATTCGCTGCGGCGATGTGACAGGAATCACCGATTCCGATCAATTGAGATTGTCGCTCCCTCGAGGCGTACCGGTTTGCAGTGCTGATTTCGAGCACAATAATGCTGAAAATCAGCAGTTTGAAGCCGGGATTTCCGGAACGCTCAAATAGGATGGCATCATGGGCAAAATAGATGGCATCCGTAATCCCGCATAAAATAAGGGTATTCCCATTTTGTTTTGCCTGGTTTGATCCTTTGCCTCTATCTGGCACGTCGATTGCAAATAACTCGTGCATTGAAGTGAAAATGCAGTCTTGTTGCAGGAGCGAGCGTGCCCGCTTTCGCCACGGATTTCATTTCGCAGCATGGGATTCTGTGAAGAATGCGAGCCGGATAGGAGATGGGATGCTATGCATTTCTATTGCGCATTAGATCGAGACAATTCGCCCGGCCCAATAATTCCCGAAACATCGGCGAGCCGTTATGCCTGGCTGGAGCATGAGAGGGGGAATTGGCATTTTTTAATGGACCTTTTTGCGGATGTCCAGGAGTCGACGCGCAGATGGCCTACAAAACAAAGCGCTTTCGATGAATTAACTAAAGAAGGGTGGATCGTTATCGGTTCCTATCCCGAAAATCGTTCAATGCCGCAAAAGTCCTGCGGCGAAGCTCTTGGCTACGGGCTAATGTGGATCGGCCACTGATTTCCGAAGCCTCTCCGTGAAAATAGAAGTTCTTGTTCTGCAGCTTATTTCAAATCGTAGCCTGAAGCATTGAGCGCTGCCGCATGCCGCTTCTGACGGGCTTGGCGGCGGCGGGCAGCCTGTTCATCCTCCCTGTAAGCGCCGGCCTTCGGCCTCCACCTATCGATGGAAACCGTCTTTGTGTGCCACATGTCCGTTGTAAGCCAGAGCGCCTGGGTTTCGCCGCCGACAACGATCACGTTGATTTTTTCTGGAACAGTATAGGGCGCGATCCACGCGTCCTTAGGCAGCTTCAACCAGGATGCATACGGTTCAATGCCGTTGCGCGCGTTGGGTTCCACCAGTGAATACACTACATCGGATCCCCAGAACTGCCCGGCCGTCATCTTGAAATTCTCCGACAGATATTTGGAGAGCTGCTTCGGATCGTCGAATCCCTGCTCCTTCAAGTGCTTGGCAACGAGCGGATCCATGACAAGCGTGAGAGCTCCCTGCAGACATGGAAAAGCCTGCAGGATGATCAACATCTCTTCCTGTGCGGGACGGCAACAGCCGGCGGCGCCCATGCTATTGATCGCGCTCCAGCCCTGAAAGAGGCTGACGACGCTTTCGTCTTTCTTGAAACCCATCCGCACGTGGAACGGTTCCCAGATGCTTCGTTCTTCGTTTTCGGCGATCATCATGTTGTTGTAGTTCATGTTGTTGCCGGTCGATCCCATGAACGTCTCGCCGAGCCGCGCATCTCCAAGGTTTATGGTCATCAGAGTCCAGGCTCGACCGATCACGGTGTTGGCATGGTTAAAGGGGCTCAGCGCTCCCAGGCCGGAGTTCATTCCTATTTCCTGGCGAATCGGCCCATTAACCACTGCCATCCTGCCGAACGATGTGGTTGAACTTGGCATGGATCCTTCTTCGCTGGCAGCAAGCGCGAGGATGACGGGCAGATGCTCGGGGCCGGCGCCCGCCATAACGGCATTGACCGCAACTCTTTCTACCGTGTATTCCAGCTTTTCCTGGTGGATGGTGATCGTCATCTGGCCGACAACTTCATTCGGATCTGCTGCAGTGCCCGTCAACATGTGCGCCACGCGCTCTTCGGTGGGCAGGACGATGGGAGCTCCATCCGTCCATCCATTTTCGAGAAATAATTTATGCAGATTTTCTTCCGTGTCCGGCTGCATCAGCCGGGGTCTCGGCTTGCGCCGCGAGGCTTTAGGCTTCTTTTCTTCTTCGGTGAGAGGCCGGGTGAATCCATCGATGATCTGCGGCATCAGCGGTTTGCCTGATACGGGATCGTTCCCTTCGACATACCTGCGAAGCACTTCGCGCGGCCTTCCCACCAGGGGATAGGGAGGGAATGAAAAACGCAATTTCATGCCGTGATTCTGAGAGTCCTGTGCCGCGTACTCGGCGAAGCGCGCGCTGGCCAGCGGTACGGTGGGGATGCCGTGTTTGGTTTCAATCTCTCTGCAATGTGCGGCGACACTCGCCGTGCATCCGTCTCAGCCACCGACTCCGAAGATGACGGCATCTGCCTTTTGACTCATCTCCGCCCACATCTCGGGTTCGTCGACGAACATGATGCCCTTTTTATGCAGCAGCGTGGTTTTAACGCTGGGCATGTTGCGGGAGAACCATGCGACGGTTTCTTCCAGAAATTCCCACCCCCCGCCAAATCCCACATCCACCAGGTATATGGTTTTCCCCTGGATCGTGTCGAGACGAGGAGCCAGCGGCTGCGGCTGAACAACGATCGTCGGTTGTCCTCTAGGATCAAGAACGGTGGTCAATAGTGTTGAAGCTCTTTTGGCGCGGGTGATTGTCATACATATCCTCCAAGGCGGAATCGCCGAACGTCAAATTGCGCAAGCCGGTATCGCACTACATATATGGCATTGCTTTGGAAGGTGCAAGAAACAAAAGACAGGTCAAAATCGCTGATTTTCTGCGGAAGCGAATGAAGAATGACATCGGATTTATTATTTTGCTTTCGGCCGCAGCAGTGCGCGCTCTCCCCGATAACTAAGGACGGCACCCTCCAAGGTGATGTTTTCCAGAAGGTAGGCACTCTCGACAAGGTCCCCTTCAACATATTTTCTGCCGTTGATGAAAACCATTCTTCCTGCTTTGTCTTCATCATACAGCAGAATACTCAGGGTCATTTCATTTAAAACTTCCTTCAGGGTTGCAGGCTTGTCCCTGGGTTCTTCAGCGGCGGGCATTTCTGCTTTCGTCGTGCGTCCGGGTGTGCGCACGCGTGGCTGCATTCTATCCATCATTTCAGGCGGAGGGCTATCTTCAGAATCGTCCTCTCTCTGCCGGGCTGCCGCAGCCATCCATTCGGCCATCTGCTGGAGGCGTTCGCTATCGAGGGTATTTGCCGCAGGGGAATTACGCGGACCGGCCGGGACAATCGCTCGCGGAGCAACTGTCTCCGGTCCGGTTGCTTTTTCAGTTGGGACTTCCGGTTTGGCCGGCATCGCCGAAGAGGCTGTTGTTCCGGACGGCGACAATTCAGGTTCCTTCGGGGTGGGGCTGTATTCGCCGGCCGTGCGAGGGGGTTCCGGTGCATTCATCGTTCTCTGCAAAAGCATCAGGAGCCAGATGGACGCGCCCGCACAAATCGCCAGTGCCCCGAGAATAACCCAGGGCCGCTTCGAGTGCTTGATCCCGGGCCGATGCGTGGCCATGAGGGTCGGCACCTTCTGGATATCCCGTTCCCGTTCGGCTTTTTTCAATGCGTCGAGGATATACGACATAGCATCTTCCTCTCCAGCCCGCATTTCTCGCGGGCTTTCTACCGCGGCGGCAGATCCGGAAATGTCTGCCTTGATTCCAGATTCCTAATTCCAAATTGTATTAAGTCAGGAATCAGAAATCAGGAATCAACTTCATCCACGCTCGTCTGCGCCGCCTTGCTACACTCCCCCCGTGAGAAATGCGGGCTAAGAGCGAGCGCGACGAGATAGTGATGGAGCATTCACTCCCTGCAGGGCAACAGTCATCCGCACAAGCGTCTCGCTGCCTACCAGCCCGTCCTGAATCAGAGATTGGCTGCGCTGAAATGCCAGGATGCGCTGCCTGAGATCTTCGTCGAACAATTCCGAATCAGCCGGATTTTGTGCTTTCCCTTCCAGCGTGTCGAGCGCATGCCGGATCCAAAGCACTTCTTTTCCGCTGTCGCCGATCGAAAGCTGGCGCAGGGGAAAAGGGGGTTTCCAAAGAACAGTGAAGGATCCGTCCCACACCTCGTCGATTTCCGACAGCGGGAAGGTGTATTCCTGATTGTTGATGGCGAGAGTTGCCGTTTCATTTTTTAGCTCGACCACCGTTGTCTGGCGGCGTTTCCCGCTGGGCAACACAAGCTCCAGAATCGCTGGCAAATCATATCGGCGCAGCTTGAGCCAATTTCCTGCCTGCAGCAGGCAATCGTATCCCCGGTCACGGGCGGCGCTGCAGCCGGAATTGGCTTCATTGGCGCCAGCTTGATTCCCCATTGGTCATATAGATTAGTGTAGCTGAAATTGCTTTTGCCGCTCGCGGGTGCTCCGGCCAGAAGCACATCGAGTCGGGCCTTGCTGCGCGATCCTTGACTGAAGAACTGGCGGTCAAATGCCCCCGGCGATTGCAGGAGCCTGTTTGGATTCGTTTGCGGAGCGTGGATTCCCCTGTTTCCCAAAAGTTTCTGTCTTCTGGTGGACGTCGGATAGATTTACAGGCACAAAATATGTTGCAGCTACCAGGATCAATGCCGCGATTACCAGGGCTCCGGCAACCCAGGCAGAGCGGAATCCTCTCGAGCCACGCAAGCGATCCTCGTGTTTCCCGGCTGGCTTTGCGTACGATGCCGGCGCTGACGCGCTGGGCATCCAGTGCATAAGCCCCGAGCAAGGCCCGGTCGCAAATGATGTTGATAACGCGCGGCATCCCACGGGAGAGGCGATAGACGCAATGCATCGCCCGACGAGTGAAAAGAGGTTCTTTCCTGCCTGCCACCAACAAACGGTGCTGGATATAGGCATGCGTCTCGCTCCTGGACAGGGAGAGCAGGTGGTATCGCGCCGTGATGCGCTGCGCGAGCTGCCGAAGGTTCTTTCGTTTCAGAAGCGAAAGCAGCTCCGGTTGCCCGATCAGAATTATCTGGAGCAGCTTTTCCTTGGACGTCTCAAGGTTCGTCAATAGCCGGATCTGCTCCAGCACATCCTCGTTCAGGTTCTGTGCTTCGTCGATGATGAGAACAGTCCGCCTGCTCCGGGCATGCGATTCCAGCAATCGCTGATTCAGTGCGTCAATCAGGACCTTGTTGCTTGCGGCTTCCGCCGGGTAGGAAATACCGAGTTCGTCGCAGACGGTGGCCAGCAGCTCGATGACCGTCAGACGGGGATTCAGGATCAACGCGATGTCGGTTCCGGGCGGTAGCTGCTTGATCAGGCACCGGCAGAGAGTCGTTTTGCCGGATCCTATGTCGCCCGTTAATTGAACAAAACCTCCGGGTTGTTGGACGCCATAGAATAGATGAGCCAAACCCTCGCGGTGTCGCTCACTCATATACAGAAAGCGCGGGTCCGGCGTCAGCGAAAATGGCGGTTCGCTTAGTTTAAAGAAGTCGGTATACATAACTACATTTTCATTGCCTGCCATAAGACGGTGGGCGACTCCTTGGCTGCCAGGGTGATACGACGAATGTTTCTATCAGAGCTCGCGCCCACAATATACCAGAAATTTGCCGGATCCGTAAAACCCAGAACTCCCGGGATTTTTGATGCACGATGTTAAATTCAACAAGTCCCTCCTATCGCGGAGTGGTACCATAGGGGCATCAAACAACTGCAAAGGGGTGCCATGGAGAAGCTGACCGCGTTCTTTGGATTCGAAGCCCGCTACATCCTCTATCCATTCGTCGCGCTGTTCATCGGAGTCTGCGCAAAACTTGTTATCGGCCGCTACCTGCACAAGTGGGCCGAGAAGACCAAAAACAAGCTGGACGATCTGATTGTCGTCTATCTGGATAGCCTCATGACACCGCTTATACTTATCGTGATCCTGTACGGGCTCAGTCACTGGCTGCCTGTTTCGGCAAAAGCGATGGAGTATCTTCAGAAAGCCATTATTGTCTGCGCCATCCTGATTCTGGCGTATCTGACCGCAAAGCTCGCTTCCTCAATTCTGGTTCTTTCCGGCGAAAAAAGGGAAAGCTGGCAAAAATACCTGCAGCCCTTCCGCACCCTTTTGAATGTGTTTTTTGTGCTCATCGCGGCCGCACTGGTTTTGCGGGCATTA
Organism: uncultured Acidobacteriota bacterium; assembly: GCA_963761825.1. Lineage (GTDB taxonomy): Bacteria > Acidobacteriota > UBA6911 > UBA6911 > UBA6911 > UBA6911. Next base: position 154,682 of record CAVXIH010000010.1, read on the forward strand.
AATGTCAACGTGACCGGTGAGGGGATTCGCCTCGTGCGTATTATCGGAATCCTCGCGGGCGCGTATGTGATTTCGAAGATCGTAAATCTGGCTGTCGCGCAAATGGAGCAACTGGTTGAAGGCAAGGATCCCGCAATGTCGGAAGCTGAAAAGCGGGCCAAGACCCTAGGAAAAATCATCAATAGCGCCGCGATTGTAATCGTGGTGAGCGTGTCCATTATGATGATCCTGAGCGAGTTCGGCATGAACATCACTCCGATCATCACCGGTGCGGGCATCGCCGGCCTTGCGGTTGGCTTCGGAGCGCAGAACCTGGTGCGCGACATCATCAGCGGTTTTTTTCTGATTCTCGAAGACCAGATTCGTGTAGGGGATGTGGCGCGGATCAACGGGATCGGCGGCTCTGTAGAGAACATCCGGTTGAGAACAACGGTATTGCGCGACCTGGAAGGAATCGTGCACATTTTCCCCAACGGCGAAATCAAACAGGTAGCCAACATGACGAAGGAATTCTCCTGCTATGTGATCAATCTTGGTGTTGCCTACAAGGAAAATGTGGACGACGTGATGGAACTGCTCGTGCAGATTGGAGAGGAATTGCAGAAGGATCCGGAATATTCTTCTTTGATCCTTGCTCCTCTTGAAGTTATGGGCGTCGACGATTTCGCGGATTCCCATGTCACCATCAGAATGCGTATTAAGACTCTGCCTCTGAAACAGTGGATGGTCGGCCGCGAGTTGCGCCGCCGGATAAAGAACACTTTTGACAGCCGAAAAATTGAGATGCCATTTCCACAAATCAACGTCCATTTCGCAGAGACAGGACCGATTCCGGATTCCGGATTCCGGATTCCGGATTTATAGGATACAGGTCAAAGAGTGCCGTGAGTCTGAAATCAGGAATCAGGAATCCGGAATCTCGAATCGGTGTGGTACGATTCTTCCATGATACAGCTGAGCCTATTGTTTCTGTTCCTTGTCCAGGCTGCCCAGGCCGTGCGCACGCCGGATGTACCTGAGGCTCCCGGTGTCTATTATCTACAGGACGAAGCCGCCTGGGTCCCCCTCCAGCCTGTCGTCACATCGGATGCGAAGGCCAAGGGCTTGCAGTTATTTGTGTATACCGAAGGCTACACAGACCTTGACCTAAATGTTGTGTGTCCAGGATCCCGGGCTTTAATCCGAATACTTGTGCCGAAGCCCGTGTTGTATGTTCGCGCGATCGGCTCCGCAAAGGATGCGATGCTCATCAGACTGACGAAAAAGAGGGACCAGCGCGTTGTTAAGACCTCTTTCTCGAACGTCACCATGGCAAACAAGGGGGGCTTCAGAAGAGAGGATGTTTTTAAATTGATCCTTCAGGAATCTCCGGATGGTTTTTTTTCTGTTTCGCCTGAGAAGGAATTGCCCGCCGGCGAATATCTTCTGGTGCTGGGCAATGCCGTGCCCGCCTATGATTTCGGTATCGATCGGAAGAAATAACAGCCTGCTCCGGATTTGCCTCAACGAGGAATCGCGCTTTGATTCTGTGCGGGCACCATTTTCCAGAACAGGATTCCTGCCAGAACGGCCAATCCGGCACCGAGCAAAAAGGGCGCCGACGGACCGAAGCCGCTCCATCCAAAGGCTCCCTGCCAGAGCAATCCCGCAATGACCGAAGCCGGGAAAGCTGCCAGGCCGATGACGGCATTGCATATGCCATATGCTTTGCCCCGTTGATCGGGTTCCACAAGGTCGGCAACGAACGCCTTAGCGGAACCTTCGGTGGCAGCATAATACACCCCATACAGGCCGAACAGCGTCCAGACCTGCCACCCGGTCTTCGAAATAGCAAAACCTAAATAAACCAGTCCGTAGGCAATCCAGCCGCAAAGAATCAGACGTCGACGCCCTATTCTGTCTGAGAGAGCTCCCAAAGGACCGGCCAGGACAGAATAGACGCAGTTGAAAGTCATCAGCATGAGCATGATTTGCAGCACGCTCAGTCCGCGATTCTGGCCTAGCAGAATGATGAATGCATCCGATGAGTTGCCCAAGGCGAACAGACCCAGCACGATCATGAAAAGCTTAAATCGCCTCTCCATTCCTTTCATGCTCAGCATAGGTGTTTTCGATTTGCTGCGGATTCCGGTATCCTTAGCGCCAAAGGCAAGGATAAGGACGGCCAATAGTGCGGGAAAGATGCTGATCAGGATCGCGATCTGAAACGTTCGACGAGACAGTTCGGCAGCGCTGCGCTCGGTCATCCAGACAATGACCGCGGCGGTCAGGACCCCGATGAATGCTCCGGCCGTATCTCCGGCACGATGCAAGCCGAATGCGAGTCCGCGGCGTTCTTCGTCGATGCTGTCGGCGACTAATGCGTCCCGTGGTGCGGTACGGATGCCTTTGCCCAGTCGGTCGGATACCCGAACCGCCAGAACCAAGCTCCAGGCATCGGCAAAATATAAAAATGGTTTGGCGCATGCAGAGAGAGCGTAGCCGACGACCGTGATCCATTTGCGCGTTCCCAGTCTGTCGGAGAGCGCACCGGAGTAGATCTTCATCAAGCTTGCAGTGGTTTCGGCCAAGCCGTCAATCAGGCCGATTGCTGCAGTCCCGGCTTTGAGGACGTTGGCCAGAAACAGCGGTATGAGGTTGAAGATCATTTCCGAGGAAATGTCGGTCAGAAAAGAAGTCGCCGTTACGACCCAGAGATTGCGGGGTAACCCTCTCAGACTGGTCTTGCGAGCATTCACGCATAGCTCCGTAAAAGCGCGGCTGCAACCGCCGGATCACCCGCGCAGCTTTTGGATTGCGGCGTGCAGGTTGGCGAATAGGTTCTCGACCAAACTGGTAGGCACTGCCGAGAAGGCCAGCCGGATCAAACCGACGAGCACAATCACTCCTGTGCTGTAGTTCGCAATCAGCTCTTTGCGCAGCGCCTCGCAATCGACCCCGATGGGTTTTATGCACATGAAGTAGCCCGAGTTGAACGGCATTACTTCGAAACTCTGCGCATATTCCGGATGTGCTTTGAGAGTCTCGCGGATCTTCGCAACGCGCTCCGCAAGAATTTCATATTTCTGCTTCTTTTGCGCCGCGTACTCCGGAGCGGTATAGGCCTTCAGCAGCATGGACTGGGAAACGCATGGGGCATTGGAAATATTGCCGCGCACGATGCCAGCGGCTTTGTTTTCCAAAGCTTTGAGCTGGGCGGCATTGGCACCTTTAAATCCGAAAGTGATAAAGCCCACGCGGAATCCCCACACGTAGTCTTCCTTGGTGGCGCCGTCGAGCTTCACTCCCAGGACATTGGGATGCAAATCCACCAGCGAGCTAAAGAGAGATTCCTGTGCAATGCCCTCTTCGTACACAAGCCCGAAGTAGGCATCATCAAGCACAACCACGACTTGGTTGCCGGCTTCGGCAGCCTTCCGGATTTCGGCTGTCAGGGCTTTGGCTTCGGCTTCCGTGGGTGTATAGCCGGTAGGATTATTCGGGAAATTCAAGAGCACGAATTTCTTTCCGACTTTGCCTGAATTGAGCGCCTTTGAAAAAGCCTCTACGTCGAAGCCGCCGTTCACAAACGTATTGTAGAAAGAGAGTTTTGCTCCGAAGGCTTCGGTGAATACCAGTTCGTAGTTGTCCCAATAGAGGTTGGGAATAATAACTTCATCGCTCGGATCGAGGAACATATAACCGGCGATCGAGAGCGCATGCGTGAGCGCTGCCGTTACAACGGGTTGACTGAACGTCTTGCCCTTGAGTCCCGGATTTTTAATTGTCAGCAGCTTTCCCCATTCTTCCCTCAGTTTGGGCAGCCCGAAGCTGGGCGCATAGAGGAAGGAGTCTGAAGGTATATTTACCAGGGCTTCCATGCACTCGAGCGTGAGCGGCGACCCATCATTTTCAAAGGCTGTGCCTATGGTTGCGTTGATCTTCGCCGCCTTCGCTTCGGCTGTCTGGCCCAGAATTCCCTTAGAGGGAAAATAAATGGCTTTGCCGCGCTCAGAAAGCATCGTGAAGATTTGCGGGGCTCCAGCTTGAAGGTCGGCGTTCAAAGCTTCAGCAAGGGGATTATAGGGGCTCATAATATTCTCTCCGTGGGAATAAAGCCCAAGGGGTATCCCTTGGGCTTTCGATGCTGTCAATCCTTTAAAAGTATCGTCAAGCCTTTCGCGCATTGCACGAATTTTCAAATCGAGCTGTTCGCGGTTGGCTATCCTAGCCCGCATTTCTCACGGGCTTTCTACTGCGGCGGCGGATCCGGGCATGTCTACTGCGTTGCGCTCCGTCGGGCTCCTCGACGTACTGTCGAGTACGTCTGCGGGGCCCTCGGTCGCGCGCCTTGTATCCACGCCCGTCTGAGCCGCCTCGCTACGAAACCCCGTGAGAAATGCGGGCTAGACGTTTACTGATCGCCTCCAGCTGTTCGATGAGTTCCTTCGGCATTCTCGCGCCGAATTTGGGGTAGTGGGCCGATCTGACGTCGGCGATCTCGGCCTTCCAGCCGTCAATGTCCACTTTGAGCAGTTCGCGCATATCTTCGGCCGTGACGCCGGCAGGCGGCGCGATAGCATCGGCCGCCGGCACCCAGCCGATGGGTGTTTCAACAGCCGCTCCACTGCCGTCGCATCGCTCGAATACCCATTGAAGCACTCGGCTGTTCTCCCCATACCCCGGCCAGAGCCACTTTCCTTCTTTGGTTTTTTGGAACCAGTTGACGAAGAAAAATCTGGGCTGTGATGCGACCGGAGTTTTTTCGCCCATCCTGATCCAATGTCCGAAATAGTCTCCCATGTGATAGCCGCAGAATGGCAGCATGGCAAAGGGATCCCGGCGCACAGACCCGGCCTTGAGATCCAGGGCCGCAGCGGTCACTTCACTGCCCACGATAGATCCCATAAACACGCCGTGATTCCAGTCGAAAGCTTGCGTCACAAGAGGGATCGTGGAGGGACGGCGGCCGCCGAACAGAAAAGCGTCGATGGGAACCCCCGCCGGATCTTCCCATTCAGGAGCGATGGCCGGGCATTGCGCTGCAGGCGCTGTAAAACGCGCGTTAGGGTGGGCTGCAGGGGGCTGATCCTTATTCGTCTTGTCCGCAATCCAGGGCTTGCCTTTCCAGTCGATAAGCTTGCCCGGAGCGTCGTATCCGATCCCCTCCCACCAGACATCGTTGTCTTCGGTCAGCGCGACATTCGTAAAGATGGAATTACGCTCGATCGAGCGCATGGCGTTCGGATTCGAACCCACGGAAGTGCCGGGAGCCACTCCAAAGAAACCCGCCTCGGGATTGATTGCGTAAAGCCTGCCATCCTTGCCGGGCTTCATCCACGCAATATCGTCCCCGATGGTCTCGACTTTCCATCCCGGAATAGTCGGGACCAGCATGGCCAGGTTTGTTTTGCCGCATGCGGAAGGGAATGCGGCGGCGACGTATTTTACTTTGCCTTCCGGATTTGTGAGTTTAAGGATCAGCATGTGTTCCGCCATCCAACCTTCGTCTCTGGCTATAACGGATGCAATGCGCAGGGCGAGGCATTTTTTGCCGAGCAGGGCATTTCCTCCATAACCGGAGCCGTAGGACCAGATGGTTTTCTCTTCGGGAAAGTGCGCGATATATTTCTTGTCCAGTGGCGCGCAGGGCCATTGGCCGGCGTCATCCTGGCATGAGAGCAGCGGTTTGCCGACCGAATGCAGGCAGGGAACAAACTCGCCGTTTTTTCCGAGAACCTTAAGCACCCGGACGCCGACGCGCGTCATGATGTGCATATTGATGACGACATATTCGGAGTCCGTAATCTGAACGCCGATCTTGGCGATGTGAGATCCCACAGGTCCCATGGAAAAAGGGATCACGTACATCGTGCGGCCTCTCATGGATCCCGTGTAGAGCTTTTTCAGAGTTTCCTTTAGTTCAAGGGGATCGATCCAGTTATTGGTCGGACCGGCATCCTCTTTGGATCTGGAGGCGATATAGGTGCGGTTCTCCACGCGAGCCACGTCGGAGGCGTCGGATCGGAATAGAAAAGAATTTGGACGATTGGGAAGGGGCGTTGCCAGGCCTTCCTGCAGCGCAGTTCTGATGAGTGAGTCGTATTCGGCCTTGGTTCCGTTACACCAGACGATAGAATCCGGTTCGGTCATTTTGGCGATTTCGTCAACCCAAGCCAGAAGCTTGGCGTTATCGGTTGGAACTGTCATTGAAATAATCCTCAATACTGAAGAATGAATAATGCAAGTCTTGCCTCGCGCCGCAATGCTGTTTAAAAGGCATCAAATCTGCCGCGACGGCAATAGCCGATACTATGAATTCAAAAGCAACTGCACCTTGCTGGTCCGGGCTGAAGCCCTGACCAGCAAACTATTTTGATCCACTGGAACTGAATATGTCCCCTGCAGCATAAGGGACTACAGTTTACTATACTTATTTCAGAAGTTCGGTCAAGAAAAGCTCCAGGATGCCCCGCAGCGAGGGAGAGGCTTCTACTTTTCCTTCCTCCGTGCTGCCATTATGGTATGTTTTAAAAAGAGACTACTTACTACGAAAAAATGGAGGCATTGAACCGACATGGCCAACATAGAACTGAATGGGAAACAATATGAATTGCCCGAAGTCGTGGGATCCGAAGGCGAGCATGCGGTCGACATTTCCGCGCTGCGCAGCAAGACCGGCTACATAACCCTGGATGACGGCTATGGGAATACAGGTTCGTGCCAGAGCAAAGTCACCTTCATCGACGGCGAGCAAGGTATCCTGCGCTACCGGGGAATTCCGATTGAAGAACTGGCAGAAAAATCAACGTTTGTGGAAGCGGCATACCTGTTGATATGGGGCAAGCTTCCTACGCTTCAGGAATTGAAAAACTTTTCGCAGTTGCTGACGAAAAATGAAATGCTGCATGAGGACATGAAGTTTCATTTTGAAGGCTTTCCTACGAACGCGCATCCGATGGCGATCCTATCTTCCATGATCAATGCTGCCGGATGTTTTGTCCCTCAGGTGCTCGAACCCGGCGATGAATTGTTTGTCATGCAGGTGGCACGGCTGATGTCTCAGGTGCGGACGATCGCGGCATTCTCCTACCGCAAGTCGCTGGGACTGCCAATTATTTATCCCAAACCTACCTATAAGTATTCGGCGAATCTGCTCCACATGATGTTTTCCGAGCCCTACCAGGACTACGAGCTTTTGCCCGAAGTTGTTCAAGCGCTCGATTTAATATTCCTTTTGCATGCGGACCATGAACAGAACTGCTCGACGTCCACAGTGAGGATGGTCGCATCCAGCAAAGCAAACCTTTTTGCGTGCGCAGCAGCAGGTGTCTGCGCTCTCTGGGGCCCCTTGCACGGAGGGGCGAATCAGGCGGTTCTGGAGATGCTTGAAGATATCCATAAATCTGGGGATAACGGTTCGAAATTCATAGAGCAGGCAAAAGACAAGAATTCCGGAAAGAAACTGATGGGGTTCGGGCACCGCGTGTATAAAAACCATGATCCGCGCGCCCAAATCATCAAAGCCCAATGCGACCGGCTGCTTGCCGCGCTCAATAAAAAAGATCCGCTTCTGGATATTGCCAAGCGGCTGGAGGAGGCCGCATTAAGCGATCCGTATTTCCTGGAACGAAAATTGTATCCTAATGTCGACTTCTACAGCGGAATTATCATGCGGGCAATGGGGATTCCGATCAACATGTTTACCGTGATGTTTGCCATAGGGCGGATGCCGGGCTGGATCTCCAATTACAAAGAAATTATGGACGACAAGGAAGGGCGCATTTACCGGCCGCGCCAGGTATATCAAGGACCGACGGAAAATCACTATGTGCCGATCGAGAATAGATAGAAGGCATATCTTCGTTCACACCCGCGTGTTTGGATTATTCTTTACAGTGGTGCTATGAAACGGGTCAGTGTCATCGGAAGCGGCAACGTGGGCGCAAATTGCGCCTTCTTCATTGCGGAAAACCACGCGGCGTCTGTCCTGCTAGTGGATGTTAAGCAGGGTCTTTCCACCGGCAAAGCCTTGGATATCTCGGAAGCGGGGCCGATCCGTCACTACGATACCGAGATTCGAGGTGCCGATGATATCCGGGCAATTCGCGGCAGCGACGTGGTTGTTATTGCTGTGGGAAGAGTGCGTAGAGCGGGCGAGAGCCGCGAGGATCTCTATGGCGACAACGGGCAGCTTTTGCCTCGCATCTGTGCGGATATCAGAGAGTTGGCTCCCGATGCGGTTGTGATCAATGTCATAGAACCTGTCGACATGACCACGCTGCTGGCGCAACGGCTTCTTGGATTTGACCGCACGCGAGTTTTGGGAGTCGGAGGTCTGCTGAGCTCAACCCGGTTGCGGTATCTTGTCAGCACGGCGCTGGGAGTTTCCCCTCGCGATGTTACCGGCATGGTTATCGGGCCTCATCATACGGATATGGTCGTCCTGCGAAATACCGTCAGAATTTCCGGGATCCCAGCGGATACGTTGTTAGCCGCGGAGCAATTCGACTCGATCATCGCGGAAGTGCGCAAAGCCGATGACACGATTCTTTATATGTCGCAACAGGCCGCGGCCTTTTATGCGCCCAGCGCCGCCATTGCCGCTCTGGTGCATGCGATCGTGCGCGATACAAAAGCTGTTCTAGCCGGTATCCATCCGGCTTGAAGGAGAATATGGCGAGAGCGAAATTGCCGTCAACGTCCCCGCGCGCATTGGCGCCCGAGGCGTAGAGCAGATAGTCAGCGTAGAATTGAGCGCCGGAGAACGCGCGGAGTTTCAGAATGCGATAGCCTCGCTACGCGCATCTCTGGGGCGCGCAGGGGGCTGGTGCGATCGAACGGGAGGTGCGCGAGATGCCTAGGCGAAAAGTCGGCATAATCGGCGCCGGTAACGTCGGCGCAACTTCGGCCTACTACATCGCTGAAAAAGTCATCGCCGACATCGTCATGGTTGACGTAGTCGAAGGGCTGCCGCAGGCAAAGGCACTCGACTTCCTGCATGCCGGTCCCATGCGCGGATATGATGTTTCCATTCAGGGAACGAACGATTTTTCTGCCATAGCCGACAGCGACGTTGTGGTGATCACGGCCGGCGTGGCCCGCAAGCCGGGCATGGATCGTATGGATCTGCTCAAGGTGAATGCGGGAATCGTTAAAACGGCGGCAAAGCATATTGCACGGTATGCTCCGAATTCGACGGTGATTGTGGTTTCCAATCCGCTGGACATAATGTGCCATGTCGCCTATCGCACCACCGGTTTTGCCGTGCGGCGCGTGGTAGGCATGGCCGGCATCCTCGACTCGACGCGCTTCCGCTGCTTCGTGGCGGACGAATTGCACTGTGCTCTCTCCGACGTGCATGCGATGGTTTTGGGCGGGCATGGAGACCAGATGGTGCCGCTGCCTCGCTTTGCCACCGTGGCGGGAATTCCAATTACCCAGTTGTTGGATAAATCCGCCATCGACCGGCTCGTGGAACGGACCCGCAACGGCGGAGCGGAGATCGTTGCGCATCTTAAAACGGGATCCGCCTATTATGCCCCGGCAGCTTCCGTTGCGGAGATGGTCGAATCCATCATCACGGACCGCAGGACGCTGGCTCCGTGCGCTGTATATTTGCGCGGGGAGTACGGTATCGAGAACCTGTTCATCGGCGTGCCGGTTCTTTTGGGGAAGAACGGAGTCGAACGCATTGTGGAACTGGATCTCGATGAATCGGAAAAAGCTCTGCTTCGTGACAGTGCGGCCGCGGTACAAAAAGGCGTAGCGGACCTGGATACATTCTTTGACCTACGCTAGTGTTCTGTTCTAAGCAGAGGCTTTTGCTGCGGTAAACACTCCGGGTTTTCTGTCGTAGGAGCTCCAGATATGAAACTGTGGAAAGCCTTGTCTGCAGCGGCTATTGCGCTGTTGGTTGTATTAGAATTGCACTCGACCGCTCAAATCATCCCTCCGCTGATGGATGTTCATGCTCCCGATGAAATCCCCGATGCATTCCAGGCGGTAACCCAAAACTTCGATTTTGTCAGACGGGAAGAAATGATCCCGATGCGGGACGGGGCGAAGCTTCACACGGTTATTATGATACCTCGAGCAGAGGAGCGCATGCCGATACTGCTGACACGTACACCCTACGGCGCGTCCCGGCGCTCTTCGCGCGATCAGAGCCCGCGTCTCGAGGCGGTTCTGCCCGGCGGCGACGACGTGATCTCCACGGCGGGCTATATCCGCGTCTTTCAGGATGTGCGCGGCAAATACGGGTCTGAAGGCGAGTACCGGATGAACCGGCCGCTGCGCGGGCAGCTGAATCCAACCGACGTGGATCACTCCACCGATACGTACGACACGATCGAATGGCTCCTGAAAAACGTGCCGGAAAACAACGGCCGCGTTGGAATGATCGGAACCTCCTACGACGGATTTCTGGTGCTCATGGGACTTGTGAATCCGCATCCTGCGCTCAAGGCTGCGGTCCCGATCAATCCCATGGTGGATACGTGGATAGGAGACGACTGGTTTCACAACGGCGCGTTTCGCCAAATCATGATGGACTACATCTATGATCAGGAAGCGTCTCATGACTCTTCTATCAGTTGGGGAAGCGGCACATACGATCAGTACGATCTATTCATGGCTGCAGGTTCGGCCGGCGAGTTGGGACGTCGGGTGGGAATGGAGCAACTTGGATTCTGGCGCCAGTTGCTGCAGCATCCTTCCTACGACGCATTCTGGCAGGGGCAGGCTCTGGATAAAATACTCGGCGGCCAGCCGCTGAATGTCCCGACACTTTATGTGCACAGTCTTTGGGATCAGGAAGATATTTATGGTGCCATCGCTACCTACCGGGCGACCGAATCCAGGGACCTGCGCAATGACAGGAACCATCTGGTGATAGGTCCCTGGTCCCATAGCGGCTCCAATGGCGATGGATCTTCATTGGGACCCATTAAATTCAACGGGGACACGGCTTACTTTTTTCGTCGCACGGTTCTGTTGCCCTTCTTGAATGAGCATCTCAAGGAGGGTGCCCCGAAGGCGAATACGCCGCCTGTGCTGGCGTACCAAACCGGGACGAACTCCTGGCAGCGCTATGACTCCTGGCCTCGCAGTTGTGAATCCGGCTGCGCTGCCCGCATGCGCACGATCTATCTCCGGAAGGGCTTTCGGCTTGAATTTGAGAAGCCGGGCTCGGAAGGAATCGCCTGCGATGAGTATATTTCCGATCCGGCGAAACCGGTGCCCTATAGGCTTCGTCCGGTCCGCCCGACATATGCGCAGGATTCTACCTGGGGGCGGTGGCTCGTGGACGATCAGCGCAGCATTGCGGCCCGCCCCGATGTCTTAAGCTATTCATCGGATGTCCTGACTCAACCGGTTGCGATCAGCGGCCAGCCGGTCGCGAATCTATTCGCGTCGACCAGCGGCACCGATGCCGATTTTGTTGTGAAGCTGATTGACGTCTATCCCGATTTGTATCCATCGCAGGCCGAACTTGGAGGATATCAGCTGATGATTTCGGCCGATATCCTGCGCGGCCGGTACCGCAAGGATTTTGCGCATCCATCACCGGTCAAGTCAGGAGATGTGGAGCAGTATCGCTGGAATCTGCCTGCGGCATCGCACGTCTTTCTGCCGGGGCACCGGATCATGGTGCAGATTCAATCGAGCTGGTTCCCGCTCTATGATCGCAATCCTCAAACCTATGTAGAAAACATCTTTTATGCCAAGCCCGAGGATTTCCGGAAAGCGACGCAGCGCATCTATCGCACCGGCGCGCAAGCGAGCTCGATCGAGCTGCCGGTAGTGCCGTAGCGAATAGCGGCACAATCTGGTGCTATCCTTCTTAAGCTCTCAGCTGCCGGAATCGCTTACATCTGAAGGCTGCTGATTATGCTTGTCCTAGCTTTTTATTCGACTGGAGCACGTCTGCGACATGTTTCATGCCGAGATCTTCCAGCGTTTTTCTCTTGGGATAGCCTGTTTTGGAATCCCAGCCTTCAATCTGATAAAAGGCGGTCTTCCATTGTTCGACGCCCTTGTCATCAAGATACAGTTCCCGGCAGTCGACCCAGTCCCACTTGGAACCGTCGTAGACCGGCAGCGTGGTCCCGAAGTTGGCCATGGATGCGCCCCGTTTGTACATATACCCTGAAAACTTTTCGTTTTCCCGGGTCCTGCCCTGCATTACGAAGATAGCCCTCTTCAGATTCCAGGCTCTGCGCCCGATTTCGATGCCATCCAGAAAAGTTTGGTTTCTCCCTGTGACGGCGTTGAGGAAACGGGGCTCCGCTTCCGGTGTCGCTCCCTTTCCGTCGGGATTGGACGGGATTGAAATAGTTGCCCATCGCCCAATCGCAAAAGAGCGCCGATTCCTTATAGTATGTTGCATAATGCTGGTGCCAGGCGACGAACTTGGCTTTGTGGTCGGAGTAGATGCCGGTTTTATACGCCTGCTCCCCCTGCCAGCTGTAATCGAACATGAAGGGATCGTCGCTGTAGGGAGGACTCGCGGAGGCCAGCAATTTGACATATTGCTCGCAGGACATCAGCTTGGTGGGGCCAAGCTGCATGTCATGGTTGTTGATGTCTCTGGAATCCATCAGGTTGCCATAGGCCCACTCCACCGTCGGCATAGTCCAGTGATCCATGTATCCCCATGCGGGCAAACGCAGGATGCTGTTCAGGTCGCTGATTCTTCCGATTTTTTCGGCGAAGCGGACGATCCCGTCGGCGAGCAAATCTCCTATCCCGATGCGCTTGGCGATTGCCAGCGCAAATATTTCGGCAAATTCCACTTTTTCATACTGATCCATCGGCAGTGGATGGGTGTCTACCTTTTTCCCCGGACCGATGACGCCCATGTCATACAGTTTCTTGACATACCACCCGGCGCCGGTATTCGCCGGGCATATCGATCCTATTTCAGTGCCCGGCAGTGCCGGGAAACTTGCGGCTCCCATGAAGCAGAGGTCGGAAGCATTCAATCCGAGCTTCTGGACCGCATCGCTTGCTTTCCACATGTCCGATGTCGGCGTGCGTTTGTATGGAGGAGAAGGAAGACTATACCAAACCATTTCGGTGCAGCTGTCCGAATCCACGCCCTGAATCTGGCTCCTGCTGTGGCATCCGCGATTGCAGCCCATGCAGCAGGAAACTCCCGGCTTTATATCCCTGCCGGGGCCGCGCTGGCCGCTCATAGGGAATGTGGCCTCAAACCACTCCCGTGCTTCCAGCACTGCCTTGGGATTGGCTATCTTGATGCTGCCGGTGCCGACGACCGCGATGGCCTTCAGGTTTTTGGATCCGAAAACGCCGCCGAATCCTCCCTGGCCTGCGCCGGATCCTCCGGCATGAACGAGGGAGGCGATACGGGATTTGTTTTCACCGGCCGGGCCGATAGTCACGATGGCGGGGCGCTGCGTGGAATATTTGTTTCCCAGTTTCTGCCACTCGGAGCCATATCGGACGGGAGCCTTTGTGCTCTCCATCTTCCAGATTTCTTCCTGGGTTTCCCAAACGTTGAGTCCCCACAAGGGGCCGGCATCTTCAATCGTGACTATTGTCGTCAACGATATTGATATAGACGGGTGATTCCGATTTTCCCTGGACTACCACACCATCCCATCCGGCAAGCTTGAGCGCGGGTGCGAAACTGCCGCCGAAATTGCTGTGGCCGAACCAATTGATCGGCCAGGTCTGCGCAGCCAGACCGGAGACGCTGGTTCTTCCTGCAAATGCGAGTCCCGTGCCGGCCAGCGGCCCCGTCATCAATGCCACAATGTTTCTCGGATCAAAGGCATCTTGAAGGTCCCAGCCGCCCGGAGCTACGCAGAGGTCCCAGAAAAGGGCGGTTCCTGTTCCGTGCCCGCCGCCATAGGCTTCATATTTTGCTGAATCCAGAGCACTGATTTGTCTGGTTGTCAGATTGATAAGAAGTATCTTGCCTGCAAATCCCGGTGTTCCCATTTGCGCTCTCCCTTCTTCACGCTTTGCGTTTAGTGCCCGGAAATATTCGGCTTTGCTTCCGGACTTGCGCCGGGAGGAGCTTTGGGAGGCGTCGGCGGCGCCAGATTCACGTCATAACCGCTGATATCGGCTTGCGCCGGCATTTCCGCGACCAGCTTCAATGCGCCCATCGGGCAAGTGGTAACGCAAGCCTGTTTGCCGGCAGGGCCGCCCTTTTTGCTGAAATAGGGCGTGTGCACGCACAGATCGCATTTGGTCGTTTTCTGTGTCGCTGGATTCCAGATCGGGCGGTGCGGATGGTGCGGACAGGCTTTAACGCAGGACTGACAGCCGATGCATTTTTCGGCCGTGATCATGCGCACGTTGCCGTTCTCCGCGCTGACATGGCAGGCGCCTGTCGGGCAGCTTCTTACGCACAGCGGGTCGGGACATTGCCTGCATACGGCGATCTGGATGTCATAGGGATAGCGCGTGAGGACGGAGCGGCTGACCTGAATTCGCGACAATGAAGTGCTGGTCTCTCCGTCGTGGACCAGGGAACAGGCAAGCATGCAGCTCAGGCACCCCGCGCAGCGGCGGCTGTCGTACACCAGATATCCGGTCGATTTTTCATAGGGATTTTTGGGCGCTTCGGCGGCCGTCATGGCCACCGCCGCATCCGGTGTAAAGGCGGTTAGAGCTCCGCCCGCAAGGACGGTTCCGCTGCCGATAACAAAATCGCGTCTGGAAAAATTCTTCTTTTTCTGGGTAGTCTTCTCTCCGGCCATGGATAATACCTCCATCCCCAATTTTCCCCAGTTTTTGCAGGATATTCAATCTAATTGACAGTTAAGCCCATGCAAATCCGCATTGGCCCCCAAAACGCTCGGAAGCTCCAGCGCAATCGATTGCTGGAATTTCATGGCGATGCTCGAAATCCAGCAATTGATTCCGATGCTGATTCCAACAAATTCTATTGTTTGCGGGAGAGGCGTCCATATTGTTGCTTTTGCACCACTGCTTGACTTGATATCATGCACCCGGCCATGCGTTGCATGGACCGGGGCATAGGGTTAGGGAGACGTGCTAGGCAGCGCGGGATTGAGATGGATTTCCAGTGTCGATTTAGTCCGCATTGGGTAAAAATAGGGCTGCGGTAGGAGGAGATTTTGGATTACCGCAATCGAAAAATCAGCACCAGGAATAAGAACCTCAGTGACTTTATATGCCAGCTTGCGGCCGGTGAGTTTCTGATTCCGACGTTTCAGCGCTTGTTCATTTGGGATCCGGAGCACATCGTCAATCTATGGGACAGCATCTACCGGTGCTATCCGATCGGCAGCATCCTGTGCTGGAAAACCAAAGTCCGGCTTCATGTCCACAGACAGTTGGGCGGATTTTATCTTCCGGAGGACAACGATTCCGACCAATCGTCACGGTCCTATATTCTTGACGGGCAGCAGCGAGCTACGTCCCTGCTTGCCTCTTTTTACGGCGGGACGGGCAGAACCCGGGAGCAGTTTTCATTCGACTATACGCTCTACTTTGATTTGACCAAGGCGGAATTTTTCTTCGAGAAAGACTATTACAGGCATCGATGGGATGCCGATCCGGCGTTTCTCATTCGCCTGAAAGACGCCCCGGGCTTGTCGGCGGACTACTGTTGCTCGCTCACTTCTCTGCAGGGATTTTCCGAGTCGGTCAACAAGAATCTTGAGCAGTTGCAGTTTGTTTTTACGGATTACAGTATTCCCCTGATAAGTCTGGAGGGATACGACATTGCCGGCGTGTGCGGAATTTATGAGCGCATCAATCAGACCGGTGTGCGGCTGACGAATATGGACATCCTGATCGCCAGAGGCTTTAAAAATTACGCTACCGTCGTCGAAGAGGATTTTCCCATTTCACAATAACGGGAGTTTTCCCGGCAACTGCCTGCTGCCGGTATCCTGCTGCCATTACAGTTCCACTATCTTTTCCAGCGCTTCGAACTGCTCCTGAGTTCCCAGCACAATCAGCACATCGCCTTTTTCGATCTTTGATAGTGCTTTAGGCTGCATTTCGAAGGCGCCGTCGGCTTTTCGCATGGCCAGAACCAAGGCGCCGGAAGTATTTGTGATGTCCGCATCCCGGACACTTTTGCCAATCAGCGGTGAGCCTTCGGGGATGGTGATTTCGAACAGGCTGAAATCCACCTGTCCGCCATGAGTGACGAGATCGAGAAAGTCACTGGCCACGGGCCGTGTTGCCAGCGCTGCCATTCGGGTGCCTGATATGAAATAGGGCGAAATAACCCTGTTCGCGCCTGCCATAATCAGCTTTTTTTCGGTATCGTGCACGCCAGCTCTGGCCACGATGTTGAGGCCGGGATTCAAGACGCGCGCAGACAGCGTTACATAAACGTTGGCTACGTCCGAATCAGAGCAGGCCACAAGACCCTTGGCGTGCAGAATTCCCGCTGCCAACAAAATGCTGTCGTTGGTCGCATCCCCGAAGATGCCGGCGAAACCCTTGGCTTCCAGTTCTTCCAGGGTTTCTTTTTTGCTGTCGATTACCACGAAAGGGATGCGGGATGCTTCAAACGTTTGCGCTACCTGGTGGCCCACTCTGCCGAATCCGCAGATGATGTAGTGGTCTTTCATTTCCCTGATTATTTTGTCCATCCTCTTCCTCTTTCGATATCCGGTCATCTCGCCTTCAACGATAATCTCCACCGCCTGGCCCGCAGCATAGATGGCGCTGCCGACACCGCCGACAATGATGAACATGGTGAAAATTCTGCCGGCTGGCGAAAGAGGGTGCACTTCCTGGAATCCGACGGCAAAAAGCGTCGTGGTGATCATATAAATGGCTTCCAGGAACGTCCATTTCTCGACGAGCGTATAGGCCAGGATGCCAAACAAAACCACAGACAGGATAACCAGAATTGCCGGCAGCAGTCTTCGAAACGGATGATTCATGGAACTCCCGTGCGCCAATAGGATCCGCCCGAACGGGGGCAATGGACGGCTGGCATCATATCACGGTTCAGCGGTTGCCGCATTCTTGGAGAGAGGGGATGCTTCGATTTGATATATACTTGGCCTGCAAGTGAAGCGATTAAGCCAAAGCCAGGAGTGGGAAATTTGGATCGACCAGACATAGTACCTGTGACAGATGCCAGAACCTTGCGGCAGTTTATCCGGCTTCCGTGGAAGGTTTATCGCGAGGATCCTTTTTGGGTTCCGCCTCTGATCGTCGACATGCAGAAGGTGCTCGATAAAACCAAGTATCCCTTTTTCGATCACTCCTGCGCGGATTTATTTATTGCCGTGCGGCATGGCGAGGTGGTCGGTCGCATCGCGGCCATCCTGAACAACAATCACAATCGCTACCACAACGAAAGCACCGCCTTTTTCGGCTTCTTCGAATCGATTCCCGACCAGGACGTCGCCTCGGCGCTGCTTGATCGTGCCGCCCAGTGGGCACGGGATCGTGGCATGCATCAATTGCGCGGGCCGATGAATTACTCGACCAATGAAACCGTCGGGACCCTCATTGAAGGATTTGATTCCTGCCCCTGCCTCATGATGCCTCACAATCCGCGCTATTATCCCGAGCTGATTGAAAAAGCCGGGTTTGACAAAGCGATGGACCTCTATGCCTGGTGGTTGCTGACCGAAAAAGGGTTGAATCCCAAAATTATTCGAGTGGGCGAGATGGTTTTGAAGGAGGAAGGAATACGGATTCGTACCATCGACATGAAAAAGTTTTGGGATGAAGTTGAAGTTCTCAAAAGAATCTATAACGATGCATGGAGCACCAACTGGGGATTTGTGCCCATGACGGATGCCGAATTCGGGCACATGGCCAAAGATCTGAAAACGATCGTGGATCCGCGCGTGGTCCTGATCGCGGAAAAAAACGGGGAGCCGGTCGCATTCTCGCTAGCTCTGCCCGATTTCAACCAGGCGTTGATAAAGATCAATGGAAGGCTTCTGCCGTTTGGCCTTCCCAAGCTGATCTATTATGGCCGCCATATCCGGCAGGTCCGCGTGCTGGCTCTGGGAATCGCAAAGAAGGTGCAGAACTGGGGCGGTCTCGGTGCCGCGCTTTATTACGAATCTTTCCGCCGCGGCGTGGCCGCGGGATATCAAAGCTGCGAGTTTTCCTGGACACTGGAAAACAACGACCTGATCAATCGAAGCATGCGGCTCTTCGGCGCTGAGATTTATAAGCGCTACCGCATATATCAAAAAGCGCTGCCGACTTTTTCCAGTTCCTCTGCCAGTACATCGACCGCGGTCCGTATTTCCTCTTCGGTGTGAGTCGCGCTGATAAAAAACCTCAGCCTGGCGGCATTTTCCTCGACTGCAGGATGGACGATCGGCTGGACATTAATGCGCCGGGCAGCCATCGCGTGACTCACCTGCATGCTTTGATTCGAGTTGCCGATGATGGCAGGGATGACGGCCGCGCCCGCAGACAATCCCGTATTGATTCCCTTGCTGCGGGCAAGGTCGAGAAAAAGTTTCGCTCGCCGGCGCAGCCGTTCGACGATTTCCGGGTGGCGCTGCATGAGCTCCAGAGATTTCAGCGCAGCGGCCGCATTCGGGGCGGGCATTCCCACAGAGTAGAGAAATCCCGGTGTCGTGTACTTAAGATAGTGCACAAGCTGCCTGCTGCCCGCGATGTAGCCGCCGCAGCTGGCAAAGGACTTGGACAGCGTCCCCATCCAGAGGTCAACGTCCTGAGGATCGATCCCGGGATAATGGTGGGCGATACCGCGTCCCGAAGGGCCCAGCACTCCTATGGAGTGTGCCTCGTCGACTATCAGGTTGCATCGAAACCGTTTCTTCAATTCGATCAGGCCGGGCAGGTCACAGATATCGCCATCCATCGAAAAAAGCCCTTCAGTACAAATAAGGACTCTCCGGTATTGGCTGCGATACTGCGCCAGCGTCTGTTCAAGTTCCGTCAGATCGCCGTGTGAAAACGATCGCCGTTTCGCGCCGGATAAATATATTCCCTGAATGATGCTGTCGTGACAAAGAGCATCGTGCAGGATCAGGTCATTCCTATCGAACAGGTGGCCGATGGTTGTGACGTTGGTGGCGTGGCCGCTGACAAAAACCACCGCATCCTCCACGCCGATATGCTGCGCGAGCCCCTGTTCGAGTTCCCGATGAATGGGGCGCTCCCCGGAAACCAGACGGCTGGCCGATACGGATGTTCCGAAACGGTCGGTGGCGTCCTTGGCGGCAGCGTTGACTTCGGGGTGTCCTGAAAATCCAAGATAGTTGTAGCTTGAAAAATTGAGCATCTCGACGCCATCGATGACGCTCCGGTTTCTTGCGGTCCCGTCATGGGCGCGGAAATAGGGATTCTTCAGCCCGATCCGCTCCATTTCCTGAAGCCGCCGTTCGAGGTTTTTAACTTCGGGAAAATCCGCTATATTCCAGCACTCGGTGGCTGGCGGCGTTGCTTTTTCCGTTGCCGGGTTTTGCTTCGGATCCTGTATTTCACCGGGCGCCGCCTGCTCTGACGGGGACAATCTGCGAACAAGATTCAGAAGATCACCCACGCTGCCGAGAGCGGCAACTTCTTCGTCCCTTATGCGTATCGAGAAGTCTTCCTCCAGAAGGCCTATCACCTCCATCACCGCCACGGAATCCAGGCCGAGTTCTGAAATCTTTGTTTCCGTGTCAATGTTCCCGAGTTCCTTCAGGCTGATGTTATAAACAGCAGCCTTGAGAACGTGTATCAGTTCCTGATCCGTGCTTTTCATTATTGGAACGCTCTTCTTTGAAAAACCTGCCGCGCACAGGCGCCTGCATCGGCAGCAACGAAAATGGAGAATAGAAAGACAGCATGCTGTGGTTCAGTCAGCTGAGGACCATGCCTTCTGCCGGAGAGGATTCTGTTACGCTGCCCGGGAATCCGAGCTGGCCCTCTTCAAACAGAGCCTTGGTTTGCCTGCGCTGCAGTTTGCCGCTGGAAGTTTTCGGAATAGATCCACGCCCGACAAGCACGACCTTGTGCACCGCAAGGCCGAGCGCAGATCGCACCTGATTGCCGATTACCAGCGCCAGTTCTTCACTATTCGTCATGGTGGTTTCCGCAATGATTACAAGCTTCTCGGTGGAATCCCCATTGACCGAGAATGCCACTACACTGCCTTTGCGAATGCCCGCGATTTCTTCGACAATCCATTCGATTGCCTGCGGAGGATAATTGCGACCATTGATAATGACCAGATCTTTCTGCCTCCCGGAAACATACAGATCGCCGTTGAGGATAAAGCCGAGATCGCCGGTATGGAGCCAGCCTCCCTGCAACAGTTGGCGCGAAGCTTCCGGATTTTGAAAATATCCAGGAGTAACACTCGGTCCGCGGAAGACAATTTCACCCACCTGGCCTTCCGGAAGCGGTTTGCCTGTGTTGTTCAGGATCCTGATTTCGTGGCCCGGGAAAGTGCGCCCGCAGGAGACCAGCTCAAATTTCCTCTTCGGATCCGTTACTTCTTCGTCGGAGCCGATGGGACGCGCTATGCTCCTGGTCTCATAGGCGTGGCGGTCGATTACCAGCTTTTGCATAGGTTTATGCAAATGGTCGAAAGCGATCGCAAGCGTTGCTTCCGCCATCCCATAGCACGGCAGGACCGCATTCGGTTTGAGCCCCAGGGGCGCAAAGGCGGCAATAAAGCTTTCCATCGTTTTGGGGTTGATCGGTTCCGCGCCGCAGCCGAGGACGCGCAGACAGGATAAATCCGGATTAATGCGAGACGTCTTGGGCGCTCGCTTCGCAGCAAGTTCAAAAGCGAAATTTGGTCCGAAGGTGATCGTTGCGCGATATTTATGGACCGTCTCCATCCATACGCCGGGATGCTTTACGAACGCAATTGTCGGAATGAATACTACCGGAATTTGCGCGACCATCGTTGCGATCACAAATCCAATGAGACCCATATCATGATAGAGGGGAAGCCAGCTTACGGCGCGATCGGTATCCGGGTGAATTTCGAGACTCTTGATGGTTGCCTTTGCGTTGGCAATGAGATTTCTGTGTGTGACGATGACTCCTCTCGGCGCCGAGGTGGATCCCGACGTGAATTGGAGAAAGCAGGGCTCGTCCGGCCTTGTCCCTGGCTCGTTCAGCGTCAGGTCCCCCATTTGCTGCAGGGATTCAATGTCCAGAATGCTTTGTAGCGTGGGCACGCGGGAAAGAACAGGCTGAAGCAAAGGAATGAGTTCTTTGGTGGTGAGCAGCGCTTTTGCGCCGGAGACACGCAAAATGCCAGCCGCTCTGTCGATATAATTATCCAGTCGGCCAAGTGCCAGGGGAGGGTACATAGGAACGGGCATGACTCCCATGCTGACCGCCCCAAGGAAAGATAGAACAAAATCTTCCGGGGCGTTCAAAACCAGGGCAAGACGATCCCCTTTCGTCAAGCCGAGTGTTTGAAGGCACGCACCGAGCCTCTTAGCCTCCCTGCAAGCCTCCGAATAGGACCAGTCGGCGGGCGTGAGGTCGTTGTCAAGGAATGTATAGCCTTTATGCTCTATGTGCGCAATCGCATCACACGCAGCATTCAGCGTCTCTTCCATATCCTCCTCGTCCCGTCAGGGCGCGTTGGATTGCAGGTTCCCTGCAAGGGCAGGCATATGAAAACCTTAATCGCCCCTGGATCCAATCCCGGCAACCTTTGTTATCACGCTATCTTGATTTGCTGGTCGAACATAGCCTGTTTTGCGCAGACTTTCAATCAGTTTTCCCAGGGGATAGCGCCTATCATTGCCAGCTATAGCCATCCTCGATTCTGGTACCAACGAACTGTTTCGTTTATTCCCCTGGCCAGGTCTGTCGCAGGGCTGAAACCCAGCGCGGCCAACGCCTTGGATGAATCGCATATCCAGGATGTCTGGAGCAGTTCCCGGACCTTTTGGCTGTTCAGTGTTGCCGGCCGGCCAGTGACTTTCGCCCAGAGATCTCCCGCGCCGCCTATTGCTTCAGCAAGCCATTGAGGAAAGGAGATCTGCCGATAGTGCTTTCCCAGAGCCTGCGCTATCGCGCGTCCGATGTCCTCCCAGGTATAGATCTCCGGGCGGGAGACAAAATAGATCGATCCTGAAGGCGTGTCGCAGTTGCCTGCCTGGATGCAGACAGAGGCCAAATCATGGACGTGAATCAGGCTGAATCGACGGATCAAGCGTCCCGGCGTGAACAGGCAGCCCCGCTTGATCATGCGGAATGCAAGAAGCGTTTCTGTGTCATACGGGCCATACACCGCCGAGGGTCGAAGAATCGTGACAGGGAAGGCGTGTGAAAATTGCAGGACTTCCTGTTCAGAAAGAAGCTTGCTCTCTCCATACCAGGAAATTGGATTTGGCTTGTCCTCTTCGTTCAGCCCCCGGTTGCCCGTGCCGGGTCCTGCGGCAGCCAGACTGCTCATGTGCACAAATCGTCTCAAATCAGGATTCGTTTCTGCCAGCACTTCCAGAAGAAGGCGAGTCCCTGCCTGATTGACCCGCACATAGTGCTCACGCCGCGCAGCTTTGATCAGTCCGGCCAGATGATAAACGGTTTGAACTCCGCGCACGGCTTCCCGGATGGAATCCCGGTCGTTCATATCTCCAATTACGAGGCGCACATGCAGTTTTTGAAGCGCATGGGTATCGCTTGTGTTTCTCACGAGGCATGTAACCTCGTGTCCTCTCTGCAACAGTGCTTCGACAAGATTTCGCCCCACGAAGCCTGTTCCGCCGGTGACAAGCACACTCCCGTTTGAATTGTCTGTCTGCATTATTCCGTTTCTTCTGACTGAGGTTTGAAGCCGCCCCCGACACGCTATCGTTTTATACAATGGATCATAGGAACGACGCAAGCAAGCGCTGCTCTTCATGCGCACCTTCCTCACTGCAAACAAAAACATGTGGGTCGGGGCTCTTTATTTCAACCCCGACGCATTGCGACTCCAAACAGATGTATCAAAGTTTTGAGACATTTGAAGCTCCGACCCACATATTTTACTGGTTTGTGATGATGGAGTTGCCGCCTTCGAAAATCAATTAAAGCAGCAGGACGGAAAGCAGTGTTGCGGGAATCAACCAATAGGCTGTTCCCGCCAATCCCGCGAGGGGTGCCAAGACCAGGCTTGCGAGAACCGATCCCATGCATCCGCCGATCAAATCTGCGGCATACAGCGGGGTGATCACTTTCCCTTGATCGCTCACGGCATACAGGCCGGCAAACGCGAATACTCCGGACACGAAGAAACCTGTCAGCGCCAGCAGTCCCAGGATTTCCAGAAGGCCTGCTTCGCCGCCGGAATTTATTTCCAGGCCAATAGCCGCACTTAGCCCTGCAAATCCCGTAAACAGCGCAATCCCGAATCCTTTGGAGATACGATGTTGCATCCGAGCGAAGGCAAATGCTCCCAGGGCCAATCCGCCCATGAAGCCTGTGAGTAGTATCCCAATATCCTGGAAAAGAATGCCGTGCTTGGTCTGATAGTGCAGAAGAAGAATCGTCTCCAATACCATGCCTGCAAATCCCGCCATTCCCGTTAGCACTGTGCGTTTTATGGACCACGATGAGCGCATCAGCAGCAGGAAGGGCAGACTGAGAACAACCAGGATGAAGGTTTTGCGACCGCCGCTCAATTCGGGAAATGAAAAATCCCAGAGTATTGAGGAGGGGACGAATTTGGAAAGCCAGATCAGAATCGTGTACTGATAGCAGATGGGCCGGGTATCGGTATTGACCGGGGCGGTGCCGGATTCGAGAATCCGGGAGATCTCGCGAAATCGGTCGTTGGTATAGATATATCGGAGAAACTTCGCCGAGATAATTCTGGCCCGGATCCCTCTGTTTTCCAGCCGGGCAACTTGAACGAAAGGGTCCTTTGGCAAAGGATCCATAGATCCAATCACAACATTCGTGCTGCCCGGAATGAAAACAACTTCCGGAAAGACCGATCTGGCTGCCCTATAGATGCTGACCATTCTGCGCGTAAGCTGTGGAGTCCAGAAGTTTTCCGACGACTGAAGGCTGAATGCGACAATGCCCTGTGCGTTCAGTTTCGCATGGCATTGTCGAAAGAATTCCCGGGTATAAAAGCGATTTGTCTGTCCGGACGTCGGCTCCGGCATGCCCACCAAAATAAGGTCATATTTAGGCGCCCGATTGAGGAACCGGCGCGGGTCGTCATAGATAATCCGAACATTGGCGGCGCGAAGGGAGTTTTGTATGTCCAACGGGAGGTGTTTGGCAACAATGCGGATCAGAGCGGGATTCTGCTCCACATAATCCACCGACTCAGGAGAGTGCAACAGGACTTCGCGAACGGTCCCTTCAATGCCCCCGCCGAGCACCAGAACCTTTTTGGGATTTGGATGCTGTAAGGCTGCCGGATGGACAAACTCTTCAGCCCGGGTGCCTTCGCTGTCAAACAAAAGGGCGTCGTTTTCGAATACAGATGTCTGGCCATCCCGGGAAAGAACCGTAATTCTTGAATAGGGAGTATCCCTTGTCTCCACAAGATTCCGGTGGGTCCAGGATGTCATGAGCCGGTCGAGCGGGGAAGACTTCCAGGCAAGTGCTATCAAAATGCCGATAGCAACCATGGCGGTAAGGCGGAGCCAGCGCGAGCGGCTTCGGCGAAAATTCAGCAACGACGATCCGGCTGCAACCCCCGCACACAGCAGGGCGATAAAGAAATTCTGACAGCCGAATTTTAAGAAATAGCGTGGCGCAGATTCCTCCTGCCAATCCCCCCAGGCTTTCGATGCCATAGGCTGTTGCCAGCGACTTTGTCCCTGCCATATACGCCTTGGCCGTCCACTGAAACAGCAGACCAAGAAGCAGTCCCGCAGGCAGGAGAGAAACACACACAACGCCAATCTGCGTGTGCAGCGGAAGATATCCGCCCGGCACATCGGAAAAGAGAAGGCGGATGGAACGGATGAAGGCTACATCAACAGGAATGCTGATGGACAATAGCAGAAAAAGAAATTGGATGCTGGAAGAGGACGGAGATTTGGTTTTACGACGCAGCATGGTGCCGCAGGCGCTGCAAAGCAGCCAGACCCCCAGGGCAAGCGTGTAGATCAACTCAACGCCATAAAAGGCAACGCTGAGTTCCCGGAGCAGCACAGCCTGCGCCAGAATGGAGACAAATCCGACGGCGAATAGATATCCCACATTTACCTGAATTGCGATTCACTGAAAACATCTGCCTGAAAGACCTGGAATTTTGCGTTCCGCTTCCAGCATCCCGCTTGCAGCCCCGCTTTCATACAGAGGTTGTCGAGCATTTCCGCCCGATCCCAATGATTTTCCGTCGCTACCTGTGGAAGGAATACTGCGGATGTCCCCGCAGCGGACATCAGAACACCATCGCGGCCGACGACGATTTCGTTGGAGGAAGCGATGGCCTTCATGGGAGTCAGAACAGAGATTTCAATTTCAAGATTTTTCAGTTCATTGATTTCGACAGGCGCAAATCTGGAGTCGCCGAATGCCGACTGCAAAGCCATCGATCCCACCGTTTTACCAAGCGCAGTATCTCCCGGGATGTGTCCGATGCAGCCCCGAAGCTGTCCGGCCTTTCTGAGCGTAACAAACGCGCCTTGCGGAAAATCCATTCGTGCCGGAAGATTCCGCGCCAGCGGGAGCGTTTGTGTCGTCAGATACCAGAGGATGGATTCCCTCGCGAATGCGAGCAGAATTTTCTTTTCTGATTTCTGCAGCGGCGTTGCCCGGGAGGGCGCGGTGGCGCGATTCAAGACAGTCGTATTACTCGGAGTCTTTCCCGGAGCCAGAATGACCGCTCCGTACCCGACAGTGCGCGCAGCGTCATAGCCTACCAGGACATCCCCGGAGTTTGCGTAGCCTGCGACCACGGCGCGCGTGGCGCCCAGCGCCTTGGCTGCCGCCATCCCTGCAAGGATTGCGGCTTCCCCGCACGCTCTCGTTTCCAGATTAGGCAAGTCCAGAACACGCATCACGGAGGTGACCCGTGAAGGATCCAGGGCGGCAATGGTTGTGAGAGTCAGAGAATCCGCTTTTTCTGCATTCGTATTCGTCGGATAGTGGGACAAGTCCGAGCTGATCACGATCAACGCCCGCCGGCCCTTTAAAACCTTTCCCAGCGCCTCGCCGAAGCGCAGGCACATTTTGCTGTCCGGCGGATGGATGATAGCGGGGACAATCCGGGCATTCGGGAAAAGGGTTTGCACAAAAGGAAGCTGAACCTCGATGGAATGCTCTCTTGTATGAACCTCGCGGTTTCGATTGCAGTCCGTGCACTCGGCCAGCAGGGCGGAGGTGATCTCTTCATCAACCAGGCTGTTGCCCAGAGGAGTGCGAAAAGAACCATAGTTTCCCAGCGAAATCCCGCTGAAATTCCCTGTTGTGTGATTCACTCCCAGCAGCACAACGACGTCATACGTACGTCCAGCGACCTGACGGTATGCGTCCGCACAAATCTGGCCGGAATATATATATCCGGCGTGAGGCACAATGAGGGCGAGCGGCTTCTCCATGGGAATTTCGACAGAATCCTGGAGATACTGCTGAATGGCAAGCTTCAGCTTCTGCGGATCGGCCGGGTAGAACTGGCCGGCAACCGCCGGCGGCCGTGTGTCGGCCGGCTTGGTGCCGGAGCCTGCAGATGAAGCCAGAATCACCAGGGCTGCAATGGCAAGAGCCAGGCTTCTTTTCATGGTTTTCCCCTTGAATATTGGATCCTTCGCATTTTTAGCCCGCATGTTTCACGATCTTTGTTTGGCAGGCAGGCTCGAACGCCAAAAACATATTTTAGGACCAGACACCTGCAATGGCTCTTCCGCAGAACTTGCAGTTCCCGCGCACAATATTCAGCTCCGCTATAAAAAAGGAGCTGCGTCGAATCACAACCTTCCCGCATTGGGGGCAGTATGTGTGATTGCCCGGATGGTCCGGCACATTCCCGATATAGGCATAGCGAATGCCTTTGCTCATCGCGCAGTTCCGTGATCGCTCCAGTGTCGCCACCGGAGTGGGCGGGAGATGGAGGAGCTGATAATCCGGGTGAAACCGCGTGAAATGAATCGGGACATCCGGCCCGATCTCTCCCATGATCCAATCTGCCAGTCCGGCCATCATTTTGTCTGAATCATTCAATGTCGGGACAACCAGATTGACGATTTCAAGGTGCACGCCGCTTTTGGCTATTTGCCGGATGCTGTTGAGAACCGGTCGAAGCTCCGCGCCGCATACATTGCGATAAAAATCCTCGCTGTAACCCTTCAGGTCGATCTTAATCGCGTCCAGGATGCCGCACATTTCCTTCAGGGGTTCGGCGTTCATAAAGCCGCAGCTGATCATCACGCAGCGCAGCTTCTGTTTTTTCGCCAACGCAGCGGTGTCGGCCAGATACTCCATAAACACGGTCGGTTCATTATAGGTAAAAGCTACGATAGGAGATTGCCGCGCGGATGCCGATCCGACAATTGCGGCAGGCGCTACGAACGGCGTATCGAAATCCTCAGGCCGGGATTGAGAGATTTCCCAGTTCTGGCAGAACTTGCAGCGCAACGGACAGCCCGAGGTCGCAAAGGAAAACGCATCGGAGCCTGGAAGGAAATGATAAAAAGGTTTCTTCTCGATCGGATCGATATGGATCGTTACTGGCCGGCCATAAACCAGGCTGCGCAACTCGCCGTTGACGTTCATGCGGGCGCGGCATTTTCCCCGCTCGCCCGGCTTGATGACGCAGGACTGGGCGCAGAGAAGGCATTTCACAATCGCATTTTTGCCGGCATGCGCCCCGACTTTAAGTTTTGATTCGGGCTTGTGGCATTGCATGCAGTCGATGCCGGGAGATGCCGTGGAAATCCAATAGCGCGCTTTGGGCGCCGACCGGATTAAATCTCCTGTGCGGTCAAAAACCGCGGCTTGGGCAAACGCAAGGGAACTGCCGATTGTTGATCCGATTTTTGTTGCCGTAATCAGGAACTCACGTCGTGAAATCATTCGTTCCTTCCCCTGCTACGATAATCCCCTTGTTGATGCGCTGTCAATCCTGCCTCCGCCTCTTGCGGTTGCTACGACCGTAGTCTTCATCAGGTCGGGGTCGGAATCGAAACGTTCAAGAACAAATCCAATAGCGATATCGACCCTGATACCGGCCGCGACTCCGATGCTGAAATTTGCGATAAATGCTTCCGTTTACGTGCTTTTTCGGGTGATCCACGAATCGCGAGAAATTCAGGCGTGCTAATTGGTCGGACCATGATAAAATCACCCCGTTTTGCAGAGATGAGATGGAACTTCTGCGATATCGGATTCAGTTGGGTTTCATTTCTAATAGAGGAGCGGGGAGGATAGCGCGATGGTCGACGAAGATCTAAAATTACAAATTGAAAGGCTTAAGGCTGAGAACGAGGCTCTCAAGAGGTCCACTTCCAAAGGGCTTTCCATGAAAGTCAGTGAGAAAGGAGCCCTTTCGGTTTATGGTCTGGGCCGATTCCCTGTAACTCTTTATAAAGAGCAATGGCTTCGACTGCTTGATATGACTGAGGATATTCGAGGATTCATCAAGCAGAACGAAAGCCAGCTGAGATCCAAAGGGCAGTAGCCGTAGCACACAGCGGCTGCGGAGTATTGCGCGTGCTTGGATTCCGAATAGCGTTTCGGTCGATGTTTGTACTTCCGTTTTCCAGCGGGAAATGGATGCTGCGATGTCTGGCTGCCCCATTAATAGGCCTCAAATAGCACGAATTGCACAAAAACAGGTTTTCTATTTTTGATCACTCGATTTTCGTTCGAGAGTATCGTAATCTGTAAGTCTTTATTTAGAACATGGAGATAATATGACGGCAAAACTAATTCTGGGCACAGAGGTCCAGACAACAATTCTCAAAGAAATTGAAGAAGAAGTAAAAAGGATCAAGCAGGAAAGAGGCGTCGTTCCAGGCTTGGTAACTATCCTGGTGGGGGAGAACCCGGCGTCCATATCCTACGTAACTCTTAAGGTCAAAACGGCTCTCAGTTTAGGTTTCAAGGAAGTGCAGGACAACCAGCCCGCCGATATACCGGAAAAAGACCTTCTGGCTCTGATTGACAAATACAATAAGGACGAGTCGATCAACGGAATTCTGGTTCAATTGCCTCTGCCGAAGCATATCGACGAGAAAAAGGTGATCAATGCGATTGACCCTGACAAAGATGTGGACGGTTTTCATCCTGTCAATGTGGGTAGAGTGATGATCGGGGGGAGCGAGTGTAAGTTCCCGCCTTGCACGCCTGCCGGCATTCAGGAACTGATCGTGCGTTCCGGAGTCGAAACAAACGGTGCGGAAGTGGTCGTTGTCGGCCGATCCAATATCGTCGGCAAGCCGATCGCAAACATGATGCTCCAGAAAGCCCGCGGCGCAAATTCAACCGTGACGATCGTGCACACCGCCACGAAGGACCTGGCTTCTCACTGCCTCCGTGCGGATATCCTGATTGTTGCGGCAGGAGTCCCGGGTCTCGTGAAGCCTGAGTGGATCAAGCCGGGCGCATGTGTCATCGACGTAGGCGTCAACCGTGTCGGAGAAAAGATCAGCGAAAAGACCGGCAAGAAAGTGGCCATCCTGCGAGGAGACGTCGATTTTGAAAAAGCCAAGGAGATCGCGGGCTCGATTACGCCGGTCCCCGGTGGTGTTGGGCCGATGACCATCACCATGCTCATGAAAAACACGCTGAATTCACTCAAGTTCAAGCTGGGTATTGCTTAACAACTGGCCATCCGGCCTGATGGTGTAGTTTCGCCCTGTTCTTGGAGTCTTGGAGTGAATTTTTCTCCAAGACTCCAAGAACCCGGAAGATTCCCCCCCTTATTTAAAGTCCCGCACTTTCCGAAATCAGGTCGTTCGCTATCGGAATCGGTATCGCTATCGGTATCGGATATCGCGATCGGGATTCGGTTGGTAGTTTTGGCATGTTTTTATAAGAGCCGATATCCGATTGCGATCCCGATACCGATAGCGATACCGATTCCGAACATTTTGATTTTGGTATTGATGAGGACGTCAGTTCCATCTGGCCATCAGACGACTTGCGGGATAGACTTCACGCAGAATGACACAAATAATACCATTGGATTCAGGCACTACGGGAGAGCTTCCTCAGAGAGGAGGGCTGTCGAAACTAAAAACTGCCCTACGTGCCCTGCGCCACCGCAATTATCGCTTGTTCTTTGCCGGCCAGTTGATTTCTCTTGTAGGAACCTGGATGCAGATGATCGCTCAATCCTGGTTGGTCTACCGCCTGACGGGTTCCTCCTTCCTGCTCGGTGCGATCGGTTTTGCATCCCAGATGCCGATTTTTCTCCTGGCCTTCGTCGGCGGAACCATTGCGGATCGGTACAATCGCCATCGGGTTGTGATTGCAACCCAGGCGGCATCGATGATTCTTGCCCTGTCCTTGTCCGTTCTGACGCTGACGGGAACGGTGCGCATATGGCATATCTTCGTCCTCTCGGCTCTGTTGGGCGTCGTGAACGCGTTCGATATGCCGACGCGACAGGCATTTATCGTTGAGCTGGTGGAGAGAGAAGATCTTATGAACGCGATCGCTCTCAACTCTTCTATCTTCAACGGAGCTCGGGTTATGGGACCGGCGGTCGCGGGTATGGTGATTGCCGGTATCGGGGAAGGGTGGTGCTTCTTCGCCAATGGCATCAGCTATGTGGCGGTCATCGCCGGGTTGCTGCTTATGAAGCTGAAGGCACACGAGGGAACCAACCGCAAGGAATCCGCCATCAGCAGCATTCTGGATGGGTTCCACTTTGTGCGTCGCACGCGCCCAATACGAGCGCTATTGTTGCTGCTTGGGTTGCTCAGCATCGTCGGGATGCCATACTCGGTGCTCATGCCGATTTTCGCCGACAAGATACTTCACGGCGGGCCGCGCGGCCTCGGCATCCTGATGGGAGCCACCGGATTTGGCGCCCTTATTGGCTCGATTTCCTTGGCTGCCAAATCAGGCACGGAGGGACTCGGGAAACTGGTTGCTTACGCGAGCGCAGGATTCGGGGCGGGGCTTCTTTTATTTTCCGTCTCGCGCAATTTCTGGCTGTCGGCGATCTTTCTCGTCCCCGTCGGCATGTCATTCATGATCACCATGGCTTGCACCAATACGCTGATCCAGACGGTGGTCCCTGACCATTTGCGCGGCCGCGTCATGGCGACGCACGTGTGGATGTTTTTGGGGATGACTCCGTTCGGTTCTTTTCTTGCGGGAGCAATTGCGACGCACGCAGGGGCGCCGGCGACAATGTTTGTGGGAGCGCTTTTATGTATGGCGGGAGCCGGACTGTTTGCCTTCCGGCTGCGGGGATTGCAGTTTTCTGCCCGAAGTTAAACTGATTTTCAGCGCACTTTGAAATGACAGGCTCGTTCCATTCCCATGGTAGAGTTCGCGCCCGGCTGGCGGTAATTTATTTTCCAGCAAAAAATGGACTTTATCTGATTTTCCATTATAATGACGCGGCTGGCAGCCTCGATATCCATGAGGGATCGGGGCCGTTCGCTGCGATTATCCGGGGCGTCCGGACGGGAAATATTCTGGTCGGTATTATTATAAAAACCATAAAAAAGAAAGACCAATAGAACTTACGGAGGATGGCACATGGCAAAGCTTGATCCAACTAAACTTGCTGACTGGCAGATCGCATTTGAATGCGAAAAAGATATGAAGACAGTCCAGCAGCTTGCGGAAGGACTCGGAATCAAAGACATGGAATTGATTCCCTATGGACATTATTATGGCAAGGTTGATTATCGAGCCATAATGGAGAGAGTAAAAGACAGACCGGACGGCAAATACATTGACGTTACGGCGATCACCCCGACTCCTCTCGGGGAAGGCAAAAGCACTTCCACCATGGGCTTGGTTCAAGGCCTGGGAAAACGCGGAAAGAAAGTAACCGGCGCAATCCGTCAACCTTCCGGCGGACCGACCATGAACATCAAGGGAAGCGCGGCAGGTGGCGGCTTGGCG
Source organism: uncultured Acidobacteriota bacterium (assembly GCA_963761825.1). Taxonomy (GTDB): domain Bacteria; phylum Acidobacteriota; class UBA6911; order UBA6911; family UBA6911; genus UBA6911. The sequence continues at coordinate 186,617 of CAVXIH010000010.1, forward strand.
CAGTGCATTCCACTCACCCCGTTCTCACTTGGATTGACCGGCGACATCAACGACATCATCAATGCGCACAACCTGGGAATGATCGCTCTCACTTCCAGAATGCAGCATGAATACATCAATGACGATGCCTTCCTGGCATCCAAGAACCTGAAACGGCTGGATATCGATCACAGAAACGTTGAGATGAAGTGGGTTATCGATTTCTGCGCTCAAGCGCTCCGCAATATCACCATCGGCTATGGGCGGCAAGATGGATGGCTTCATGATGCAGTCCGGATTCGCCATTGCCGTAAGCTCCGAATTGATGGCGATTCTCGCTGTCGCCACCAGCCTCAAAGATATGCGTGAAAGAATCGGCAAAATGGTGGTTGCTTACAATAAAAAAGGCGATCCCGTCACGACAGCCGATCTTGAAGTGGATGGCGCCATGTGCGCATGGATGGTCAATACTATCAATCCAAGCCTGCTGCAGACGATTGAAGGACAGCCCATTTTTGTTCACGCTGGACCGTTTGCCAATATCGCCATCGGTCAATCCTCCATCGTGGCGGATAAACTGGCCCTTAAGCTTGCGGATTATCACCTCACCGAAAGCGGATTCGGCGCCGACATCGGCTTCGAGAAATTCTGGAATCTCAAGTGCCGCTATTCCGGCCTGAAGCCGAATTGCGCCGTTGTGGTTGCCACTGTTCGCGCTCTCAAGAGCCATGGCGGCGGCCCCGCCGTTCCTCCGGGCAAAAAGCTGGATCCCGTTTACTCACAGGAAAACGTTGAGCTGGTGGAAAAAGGCTTGTGCAACCTTCTCAAACACATTGAGAACGTGAAGAAAGCCGGCATCAACCCGGTCGTCTGCATCAACTCGTTCTACACGGACACAAAGGCCGAAATCGATTGCATCAAGAGAAACGTCGAAGCTATGGGCGCACGTTGCGCGGTTTCCGAACACTGGCTGAAGGGCGGCGACGGCGCGTTGGAGCTCTCCGATGCCGTCATTGATGCTTGCAACGAACCGAACAATTTCAAGTTCCTCTATGAACTTGAAATGCCGCTCGGCAAGAGAATTGAAACTCATTGCCAAGGAAATCTATGGCGCAGATGGTGTAAGCTACACTCCGGCTGCCAAAGCCAAGCTCATCAAGATGGAAAAAGATCCTGAGCTTGCCAAACTCGGCACATGCATGGTCAAGACTCATCTCAGCCTTTCCCATGATCCCACCCTCAAAGGGGCACCCAAAGGCTGGACGTTGCCAATCCGCGACATCCTGACGTACAAGGGCGCGGGCTTTGTGGTTCCGGTTTCCGGGGATATCACCCTTATGCCGGGCACCGCATCGGATCCTGCATACAGAAGAGTTGATGTAAATGTGGAAACCGGAAAAGTTACCGGTGTGTTCTAGTCCCTTTTGAAAAGATCGGCGCCGGGGGCATTGCCTCCGGCGCCGGTTCCTCCTGAAGCAAAGACTAACTCCGATCCCGATCTTGACCCCGACCCCAAATTTTATCTCTGAGGTGTAGGCTGATAGCGGACAGCTGTGAGCTGTCGGGTTCTGACGACAGCCGACTAGCGACTGCCGACTACTTAATCCCCGGCTCCGTCATATTCCGCAAATCGAAAATTTCATTGAGCCTTTCCCTGGACAAGAGGCCTTTTCCCTCGACAATCTGGGCAATGGACTTGCCAGAAGCGAGATATTCCTTAGCCACTTCTGCGGCGGCCGCGTAACCGATGTGAGGGTTCAAAAGCGTAACGATGCTCATGCTGGATTCGGCAAGCGCTTCGCACCGCTTGGCGTCGGCCTGGATGCCTGCCAGGCAGAATTTCGCGAAGGCGCCGACGGCGTTGCTGAGAATCTCGATTTCGTGGAGCAGGTTGAATGCAACTACCGGCATCATGACGTTCAACTCCAGTTGCCCGGCCTGAGCGGCCAGAAGAATCGTCGTGTCACAGCCAATAGCCTGAAAACAGACCATGTTGAGCATCTCCGCCATGACCGGATTCACTTTGCCGGGCATTATTGAAGACCCTGGCTGGACGGCAGGCAAGGAGATTTCCGCAAATCCGGTCTTAGGCCCGGAACTCATAAGTCTCAGATCATTTGCGATGCGAATCAGGTCCTGAGCCAGGCACCGGACGGCGCCCGAAAGCTCCACAAAAGGCCGCAGCGATTGCATGGCCTCGAAGTAATCATCCGCCATCCGGAAGTCGATCCCGAGCTCCATGCTCAGCTCCTGGACCATCATGGAACGGTATTGCGGATGTGCGTTGATGCCCGTGCCAACGGCGGTTCCGCCAATTCCAAGTTCCTTGCTGGATTCTGAAGCTCTGCGGATGGACTCCTGGTGTTTGCGCAGGCAAACCGCATATGCCCCGAATTCTTGACTCAGGCGCACTGGAACGGCGTCCTGCAGATGGGTGCGGCCTGATTTGACAATTTCATCGAATTCTTCTGCTTTCGCGGAAAAAGCGCTCTCTGCCTCTTTCAGAGACGACAATAAAGACCGGGTGTCGAGGAAGGCGCTGATTCGGATGGCTGTTGGACATACGTCATTGGTCGATTGCGCCATATTTACGTGATCGTTGGGATGGATGACGGAGTAATCCCCCTTTGTCCCGCCCAGGAGCTCGATGGCCCTGTTGGCGATTACCTCGTTGGCGTTCATGTTGTGGGACGTTCCGGCACCCGCCTGATAGACATCGACGACAAACCATTCCCGTAATTTGCCGTTTAGAATTTCGTCGCAGGCGCCGACAATGGCATCGGCCTTTCGACCATCGAGCAGACCCAGAGTCTTGTTAACCCTGGCGGCAGCTTTTTTGATGCGGACTGTCGCGTCGACATAGGAAGGCTTTGGCTTTAAACCGCTGATCGGGAAATTTTCAATTGCGCGATCCGTCTGTATGCCGTAATACGCATCCGCCGGTATCCGCCGCTCGCCCAAAGAATCCTTCTCTAATCGTGTTTGCATTGTGTTTCCCCCTGATTAAAAATGAGCAGAGCGGCCGGCTAAAATCAAGAAGTTAATTCCGGAAGGATCAAAGATGGATGAATCCGTGGATTTGCCCGTTGAAGAGACAAGAGAAAATTAGCAGCGGTATAGGATTTAATATCGTGGATTCTATGGCTTGGTAAGGCGAGTAGTTGTCTCCGGCAGACACAACATCGTAATGATATCGTCGGTTTAGCCGACAACAATGTTTCCTTTCCTTGGAATGTTAGACCAGTTCCACGACGGGATTTATTGTCAAAAGCTCTTCAATTTGGATGGTGCAGAGTCCTGTCCGGGCATGGCTTTTTAAGGATATCCTTGGCTCCTTGCCGGTGAACCATTGCACAATTGTTCCTCTTCCTCACTTTTATTTATGAGATGACTTCATTAGATGGCGCTCATCAATCGACAGCTTGGGTGAAAAAACGAGTAACCCAATAACCCATTGCTGTCGAATAAAGTAAACGTGCACTATATCTTTCAACATAATTGGAGAAGGGGAGTATTCGTGAAGAAAAAAACAGCTTTAATTCTCGTTACGATCGCTGCTGTGTTACTTACAATTAACACGGTCTATGCTGGAGTCCCAGGAGGAGTCAAGGACCGCTTTATCTTAGGAGATTTCGTTTGGAAGGAGATGGCAATCAGGGAAGATCTGGCTCCGGACTACGAAACCTGCTGGAAAAGATTCGTAGAAATAATGGTCGATAAAGGATACGAAATAGGATTCATGGAAAAGGATTCCGGATACCTGCGGACTAATCCTAATACGGGGATTGTTCATCTGAAGTCCAACTGGATTTATGAGGTGAAGGTAATAGGCAAGCTTGTGGTTAACGAAAAAGACTTGAAAAACGGCAAGAAAACCGTCGAGAAGCTGCGAATACAGGTTCAAGGGGTGGTTACCAAATCGGTCAGAGGTGTATTGGTCGAATCCTACTCGGGCTATGATAAGCTGGTTTTACAGGACATGTTCAACGACCTACAGCTCGTATTCGGTCGTCAGTAGATTTCAAAACATCTCCAAAAGAATCCGAAGTCATTACCGTAGAAGGGGAATGAAGAGTTTCCGGCGCACGGATGAGGATGTTTGCAGCTATAGATTCACCAGACTTCATCCGGAAAATGCTATCCTGACTGGGCATCCCTAGGCGACCGCTGCCCGTTTCCTGCCATGCCGGATGAAGATGTGGGCGACCTAGGGTAAGCGGAGCGGCCAATCTGCTCTGCAATTATGTAATCGCGTATCAAAAATCCATCTTCGGCGACAGGATTCCGCTGTAATCAAATCAAAGGCATTCAAGTCGATATATTGCAAATTATTGGCAGCCGAGTAAAGGTACGGAGAGAGGGAGTTCCGAGATCAATTGAAGAGAGTTGAAGCCGATTCCTGCAGATTCTCTTCCGATCCTGCAGTCTTTGATTCTTCCGATAGCTTGTTTATGCTATTTACATAAATTCCAGGTCTGTCGAGGATGGAGGAATTCCCAAGGAAATCCCGACTTCAATTCAATCTATGATTTTGGTTTTCTGCGATACTTCTGTTTTTCTTTGGGAGCCATTTTCTCCGTAGCATATTGCACAATCAACCTTGGGCAACGATCTTTCCATTGCAGGAGGATCTTCTCTACTGGCGCGCCCTCGCGCTTCCAGGCTTCACGCAAAAACCAGCCAAGCCCCTGTTGAACCACCTTTTCCTGATCCATCATCAAGGGGACAATAAATTTTAAAAGCGGTTGGATCGCATAGCCGGCACGCAATGCCTCAATAAAACCGACTGGAACGGCCCGGCGTTTCCACTTGGAGCCGGATTCCCTCCAAGTTGAGAACTCTTCCAGTTTGGTGTTCTTTGTTGCGAAGAACTGTCGTAGCACCATGCCGCAAAATACATCGGTATGTGCCCAGTTTCGAAATCCCCCTTCCTCCAGCCAGTGTCCCAATCGTTCCAGGACTATGGAAGAATATTTTTCCGGGAAAGCGGCTGCAAATCCAATGGCAAAGCTGGCCTCTTCATATTTACCATTTTTCAGGAGTGCTTCCCCCAAGGCAAGAAATCCATCAAAGTCCAAATCCCTGGCAAATTCCTTGATCCAGCAGTCTCTTTGCGCTTCGTACACCTTTTGTTCTATTCCGTAGGCGTCATACCCTTCCACAAAATAGCGGGCATATTTTTGGACTCTTGCCGGATCCGCATGGGCCAGGCAAAAATCCCGGATTACCTGCAATTTGCTTTGAATGATCGGACCTTTTGCTTCCTGCGACATGGAATCCCTCACTTTAGCGGAAGTCAGCGTTTGAGGTCCATTCTAGCTCAGGTATACCTGCCTTAGAAAAAGTGCCTTTGCTTCTTTATGAATGGACTCAAATGAATCTAACCACTTTTATTCCTATCTTTGGTAGAAGATAATGAGAATCAATAAAAGACTGCGGATTGGAAAAATTAATGCCCATCCCCACAGATTTTCTTCCTTGCTCACAGCCTCTGATGCTCGACAACGTGTGGCTTCCCTGAACGGGACTTCATGGGAGTCAGCGGAAATTTCAAATTTACAGGCTGCACTTTTACCTGCTGATAGGATGCGAATTCGATTTTGACCGCGGCTTAGGCAACCATCGATTTACAATCGTGCGGTAGTGCGTCCACTCATTGCCGAATTGCCGAGCAAGCGTTGGTTCTTCGTAGAAGATGACGCGCAGATGGAAGCTGATCGCCAGCATGCCCGTATAGGCCGCCATTATTGGGGATCCGGCAATAACGCTCCAACCTGCAACGCATCCAAGGACGCCCACGTACATTGGATTACGCATGAATTGATAAAGCCCGACAATCACGAGATTCCTGGGAGGATCCCAGGGTGCAAGAGTGCCTTTGCCGATGACGTAGAAATCACGAACACACCAGAGTACTATGCCCACGCTTAAAAATAAAATTGGCCAGCCTAAGACCGTCCCCCGTGTCCGAAAACGGTCGATGCCAGATAAAAACCAGGGAATCAACCCTGCAACAACAACTGGAAGAGCCAGGAACGCAAGTAGAGCACGAAAAAACATGCTGCTATTCTACCGGTTTCCACCTGGGATTTTCGAGAAGATATCTCCTGCGACCGGTTTCCCTCAACCGACTTCGTGGGAGTTGTAGAAATTTGAGGCTACCGGCTTCTGCGAGAAGGCTCCATGCGCTTAGTTTAGGAATGCTTTACAGGTCACATAGTTTGCATATCTATCAGAAATGCACTGGTCGTTTGCTGGGATGAGCGAAAAGTGCGCCATGCTACTTATCGAGCCCCTGATGGCATTGCGATGTCTATTCATGGAATCCTTCTTTTGGAGGGCTATAGCGATACTTGCGTAGAAGGCACGGAAGAAGGCGTCCGCGATCATTTACACAGTCTAAGTCAAAGCCTCCCTCAAAACGCCAGCCCGGCACCTTGAGTGCCGGGCCGTTTCGTAAATTCGAGTGGGCGGGGATACATCGCTTCCCCGTTTTCGTGCGGGCTGCTTCTACTCGCTGATCTATTTCAGATCACTCACGATAGTGCGCGCCGCAAGCACGCCGTTATAGGCGGAAGAGCCAACGCCGAATCCGCTGCCTGCGTAGAGTCCGCCCCAGAACTGGTTGGAGATGGCGCACTCACCGCTGGCATAGAGACCAGGAACGGGCTGAAGATTGCCGTTGACGACTCTGGCATCATCATCTGTTTTGATGGAAACAAGAGAGCCAGCGGTCGTGTAGGCAATCTGTTCGGCATAGAAAGGCCCATCTTTGATCGGCGTCGCTTTTCCCACCGGCAAGCCGAACTCCGGGCTCTGCCCCGCGTCAACGGCGGCATTGTAGGCGGCGATGGTCTGTTTCAATTGAGCCGCGTTGATGTTGAGGCCCTTGGCAAGCTCATCGATCGTGTCATATTCGGATACGGTTCCCGCCTTCACCTTTGCCGCGACGCTTGCTTTCGTGCTGTCAGACTGCCCGTTGAGCACGGTGGTATCGAGAAGCCTGTAGCAATTCGTTGTGTTCTTTTGAGTCTGGAAAGTGATGTTGTAGCCCCAGGAGTATTCATCCATGTAGCGTTTGCCGTCCTGGTTGACGTAGAAGCGCGAGGGAATTGATCCGCCGCCCAGTGATCCCGCATAGGCCATGACTCCGGTCCCGATTGTCGGCACACCAAGCTTCTCTACGAGGCCAAAAATATCACCCGTTGCGCCGGGGTTCGAGGCGTAGGGATTCGGTCCCGTCGGGACGTTCTTATACATCCCTGCGGTCATCTTCTTAACGAGATCCCCTTTGCTGGAGAACCCTCCGGTTGCGAGAAGGACCGCCTTCGCGCTGATGGTGTAGCTCTTGTCTTTGGTCTGGACCTTCACGCCCAGGACTTTTCCGTCGGCAATGATCAGATCCGTCACCTTGGCGTTGAGCCGCAGATCCACCTTCTGTTTCTTGAGCTGGTCTTCCAGGACATTGGCTATGGCGTTCGTTCTCCCCGCGGGCATGTAATACCACAGCTGCCTTCCTTGCCGGGTCCACCTTTCCTGGTGCGGATCCTGGCCCCGGGTTGCATTGGCTCCGTCGAAGTCAACGCCCCAGGCGATGAAATTATCGGTAACATATTCCGACAGATCATACAGCTTGCGCACGAAGGCGTGGTTGACGTTGTCCTTCCCGATGTAGTGGTCCAGGAAGCCAAGTACATCGTCGACCGTATTCGTGTTGAATGATTTCTTGGAAAGCTTCGAGCTCGTGCCGATATAGCCGCTGGAATAGCGGAGGGATCCGCCGGTTGTAGCCTGTTTTTCCAGCAGTACCACTTTGATGTTGGGAGTCTGTGTTTTCAGCTCGAGGGCCGCAGTCTCGCCAGAGACGCCCGCGCCAACGATAACGACGTCGGCCGTTTCATCACCGTTTTTTTGTGTACGATTCTCCATTGACTTACAGGGCATAAAGCTGAGCACGATGCACAGGGCGGCAAGCCCTGTCAGCGCTTTTGTAAGGCGTCTCATTGGAATTTCCTCCTCTAAGGTCGTCGCAATAGTCTAGCTCGGGAAGCCTATCTAGGGAATCCCTGTTGTCGCGTATTGGGGTGTAAGTCCACTTGTATATTTATAGCGTGGCAAAGTGTCAACGCCATGCTATCGGAATGATGGGTCTGCCGCAGGAATATGGGGCGAAACCTGGCTCTTTGCTTGCAACCTTCGGCAGCGCAAGTTATCCTCGCACGTCTTAGTTGATCCCGCCGTGCTTCCGCCCGAATGGCCTGACTCTCAGTAACAGCATCGTGAGACGTAATCACTTGAACGGAGATCCCGTTCCAGATGCACAGAATTACTTTCCAGCATGCGACCGCTGAGGAGTTATCAAGATCAGTGATACAATACCTCCGCACATCCAAGCCAAAAAGATGAACTTATAACCAGTGAGTTTACCGGATAAATAGCTTTAGTCATGGACGGAGAAGCATTTCGATTGCACAGAGCAGTCAACCGAAACGAGGCAAGCCAGTTAATGGACTTAAATATTGAAGATACAATAGACCTGCATTCGTTCCTGCCACGGGAAATAGCAGATCTGGTCGAGGAATATCTATATCAGGCGGTGCTCAAAGGCTACCGGGAAGTCCGCATCATTCATGGCCGGGGCATAGGAGTGCAGCGCAGTATGGTCCACTCTGTGCTGCAAAAGCATTCGAGCGTGGTTGCCTACCGCGATGAAATGGATCACGGCTCCACGATAGTTACGCTAAAGCAGGACTGAGGTGGATCTCTATCCCATAGATTCCAAGCTCCAAACTTCTCTGAAGATATTTTCCCGAATTGTGCCGATATTTAAGAACAAGCTTTGCGGATTTACCGCAAAGGCTTCGGGAGCGCAAGGAATGAGGGCAATCTCACTGGGTATCATCATGCTGCTATCCGCATTGCCGATATTCTGCCAACAGCCTTCGAGCTCCTTCCTTTTCGTGGATGTGCGGGAAGAGGACTGGGACATCCGCGATTGGTCCTTGATCCGGCTCGGGCAGTTGAGTGTCCTCCACGAGCGAGCTGGAGACCAGCTTCACGCGCAAGTGCTATCCACCGTGGAAGCTCCGGAAACGCCAAAGTTTCCGCACAGTGCCACTCCTTCATGCGATGGCAACTGCTTCCTCGTATCTTCTTTTGAGGGGGGCTCCCGGAACCAGCTCGGCGGCTACTATAGTGCTTTTTCCCTGGCGCCATCCGCCTCCCGCCTTACTCTGGAGAAATGGGATGGGGCCCATCGCGCCCTAACGCTGGAGTTCAGTCGAACTGGCGCCGGCTTTTGCGGAATGTGGGTGCATTTGTTTGATTTCCGGCAATCGCCGGCAGATCGTATCTATTTGGATATTGGAAACTACTCTTTCCTCACTTTCTGGGTTCGCGGACAGCGAGGAAACGAACGGATTCTATTGAAGGTTTCTGATGCCGATTGGGAACGGAAAGAGGATGCATTGCCGGTTGGCGAATTAAGCTCCTTTCTTCCAGGCCGGAAAATTGAAAGCACCTGGCAACGAGTGATTGTGCCCCTTTCAGCGTTGCCCCGCAGCCTGAATTCCCGCAGGCTGGCCTCTTTGGTTTTTGAAGCAGTCGGCTCCGGCACAGGACGCATCGCAATCAAAGATCTTGCATTTTGCCTTAAGTCTGAACCATTGCCGAGTCTAACACTTCCATCTGCTTCCAAAAGGGACGATCGAAAGCTCGAGAAGGCTATGTGGGTTTGGAATACTGCCGAGATTCTGCCCGTTGCCGCCAAACAGACTGCGCTGGCTGATTTTTGCCTCCGCCAGGGCATCGGCCAGCTGTACCTTCAGTTGCCAAAGAAAGAGAAAATGGATCCTCGCAGCGAGACGCTGCCTCTGGATGACCGATGGAGACGTTTGCTTTCGTTTCTCGCCGACAAAGGTGTTCGCGGCTATGCGCTTGACGGGTACAAGGAATTTGCATTACCGGAGTGGCACGAACACGTTCTGGACACCGTGGACAAGGTTATTGCATACAATCGCACTGCCGCACCCGGCGAACGGTTCGCAGGCATTCACTACGATATCGAACCTTACCTTCTTTCCGGATTTCACGGACCGAAGCGACAACAGATCCTTACGGCCTATCTCGAGCTTCTGGAAAAAATATCTGCGCGATCAAAAAGCGCCGGCATGAGTCTTGGCGTCGATATTCCATTCTGGTATGACACCCCTGATGCTCTCACAGGGAAAGATTTTGTTGTTGAATTCCACGGCAAGCCCAAGCCCGCCAGCGAACACATCATTGATTTGGTGGATTCGGTTGGCGTCATGGATTACCGCACGTCCGTCTTCGGCGCGGATGGAATTGCTGCGCAAGCGGAAGGAGAATTGGCCTATGCTGCAAGGTCCGGCAAAACAGTTTTAATAGGCCTCGAAACGATCCAGTTGCCGGATGAGGAATTGCTTCAGTTTAAGGGGAAGCCGATTCAAGGAATTCCCGAGCATGCTTCCGCGCAACGAATCATCGTCCTGGAGCGCATTTCCCGGGGAGCTCGAGTATGGCTTATACCCGCATCGCAATGGGATGACTTTTACAGATCCGCCCGTGAACAAACAGACGCCGCAAAATTCCAATGGTGGCCGGCAGCTCAAACCATCGCAGTTCCGTCCAGCAAACTTACGTTCGCTCGCCTGGGGGCGGACAAGCTGCAACAGGCAATTAGCGAAGCAGAAGAAGAGCTGCTTCGCTGGAGTTCCTTCGCTGGTTTTGCCTTCCACGACTACATCGGCTTTCCATTTCTCCTCGAATCAAGGAAATAGAAGCATTCCGCAACAACAATTCTTTTTCCCCCTGCCTTCCCTCCAATAAACGAGTCTTGTAAGGACGTCCCCACAGGGGCGCCGCCATTGGCTGCGTTGCGTTTATCGTTTCCCGGAAGCCGGGGCCTTTTTCGTTTTCAGATAAGTAATCTTCGAACACCGGACTGCCGATAAAGCAACGCGGGCATGAGATTTAAGGATACTCGCTTATCCAGATCCCGAGGATTACTGAGCTATGCGCGTTGACAGCGGAACGATAAAACTAGCAGACAATTTAGCATCCTGCTGTTCCAGAAGCAGGTGGTCGAGTTGGGCCTGTTTTTGCCTGACAATGGTTCTGATGCTTACTGCAGGAACCGCCGCGCCGGCATTTCAATCGGATTCCGACTGGGCAACTCGCATTCGGGCACATGTGGATAGTGGAAATCTTCAACAGGCAATGGGCACAACCAATGAATGGCTCAAAGCATATCCGAACGATCTGGATGCGCGCGCCTGGCACGCGCGTTTGCAGGCCTGGACCAATCACTGGAAGGAAGCAGAGAATGAATATCGCGAATTGACACAGCTTTCTCCCCGCGACACCGATTTGTGGATGGGGCTCGCGGATGTTCTGATTTGGCAGGCGCGCTACGAAGAGGCATTAACCTATATAGCCCGGGCGATGGAGATCGATCCCAAGAGAGCGGATTGCGAGCTTCGCCGTGCCCAGGCGCTTCAGGGGCTTGGCCGAAATCGTGAATCTCAAATCGCTTACCAAGAAATACTGACCAAGGACCCTTCTTCTGCTGAGGCCCGCAAGGGGCTGGATCAAATCCGTTCGGCAAAGCGTTACGAAATCCGCTTCGATTCCGAGTTAGACAATTTCAGCTACACCGACAGTGCCGGATTGTTCGGGCTGGCAATCCGATCCCGATGGAATTCCCGCTGGGCGACATTCGGTTCTCTTCACCGGTTCCAGCGGTTTGGCGAAGCTGCAACCAGGGTTGGTGCAGGCGCCACATTGAATTTCGGATCTCGGGATTCTCTCACTGTCGCCGGCGCTACGGCAGGAGACAACGGCATTATTCCACGCGCAGAGGCTGAGTTTGAATACAGTCATGGATTCCGCCTGTCGGAAAGCGGGGCAATCCGCGGGGTCGAGGCCCTCTATCGGCAACGCTGGCTCTGGTATCGCGACACGCGTCTGCTGGTTTTATCGCCCACTGCCATTCTGTACCTTCCGAAGGATTGGAACTGGCTGTTCCAATATTCGTCAAATCGGACCGTCATTACCGGAAACGCACCGGATTGGAAGCCCTCCGGTTATACCAGGCTCACATTCCCTCTCGGAAGCCGACTCACGGGGAATCTCCTTTTTGCCGTGGGCGTTGAGAACTTCGGTTATGCCGACCAAATAAGCCAATATTCCATGCGCACCTATGGCGGTGGATTGCGATTTAGAGTTGCGACCGGCCAGGAGATCCTCGGCCACGGGCATTATCAGCAGTATTCCGACGGCAAAACTCTCGTGAACGTTGGGGCAAGCTATGCAATCCATTTTTGAGGTATTGCCTGTGAGCAGTCTGGCCGAAACCGTAACGATCTCTCTGATCGCTACAGCCATCGGCATTGGATTGCTGATCTCCTTCATTCTATTGCGCCGAGCTTGGCGGAAACGACATTTCCAGCGTCGTGACCAGCGGATCCAATACATTCGCGATAATTGGCAAAAAATTCTAAGCGAAGAGATTCGAGTTAAAGACTGGTTTTCGATAAATATGAACCGCGATATAGTCGAGGAAATTCTTCTGGATCGACTCGCGGTGGCAGAGCCGGTTAAACTGCAATCGTTGCAGGAATTCGCGCGCCACAGCGGCCTCATGGATAGGAGAATTCGCCAGGTCGGCAAGAGCAAGGGCTGGAAGAAACGTCTGGCACTGATCGCGCTTGGTCGCATGCAATTGCCTGAAAGCATCCCTGCTCTTTCAGAAGCGTTGCAGGATCCGCGCGACGAAACTGTTGTGGATGCCATTCGCGCGCTTGGCCAGGTGAGCACGCCCGAAGCCGCACAGGCAATCCTGCGGCAAGTTTCTCGAAAACCTCAGCAATGCCCTCCGCAAACAGTGCAAGCGGCATTAGCCCAATGCTATCGATCCGATCCGAAATTATTGTTAAGCGAAGTCCGGGAGGCGGATGATGTGTTGAGGCCAATCCTGGCGCGTGTGCTGGCAGAAGTTGCTGATCAAAGGCTGAGCGGCGACCTGATGGAGCTTGCGCTCGATCCTTTGGCAGAAGTGCGCGCATCAGCGGCACGCATTATTGCAGTGGTCAAGCCTTCCTACGCGCTCAACGTTCTTTCCATGCTTGCCGGGGATCCAGAATGGTTTGTTCGATTGCGCGCCGCCGTTGCGATTGGCGAACTGGGAGAAAGGCAAGGAATCCCCTTACTGATAAACGCGCTTTGCGATCACAACCGGTTCGTTCGTTTGCGGGCAGCCTCTCAACTGATCTGCTTCAAGGGTGACGAAGCCCAGGTGATCCAATTAGCAATGCAAACCGGGGATCGCTATGCCCTGCAGGCGCTTATTTCCGAAATCGAGCGCTCCGGGCGTCTGCCTGAAATGGTCAACGGCCTCGCGGCAGATGCTCCCAACCCGGTTATTGAGTCGGTTCTCCTGGCCGTTCTTCAGAACGGTTTCGCAAGCATTCTGGTAGACCTGTTGCTCAACCATCCGGATCGCCGTGTTTGCACTCGCCTGGCGCGACTCCTGGCTCGATCCGGAGACGCGGCTCTTCTGGAACACTTGGCTCAGATCCATAAGCCGGATCTCGGGCTGGGACAGCAAAAGCTGCTGGGCTGGGCGATTGCACACCTGAAAGAAACAATCATTGCTTGCGAAGCAGGCAAGGAGGCGGTGTCTGCATGATAGAGTTCCTGACCATCTCCAGCTATTTCCTGTTCGCCTATTATGTCGCGACAAATCTCATCTACCTTGTTTTGCTGGTCGCGTCGATCACCGAAACAGTCACACAGCAGAAGCGAATCGCTACTCTCCTTTTCGATCGTCTGCGCAACTCATCTCTCGCACCGCCCATCTCCATCCTTGTCCCTGCTCGCAATGAGGAGAAAAGCATCGTGGAATCGGTGCGGTCCTTTCTGGCTCTGGATTATCCGGAACTTGAAGTCATCGTGGTTAACGATGGATCGACAGATGGCACGCTGGAGGAACTGCGCAAGCATTTCAGCCTATTGCGCACGGATATTCTATACGTTGCAGAAATTCCCACTCAACCGGTGCAAGGCGTGTATATGAGCGTCTCGGACCGGCGGTTACTGGTGCTCGACAAACAGTCGTGCGGCCGTAAGGCGGATGCGCTGAATGCCGCGCTCAATGCTGCGTCCAGCCCTTACATATGCGCTGTCGATGCGGACGCGATTTTGGAAAAAGATGCCTTGCTTCGCGTTATGGCTCCCGCTCTCAACGACCCGCGTCGCGTGATCGCCAGCGGCGGCATCGTACGGATTGCCAACGGCTCCAGTGTAAAGGACGGTGTCGTTCATCACGTTCGGCTGCCGCGGCGCATCATTGAGATCCTGCAGGTAATCGAATACTTGCGTGCGTTTCTGATCGGGCGGCAGGGATGGTCTTATTTCAACATGTTGACCATCATCTCCGGGGCATTCGGAATCTTCCGCCGCGACGTGTGCAGAGAGATCGGCGGTTTTCGTGTCTCGGCTATTGGCGAAGACATGGATCTAATTGTCCGAATGCACCGGCTCATGCGCACCCGGAAAGATCAATACAAAATTGCCTTTGTGCCGGATCCGGTTTGTTGGACCGAAGCGCCATCCTCCGCTAAGGCGCTGGCCAAGCAACGCGCACGCTGGCAGAATGGCCTCTCAGATGTTCTTTTTCAGAATCGCGATATGGTGTTTAAGCCCCGATACGGCCGAATTGGATTCCTTGCCCTGCCCTACCAGTGGCTGTTCGAATATGCCTCGCCGGTTATCGAGGTGTTCGGCTGGGCGTGCATGATCCTGGCTGGGATTCTGGGGATTCTAAAACCCTCTTTTTTCACCGAGTTCCTGCTCTTTGGCTATCTCTTCGGAATATTTATTTCCATCGGGTCTTTGGTTTTGGAAGAAATGACATACCACCGATACAACGATCCAAAGGATTTGATCCGGTTGATTGCCGTCAGCTTTCTGGAAATGATTCCATACCGTCAGATGAACAGCTTTTGGCGATTGCGTGGGATGTGGCAATATCTGAGAGGGAAAAACGACTGGCAGATGATCGAGCGCGTAGGATTTACATCCAAAGCCGGAACCTCCGCCGCATCCGGTGCCAAGGCATAACGCGGCCCTGCTATTGCACTGCCAAAGAATATTCCTTGAGCTGCGGCAAATATCTTCAGCGAGCTTCCGTCGCCATAGGCATGCATTGAACGCGACTCATAGTGGCTCAATGCTTTCTCCCTGCCACTAGGACTCAGACAAGAATCCTAGGGAATCGCGTTAGCCGCTTTAGTGAGTGCTCTCAGGGCGGGAGCGATTGCGATGAGCATTTCTGCGTGCGTTTTTTCCGCCCGCTCAAGCGTAAGCGCCGCTTTTCCCTTCCAGTCCTCGGGCGGTCTCTGGCGCGATTCGAGATAATCCAGAGCCCGCAATCCCGTCTCGATCGATTCGGAGAGAGTCTCCGTTAGAGGCTCGATCTCCTTGAGAAGAAACGATTGCCTGATAACCGGCTTCAAGTCGGCCGAGTTGTCTCTCCAGGCAGAGAGCAATTTGCGGATCTGCTGAAAATCCTCTGTCGATCCGGCTGGGTTCGCGACTGCCCGGCCCACGGCATCGCCAAACTTTCGGGCAATCTCACTTTCCGGCAAAACCGCGTCCACCATCCGATTCAAAGGGGTAAGACTGGAGTATGTGCGGGTTTTTACGCGAACGCCGAGTCGGGCGGGCTTGAGCAGGTCGGCGAGCATTTTCAGCGATGCGATGTTTTCGACTCCTGACATGCGCTGCAGCATCTTCATGGGGTTGGCCCGATGCATCAGGCCCAATGCATCCAGTTCTCCATTTACGAAATCGAGACGCCGGTACATGTCCTGTACGTCGCTGATTTCCCGGGGAGACCAGAGTCTTTCCGCAATCGCGGCCGTTCTCGGCCAGATCCTGGACTCGATGTTGTCAGAATTGACAAGTTCGCTCCACATGCAGGCTTCCCCTCCGAGAACCAGCGACTTTTCCTGGTCTGCCAGGCTTGCGGCCTCTTTGCCCAGGGGGTCGTTGTCATAGTGAAAAGAGGCGGGCTGCATTTGATCCAGATAGTAGCTATAGGATAGAACTCCGGCATAGCCCTGGCGTACGCTTTTTGCCAGATAGGAATGCCCTCGCCATGACTGAACTACCACGGTTTTGGGTAGGTCCGGATGGAGGATCTCATCCCAACCGATCATTTTTTTGCGGTGCTTCTCAAGAATTTGCTGCAGGCGCTGATTGAAATAGGCCTGTAACGCCGCATTATCCGGCAGCTTCTTTTGCACTTTGAAGGCCTGGATGCGCGAACTGGCGTTCCATTGCCTGCCGTTAACTTCATCGCCTCCAATGTGAAAATATTCGTCGGGGAAAAGTCCGGCCATCTCATCTATGAAGGAATTCAGAAAGTCATAGAGTTTCTTGGAGGTGGGATCCATGCAGGGATCAAAGACTCCCCAGGCGCGCTCGATGGAGTAGGGTCCGGGAGCGCTTGCCAGTTCGGGGTAGGCTGCAAGCCACGCCGTCGTGTGGCCCGGCATGTCAAATTCCGGAATGATCCGGATGCCACGGTCGCGTGCGTAGTCAATGATTTCACGCACTTCCTGCTGGGTGTAATAGTTGCCCTCCGATGCGGCCAGCTGAAGTTTTGGAAATCGCCTGGACTCCACGCGAAATCCCTGGTCGTCAGACAGATGCCAGTGCAGGACATTCATCTTCACTGCGGCCATGGCATCCAGATTCCGTTTGATGACTTCCGCCGGTTCCCAGTGGCGGGAGACGTCGATGAGCAATCCTCTCCAGCAAAAACGAGGCTCATCTTTGATTTGCACGGCGGGGACAAAGAAGGATTTGTCATCGGTGCGTATCAGCTGCAGAAAGGTCTCCAGTCCGCGCAGGATGCCGATCGGAGACGGTGCTACCAGCCGGGCGCTTTGCTCTGTTACGTCCAGCGTGTAGGATTCATCGGCCCGAAGCGATTGGACCGGCTCTCCCGCTCCCGCACAGTGTATTTCGAGGGTTGCCTTGTTTCGAATCCGCGGAGGAGGCCATGGATAGCGGGATGCCGGTTTTCCTTTGAAGACGCTAGCAGCAATCGGCCTGTGGCTGCCGACACGCGCGGGTCTCCGTGTCCAGTCAGGATTACATCAAATGTGCTATCGATGGATAAGCGGCCCTGAGTCTGAACAAGGCTCTTCGGCATGGGCATCAGGTGCAGAGCCGGTTGCACCGGTTCTCCGATCCCGATTGCATAACTTGAAATCAAACCCGCAATGATCAAAGCGGCAGTGCGATGAATTCTGATCGGCATACGCCTATAATATCGGAATCCCGGATTTATGGCGCAACTATTTCTCCGGTTGCAGAAAATACCGCTAGTTCAGGATACGCAGGCCCGCGCGGGCTGTTCGGTAGTTGACACGGGAGCCGCATGTCGGGTACCTTGATTTGTTGGAATCATATAAGGAGAAGGGTGTGGACAAAGAAATATCCATTGTTGGCGAACCGACCGTAAATCCGGCCGCATGCAGTTTCACGATTGACCGTCCCGTATACGCGGGCGGTTCCGCGTATTTTAAAAACAGGGAAGCGGCGGAGCATTCCCCTCTGGCAAAGCGGATTTTTGAAATCCCGGAAGTTGAAAATATTCTGATTGCCGAAAATCAGGTGACCGTAACGAAAGCCGGATTCGATCCCTGGCCCGCGATCGGCAAGCAGATCGGAGCAAAAATCAGGGAACACATCAGTTCCAACGAGCCCGCAGTTGATGCCCAATTCGATTCAACGATGCCGCCCGAAGCCGAAATTCGTGCGAAGGTGCAAAATCTTCTGGAAACGGAAATCAATCCTGCTTTGGGAAATCACGGAGGCTTTGTGGAGCTGATCGACGTGAGGAGGAACTCCGTTTATCTCAAGCTCGGCGGCGGTTGCCAGGGCTGCGGATCGGCAAAGATGACACTGAAGATGGGAATAGAAAGAGTGATCCGGGAACGAATTCCGGAGGTCGGGGAAGTCCTCGATGCCACGGATCATGCGGCTGGGCGCAATCCGTATTATCAGCCGTAAAGGCGCGTCAGTCTTATATCTTGCGCGAAGCAGCAAGAGATATTTCTGAGTCGCTCGAGCGGCTGCGCTTTGGTTTTATCGTGATCAAAGCGCACGTATTTGCGATGAAATCGACGTGCTTTGTGTGCGATGAGCTCTGGCTGCGGCCCCATAAATCGATGGCGGATATTGATAAATAGGGGCTTTTTTTAAAAAACATCATTGCTTTTTCCAAGAATATCCGCAAAATGTGTTTAGCTTGTTTGCTGTTTTCCAGTAGATTCCTAACCGTCTTTCATTGGAGGAACTGAATGGCTAAAGTAATGACGAAAGCACAATTGGTTACGCTGATCGCAGAAAAGTGCGAGCTTACAAAAGCTGCAGCTAACGGAATTCTCGAAGTTATCGCGACCACCGCGGTAGCCGAGACCAAGAAGAATGGGCAGTTTATTATCCCGGGGATTGGCAAGCTGGTAAAATCACAGCGCAAGGCCAGAATGGGCCGCAATCCGCAGACGGGCGCCACTATCAAGATACCGGCAAAAACGGTTGTGAAGTTCAGAGTGGCCAAAGCCTGTAAGGATGCAGTTGTTCCTGGAAAGAAATAGACTCTGCCCTTGGAAGCATTGATGGGATCAGGCCCTCAAAATCTGTCTGGTCGGGGCAGCAAAGCTCCGTACCTATCATAGATTCTGGGAGCCTGATTCTATCAGATCCGCATGACCTGATCCTCAGGACCCCGTTTGCGCACGCAGCTGCTGAGAACATTCAAACTCAGCAGTGTCAGAAATACCATGCAAAGAGGCATAAGGTTCCACCAGAAGTCCGTGATGATGCGCGTGTCTTTCAGGCTGCGCAGCATGGAACCCCACGATTCTCCCGCATCCTGAAACCCTACATTCAGGAATGAGAGGATGATTTCGCCCAGAAGAAAAACGGGGGCGGCAACTGCCAGTTGCGCTAAAACAAACGGCATCAGAGAGGGAAGCATGTGGCGCAGGAAAATATGCGTCGGAGTGCCGCCCAGCGAACGGGCGGCTTCAACATACGTGGAGTTTCTGACCTGCAGTATCAAGCCACGAACTCCTCGAGCCATCGGAGGCCACGCAACCGCCGCAATGGCTGCGGTTACCCAGATCAGGGTCTGTAAAAAAGGAATGCGCATGGGCAAGATCGATCTCAAGGCCAGCACCAGATAGAGAGCCGGGAGTGCCAGGACAAATTCCGAAAAGCGCATGAGGAGAGAATCCACCCATCCGCCGAACAAACCCGCAAATACTCCCACTGCAAGCCCGATGGCAGAGTAAAGAATGATGCCGAGTCCGACAACCAATAAGGACGTCCTGGTTCCTGCCAGCACGCGTGCAAGGACATCGCGCCCCAAATCGTCGCTACCCAAAGGATAATACCGGGGATATTGGGCTCTCCCTAGCAGATGCCGGTCTGAAGAGAACAGTCCTAAAATGGTGTATCGGTATCCTTTGAAGAAAAATTCCAGGGGATAGGCTTCCGCGGTGTTTACCTTATAGGAGGCCTCCAGCGGATCGCGCAGTTCTGTTTTGTAGATAAAAGGTTTTTGGAGCTGCCCCTGCCCGTCGAAAAAATGAATGCGCTCGGGCGGGTGATAGAACATCGCGAGGTCCTGCATCGCGGGGGGATTGGAAGACAGAAAATCCGCGAACAGGGATATCAACAGCAACACAGCGAAGAATCCTGCCGCAAGGTGTACGCCTCGCAGTTTTCTCATCACACATCCTTCCATGTATGAGACCGCGTCCTTGGATCGAGCGCCATCAGCGCAAAATCAGCCAGCAGATTTCCCGCGACAAGAAGGAAGCTACTGCCAAGTACGCAGCCGGCTAGCAGGAATAGATCACTGTTGAACAACGCGTCATAGGTGATCTGGCCAAGACCGGGCCACGCAAAAATTATTTCGAGAACAAGACTGCCGCTGAGGATACCCCCGAGCATCGGTCCCGATATCGAAAGAACCGGATTCAGTCCGGGACGCACGATATATTGAAAGAAAATGCGAGAACGGCTCAACCCGCGAGACCGGGCGAAGCGAACGGAAAGCGCGTCGCGCCCGTTTCTTGTCGCCGAATATTGGATGCGTTCTACATACGCGAAAATTGGGATCGTGAGGCAGACAACCGGCAGAATAAGGTGATGGATGCGGTCGATGGTCCACTGCCAAAAGCCGGCGTTCGGGTTTGCTAGAGAATTCATGCCTCCCAGCGGGAACCAATGGGTATGAGCGGCGAACAGTAAAGCAACCAATCCCAATAAAAGCGAAGGCA
Source organism: uncultured Acidobacteriota bacterium (assembly GCA_963761825.1). Lineage (GTDB taxonomy): Bacteria > Acidobacteriota > UBA6911 > UBA6911 > UBA6911 > UBA6911. Next base: position 206,980 of record CAVXIH010000010.1, read on the forward strand.
GAGACAATGTGATCGAAGAGAGAAAATCCAGCAGGCGCCCCGCCGGACGTTGTGCGGCAATCCCATGTGCGGACCCGACGATTATTCCCAGCCCGAAACCGAGAACCAGTGCAGGAATTCCCATCCATAGCGTCTTTGCCAGGGCATCGGCCACAACCTGCAAGACCGGTCTCTGATAAAACATGGAATAGCCCAGGTCCAGCCGGAACAGATCCTTCAGCCAGCGCAGGAACTGAAGATAAAAAGGAGCGTCCAGTCCATAGGCGTGACGCAGTTGTTCAACGGTTTCCGTGCGAACCGAGGCATCCAGAATGTGCGTGCTGAAAAAATCGCCTGGGATGAGTGAAGACAGCAGGAATGTTGCAAGCGCAACGAGGAGCGATAGCAGAACGAGTTGTGCCGCACGTTTCAGAATAAAAATCCCTATTCGCATAGCGATGCCATTCATGGTCTGCGTATAGTTATTTCCTCGGCATTCCAGATAAGATGCGGGACCAGTATCGATGGATGCACGTTATCCAGCTTGTTGCTCCATCCGGCCAGGATGTTGGGCGCGATGACAGGGATTGCCGGCATTTGCCTGGCCCAGATTTCCTGCGCCTGATCAAAACTTGCTTTCCGCTCGGTATCTCCCGTGCTGCTGACAAGCTTTGAGATCAGCATGTCTATCGTCGCTTCCCACGCCCGCTCCGGCTTTTCCTGATTCGGTTGCCAGAAATGAATGTTCCCGCTGCTATACCAGAGGTTGGTCTGCAGATCCGGCGCAACATCCGTGGGCGTGAAACCGAACAGAATCGCTTCATACTCGAAGGTGCCAAGAAAACGGGAAGCGATTTCGTTGGGCAGGAGATGCTGTATTCCTGCCCGGATCCCCACTTTTGCGAGGTTGTCCTGAATAACCTGGACCGCCTTTTCGCGTATATTGTTGCCGCGCGAAGTGACCAGGCTCAACTCCAGAGGGCGCCGTTTTTCGCCATACTCCAAAACTCCATCCTGATTTATATCTTTCAGCCCGCACTGTGCCAACAATTCCCGGGCGCGTGCGGGATTGAATTCGGTCTTTGAAATCCCGGTATAATACCATTGAGAATTTCCGGAACTCACCGGTCCATATTGAGGCGATCCGAGACCGAGAAGGATGGACCGAGTCATCCCATTCCGGTCGAGGGCATAGGAAACGGCTCGGCGGAATTCCGATTTTTCAAAGAGTGCGAGCTTTTCCGGATCGACGTACGGTTTTCCCAGTCTGTTTACTCCGCGGTTGAGATTGAACCATAGATAATCCATCGTCAATCCCGGACCCAGGTCGCGCAGGACATAATTCTGCTGCGTGCGGCGAAGCATGGCATAGTTTTCAGGGCTGAGAGACGGCGAACTCATCAGGTCGAGTTCGCCTTGCCGGAACCGGAGCGCTTCGGAATTAAAATCCGGAATGATCAGCAGCGTGATAGTGTCCAGATAAGGGAGCGTGATTCCCGCGCGATCCTTTTTCCAGTAATAAGGATTCCGCTCCAGGACAATCTTAATGCCCCGCTGATATTCTTTTAGTCGAAATGGCCCGAGCCCCGCAACATCCTGCGGATTCACTGTGGGTCCCCAGGCTGTTGAGAACCGGCCCTCCTGGTAGACCTTGAGCAGCCGCCTTTTCGGAAGAATAGGCACAGAATCGAGCATCCTCAGTCCCATGCCAACGGTTCGCTTAAACGTCAACCGCACTGTGAAGTCATCGATCTTCGTGAGGGATGGGAATGCGCCGTCAGTTTCTATCTGCCCGGCCAGCGGACAAGCGATTTTGGGATCCGTCAGCGTCTGAAATGAAAACAGGACATCATCCGCAGTGAAGGGCGTGTTGTCTGAAAATCGCACGCCGCGTCGCAGATGGATTGTGAAACTCCGGCCGGCTTTGTCCGTTTCCCATCGTGTGGCTAGGGCCGGTTCAAGCTGCAAAGTGCTTCGGTTGATGTGCACAAGGTCCGCAGACAGCCTGTCTGTGATGAGCGTATTAGCCAGTCCCGAAGCCAGCATGCGATTGAAACTGGATGGATCCGAACTCACTGCCAGAACGATATTCCCCCCGCGCACGCCGGTCAGGTTTTGGGCTCGAAGAAAATCGGTGCGATCAGGCTCCTGTGCAAGAAACGGAGTACAGAGGGGAATCGCCAGAATCAGACAGAGCAGAAAATATCCGCGCGACAGCTTTGGCATGTTTGGCAGTTTCATTGAATTTGACCGGACTGTCAAGAAATTCACAGCTAAAGAAGTTGTGTATTGAGCAGGCCTTTCCCTATAATGAGCAAATATCGGAGATCCCTCTCTCTTCGAATATCCCCTCAGAGCGGGGGCATGGGACTGAGTGTCGCCAGTCGGGACGCATCCACAGCAGTAGCCTTCTGAAGAATGCGGCCTTGGCAGCGGCATTGAGCTCATAGTGCCCGTATAGACTTGGCTGTGTTTTGATGGGGATCTATCTGTTTATTCAGGGGAGTCGCTATGAGCAAAGAACAAAGACAACTCAGCGCAGGCCTGGTTGTGGGTAACCGTTATAGGGTGGAACGGCATTTAAGCGCCAGCAGTATGGGATCCGCATACTTCTGCACGGATCTCCTGGGAGGAGAGACCGAGGTCGTATTAAGGATTTTGAGTCTCGGTGCATCTATTTCAGAACAGGCTAAAGAGTGCAGTCGCGAGTTCTCGATCCTGCGCCGTCTAAACCATCCGAACCTGGTACGTATTGCGGATTTTGGCGTAGTGGAGAATTCGGGTGATTTGTTCCTGGTACGGGATTGGATTCATGGCCGAAACCTTTTCGCAGCGACCGAGGGGATGGATGCCGATGCCATACTGAATATAGCCATGGATCTATCGAGAGCGCTTCAATACCTGCATGCGCGGGGCATAGTTCATGGGCATTTGAGTCCTTTCAACGCCATCCTTTCAAACGAAGGGGAAGGAATCGGAAAGCTCAGATTAGTGGATTTTGGTTTGGGCCGCAGGATTGGGAATGGGCAACTGGACCGCAGCATCGGAACGTTGGCCTATACGGCTCCGGAGATTCTGTTGGGAGGACATGTAAACGGGCGCTCGGACTTATACTCCCTTGGAATCTTGCTGTATCAGCTGTTGACACGGCGGCTTCCGTTTGAGGATGCGGATCCCGAATTCTTAATACAGAAGCATTTGCAGAGCAGCGTGGATCTGCGCCCGATAGAGCGGATGCGAGGCGGGAACCGTGTGTCCCCGCTGGTACAGAGCCTGCTCGATAAGGACCCGGATAAAAGACCCGCATCCGGGGAAGACGTGATCCGGCTGATTATCGACGCTTCGGGGAGAAACTGGTTGAATGCCGACATCAAAGAATTGGAGAGCCATTTCTGCGCCTCCCAATTTGTCGGCCGCGAAAAAGAGCTGTTGCATCTGCAGGAATCAGCGAGGCGAGTGAGGGAAAACGGGCGTGGCTGGACTGTCTTTATAACCGGCGAAGCGGGATCGGGAAAAACCAGATGCATGGAAGAGCTGAAAAGCTGGGCACTCCTGGAGGGTTGGCAAATTGCGGAGGGCACGTGCGGGTCCCGCGAGGCCGGATCGTATGCGCCGTATCGCCAGATCCTGGCCAATAGCGATCCCGCGGAGGGAGAGGCGCTGTTCCACTTTCAAGATGCTCCTCGCGCGGCGGCGCCGGAAATATTTGATGCTTCTTCCGAGTACGCAACCGGCCAGTACCGCGATCTGCTAACCAGAGAACTGATACGGCGCATGAAGGCACGCCCGACACTGCTTTTGTTGCATGATTTCCATCTTGCAGATGAGGCCACCAGCACGGTCCTCGACTATTTGAGCTCCGATATTCAGGCGTCACTCCGTGTTGATGTGCGTCAGTCTTCGTTCCGGAGATGAGATTAAGGGAATCATGGGAAGAGTCATCGATTCGGCGACCCGGCAGGAGCGAGGGGAAGTGCTTCCGCTGGATCCCCTCGAAAAGGAAAGCGTGGAACAGCTGATTGAGGGAATGACGGGTGACAGCAGCCTGAAAGCGACGCTCGGAGAATGGATCTTTAAGAGTATCGGCGGGAATCCATTTTTCCTCGAAGAGATGCTGAAGCACCTGGTCGAACAGAAACTCCTGTGCCGCGAATTCGGTAGATGGAGATTTGCCGAATCGGATCTGAAGAAGCTGGAAGTGCCTGAAAGCGTTGGTGCGGTCCTGCTGAGGCGTTTTGAACAATTGTCTCCTCCGGCCAGAGCGTTGGCTAACTGGCTGGCTTTGTTTCAAGGCGATGTTTCCGAGATCGCTCCTGAACTCGGTGATGGCACAAAGTCCTGCTCTTACAACCGATGCCTTGCAGGAGCTGAGCCATCGCCAGATGACACGTACAGAAACGAAAAGAACCGAGGAGACAGTAGGATTCGTCCATTCCCTTATTGCAGAGGTGATCCAGAGCAACCTGCCCAAAAAGCTGCGCCAGAAAATGCACCGCAAAATAGCCGAAGTGCTTGAGCGGGAAATGGGAGCGGAAGGCAATGTGCAGGAACTGGCCATGCATTATATGGAGGGGAATGCGGGGGACGTTGCCGTTCGATATGCCTGGAACGCTGCGGTCCAGGCGCGCGCGGAATTCGCGCACGAGAGAGCATTGCATTGCTACGAGTATGTCTTTAAAAACAGAAACGGCTTGACCAACGGGCAGATCTGCGCGGCGGCAATCGAGGCCAGCGATACGATGTTCGCCCTGGGACTGCCGAAACGGTCCATCCGTCTTTTGAAGATAGAAATATCCAGAGGCAAAACCGTGAGCGCCGAGCTTAAAGCGCGCATGTATATGCAGCTGGCATTGTCGTATCAGCACCTTGGCGATCTGCATAGGCAGGAAACGTGCTGCAAGAAAGGACTGAGCTTCTTTCGAAACCGGCCGGCCGGGGAAATCAATATGACCAAAGCGATGCTTTGGGCTGAAATGGCTTTTGCCGCCATCCTGCAGTCGCATTCCCGTCGAGGCTTACTCTTTTTGGACAAAGCGCGCAAATCCTGCCCTGCTGAAAATGCGGCTGCATTGGAAGGGCGCATAGAGAGTCTTGCCGCCTCCATGCACCGCATCGCCTGCAATTTGCGCAAAGCTCGGTCCGCAAGCGAAAAGGCAGCATCAATCCTTTCCCATTCTGAGGAATCCTATTTAGCCTGCTCTGCGTATTCTACCTTGGGAGGCGTTTTGGCAGGGATTGGTAGATTTCCCCTTGCGCTGAAAAAACATGCGCAGGCAGTTTCCTTGAGTGATAAAAGCCGTTCGGTAGTGCTCAGGTCTCAGACCTTGGGAAATCTCGCCGAATGCCTGTGCCGGATGGGACGTACGCAGGAGGCGGTGAATACTGCCGAACGTGCGGTCAAATCCGTATGCGACGCCAACAGCCCCGCAATCAGTTACGCATTCAACGCTATTCTGGCTGAAACCAGACTCGCTGCCGGCAACTATCGCGGTGCCTGCGAGGTTGTCGAAAAACTGGATCGCAACGCCAAACACAACCAGGCGATTTATACCGTGGGACATGTGCTCTATGTGGCAGCCAGCCTGAATTTTGTGTTGGGCAAATTCGATGCGGCGCTGGAGCATATCGGCAAACTATGCGCCATGGAAAACCGTGAAACCCCTTTCTACGAACGCGAGTTGGCAGAAGCTCTAAGAGCGCGAATCCTTTTCGAGCACGGGAATACTTCGAAAGCTCTGGCCAGTTTGTATGCGCTGGATAGGGAGGTGACGGAGAAACACTGGCCCTATCAGATGTGTGTCATAAAGCTGTACATAGGCGACATGCTGGTAAGGCAGCGGAAGCTGGATAAGGCGGAGCGATATGTCAGAAATGCACTCAGATTGGCGAAAGCCATGCAGGCCGTTTCCCTGATAGCGTATAGCCATTTTCTGCTGGGACTGATCTATGCGCAACTGCATCGTTCGGGAGGTGGGATGGGCTGCAGCGATGGGAAAGGAGATCTTGGGCCTGCCGAGCCCTTCCGGGCTAGAGCGATTGAAGAGCTTCGAGAGGCCTGCCGGATAGCAGAATCTTCGTATCATGCCGAAACTGTATGGAGAGCGCATGCTGAATTAAGCCGGATCCTGAGGTCCATGCCGGCTGCAGGCAATTACCTGGAGCATGCGAAAAAAGCCTACGAGCTTTTGTGTAAAGCTGAAGATCAAGTGCCCTCGGAAATGCTGCCGGCTTATTGCAGCGCCTTCGACCGGAGCCGGATAAAGGAAGAATTAGCCCGCCTGATCGAATCGGGCAGAGATCAGGAAAGCGGTGCCGGAGTTGCTGTCGCCGAAGTACGCGATGAAGAAAAAGCCCGGATATTGCTGCGCGTGAGCGCGACGGTGAGCACTATCGGGGAACCGGGGCCTTTACTGGAAGCGATTCTCGATCAACTGGTCCAAGCGGTGAAAGTTGAACGGGCCTTTATATTTTTAAGGGATGAACTGACTGGAAGCCTGCAGTTGGCCAAAGGAAGAAACGACAGGCAGGAGTCCCTGACGGGAGAGAACAATTTGGACCGGAGCATTCTGGTAGATGTATTGAAAAACGGGAAGCCGATCGTAAGTGCCAACGCACACGAGGATCCGCGCTTCAGAGACAAAGATCGCGCGGCCTCCCATAAGACTGGAAAGCTCCTGTGCGCCCCGCTGAAGCTGTCGGACCGGATTCTTGGAGTGCTTTATGCGGACCACTCCTCTCCGGCGGGAGGCTTAAGCGACTCGACCGTCAGCCTCTTCGCTGCCTTCTGCAACATTGCGGCAATGGCGATTGACAGCGCTCTGGCGCATCAGCGACTGGTGCAAGAAAAAACCGAGCTGGAAAAATACCTGCACCAGGCGAGGGGGGAGGAGTATGCGGAGATCGTCGGGCGCTGCGCATCCGTTGAGTTGCTGCGAGACCGGATAGGCCTTGCCGCCGCTTCTCCCGCGGATATCCTGATCACCGGGGAGAGCGGAACGGGCAAAGAACTGGTTGCCCGGGCCATTCATCGAACCGGACGGCGGAAGAATGGAAAATTTGTAGCCGTCGATTGCGGTTCTCTTTCCGATACTCTTGCCGAAGCCGAGCTCTTCGGTTTCCGTAAAGGGGCGTTTACGGGCGCCGCGGAAAACCGGCAAGGGCTGTTGGAGGCAGCCCACGGAGGAATCCTTTTCCTGGATGAATTGTCCAATCTTCCTTTTCACATACAGGCCAAATTTCTGCGGGTTCTCCAGGAGCGTGAGGTGCGGCGATTGGGTGAAACCATCCCTCGGAAGATCGATATTCAAGTCATCGCCGCGACCAACAAGGATCTTCTGGAGGAGATGAGAAATGAAAAGTTTCGGATGGATCTCTATTACAGGCTGAAGGAAATTGAAATCCGGGTGCCTCCGCTGCGGGAGCGTTCGGGGGACATCCCCCTTCTGATCGAATGGTTTTTAAGTCAATTGGCAGACCGGGAAGGGGGGCGGTCCAAGCGATTTTTGTCCGAAGCGCTGGAATTGCTCAAAGGATATTCCTACCCGGGAAACATCAGGGAGTTGAGAAATATCGTTGTCAGTTCCTACTATTCGACGGCCAAAACAAGTCTCGGGATTGACGATCTGCCGCCCGAAGTCCGCCGCGGGAAGGCCGTGCCGGTCGGCCCGGAATTGATTGCCGCAGCTGGTATATACCGTGAAATTCTTGAAGGAAGAGGCAATTTTGAGAGCCTGGTGCAGGAGCCTTTTTTGCAGCACCAATTTGGTTCATCGTTTGTCCGGGCCATAATCCAAAGGGCCCTGGAAGACTCCGGCGGCATATACTTGCAGGCGTTTTTGTTGCTGCGCATTCCCGAAAGCCGCTACTCCGTGACCATGCAATTCCTGAAGCGCAACAACTGCTACCTCGACTTCCGTCCCTTCAGGCGCAATCGCGGGAAGAACGAGGATCCCAGTCCATAGTTCGGATTGTTTCAGGGTATAGCAATCCCTGTGTCGCGGGATCAGGATCGGGGCGGGAATCCAATTACATTGCTGTCCAGGGATGCGGTTTCTTCGGCACGCGCTTCGACGCTTTTCTGGGCCGAACGGAGAAGAGCAAAGATATTGATGCCATCCCGGGGGTAGGAGGCCATGCCAATCTGGCAATCGATAGTATAATTTTGGCCTCCGATGGTTGAGGCGTGGCTTTGAATCTGCTGCCTGAGGCGCTGAGCGCAATGAAGCGCCTGTTCGTCGCGTATGCCGGGCAAAAACGCAACGAAACTCTGGTGCCCGAATCGAACCACGATATCGGTCTCTCGCAGCTCCAGTTTGATATCATCCGCTATCTTTTTTATGGCCGCATGCCCAATTTCTGTTCCATAGAGACGGGTAATTTGGCTCAAGTTGCTGATTTCAAAGAAGATCAGAGAAGCCGGAGACCTGTTTATTTCGGCGAGAGAGATCAACTGCGGGCTGATTGCCGTCAGATAGGACATGCGGTGCATCCGCGTGGTCGGGTCCAGGATTTTTTCGGCTGCCGGGGCTTCCTGTTTTTTTGAATCGGAAATGATCGGCGCAAGAAATCCGGCCAATGCCTGGAGGATTTCCAGTTCGTTTCGGGTGTATGTGGAGGGTGCCTGCGTATAGAGGGAAATGGTCCCCAAGGATTCATTGTCGTGGGTGATGGGGACGACCAGCGTATCTTTGAATATGGAAAAATCGCCTTCGATATCCTGAAAATCGAGGGCCGGCCCGGTATTGATCATCGGCCGCCCGTGAGCGTATACCCAGCCGCTGATCCCTTTTCCGACGCTCATGATGTGGTCCTGAATTTTCTCGGCGAAAATGCCGCCTGCATGTACGGCGCGCAGACTGTCATTGCCTTCAAGCAAATAGAAAGCGCAGGTATCGAATGGCACGATTTTCTTCATCCGGGAGGCGAATATAGGGAGTAGATCTTTCAGATCAAGATGTCCTGCAATGGTGCTGCAGAATTCGGCAAGCAGGATAAGCTCTGCCGGCATATCCATGGTATTCGAGGGAACTGAAGCCGAAACATCGGCAGCCGACAGGGCCTGGTTGACCGTTTCGAAATATTTCCGGAAAGACGGTTCCGGGGAGTTTTCCGCTTCTTTGACGGCAGCTTGCTCTATTTCTTCAATGTGATCGGCGAACAGTTTTACCACTTCCGGATCGTAAAAGATTCCGGATTGGGCCAGCAAAAGCTCGCGCGCTTCTTCTGTCTGGATAGCGAGTTTGTAGGGCCGGGAGAAACGAATGGCATCGAAAGCATCGGCAACCGCGAGGATTCTGGATGCCAGGGGTATTTCCTCGCCTTTCAGGCCGTCAGGGTAGCCATTCCCATCCCATCGTTCGTGGTGGTGGCGGACATATTTTGCGGCTGGATAAGGGAAGTGGACATGCTGCAGGATCTCGTCTCCCGCAGCGGCATGCACTTTAATTTTTTCAAATTCCTCCTTTGAAAGCCGCCCGGGTTTATTGAGGATGTAGTCGTCTATCGCCAGTTTGCCGATATCATGGAGCAGAGCGGCTGTCTTTATCGCTTTTAACTCATTCGGATCTTTGATGTTGCAAAGCTCTGCCATCCGAGTTGCATAAATCTTCACTCTGCGGATATGGCCATACGTTGTCTGGTCTTTGGCATCAACCGCCAAGGCAAGGGATTCCACGGTTCGCATATACAGCTGCTCCTGTTCTTCCAAATGCTTTTCGGCTTCCGTTACTCGGGTTTTAATAACTTGATTCCATCCCCATAGCCAACTCCAATTAGTGGTGCAACTACGAGAGGGATGCACCATGTGATCTGAAGAATTCATGAAGTCGACTAATGATAATAGCAGAAACTGAGGCTGAAATGGAATAATCAATTAGCCAAGGGGAAGACATGATCTTCACCCAAAACTTAAGAATACTTTCTCCATGTTGACCAAGCAATTGCAATTGAGGTCAGCAATGGAGTTTGGAAAGAAAGTAAGTGACAACTACAGCCACCGCAGGGAGCAAAATATCCTGCAATTCATTGCTTCCATGATTCATCAAGCTGATAGATCGAGCTGTATAAGAAAGCGCAGCATGTTGTGCTTGCCGTGTTAAAAACAACTCTATATATGTGAATTTTGGGACGTTGCGCAAAGATCGGAGATTGAGACTAAATATAAAGAAATGTTGCCATGATGCATGGAGCGATGCCATACATCATGGCAATTGCCATGATATATGCATCTCCAATTGTGATCGTAGCGTTGAAAGATGGTAAAAAGAGGAAGAATGGTAGAGTTGTAATAGAGCGAGGAGTGCTAAGCAGGAGCCAGCCATTGTCAAAGGATGAGTAGCTAATTCCCATCCAGCCCATAAAACAATGGGAAATGCAAGGCATGCCACCGTTACTACATACACTTTAAGCTTAAATGGCAAATCGCCCCAATTCATAACACGCTACCACATCTTAGATCCATGTTATGTATCGGCAGCATGCCTTTGAAATTGTTAGCACAGAATTGCATACTATCCAACCGAGCTGGATTATACGCTCATTGAGTAGGGTAATCAAACACTATGCCCCAATACTTTTAATCTGTGTTTATTAGCAGGATGCAAATCAATTATCTGCCGGAAATCCTCGATCTATGTCCAGATGATGGCTGGATTTTCACGGGGTTCAAGGATTTCGATTTCAGTCTGCATGTCAATCTCCAATTTAAGCTGTTCTGTTAATCATGGATGAACTCTTGCGAGTCCAGTTCATAACCAAAGAATCGCGCTTGCCATAAGGTGTTCCTCCTATTCAAATGGCCTGCAACGACGCAGTGCTTTTGGCAAAGCAATGCATTCGCATACGATGCAAATGCAACCAGAACCATTGCCAGCACACCATCGAGCCATAACTAGAAAGCAATGGCCCGACAACATGCCGGAACGGCAAATTGCTTAATGCAGCCTCAGCGTTGTGCTCTGCTCAGATTGGAGTCTGTGTCTGAATCTTTTTGCCGCTAGGGCTCAAAACTCAAACACTCATCAAGGTGAGTGAGCTATTCGAGAATGCTGATGCTACTGCCTGGGGTTCACACCTGAACCATGCAAAAACCGAAGATCCAAATGAATCCCCGACGTGCTCCTCCCAAGCTACTTCTTGATATATCGAACCCTAGCAAACCCCTCAAGTTCTTGTCAACAAAAATCTTACTTCCTCTAAATTTGGGCGAATCTCTATTTTCCGCAGGATTAAGCCGCGCCGGCAGAAAATTGTGTGCGTATTTGGAGGTGTAACTTAAGATGATTTGGCTTTCGGATTGCGCTGTCTCTTATACTGAGTGGAAGTCCAATTTATGGAAGGTATTCCCAGAATTCGGTGCGCAACCAGCGGGTTGCCCGCCGTGTAGCGATTTCAAAAATGGTTCGTTTGCCGCAGAGTATTTTGCCTACTCCTGTCATGCCGGCCTTAAGGCTCCCGTCCGAATTTTTCAGCTCTCCCTTCACGATTACGATTTTTTCCAGGCCGCTCGCTGCCGCTACGGGAGCGATGTTTCTAACGGTCGCCTTATACCATCGCTTTGGAAAGCCGCGAACCTTGATGGTGATGGGAAATCCCACCTGGACGTCGCCTATCTCCTTTTCCGGCACCGGCATCTCAACGATTACCGTTCCTTCGCTGACTATCTCGCAGAACATAGTTCCCTTATCCAGGAAGTCCCCGATCCGGTTCTGAAGATAGGACGTGGCCACGACGCCGTCAATCGGGCTCCGTATGTTCAGGAGATCCAATTGACGCCCGAATATATTCAATTGCTCTTCAAGCTTTTTGACCTGGGATTCCACGGCCCGGATGGATTCTTTGCGGGATCCGGCCCGAAGGATCGTGAGCTCACTTTCAGCCTGAGCCAGCTCCTTACGCTTTATGTCGCGGCTGCGATCTGTTTGTTCTTCCAGGACTTTCAGCTGTCCTTTTGCCTCCATTAACATCTTTTGCTGCACTTCAAAGGCTGTCCGGGTGCGATCCGCTTCATTGGCGGCGATAAGACCGGATTCCCGGAGGCGCTGGGTTCTCTCGTGCACCACGCGTGCATTTTCCAGTTCAGCTTCTCTTTTTGCAACGGTTTCGAGCAACACAGCCTTTTCCTGCTGAATACGCGCCGCATTATAGAGTTCCGCCTTCTTGGTATCGACAAGCCTCTTGGCTTTTTCAATTTCCTCCGGGCGGGATCCAGCCTTCAGCAAATCCAATGCCGCCTTTTGTGTCGCCAGTTCGCCCTTGGTTTCTTCGTAGCTGTTGGACAGCTCCAGATTTTCGATTTCCGCCAGCAGTGCTTCTTTCGCGCGACCTGCTGGCCCTGCTCAACATAGATCTTCTTCAAATTTCCGGAAACCTGCGGCGTCACGGAAACTCTCTGCGATGCGATTATCGTGAAATCGCCCGAAATTTTCAGTTCCCATGGCAGGAAACTGGCGATCAGGATCAATATCAAGGCCAAGAGAGCTATGGGAAATTTTCGGATACGTAGCTTCACTAGTTGGGTTCCTTTTCCGGAAACGGTCTTATTTTCCCTATTTGCGTTGGGCATTGCCATAAAAAATAACACGGAAACCAACAAAATCCCCCAGAAATGATATTCGTGGACGATCCAGCCGCCCAGGCGCTGCGCCATGATCCAGATAAGAATGCCTGTGAATAGAGCCGAAGCCGTCCCATAAAAGAAGAAAAGTGTCCTTTCGCGCGCACTCAATCCTTCCTGTTCCCTGAGAGGCGTTCCCAGCAGCAGGCTCTTGATCCTATTCTTCACCCAAGCGATTGCTTTGGGTCTCAAATTGGGGATTTCGAGAAGATCGCTGAGCATGTAATATCCATCCAACCGGATGAGAGGATTGAAGTTCAGAAAAGTCTGAATCCCACAAAAAGCGATGGTTATGAGACAGACGCGGCTGGCAAGCGTTTCGATAGCCAGGAACCGCCAACAAATCGTGGCCAGAGCCCAGATGAGAAACTGAACATATCCTCCCGCAAATGAAACCAGGATCCGTTCGCGCTTTTTCAGCATCCAGGCATCGCTGACATTGCAGTAAAAAGCCGGAATGAAATAAAGAACCATAAAACCCATTTCATCCACTTTACCGCCGAAGTGTTTCAGCGTGAGGCCATGGGCAAACTCATGGATTGTCATGATTGCAAAGACAATGATCACAATCAGCGGAATCGAGTACAGCGAAAAAATCGTGCCGAGCGATACAAAAAGCGATTCCCAGTTCAGGATCGACACTATTAGGGCAATGGTTACCGCGCCCCAGCTCATTGCCGCAAAAACGGGGCTGAAGCAAAACCGCAATTTCTGTTCGAGATTACCCAAGAGCGCATCCGGATTGAACGCATGTATTTTAATAAATAAAAGGTTGTGGAGAATGCGATGCCGTTTCTTTCGCGTAGAGCCTTCGAGTTTTGCCCAGCAGTAGGGGTGATCCAGCAATAGCAGTGCCTGCAATTTGCCCGTGAAATCCTTCAGCTGTTCTTCGAGAACTTCGGTCTCATGTTTCAGAGAAACGATGGAAGCAATGGATTGGAGGTCCTGCTGTCCGTCGAGGTGTTCAAGGACAGACGCCTGCACCGGAGTAAAGCGATAGAAACCGTGCGTGAGCGGATCCTTTACAATGACGCCGCCATTAGATTCTGGAAGAATCTCGATATCCGATCGCAACTGGACACATGCCTCTGCCATCTCGAGCCTCTTTTTAGAGTTGCGGCGATCGCGGAAACGATATCGCGTATGGTTGCGCATGATAGTAATAGACAGCCATAAATGCAATGAGAATGCGCAGATGCGCGCGAAAGAATCCCATTGCCTCCACCGTTCTCAGTCCCGCCCCGATTGACTCCCCGGACAGGTGTGTTGTATAAATCAGGATTACATTTCATAATAATGGGCATCTAAAGGAGAAACCCAATGCTTAGAAAGCCGTTTACTGTTTTCATTATCCTCTTGAGTGTCATGCTCGCTCTGAGTGCTTGCAGCAAGAAGGAAGAAGCACGCCGAGGGAGGAAGCCGCTGGTACCGAAGTGGCTGTGCCGGCCGTAGTGCCGGGTGAAATGGTGCTAATTCCCGCAGGAGAATTCATCCTGGGTTCGGAGGATAAAGAATCCATATCCTATCCCAAACAGAAAGTAAACTTGCCCGCCTATTGGATTGACAAATATGAAGTCACCAATATGGAGTTCCTGGATTTTTCCCTAAAAACAGGCTATGTGGGAGAGGGCGCCAAGGAGGGAAAAGACTGGAGGGCTTTCTTTACGCCGGCAACTCCGGAAAAAGCCAAACTGCCGGTTGTCTATATCTCGTGGAATGATGCGGCCACATACTGCAAATCAGCTGGCAAGAGACTTCCCACGGAAGCGGAATGGGAAAAGGCCGCCCGGGGAACGGATGGCAGAAAATATCCCTGGGGGAACGAATGGATCAACGATCGCGCCAATACATGGGAAGCAGGAAGGTCCAAAGCATTGCCTGATCGGGGAGTATGAGGATGTCAGTGTCTACGGCGTACATGACATGCTCGGCAACGTCAGGGAATGGACCGGATCCTGGTTCGTCAACTACCAAGGGACCCTCAAAAAGGATCCCACTCGGGAAAACAATGGCGCGTGCTTCGCGGGCTGTCCTATAGCATTAAGGCGAAGCAGGGAGATCTATCTATAAGATCGGCCTATGCCTCCGGAAGCCCTGTACGATTTCGGCTTCCGATGCGCCAAGGATGCTACTCCTGAAGATGTAGCCAAAGCGGCAAAGGCTAAATAATAGTCAGCCCAAGATTTATGTGGCGCGGCGCCGGATGCAGATCATTGAAGGCAAATCTGCATTCCGCCGCGCCGCTCTAAGCTAGCCGCCGCCAGCTCTCCCTACAACGCGCGAAGGATGAAACATTTGAGGTAGTGAGTTTCCGGCATTCCAGCCAGCGCCGGGTGATCGCTGGCCTGGCCGCGGCGTTCCAATACCTGGATAAAGCGGCGACAGTCCTGAGCTGCTTCGCAGATCAAATCGAAAAAGTCCGACTCCGACATATGGTAGGAGCAGCTGGAAGTTATCAGAATGCCTTCCGGCTTCAGAAGCTTCAGTGCCCGCAGGTTGATTTCTTTGTATCCGCTGCGTGCGCCAGTCAGCGCCTTGCGGTTTTTGGCAAATGCGGGCGGGTCAAGGCAAATGAGGTTAAACGTTTCTCCGGCGCTTTCCTTTTCGCGCAGGAAATCAAAAGCGTTGCTCTCGACGAATTCAACGTTGCCGAATCCATTTAGCGCGCAATTGCGGCGTGCCAGTTCCACGGACTCGGCGGAAACGTCGACGCCCAGAACAGATTCGCAATGCCGAGCAAACTGGAGCGCAAACGCTCCCGTATTTGTAAAGCAATCCAGCGCCCTGCCCGAAGCGTAAGCGCATGCAGCAAGGCGATTCTCCCTCTGGTCGAGGAAGAATCCGGTCTTTTGTCCCCGCAGCAAATCGACCGCGAAGCGGACCCCATTTTCGCGTATTTCAATTTCATCGGGAACCGTTCCCCACAAAACGCTGCGGATTTCTTCGAGGCCTTCAAGACGCCGTACCTTGGCATCGTTTCTCTGCAGAATGCCCTTTGGCCGGACAGCTTCCTGAAGAATCTCGACCAGCAGCGGCTTTAAGGCGTCGGCGCCGCTCGACAGAGTCTGCAAAACCAGGTAGTCGCCGTACCGGTCAACGATAATCCCGGGAAGCAGGTCTCCCTCCCCGAATACCAGGCGATAGGCGGAGTCCGAACCCGATACTATGCGTCTGCGATGTATCGACGCCGCAATACGTGATCGAAAAAACTCAGGCGAAGGCGGCTCGGGATCACGAGAAAAGAGGCGCAGTCGAATCTGGGACTGACGGCTGTAGAACGCATATCCCAAAACATTGCGGGCGGAATCCACTACCTGTACAATGGCCGAATCCACCTCCGCGGGTTCACGTTCCCATTCTCCCGAATAAATCCAGAGATGACCGCGGCGGATGCGGCGAACGGCGGCGGTTGTTATTTGCGCCTGATGCTTGATCTTAAAAATGTCCAATGTCACCTCGATTTATAGCTGGTTTTCCGCGGATTCCGGAAAAGCCGTCCGGACATACTCCAAAGCTTCTTCGCGGGATCGCAAAACACCATCGAGTTGCAGATCTTCAATCGTGCGAAGGATCCGGCTGAAAATTGGGCCGGGGGAATATCCCATAGCGATTAAGTCATCCCCTGTGACAAGGAGAGGCGCTTCAGGAACCTGCTCGTATCCTTTTGTTCTTTCCAGATATTTAAAATAAGCGTCGAGCGATAATTTATAGCTAAGGCAATGAGCCCGGAATAATTCCAGATGATCGGCAAAGTTCGGCCTGCGGAAGATTCGCCGCAGAGAGCTTTCAGGCATTTCCTTTTCTCTGAGGAATTCCACATGCGTCGACACCAGGTCGGCTATCCGCTCGGTTTCCTCGTTCGACATCTTCAGCCTGCGACAGATCTCCCGGCTTATCTTCACGCCGGACTGCGCGTGGTTTTCTAAAGAAGCGGACGCGCTTTCAAAACGGGCCGGCGGTTTGCCTATATCGTGCAGCAGTGTCGCGAACGCCAGCGGTACGGAAGGTTTGCGAAGCATAGTCAAGGCAGACCGTGCATGGGCGAAAACATCCATGCCGGCAGGGTTTTCCACCGACGGCATAATGCCGCGCATCGCTTCAACCTCGGGCAAGACATGGAGCAAAAGCCCGCTCTCATGCAGCAAATCGAGTCCGGGTCCGGGATCGGGCCCCGTGAAGATCTGAACCAGTTCATCGCGGATTCTTTCCCAGCTTACCTGCAGGACATCCGCTGCAAAGGACTGAATGGCATTCCAAGTTTTGGGCGCGATCCTGAAATCAAGGCTGCATGCAAACCGGATGGCTCGCAACATGCGAAGTTTGTCTTCCGCAAAGCGCGCCTGAGGGTCCCCGATGGTCCGAATAATCCGGTTTTGGATGTCGTTTCTGCCGTGCACATAGTCGATCAGGCGGTCTGCCACCGGATCATAAAATAGCCCGTTGATGGTGAAATCTCTCCGCTGCGCATCCTGCTCCGGTCCCGAAAATGCCACCGAAGACGGGTGCCGTCCGTCCAGATAATCACGGTCACTGCGGAAGGTGGCTACTTCATATGTATGCCCATACAGATGGACCTGAATCACGCCGAACTGCGCACCCACAGACCGGGAATGCGGGAACAGCCTGCATACCTCATCCGGGAGAGCGTCCGTGGCAATATCGACGTCCTTCGGCTTCCGGCGCAGAAGGAAGTCCCGCACCCATCCCCCGGCAAAAAAGGCCTCATGTCCGTGCAGACGAAGCTTCTCGACAATTCGCCGCGCAGCTTTTTTCATTTAATCCTAAATAGGCTACAGTTTTTTTATATGTCAGGCCAACTTGTCCAGGTATTTGTTCCTGCTGTCTTCCGGATGCATTTTCTTGAAAAGAGCGTGATATTTGGCAAAAGACTTTTTGTCTCCTGCTTTGTGATAGCCAAGAGCCATCCGAAAGTAGAAGAGATCGTCGTTGGGGAATCTTTTCGAGAGCAGAAGAGTCTCTTTGCCTTCTTCCACAGCCTCTTTGTATCGGCCCAGCTCGTAATAGCAGTTCGTCAGGTAGCTTCTCGCCTCGGCCTTTTCAACCTTGTTCCTGGGATTGCGGCGCAACGTTTCCAGTGCAATAAGCAGTGATTTTTCAAATGCTTCCAGGCGAAACTGGCACTCGGCCATTTTCAGATAGAGCCAGATCAGGTCCTGTTTCTTGCCGTTGATTTGCTTTAATTCCAGGATCTTTTCATAGGTTTCCAGCGCCATTGCGTAGTTGGAGAGATGACGGTAACACTCGGCCATACTCAGCTGGATCTCGCTTCGCCGTTCAAACTTCGGATCCAGTTCCAGGACCCTGGAGAAGTGTTTCAGGGCTTCGTGGTATTGCTGCAGCCCCATATAATTATTGGCCATGCTCTCATACAGGTAACTCAATCCCGGATCATTGTCGCTCAGAACCTGAATGGCTTTTTGGGAATACCGGATCGCTTCATCATGCTGGCCGAGGGCTTCGTAATTCCGACTGAGCCCGGCATATAGCATCCATTGCGTGTCTTTTTCCTGGCTGTCCAGATATTCTTCACACTTTTTCCGTGCTTCCAGAGACTTGGCAGTCTTCCCGTAGTACTCATAGAGCGACCCGAGGTGGAAGGCTATGAAGCCGCACATATCGCGCATAAATTCCGGCTGCGCCGGATCGAACATGCGTTCGGATTTCACCAGATACAGGAATGCTTCTTTATCCTTCCCGGCATTAAACTGGCAGATGCCGATCCTGCCGGCAAAATAGGCTTTAACATTCGCCTGTTTGGAAATTTTCAGTGCCTGAGAATAAACCTGGACGGCTTCGGAATAGCGCTCCTTTTCGAATAGATCTCCTGCATAGGCATCCATGAGCGCGATCCGCTCTTCATTGGATGCTGCGCTTTTTAATCTGGCATTAAATTGTTGTTTGTTCATCCTTGCCCTCCTGTATGATCCGAGAAATCCGACGACAGCAACAGAATTCCCCAGCTATTGATAAACAATAATATACCCTGGATGCACGTCCACCTTA
This sequence comes from uncultured Acidobacteriota bacterium, assembly GCA_963761825.1. GTDB lineage: Bacteria > Acidobacteriota > UBA6911 > UBA6911 > UBA6911 > UBA6911. The sequence continues at coordinate 225,596 of CAVXIH010000010.1, forward strand.
TTGATTTCGTAAGGCATTTTTGAAGGCTGCAACGGATCGAAGGGCGGATTCTGCTTTCGTCCGACAGCGGAGATGATTCCCTCGATCAACGGCTTCGGCAATGCACTTCCGTCAAAAAGGGCCTGATTCATCTTGAAATGCGCTTTCCCGTCATTCGTTACGAGTTGTCCGTCGGCAGCTATCGTGTGCACTCCTGAAAACAATAGGCTGATCAATTTGGGCAATATTTTTGACGAGGCCATCCCCAGGAGATCGAAATCTATCGTTGCCGTGGCTTTTAGGCGGTTCTCTTCAAAGCCCATTACCAGGCTTTTAAGACAAGGGTGGTATCGGGGGCCAAGATCCAGAGCAAGATAAGAATTGATTTCGCTTTCGGACAACCTCGTCGTTTGCGTTTCGCCGGATGTGTGTTTGCCGGGAAATGCCTCCAATTTGCTCAGCTTTGAACGGCATTCTGCGGCTGCTGTTTTGGACGGCGTAAAGGCCGCTGTTTGTGCCACAGCAAAAGAGGCGGCGCAACAAAGCAGAAGTCCTGCCAGAAATAAAACCACGCCAAAGCGACGGGCAGCTATGGACCGTTGAGATAATCGGAGCGGGCTTTTCAAATTATCGGATGACCTTGAATGTTCGAAGCCACCGCGTCTTGGTGAAGAAGTTGATGAAGACATCGGTAAACTGCCTAATGCGATCAGGCATGCTCGTCTGAAGATATTCGTCTCTCGGGGTTTCAAAAGACCAGTAGATAACGAGAGCCTTACCCAAAATGTAGTCGCGAGGAACAAATCCCCAGAAACGGCTGTCCTGGCTGTTATCCCTGTTGTCGCCCATGGCGAAGTAATGGCCTTGAGGGACATCATACGGTCCGTAGTGTTCGTTTACGCTTCCCGGATCAATATACTGAGTATAGCTTTCCTGTAGCGCTTGGCCGTTGATATAAAGCGTGCGTCCCTTCATTTCAATGCTATCGCCGGGCATCCCCATTAACCGTTTTACATAGGCAACTTCCGGGCTATTGGGATACTTGAAAACTATAACGTCCCCCCGCTTGGGCTCTTTGTAGGGAAGGATTTTGGCCGGGAATCCCGATCCCAGTCCATAGATGAACTTATTCACCAGCAGGTGGTCCCCGATCAGGAGGTTGGATTCCATGGATCCGGTGGGTATTTTAAAAGCCTGAATAACGTAGGTAGTCGCAAACAACGCAATGATGGCAGTTATGACGATTGACTCGAAGTATTCTCTGGCCGTCGATTTGCGAAATTCCAAAGGGTCTCCTCCCGGTGCACAAGTGACGAAGTCGAAAAACTGTAACACAGGCTCCGCATTCACACAACCCAGTAAGGCGGGTACCCGTTGTCAGACGCCGGAATCTGCCGGCCGATTGCAGTGATAGAACAGGAGGTTGGCGAACGACGCCTATTTCAAAGACTGCCACAAGCTGCCCATGATGCTGAGCAGATCCAGGTCGCGATTATCCGGTGGGTTGGCAACCATCGAGTCGTTTCCCATCCGGGAAAGCACTTCCAGATTCCGTCTTTCTTCGCGGAGCTTTTGCCTTTCTTCCTCAATCTTGATTTTTTCTCGCTCTCTCGATTTATTCAACCCGCCGGCCAGAATGAATTGGACGATGCGCTTAAGTTCATTGCGGTCGAACCATGTCCCGTGCGCCTTGCACCAGTCCACTATGACGCCGGAGCAGCCTGCAAACTGTTGGCGGTTCATCAGCTTATGGCATTCGGGACAGGGAATATAGGTCCTTCCCGATTGGGTTACTGCAACTCCGGTAGCAACTGTGGACTCAAAATCGAATCCCATGACTAACTGCTGCTGCTCCTGGTCCGTGCAGACCTCCTGAAATGTGGCATTGCATACCCATAATCCACCGCAAGCAGGACACTCGTTGATTGTCCGTTTGCCCACCTTGACGATCAGGAGCGGCACGCTGCAGCGGGGGCATTGGGCCGTGGTTGTTTCTGGCGGTTTGCCGCCGGCTGCATTTTCTCCGCACCAGGGGCAGTGCTTCATTCCGATGAATATCGCGCCAAAACATTTCGAGCATACGAGAGTTGCCAGACTGGAATGGCAATAGTTGCAGCGGACACTCTCCGGCGTTGCGGCCGCGCCGCAGTTCGGGCAATTGTAGACGGATTTTCTTTTTTGCTCTTCGGTCATCATTTACCCCGTTCATTTATTCGATCCGACTATAATCAGGATCCCAACAAAGATGAGAACAAGCACAACCGCTCCCGCGATCTTCCATGCGCTGAAGGGTCGCTCACCCTGCACTTCTCCGGTGCGTGCGTTGATGAGTATCCGGTATATCTTTTCCCGGAAGCGATAGGCGCTGAGCCAGACCGGCAGCAGGATGTGTTTGAAAGTGATGTTTCCGTACTGCGTTTCAGCGGAATGAATCCTCTGCTCGTCGCCGCCGATGTCCTGCCGGATGCTGTTCTGAATGACGCCTGCCATTGCTTTTTTGGCTTCTTCGAATCCTTCAGGCAATGAGTATCTGATAGCTCTCGGCTCGGAATCCGCTGAGATATTCATCGGTATAGGGCACAAGGTTATTCAGATCCCAGGGCTCCAGTTTTCCTGCATATTCCCGGGGCAGCGATTTGCTGGCTAGAATCAGAATGTCATCGAAGCTATTCCAAACGGTTCCACTTGCTGGACTCCACCGCGTGTGCCGCACCTGGCGGGTACGCTGCACCGATCGGCCCTGTTCTGTGGTCACATAACTCTCAGTCGTGTAGTAGTAATCCCCGCGCTCTCCGACATAGGCGGTCGTTGTATCGCTATCGTATGTCCAGTACGGGACGTAAACTCCGGCGAGCTTTCCTTCCCGTTTGCGCATATTGCCGTAAACTGCCCGGCGCGAACCATAGCCTCCGGATCCAGCTCCGAAAGCTTTCGAAAGCGTCCTGGTGGGAAATCTTGAATGGTAAGAGCGCTTCGGGCTTGATCAGGCGGGATGCGCTTTGAGAAAAAACCATGTTCGCGCCGCAGAAAGGACAGATCGCTGCAGCGGTTTCGGGGGGCATAGTGGTTTCCGCGCCGCACTTCTCGCAATGAATTTTCTGTGCCGCGTAAGACTCTTTTTCCTGGCCGGTTTTCTCGAGGAAAGCACGATAGTCTGCTTCGTGGATCGGTGCCTCCGACTTCTGAATTGGCAGTTCGAAGCCGCAATACGGGCACTTGAGCAGGGAAGTGCCGGGCGCAAAATCGAGTTTTGCGCCGCACTGGCTGCATGCATGCTGTTCTATGGTTGCAGGTTCCAAGTTACAGGTTCCAGGTTCCAGGTTGCAGGTTCCATGTTCTAGGTTTCAAGTTATAACCTGCAACCTGCAACCGATAGAGATGCGGGCTAAATGGTTTAGGCGTTCGGTGGCAGAGGCGGTGGAACACTGGCGAAAATCGCCGCCAGAGCAGAAACCTGGCCAGCCGGCATCCATTGTGCCATTCCCTGTGTCCAAACCAGCGTCTGTTGCGTCAGACGTCCTGCCGAAGCCTGAGATGCGAGTGTTTGCATATCGAACGGGCCGGTCTGTTTCCCTTCGATAACAGCAAAGTAGGTCGCTGCTCCCGGGATAGGCGGCGGCGCTGCTGCGGATGCAGAAGCGACCGGCTGCTGTCCTGACAGGGCTTGTCCTATCGGTGCTGCCATCGCCATTCCCATGCCGATGCCGGCGCCGGCAGCTGCCAGTCCGCCGGGATTTTTGGCGGCATCCGGAATCGAATTGGCAATGTTGAACTGCGTATATGCCGCCAGGTTTCCGACCACGCCCATGCTTGTGCGCTTGTCGAGTGCTTCTTCGACCGCCTCAGGCAGCGAAATGTTTTCTACCAGCAGCTTTGCAAGCTCGAGACCATAGGTTTGAAATTCGGGAGAAATTCTTTTGGTTAAGAACTCACCCATCTCGCCGTAATTGGCAGCCATATCAAGCACCGGAATCTTGCTCTGGCCTGCGATTTCCGCAAACCGCGAGACGATCAGGTTGCGGAGCTGGTTGACGATCTCCTCGACCGTGAAACGTCCGTCCGTCCCGACGATCTGGCGGATCAATGTCTGCGGATCGTTCACCTTTACGACATAGGTGCCGTATGCGCGCAGGCGGATAGGCCCAAATTCCGCGTCGCGCATCATGATCGGATTCATGGTGCCCCATTTAAGGTCTGTGAACTGCCGCATGGAGCAGAAATAAACTTCGGCCATGAAAGGACTGTTAAAGCCGTATTTCCATCCCTGGAGTGTCGAAAGTATCGGCATGTTTTTGGTTTCCAGAGTATACATTCCGGGTTGAAAGACGTCTGCGATCTTGCCCTCGTTTACAAAAACAGCCGTCTGGCCTTCGCGGACTGTCAATTGCGCGCCATACTTTATTTGATTGTTATAGCGCTCGAAGCGATACACCATTGTGTCATTCGTATCGTCGATCCACTGCACGATGTCGATTAATTCGCCACGTACTTTGTCCCAAATGCCCATGTCTTCTGCTCCTTTTTTCAGTCAAGCATACAATAATTTCAGTGACGGACGCCATAACCTCCAAAGTATGCAGATACTCTTATCGGCAGATTCCGGCAAATTTTGAGGTTATGATGTCTGAAGAGACTTCATTACTGCAGCATCTGCAAATTGCTTTTACTCGACGCTGAAAACCAAAGTGCGCTGTACGGTTTTGTTCGACCGGGAGCCTTTGACGCTGACACGCAGTTCATAGACGCCGGGATCGAATGTGCCAATATCTACCTCGCTATAGACATCCATCCATCCCTTGCTGTCTATATCCTCTTTTTCGATGGAAATCGGCAGCCACTGTCCCTGCTTGATCAGCCTGCCGCCACGGAACAATTCCGGCATCCATTCCAGGTCCGGCTTTTCTAAAGCGAGTGTGTCCTGATGTATACGGAAGGAATAGTCGAAGGAATCGCCGCGCTCAAACAACGGGATGCCCTGCACCATCTTGATCTGCTCCAGTTCGCTCACGTCAATGCCCTCTGCACCTGAAGCATTGATATCAAGCGGATTGCTAAGTATCAGGCTGCTCATTTCCAGCTTGTTCTGTGCCAGTTCCGGTATATCGACCCAAGCCGTGGCTGTGCCCATGCGATTTGTTCCTTCTTCCCTGACTCCAATACGCACCTGATAGACACCCGGTTTGAGCGGCAGTCGCCGGAAAAATTTGTAGCCCCTGGTTTTGGCTTGTGTCAGGCGATCGCGCGAAAGCTCCCCCTGTACCTTAGCTGAAGTTCCCTCCACCTGTTTCCCTGAAGAGTCATAGATGGCATATATGATTTCGAGTTCGACCGCATTGCGCTGATCCTGTTCCCGATATTGGAAGCGGTCTCCATCAAAGTAGACTGCCAATGATACTTTCTTGTCATCGGTTTCCGTTTCCAGGAAATCCGCCCGAGCCGAAACGCCAAGATCCGTTACAGGCAGTGGCGCTTTCATGGCCTGAATCAGGCGCTGCTGAGGTGTTTTGACCGACTCAGCCTCTGTCTCCGCCGTCAGATCAGACATCGCAAAGCCTCGCGCGGTCCGAACGCTGTATTCGGGATGGTTCCGGACGCGCACCTTGATCTTCCGGAATGCTAGATTGTCGCTGCGCGACGGAAGATAATAGGAGAGAACATAATAGTAACGGTTGGCATCAAACGCTCGACCAATCGCCGCGCCGAGATCGTTCGTGCCATCATACATTTTTCCGCCGGTCTCCTCGGCCAAAGAATGCAATCCATTCATCACTTCGCGCTCGGACGAGTTTATAAAAGATGACCACATCCCCGGATCAGGGGCCCAGTGACATCGTCGATCGAGAGCACCCCCGCAGGGGCGGCATTCTGGAGGAGTCTGGCCCGCTGCCGCCGCCTCTGCGCAGAGTCTCATCGCGGTCTCAAAGTCTGGCATGCTGCTGGAAGGAAAGCTTGGCATTCTTAAGCTCGCATCAATCGTCTGCGGGGATTGCAGGCCCTTGGCATCGATGGAGTAAATCACCACGCCGGACCGCACGGCACGATCGATGACCCTCTGAACCTCTCTGTTATCAATATCACCCCCGTTAGTATGCAGAGTGAATCCATCGGAAAAGACCACAATCATGCGCTTACCTGGCAGACTGCTCATCTGCTCGGCAAAGCCTTTGAGAGTCGCGAGCGTAGCCGCCCGGGAGTAGGAACCCTCGTTAAGAAGCTGGTACGCATGATTGGCCGCAAAATTAAGCAAGTCCCTACAACAGTCTGTCCCGGTCTCCCGGGCCTCGATACTGGTTGCCACCCTCATCGCATCTTCGCGACCGTCCAAGACTGCAACGGCCAAATCGGGCGTATATAGGCTTTCCTGCCTGAGCGGACCTAATCGAATCTGTTCAATCGCATAATTCAGGAGCTGACGGTCCCGGCTAAACTGCTGCGCGACACCAAGCGTCTGGCCGCTGGTCGCCAGCGCGACCATGTCCTGCTCCGTGAGCCGTTCTTTTATGAAACGCCGTATTGCCTCTTTGACCCGATTAAGGCTGGAGAAGGAGATGTGCAGGTTATCCACAAATAGCAATGTGGTTCTTATCGGAGGTTCGCTCAATCGCGCTGGTACGCCTTTTACTTCGGTGGTTTTGTCCTGCCCCATCGTATCCACGGCAACAGGGCTGCTCCGCTGGCTTTCTACCTGAGAGACGGAGAAAAAACTAATTTCCTGAGGCTGGTCGATTTCGAGCAGCTCGAAATCATCCTTCTTGAGGTTTTCTATAATCCGGCCATCCCGATCCGTAACAACGGCTCGTACTTCCATGAGCTCGGTTTTGACCTGGACTTTCTGATCTTCCGCCGTTTTCGTCGGCTTTGTCTGCAACGCATCGTCCTGGGCAGAAATGTCCGTGATGCTAAACAACAACAGGGTGACCGCAAGGCATGCAAGATACCTTTTCATTGTTCATCTCTCTCGATGTTTTGACGCGATTGAGGGTAATGAGTACGCATGGGCCCGACCATTGAGGATCTCTTTGGGGCATACGCCTCCCATTTCCATTAGATAGATTGCGAGCTGAAAATGAATCCTATATTATTATTCTACATGAGCCCCATTCGAGCTAAAAGGTTCAAATTCGTTCGGATATGTAGCGTCATTTAAATAAAAGAATGATGAAGAGAAGGATTATGTCCTTTCGAATCATTGAATCACTGAACCTGATAGGGTTGGTATTGATCAGTATGACCGAAGGTTTGAGTTTTCCTCAACCGTGCGTTATTCAGCAACCATTGACGCAACTTCAGAGCCGACGCGAAACAAGCATTGTCTTAACGGCTCAGCACCAGTTCGAGAAAGACCAGACGCTTAAGCTGGCGGCTTCCAGCGCATACGCAGTCGATGGTGCTGTGTCCGAAACTCCGGCCGTACAAAAGCCCAAGGGAAGAACCGATCCCAATTACCAATTTCAAAAGGTGGAGGAGTGGTGGAAGGCAGCCGCACAGCACAATCCTGGAAAGCCGGACTCCGCCGCAACGATGATTGCCAACTGGGATGAAAGGGATCTGGAACTTGTGATCGGGTTCATTACAAAACTAGCCTCTCAGCCCGTCAAAACTGCCAGAGCTACGCTTGCCAGGGCATCGATCCGGCGCGTATTGCAATTGACCGACCAAGAGGTGAAACGTGGAAATTTAAATCGCATATTAAAGCGAGGCGCGCTGTTGCATACAGATATTGCCTTGCTGGGAATAGAAACAAATGGAAATGCCCATACAAGCGAGCGAGTGGTTGTGTTCTATGATGGTCGTGTGACCGTCCTGCCAAGAGAACGGAATTGGCAATTTGCGCGTCAGCTGATTGACACAGTTTCTCCCTCCCCATCCGAGGATCCGATGGTACGGCTGTGGTATATCGCCACAACCGCGCACATGCAAAGCCGTCGTCTTTTTGCCTATGCCAGACAAAACCTCGAGAACGCACTGAAAATATTTCCGTCTGACGATAGAATCCTGTTTTATGCAGGCGTGTTGCATGAAACCTGGGCATTGCCCTTCAATCAAAATGCCTTGCTGCCGATGGGAATGCAGATGAATTTTGGCTCAAAGGAATCGGAACTCAGACGGGCACGGAACTTCTACCAAAAATCTATTGAAACAAATCCGAATTCTGCCGAAACGCATCTGCGGCTGGGGAGGGTGCTTGGGCTCCTTGGCAATCACGGCCAGGCTGCCGCAGAACTAAAGCAGGCAGTTGCATCCATAAAAGATCCGCAGCTTCTGTATTACGCATCCCTTTACCTAGGGTACGAATTCGAAATGCTTTCCCGCCGAAGCGAAGCCCGGGAGCAATATGAGTGCGCCGCAACGCTTTATCCGGCAGCACAGTCGCCTTTGTTGGCTTTAAGCCAGCTGGCCCACAGCAGTGATGATGTCAATGGGGCATTGCTTGCCCTGCAACATGTCTGGGAGTTGCCGCGCGCGGATTTATGGAAGGATGATCCGTGGTGGACCTATGATTTGTCCCATGTCCGCGACGCCGAAAAGCTCGTAGCGACAATGCACAACGCGTTTGGGGGGCTTCCGCAATGACACGACGATGTTGGGCATCGCTCGCGATTCTCCTGGCAGCCACTGCCGCGAGGGCATCCGCCCAAGTAGCCAATTTCTCCGTCGCGACCGAGGAGGTTCGGGTTGATGTGCTTGTGACTGACAAAGGGAAGCCCGTGGCGGGGCTCCGCGCGGCTGATTTTGAGATCTTTGATAACGGGATCCCCCAAGAAATTCAGTATGTAACTCTTCAGAAACAAACTCCTATCAGCGCGATTCTTGTGTTCGACATGAGCCTGAGCGTGGCCGGCGATACGCTCAATCATTTGAAGGATGCCGCCCGCGGATTTCTCGCTAATTTAGGGAAGGAGGACCACGTTGCTCTAATCACGTTTAACAACCAGGTGGTTCTCGGTTCACCGACCACACGCGATCTTGCACGTGTCCGGATCGCGCTCGATCAGGTTCACCCTGCCGGAAATTCCTCGCTGATGGACGGCAGCTATGCTGGATTGCTGCTCGCGGAATCGAGACCCGATCCGCCGCTCCTCATCATATTCAGCGACGGATGCGACACAATCAGCTGGCTGACGAGCGAGGCGGTTCTGGAAACGTCCAAACGCACTGATGCGGTCGTGTATGCGGTATCAAGCAGCGGCCAGCGGAATAAATCATTCCTAGGCGATCTTACCGAATTCACAGCTGGATCCCTTTTTGAAGTCGAATCGATCAAAAATCTCTCCGCCGTGTTTCTCCGTATCCTCGACGAATTTCGTCAGCGATATATGCTGACTTACATACCAAGCGGAGTTTCGGAGAGCGGGTGGCATAGGCTGGAGGTTCGCGCCAAGCGTCGCTCTGCAAAGGTCAGGGCACGCCCGGGGTATATGCGAAGCTCCCGGGAGAATAAAGAGGTAATCCAGGGGGAATAAAAGAAACAGATATCGCGAAACTAACGGCGAAATACGTCGAGAAAACAGTAAAGAAATTGAAGCCTAAATAACTTCATAGAGCGGGCTTGCCGACTGTTCGAGAGTGATCGGCAAGCCCTAACCATGCATCGCTAAAAGGAGCAGCGCCTGGCTACATTAATTTTTCACCCGAAACTAGGCCCGATTCAAAAACAGAAAGACTTGATTTTAAGCCGGGAGATCCGGCCCCGGAGAAGTTGTGGGCGCACCACCTAAATTCGCATCGCGCATACTAGCGGAAAAAGCACTGAAGAAAAACGTCATTTCACAATTGTTACTGACTTGATAAGACCAGAGAAATCCCGGTCGATAACGCTCAGGATATTGATTTCTGCTTTTTTCCCTTCAAGCTCCTTGCAGGCCTCGAAGTTAGTTCCCCCCGCGCCCCCGACTATTCCATATTGCACCTGGTAGTAATTTTCCGCGTGCAATCTATTTTGCTTGCTTTTGATATCGAGAACGAGATCCATGGTTGCCGGGTAATCGCATTTCACAGCCTTGATAAGCCAGACCAATATGGCCGGAGGCCCGGTCTTCAGACTTGCGCGCAGCTCAGTTTCTGGGGGCCTCTTTTTTCATCTCGTCCCGAACCCCGAGTTGCTCCTCCGCCTCCTGGTCTTCCTCCAGTTTTTGACGATCCGTCAATGGTGGGCTCTGGGATGTGGCTTTGGTCCCACGATCAGGTGATCTCGAATTCCGGATACTTTGGATCCTATTTATTAGCAATTCTGCTTGATTGCGCTCTCCTTTCGTCCGAGCCCTTGCAAGGATCTGCTGCGCCCTGGCGTGGGCTTCGTTCATCTCTCCCATGGCCATCATAAGATTGGCCACATTGAGGCTGTGACTTAGCACTCCTGGTTCGAGAAGCACGGCCTTTTCTGCCATATCGAGAGCTTCGGGAAATTTGGATTGCCTTGTCAGTGCGTAGGAAAGCTGACGGTAAGATGGAGCGAATCTAGGGTTAATAGCGATCGCCTTGCGCAGCTGGGTTTCCGCTGAACTCAAATCCTCGTAGCTGCCCCCCTGCAGTTTCGATTGGGCAGAATAGAACTGGGCCAGGTAACTATCGGAGTCCAGGTCTGCTGCCGCAGAGTAGAATTTCTCTGCCTGTTTACGATCCCCCAGCCTCATCTGGAGATGCCCCATCGCTTCATTGGCCCGGGCACTGCGAGGATTCGCCTGCAGGCACTGTTCGAGCGCTTCCTTGGCCCGGTCCAGCTTATCCACAGATACAAGAAGCTCTCCGCGCGCGGTCAGCGATTCGACAGAATCAAGAGTGCGGGCATCATACAGATCCGCCTCGATGCTCAACTTCGTTGCACTGCGGTAACTGTAAAAGGCTGCGGAGTTCACATAATTGCGCAGAGCCTTTTCGAGGGCATCCAAATCCCCCAATGCCTGTGCCAAAGCCTCCTGATCGGGAACCCCCTTCTTGAGCAACACCAAGTATTTACTCAACTGTTTTGCATGAGCCTGCTTGTCTCCGATCATCAGATAGTGCGTGAGGCCCCATGATTGTGCGTAAAAGATTGGCGCTTTGTCTTTGTCGTGATAATAAGGGGAATCGTGGTTTACCGAAAAGAGAGTGGTTAGCGGCACCATTGGTTGTGTTCTCAGGATCTCGAGCGACTGCGGACCTGGAGAACCCAGGACGGACTGTTCGTCCGAGAGCGTTGCATATCCGAAGAACTCTGCCAGGCCTTCGTTCAACCAGAGAGGAATTTCTCCAAGATTCAGATTCACGAGCATATGAGCGTACTCGTGGTAGATCACGTGATACCCCTGATCGCCCGGGAGATCGATGCGAAGCGTTACAAGTTTCCGTTCCGGCCCTCCTGAGAATATACCCGCTATCTGGAATGAGCCCTTCGGCTGATTTTCTTGTGCGAGCAGCGCCTTGAACGACTTTTCATCCCTGGCGGCAAAAACTGTCAGTGGAGTCCCGGGATCAATGCCCAGTGCAGGAATAGCACTTTTTATTACAAGCCGAAACTGCTCCAGAGACTTGATCGTCTTCCGGGCTTGTTTGGGTGATGCATTGCTGATTACCACAAAATTCGGACTTTTGACTTCAGTCCAGACGTCCTCTGCGGTGATGCCGAAAGATGCGAAAAGCAGGGTGCACGCTCCCCAAAAAATGAACTGTCTTTTTCGTCGAGTCATCAGTAGTCCTTCGAATTTTGTTTATAATCGTTGTATGCGTGTGCTTGAGGAAAACACAAAAGGATTTTAAAAACCAGATTTTTCTGCCTTGGCATTTCGCAATAAGAAATGTTCAAGCCAAGAGACGTCTGGGAGCACCTTTTTGAGACCGGAAGGCTCGAGGCAGCAGCAAAATGGGTACATCTGTTTTCGGCGCTAAATGGACAATTCTTCGAGAGCTGTTAGATGGATGTTAGATGCTACCTTCAAAAGTGAAAAATTGCGGGTTGGATTTCACGGTTAAGTCGCGTATTATCACTCCTCCACGGGCGGTTAGCTCAGCGGCAGAGCATCGGTCTTACACACCGAGGGTCGCAGGTTCAAATCCTGCACCGCCCACCACTTACAGCTGCCAAAATAACAGGGTGCGGATTCTTGCCTAGTTTGCATCTGATCAATCAGGCAGCTGATTTGAATCCTGCTTCGGCGACCATTTTTCACGACTCAGGACAAGCGTTCTTTGTGTCATCCTCTTTGTCGCTTGAGAGTAATGCTATAGGGCGAGCGTTTGCGCTAGTCCCAATCTCAAAATGTTATTTCGCCAATTATGTATGTATCCTTTTCCTCCTTTAAACGAATTGTCAGCCGTTGGCGTTTTTCATTCTGACGGCCGTAGTTGGTGTACACATCTGCCTGAACGGTAACAGGTCCGCGCAGCGAGGTTGAGTCGCTTCCATAGTAGTTCGCCTGTATGAGATATTTGCCCGGCTTGGCATGATGGATGATGTATTCCTCCGGACCATATCCTTGCGTAAAATCGGTGGACACAAGCCCGCCATATCGTGTCAGAGTGGCTCCATAAAACGCTTTTTCTCCAGAAGGTTCTGTTACCCACAAATCAATATCCGTCAAGTCTGCATCCCATGTGAGCACTACGCGGATATCCGCATCTAGAAGTTTGACTAGACGCACATCAAGCGGGACCTCCGCTACCCCCTGTGCACGAGCGAGGGGAATAATACGGTTGAGCTCCATCAGAGCAATCACTTCAATCCCATCAAAACGATCCCACCGGTTCATGACAACATGATTCAGCAATTCCATCGCTCGCGCGTACTTCTTCTGCTCTGCAAGAATCAGTGCCAAATCGCGATAGGATTGTGGTTCCTCGGGACGCATCCTGAGAATGGACTCGAATAGTTGCGCGCTTAATTGAGTCTCGCCCATTTCACCAAGCCAATGAGCCAGAATCCTCAGAAAGGCAGGATCTTCCAGCCTGAGTTCAGCTATATTGGAAAGGATCCTCAATCCAATCTCCGATTGATCGTGTTTTAGAAAGAAATCTGCGCAATCCAGGAAGAAAGCCGGAGAATCGCCATTGGCTTCCCGATTCTTCAGGTAAACCTGCATATATTGATCAGGTGTCGCTTTTTCGAGTTCCTTCAGATAAGGGGTTTCCGGATTCCAGCCGCTTATCGCAATGGCTTCTAAGTCCTTGGAATCTTCAAGCACGGTTCCGGTTGAAGAAGCTGACTCAAGCACATAACTTGCGGCGCTCGTGACAACCTCGACTTGTGTTGCTACACCAGCAACAGCGAGCTCAAAGTTAAGGGGAAATCGTGAGGTGGCGCCAAGTCTGACGTCCACAATAGTCCTTGTATGGAATCCAGGCATTTCTGCAACTACTTTATACCTACCCTGAGGGAGACCGTCTAAATTATAGTTGCCCGCATTGGTGGTCACTGTTTTGGATTCCGCACCGGCTTCCTCATCGATCACTGTAATACTGGCACCCGGCAATACTGCACCTGTTGCATCTGTAGCGGTACCGTAAATCACGCTGTGTCCATTTTTCGGGATTTGTGATCTGGCTGTTGGAGGCTTTGCAGCCACACGGGCTTCTTCCTGTTGTTCCTGAATGACGCGCCTCTCGGGGGTTGAGCGAGTGGGGCTTGGGTTTGGCGTGGCTTTTTCCGCGGGCTTGACGGTAATCGCGGAGAAATCGGTTTCCCACCACTTTACGCGTTTGTTCCAGGCCGCAAGGATGCTGTCGATTTTATCCGTTTTGCTTTCTATATCCGCATCCGTGCCTTCCGCAATCCTATCGAGGTATTCTTTGCGCAATTCCGGCAACGAGGCGGGGGGCTCGATCTTATATTGAACATATTGTCCCAGTGTCTCCAGTACAAGTAGTGAAGTGCCGGGAGTGACCAGTCCATGGCGCTTCCCGATTGCGATGAGTTCCTTTTGGTTATTTTCGGGAAAGACCGAGAGTTCTTTGATCTTCTTTTGCGCCCAAAATATCGGAAGAAGATTCCCAGAGGATACATTCTCCTGCTTCACGGTATATTTCACAACCTTATGTACGCGATCCCCAATGCCAAATTCCAATAGAATTTCAGCACTCGGAACAAGGAGTTTGCCCGTCAATGTGAATCGCCCTTGTATCGGCTCTGGGTTTCTGGGGAAAGTCTCCATGATTGAGGCTGGATCATACTGCGCTCTCATGAATTGATAGGCAGGCAGTCCGATGTTTTTTAAGACTGTCTTGTCATCAAGCTCCGACAGGTTGAAATATTGACCTCCCGTAGTTGTTGCCAGCCAGGAAAGGAATGAATGGTTGGAGATCGGATCTGCGGAAATTGAATAAAGCGGTGCTTTGAAACCCGATGGAGTTACCTGGCCGAAGTTCGATATTCCATCAGTAAAAAGCAAATAATAGTCTGGAATGATATCAGCAACGGATCGCGAAATAGCGAAAATTTGTGTCCCGCCGTCATAGACAACCGTACGGAGTTCCTCCAACAGTTTATTGGCGTTACCCCTGAGAACTAAAAAGCGATGGCTGGGCTCTGATGAATTCCGGAACAGTATCAGTTCAACTTCCACTTTCGCCTTGTTCCAGCGTTCAAATAGCATTTTGAGAAGGTTTAGTTCGCGCTGGTGATCCTTGTGTCCGCGTGAACCAGAGGCATCCCAAAATATGGCGATCTTTTTGGGCGGTTTGGGGATCCTGCGTCCTGGGGCAGTGGAATCCGCCTGGAAATCATTGATGACGAAATATGTATCATCCCCGTTCTTTTCCACCCAGACCGGAATTTTTTCGACTCCTGGAATTTCGATAACCAGGTCTTTATTCAGAGTAACGTCTGTTTGGGAGGTTTCTAAAACATAGCTTTCATTCCAGGCGTTGAATTGAATTTCGCCAAAAGAACCCTTGGCCATGCGAGGCATTGCCGCCGCGCGAACCACCTCCACTCGCAAATGAAATTGATCCAGCCTCTCAGGCATATTCAATGGCAAATAGTATGTTGCTTGTCCGGAGGTCCTTGATAGCTGTGATATGTAGCGGACCATGATTGTTCTGCCACCGTCTGCAGGTATTGGGTAAATACGAGTCTGGAAGTTATTACCTTTTACCCACTCCACAAGACCGGGATCGATTCGTTTGCGTTCCTCCTTTTCAAATATTCGCCGTCCTTGATACTTTTCTACCACCACGCCATCAACCATTACGCCGTTGACATCCAATGCATAGCCACTGATAGTGACTCCCTCTGGAAGTGGAAAAACTAGGTTCCCCTCCAGCTGCCGTGAATGTGAATTATGAAAGGTCAAAGTCATCCGGGTTTCGGCGACCTCGCCAAGAATTTTTACATCTGCGTCAATTCTGGAAATCCGAATCGCTTCAATTTTCCCATCTACCTCCACTTCAAGGCGGGGATCATTCTGTTGGGCATGAAGGGGAGCGCAGAACAGCATTAAGATCACGATAAGATATCGCATATGACTCCTGTCACTTTTAGTAAGCAATCTAGCCCCCAAATTGCTTTTGTTCATATCTTCACTTGTATCAGCGGCAAGGTATTGTCTCCCGCAAAATGAACTCATTTTCGATCCTGCGGGGAATTCTTTCTCGGTTGTCGAGTCTTTTCTTTCAAGCCTGCAATCTATTGGAAGCAATGGATTAAGTCACTTTCAATCCAAACAAACGGATATTCAAATCGATCGACACTCCATAGGTTTTCTCCTCACTGTGCAACTTCCAAATCTACGGATGGTTGCTTTATTTGGATTCTTGGATTTTCGGTTTCGATTTTACTACAGTAGGGTTTCACAAGGATGAAATTATTGGATTTTGGAAAAAATCCACCCAAACGAGACTCTTTCCCGCGATAGTGAAAAAGGAAACCGTGACTGCTAAGGGAGTTGGTTTTTAATTAGACGGGCTACATTTGAGGCGATTTTTTGGGTTTGCTAATGACGTAGAGATAAAGGATATCAAGAATTCCCAGAGTATTAACCACAAGCAGAATAACAAACCAGGTCTTGCTTCCCACTTTGGCCGCTCTCCACATGGCCTGTGTTTTCCAGATGAGTGTCCATACAACTCCCAAAACGACCAATAGAACCAGACCTATTTCCAAACTCGCCATTTCGATCCTCCTGGCTTTGTAATGAATGCCTCTAGCTCAGTCTGTTTCATTCCACCTTACCAAGCCCGATCATGGATCTTTTTCATTTCTGTTCACTTGTTTTGAGTAAATATTTTCACTTTCAGAATTTCGCCGTTTGCCGGTCGCAAGCATTTATCTATTGGGGAGCTTTGATTTCACCTTTGTGGCTATTAATCCAGTAAATCCACTTATAGTGGAGACTAGAGCCTTCTGTCCCGGCAGAAGCATCTCCCACTTCGAGATTCTTGATCTGCAACTCAAGGCTGCGCTGAAGCTCCTGCCTAAAGTGTTCTGGTAAATCGGGGTGGGCCTTTGCGAGTACGTCATCGCGGATTATCTGGGCTTCCCCGAGAGCCTTTTTCATAAGTTGAAGTGTCTCATTGGCTGTATTGGGGGATGTTGCTGAATTTGGCATTCCAGTGTTAGAAAGTAGCACTGCGGCAGCGTCGGCTTTTTGGGCACTAATGAAGTGTTTGAAATTTAACCTCTCTTCGGGCGTCCATTCGGACTGACTGCTACAGGCAGCATTAAAGGCGCACAATATCCCAAGTATCAATACCATGTGTCTATCCTTCATAGCTAGCTCCTAGTTATAGAATATTGCAAATAAGATATCCGTTATACTTTGATCAAATGGCCTATAGCTTAATGAGGAGCATTGTAGACCAAGGTTGCGATTTCGGAAACAAAAAAGGCTCCAGCAGGAGCCCAGTTGATCCAAGCCGAAAGGATTTGTGAAATAAAATCAGCTCTCACGAAACATTTGGAATGCACGGAGCATTGCTGCTTCAGGGCGCCTCGGGGCAGGGCTGATCACTCGCAAACCTGTGATCCCATCCCACAATGCGTTTCTGGAAAGTTAGGTGAAAATGAATTGTTTATCCGGCAATGAAGTACACGGTGCGGTTTTGCATAAGCCTCGGCAAGATATCGTGTGCTCATTCCGACAAGCTTTGCCGAAGAATCTTGACAGTTGCCGGCGGACGCGTCACAATTTTCGAGAAGAATTATTCGTGACTACGCCACAGCACTAATACACGCCGGACCACGTTGGCCGTAGATGCTCCTGTCCTTTTTGTTTGGATCTGCCTTCTCCCGCCCGGCTGCTGGGAAGTATACGAGCTTTGATGAGATCCGGGACATTTTGATTTTGCCCAGGCGCAACACTCAATTCTCGAGGAGGAGCGATATGTATCATGCAAACAATCTTGTCAGTCTGATCGAGCGCAATGCCGAGTCTCTGGCCAAACAGTGGCTCGAGATAGTCCGGACGCATCCGGGCACGCCCACATTCCACAACTGGGATGAAGATCAGCTTTTTACGAGAGTGTACAAAGTCTACAGTTACCTCGGGCAGTCTATTTCGGAACAGACGACTAGAGAGGATATTGAGCGGGAGTATGTCGCACTCGGACGGCAGCGTTTCGCAGAAGGTTTTGCCCTGTCAGAGGTGATCCAGGCCCTGATCATTTCGCGCCGGGTGCTTTGGCTCAAGATCCAGGCCGATGGTTTTCTCGACACGGCCATGGATCTCCATCTGGGACTAGATCTCAACAACAGGGTCGTATTGTTCTTTGACAGGGCGATCTATTACACCACGATTGGATTTGAGGAAGCATCCAAAGCAGTGAATGTCAGTACTTCTTTACCCAGAACGGCATAGTTGCGGCGCCACCACCGGGCAGCCTTGATTTCGATGCGTTGGGCTAGAAACTCTTTGACAGGCTCCCACCGAACCAAAGGGCAACGTTTAAGCTGCACATTTGCGTAATCCCCGGCAAGAGACCCTATTGCATTCCGATAATTCTGTTTTATGTAAAATGCAAACTGGCATTTGGGTGGTCCAAACGATCCCAGCGAAAGACGTGGCGATCAGAGTTCTGCCTGAAGAGTTCGCACGCGATGCTGACCGCATTGCACGGTTTCAGCGGGAAGCCAAACTGCTGGCCGCGCTCAATCCCCAGCAATTAACCCCCAAGTCCCGAGAAGTCGCGTGTTCTGGAAAGCAATCCGCCGGGAGTTATCATTTTCCTGGAACGCTGTATCTCGACAGTGCGCCAGTTTACGAGTGCCCGATATCCCGACAAGTGCAGAGTTTTCGCTATCCACGACCGTATTTCAGCCGATTATAAGTGCGACAGGTGATGATTGCTGGACATTTTCAGATGGGATTGTTTGCCCTCGGAAGATTGGCAAGGCCACGGACAGGTCGGAAAGAAGTCAACGGAGGCGCCTGAGGGTAAATCCATAATCTTACGAATGGGAGGACATCATGCGACGGTTTGTTTTGCTGGTGAGCCTTGCATCGGCTCTCGTATTTTCCGCGCTATTTGTAGCGAATCCGGCGCTCGCAGACAAGCCCTCCAAGGCCGGCGGCAAAGGCGTCGAAAAGCACAGTGAAAAGAAGACGCAGGGAAAGGGGCACGACCGAGGGGTATCCGGCGAAGAGGACGGGCATGGCGGGAAAGCGAGTCAACACTTCAGCAGTGAAAGCCGGATATTCATCCACAAATACTACGGTGATACATTTCGGAGCGGGCGCTGCCCACCGGGCCTCGCCAAGAAGAACAACGGTTGCATGCCGCCTGGTCAGGCAAAAAAGTGGATGATTGGCCGGCCCCTTCCGCGGGACGTCATCTTTTATGATCTGCCGCCGGCGATCCTTGTGCAATTGGGGCCTGCGCCTTCGAGACACCGCTTTGTGCGCGTGGCCTCGGATATCCTCATGATCGCCGTAGGAACGGGAATGGTCGTGGATGCCATTGAGGATATAGGCAGCGAAATGGGCAGATAGTGAAGCTCCTCGTGCTTCTGCGCGCGGCATCGAGATATTGACTTTTCCCAGATCATTGTTGTCTCGAAGTCGTCCTATGAAAGCAGATGTCAAGGACATATTTCTGCTCCCCAGGCGCGGGAGTCTAACGCTACCGACTCCCTTCAAACATCAACGAATCTGCGATGGGACTTCATAAATCAAAACCGACTTGCCTGGCCTCATGGCGTAGCCGATACCTGCCCCGATCGCGGCAAAAAGAACAACGGTGCCTGCCACAGCCCCGCCAAATCCCGTCTCCCTTTCCATGACGCCGGCTGCGATTCCTCCCCCCGCCGCCGCACCAATCGCCGTGCCAAAAAGCGTTGATTTCTGCCAATTGCCTTTTTTCTTGAGATACAGCCGGCTGATCTCTTTCTGCGAGACCTCCATCACTTTGCCATCGATCTGCAAAAACACCGATTCCGAGGTCACATGGTCCAGTTTCCCCTTCATCTTTTTCCCTGTCGATAAATTCACCTGAATCTTTTCACCCAGCGCGAGAGCTTGGACAGCACCCCAATTTGAGGTCGCCGCGACGACCTGTCCACTCACGAGAAAGCCAATTAACAAAAAGGCGATCGATCTTCTCAACATAAAGCCTCCTTGGGAATTGAAGGAAAAACTCACCTGCAATACAGTTTCAAAGATTGTCTGACCTCTAGCTCAGAATCCAATTATGGGCGGATCAGAAATCTGAAACGAATACCAGCTAGGATTATTTATGCTCGAATCCATTTGATAATGCGAAAAAAACGAGCAGGGCAGCTCATTTGTCCGGCAAATGATTCCTGCCGTTATGGACAGGTCTCTGATACGCATAGTTGTTAAATTCAGGATCCGGGAGGTGGAATTTCCCCGGGGGCGTAATTTTCTTTCTGTCAATTCGATTTAGATCAATTGAATCTGATTTGGTGTTCATAATTTCACATCCCTTAGCCCCAACCTGTAGTAGGATCGAAGCCAGAGATTGGCTTGATAGAAAAAGGATTTTGAAAAAAATTCTGCCTATCGGCTCAAACCTATTATGGACGTAGTCCGGTTCCGATTTATCGGTATCTTTTGCCGTTATTGCTGAAGCTAAATAAAAGGAGGATTCAAAATGGCCGAGACCAAGTACGGGAAGTACATAATAAGAGAACCGTTGGAAAAAGGAAGGACGCCATCGCTGCACATATGCGCTGAAAAAGGTTGTGATGGTACGAGGTTTCCCAACTTTCCAGTTGAAGTCCAACTGCTTAGCGTTACCGAACCGATCGCATTTCCTCATCCAGCCCACGCCCACAGTGGCGACGAAATATTTTTCATCTTTGGCAGTAACTCCCAGAATTACTACGATTTCGACGCCGAAATCGAAGTGCATTTTGGCGAGGAAGGCGAGAAACATATAGTGAACACCACCTGTATTCTCTACATGCCTAAAGGATTAGTGCATGGTCCAATTGCCATCACGAAGGTAAATAAACCTTTTCAGTGGATGCACGTTCTCTTTGCTCCCACCTATGACATGACAGTAGGTGACGTTTCGCTGCACCCTTCGCACCCTCGTCTGAAATATTCGCCCGAAGAGATTAAGATGCTGAAGAAGGGCTAGTGTTCAACGTCCTATCTGTAGCCAGTGTCAATTCAGGCTACTGATTAAGAGAGACGGGCAGCAGTTGCCGGCAAATAATGCAAACCAATCAAATGGGCGGCTGGCAAGAGTTTCCAGCCGTCCGACTATTTCTGATTTAGTCCAATTTTATGATTTTCTGCCACCAACTTTAGCGTGAAGGGATTGTGCCTGGATAGCGTCTCCCAATGATTATTGGACAAGTTCTCCGGAGGCAAGGCAATGAGAACTCTGTGGTTAATCATCATCGCAGGGATGAGTCTGGCAAGCGCAAAGCCGGCTGCTGAAAAAGCGGTCAACCTAAGTGGGGTCTGGATCCTCGATCCGGATCAGAGCGAGTCGAAGCATACATCTCCGGCGCCCCCAAAGATAAACATTAGCGGAGATAGAGATGTCTCTCGCGGCAGCGTAGGATACCCGGACAATCCAAATGGATCTGATGGGAATGGCTCCCCCGAGGAATCACCGGCAAGACAGTTGGGAGATTTAACGCTGATGATCGTTCAGACAGATGGGGAGCTACAGGTAACACGAAAATTCACAGCATATGGCAAAGAATGGACTGTTCCTCAGACATTCGCGTTGGATGGGAGCCAGTGCATTAATGTTGCTTCGGACGGTCGGGGCGGATTCACATCCAGGACCAGATGGCAAAATAACAAGCTGATCAATTCAGGCACGGAGACCAGAACAATCCGGGATGAAAGAACTGAAATTTCGCTGACGGAAGAATATGCAATATCAAAAAATGGGAAAAAATTGACCCTCAAGACAATGAGTATCACTCCGCGGGGAGTTACAACGCTAAAGCAGGTATTCATTAAGCCGGGAAAGTCCAAATCCTGACGCATGAGGATTGAGCCGAGCGAAATACTGTTTGTCCCCAGCTTTAATAAATCCGACATCTATCGAATGATGATTTTCTTCAACTCCGGCGCCGCCGGCGGATAACGCATATCCAACCGCGAGAGCTCTTTCACCAAGGTAGTAGCGATCACCAGGTTGCGATACCATTTTGTCCGCGCCGGAACAATGTACCAAGGCGCCCACCGAGTGCTTGTTTTTTCCATGACGTCTTCGTAAGCCTTCATATATGGCTTCCAAAAGCGTCTTTCCTTTAAATCGTCTACGTTGAATTTCCAATGCTTGGTCTCATCGTCCAGGCGGTCCTGCAACCTTTTCTTCTGATCTGCGAGGTTGATGTTCAGGTAAAACTTCAGCAAAGTCGTCCCCTCCTGGACCAGCATCCTTTCAAACTCGTTGATCTGCCGGTAGCGGTTTTTCCATACGTCTTCCGGAACCAACTGATGAACGCGGACAACTAATACATCTTCGTAATGACTTCGATTGAAGACCACTATTTGCCCTTTGCCGGGCGTTTCCTTATGCACACGCCAGAGATAGTCATGATCCCGTTCTTCTGGCGTCGGCGCCTTGAACGACGCTACTCTCACCCCTTGTGGATTGACGCCTTCAAACACCGATCGGATCACACTGTCTTTCCCGGCGGTGTCCATCGCTTGAATCACGATCAGGATTTTATGCTTATGCTCCGCATATAATATTTCCTGGAGCGCTTCCAATTTTTTATTTAATGCAAACAACTGTGTCTTTGCCTGCTCTTTTGTCATGTCAAAGGCCGATCGGTCGTCCGGATCCCAATCCTGTATGCGCACTTTGCTGCCTGGTTTCACTCGGTATTTTTCCATCATTCGCCTCTTTACCATTATGAAGAGACCGCTTGTCCTATTTATTATATTCATGAATGCCCCTTCAGGGAAACAGGGCATTTATGTGATTCTGTTCTGCGGTCAACCGCCGCTTGCAGCCGAACGGATCTGCCTTCGGGAGTCCTGCCGGGCTAACGAGTTCCCCCTTCTTGGGATTTGATCCTGCTGGTACAATCGCTGAGTCCGTTCGTGCACGCGCCAGGGAAGGAGTGCCGGCGGTCGAAGACCAATCAAGACAAGGAGCGTGCTGTGAGTGATCCGGAAGAGGAAGACTTTGCCGCCATGTTCGAGGCTTCGCTTCAAGCCAAGCGACTCGAGAAGGGCGAAATCGTTGAGGGCAGGATCGTCGCCATCGGCCCGGAGGTTGCGCTAGTCGACGTTGGAGGCAAGGGCGAGGCGGTCATCCAGATCGACGAATTGAGGAACGCCGACGGCGAGGTCGAGGTCGCGATTGGCGATCGCATTCAGGCGATGGTGGTGTCGACGGCTGGCGGGCTGACGATTTCCCGAAGGCTGGCGGGAGCGACCGCGAGCGATCGGCAGTTTGAAGACGCTTTTCACAGCGGCCTGCCGGTGGAAGGGAAGGTGGAACGGGCGATAAAGGGCGGCTACGAGGTGCGCCTTGGCCGCCAGCGCGCGTTCTGCCCGATTTCCCAGATCGACGTCCGCGGCGCGGACGCGTCGGCGCACGAAGGGCAGGTCTACCAATTCCGGATTATCGAGTACAAGGAAGGCGGCTCGAATATCGTCGTCTCCCGGCGGGCACTCCTCGAGGAGGAGCAGCAGGCGAACGCCGCCGAAATCCGCGACCAGATCGTCCCCGGCGCTGTCATGACCGGCCGTGTCACCTCCGTCCGCGATTTCGGCGCCTTCGTCGATCTCGGCGCCGGGGTCCAGGGCCTGCTCCACGTGTCGGAAATGTCGTGGTCCCGCGTGTCGGCCCCTTCGGAGATCGTCAAGATCAGGCGAGGAGATCACGGTCAAGGTTCTGCGCGTGGATGAGGACAAGCAGAAGATCTCGCTCGGGTTGAAACAGCTCTCTGCCGACCCGTGGTCGAGGGTGAGCGAAACGTACGAAGTAGGCCAGCTGCGGCCTGGCCGGGTCACGCGCATCGCGCAATTCGGCGCGTTTGTGGAACTCGAGCCGGGCATCGAAGCGCTGGCCCATGCTTCGACGTTCGCGCCGACCGGAGGATCGGGAGGCTGGTCGGGACAGGTCACGCCAGGGATGACGGGCACATTCGAGATTCTATCCATCGACCTCGAACAGAAACGGATCGGCGTGGCGCTCGTTCAGGAAGGCCTGGCGCCGACCGAGCAGGCCGCGGGAGTCCGGCCCGGCATCGTTCCGGGTGCGCGCCTGACTGGAAAGGTTGAGCGACACGAGAAATTCGGCGTTTTCGTGTTCTTGGCCCCCGGTCGTACCGGCCTCATCCCAATGAGCGAAACCGGGATCGCGAAGGAAGGCGATGTCCCGCGAGCCTTTCCGGTCGGAGCGGACGTCGAGGTTATCGTGCTGGAAGTCGATCCGGCAGGCCGGCGCATCCGCCTGAGCGCGAAAGCGGTGCAGGAAGCGCGCGAGGCCGAGGAAGTGCGCGAGTGGGCGGAACGCAAGACTCCTTCCGCCGAGGGCTTTGGGACACTCGCCGACAAGCTGCGCTCGGCGTTAAAGCCGCGAGAGAAGTGACACACCAAGGAGGAGTGATGAAGATAATTAAGAAGCTGGCCTTAGGCGTTGTATTCAGTTTGATGGTGATGGGTATCGGATTTTCCCAACAGCAGTCTGCGATTACTGCCGAAAAAATTACGGACAACATCTATATCGTGAAGGGTGGATTGGCAAACACCGGATTTGTCGTCGGCGAGAAGGAAGTGGCGGTCATCGATGCCGAGATGACAGCCGATTCCGCGCAAAAGATGATCGATGAAATTAAGAAGGTGACTTCGAAACCGCTCACCAAGCTGATTTTGACGCACAGTGACGGAGATCATGTCAACGGACTTGCGGGATTTCCGAAAGGACTCGAGATCCTGTCCAGCACCCAGGCAAAAAACGAAATGACGGAGGCGTTCAAAGCGCCAAACGCCCAGGCGTTGCAGGCTTTTTTGCCTACCAGGACATTTACGGACAAGATGGATTTCGACATCGCCCCGGAGCGCATCCAGTTGCTACATTTCGGCCCGGCGCACACGAGCGGCGACGCTGTCGTCTTTTTCCCTGACAGGAAGCTGGCTTTTGTCGGGGATCTTGTCTTTATCGGGAGGGACCCCCTGATTCACAGGCAGAAGGGCGGGACATCCACCGGATTGATCAAAACGCTAAAAGCGCTTTTGGATCTTAATGCCGATAGATATGTCCCTGGGCACGGTGCCATCGCCGTCAAGAGCGATGTTGAAGCCGAGATGAAAAGCCTTCAGGAAAAACAGGATAGAGTCAAATCGCTAATCAAGGAAGGGAAGTCGCTGGAGGAGATTAAGACAGCGTTCGGAATTTCCACCGCTCCCGCTAAGCCCGGCGGTTTTAGTTTTCCTAGCATCGTTGAGGTGATGTACCTCGAGCTTTCCGCGAAGTAAGGCCCGTTCTATTCGATTCAGCCATAGAGTTCGCGGCTCCTGGTAGTGTTCTGCTATCGGGGTCGGAATCAGTATCGGGATCGAATTTACAGATAGGATGAGACCGTTCGGTCCCCGATTAAGATATGTTCGACCCCGATTCCGACCCCGACCCCGATGGTGCGTGTGATTCGTGAGTCCGTTTAGCGACCTCAAATCAAATTGGTCGAGCAAGATACTTTCGACTATAATCCAGTTTTTAGCTGAAGAGGGAGCCCGACACTCATCGATTCAATTCTCCGGAGCGAATATAAACCTCCTGCCTGAAACCCATGAACCACAGCGAAGCAGTGGAATATTTAGCCAGCAAAGGGAATGAAGTGCAGATGATGCACCTTGGCCTGCACCGGACGCGGGCCATGATGGAAGCCCTGGGCAATCCGCAGGACAAGTACCCTTCGATTCACATCGCCGGCACGAACGGGAAGGGAAGCGTTGCCGCCATGTCGGAGTCCATCCTGCGTCATGCAGGCCTGGTCACCGGTCTCTACACTTCGCCCCACCTGGTGCGGGTAGAGGAGCGAATCCGGGTCAACGGGCGGCAGGTTTCCGCGCGCCGCTTCGCCGCCCTGGCGACACGCATCCGGAAAACCGAAACAACGCTGCTGGAGAATAAAATTCTCGACCGGCCTCTGACGACTTTTGAATTTCTTACCTGCGCCGCTTTTCTGAATTTCGCAAAGGCAAAGGTCGATATCGCAGTGTTCGAAGTTGGATTGGGAGGGAAGCTGGATTCAACCAACATCATCCATCCGCTGGTAAGCGTGATTACGGGAATTTCGCTGGATCATCAAAATTATCTGGGGCGCACCCTCACCAAAATCGCCGGCGAAAAAGCGGGTATCATCAAAGAGGGTGTGCCGGTAATCTCCGGATGCAACACTCCCGCGCCGCGGCGCGTCATCTGCCGTCAGGCGAAAGCAGTCCGAGCCCCGATCCTGGAAGCTTTTCAGGACTGTGCCATACGAAACCAGAGGGAAAAACGCGGGCGCTTTTCGTTTGATCTCCGCACTCCCCGCCGCCTGTACAGGAATCTGCGGCTGTCTCTTGCCGGAGAGTATCAGGTCCGTAACGCTACGCTCGCCGTCCTGGCGATCGAGGCTCTGCAATCTTTCCCGATTAAGATTCAAGATATTCGCGCAGGGCTCGCCGGCACAGTCTGGTCAGGGAGACTGGACGAATATCAATCGCGACGGCGCACGTTGCTGGATGGAGCGCACAATCCTGAAGGCGCCCAGCTATTGCGGGATTTCTTGATAAAAGAGAAGGAAAAAGAAGTGCATTTCGTCTTCGGCGTGGTGCGCGATAAAAACATACGGGGAATCGGCAGCGCAATCTTTCCCGTTGCCACAAGCATTCATCTCACACCCCTGGTCAACACACGCTCGGCCGCTCCGGCAGAAGTGGCGGCGATGCATACGCGCTATGCCCCCTGCATGAAAATTCATTCCAATATGCGTGAGGCTCTTCGTGCGGCGTGGAAGGAATGTTCGGCATCGGGACTTGTCGTAGTGACCGGATCGCTCTATCTTGTTGGAGAGCTGCTGCCGTTTGTTCAAGCCAACTCAACGCCCCCAAAATCATAGGCGCGTGGCCATTGGCTTTCAGCGCTCAGCATTCAGCTCTCAGCTCTCAGCATTCAGCTTTCAGCTTTTGAAAAACCAATGCGACCCCGATTCCGATAGCGACATTCTTACTTCTGACGGCTGAGAGCTGATGGCTGATAGCTGACAGCTGAGAGCCGATAGCTGACAGATGAACGCTGATATTTCTAACTCTGACTCCGTCCCGTTCTACTTCTGAGCAGGCTTGGGCATCTTTTCCCAGTCTTTCAGGAATCGCTCCAGCCCGATGTCCGTCAGAGGATGCTTGAGAAGCTGTTCCAGCACTTTAAAGGGCATGGTGGCGACATGCGCGCCTACTAGCGCGGCTTCCCGCACGTGCAGCGGATTGCGGATGCTGGCAACAAGGATTTGTGTCGGGAACTGGTAATTGGCGAAGATCTGGGCGAGGTCGCCGATCAGATCCATCCCCACTTCGCTGATGTCGTCAAACCTGCCGACGAACGGTGAAACATAGGTCGCCCCGAGCTTCGCGGCGACGAGAGCCTGGTTTGCGCTAAAAACAAGAGTGATATTGGTCTTGATCCCGTCTTTGGACAGCTGTTTGAGCGCCTTCATCCCTTCCTTGATCATCGGGACTTTCACGACAATATTCTTGTGAATCTTCGCTAATTCGTAAGCCTCGCGCAGGATTCCCGACGCATCTGTGCTTACGACTTCCGCGCTGATCGGGCCATCCACGATCTTGGTTATTTCCAGCAGGATTTCTTTGAAATCTCGACCTTCTTTGCTGACGAGCGATGGATTGGTCGTCACTCCATCGATCAACCCATACTCCGCCGCGTTTCGTATTTCGTCAATATTTGCGGTGTCCAAGAAAAATTTCATAGAACCTTCTCCTGTTTCTCGTTTATCTCAAAAAAAATTAGAGCCTTCGCGTCTCCGAGTCAAAAGATAAACAACGTATATGCATGCTAGCGGCTATCCACTTCCGTTCGAACCGGAGCGCTTTCATTGCCGTGCGCGTCCACGGCCTGTATAGAGTACTCGTATTGCTTTTCGGATTCCACCTGCCTGTCGCGAATACTCAAAGCCGTGATTATATTCTTTTGAAGCAGCGCACGGGAGCCTGATTTCTTGTCCAGCCGGTAAATTCGGTAGCCGGCCACATCCGGCGAGTCGGGCGGCACCCAAAGCAGAACGACATCGCTGCCCTCACGGACTGCGTTGAAGCTTTCCGGCGGAGCCGGGGGAAAAGTGTCGCGCGCTTCAACGCGAAGAATATCGGATAGAAGGCTTACCGAATAGGGATCGTGACTACTCCCCACTATTCTGATCGCGTAGTGATACGTTTGGTCAAATTGAAAGTCGCGATCCTCAAATTCGGGTTTTTGCAAAGGGTTGGGATTGACCGGCACAGAGGGCATCGTCTGCGGATCCTTCGACTTATAAATGTTGTACCCGACGAAACGCGGTGGTTTGGATCCATCCATGTTCTCCGCTGGCTCCACCCAGCTTAACCGTATGGCATCTTCCCTCAC
Organism: uncultured Acidobacteriota bacterium; assembly: GCA_963761825.1. Taxonomy (GTDB): domain Bacteria; phylum Acidobacteriota; class UBA6911; order UBA6911; family UBA6911; genus UBA6911. The sequence continues at coordinate 253,547 of CAVXIH010000010.1, forward strand.
GCTTGCCGAAATCCCTGCCGGAGGAAGCGGAATGGCGATGGGTGCGATGAACGCCTGGTTGCTGAAGCCGGCCGCCTGGTTTTTCTTGTTTATGAAAAGGACGGCGTAGCGAAACGCATGAGAATAAATGGCAGATTTATCCGGAAGCTCGGGCGTGTCCTTTACAATAAAGGATTCTTCCTGCAGAAAACCGGGAAAGCTGGGGGACGCAATGGACAGGATGCGCACCGCGCTCTGAGCGAACTGTTCTTCCGGCAGCGGATTTGACGTGAGGCCCTGGCGTAAATCTTCGAGAAGACGGAACACTTCAATCCTTGCCAGGGTGGTTGCCGACGACCCGTCCGTATTTAGCAGCGGCTTTGCGAATGTAAGCACGATCGCATCCGATACCTGATGCGCGGTCAGATCTGCCGCCGGTTTTGGAATGTGGATTTCCGGAGGTTGTGGCTCTCCGACTTTGGCGCAACCAGCGCTGAACGCCGCCCACGCAGCGAGAAACATCGTTGCGTTCAGAATTTGAATTTTGCTACATCGCGTTTTCCGCATTAGAGAATATACCGGCTCAAATCCTTGTCTTGAATGATGCCCCCCAGCTTTTTGCGGACAAATTCTGCCGTGATTTCGACGTGTTTCACTTTGCGCTGCTGTCCTTCGAAGGACACATCTTCCAGCAGCGCTTCCACGATGGTATGGAGTCGGCGGGCGCCGATGTTTTCCGAGCTTTCATTCACCAGGCACGCGAGTCTGGCTATTTCGCGGATCGCATCCGCGGTGAACCGGAGCTTCATCCCTTCTGTCCCCAGCAGCGCGGTGTATTGTTTGATCAAAGCGTTCTTCGGCTCTTTCAGGATCCGGATGAAATCGTTTTCATTCAAAGGACTCATTTCCACTCTTATGGGAAATCTTCCCTGCAGCTCCGGGATAAGGTCTGTCGGCTTCGAGACGTGGAATGCGCCCGCGGCTATGAAAAGGATATGGTCCGTGCGCAGCATTCCATAGCGGGTGTTGACGCTGGTGCCTTCCACGATGGGCAGGATATCGCGCTGCACGCCTTCGCGGCTGACATCCGGTCCGTGCCCCGACTCGCGTCCGGCAATCTTGTCGATTTCGTCGAGAAATATGATGCCGCTCTGCTCAACGCGGTCGAGCGCAAGCCGTGCGACCTGTTCCATATCCACCAGCTTCTGTTCTTCCTCCTGCATGATATAATCCGCGGCCTCTGCCACCGGCATCCGGCGCTTTTTTGCCTTGCCCTCTATCATGCCTGAAAGCATGTCCCGCATATTGAACTGGAGTTCCTCGATGCTGGAACCGTCGAAAAACTGGAGCGAGATCGGGTTCATCGGATGATCCCGGACTTCGAGCTCAACCATGCGCTGGTCCAGTTTGCCTGCGCGGAGCTGTTTGCGCAGTTTTTCCCGCATGGACTCGATGCGGGTCAGGTCTTTCCCGCTTTCCGCCGCTCCCTCTCCCGGGACATTCTGGATCGATGCCAACAGCATGTCGAGCAGCCGCTCTTCCGCGTTCTGTTCCGCTTTTTCTTCAATCTCGTTGATTTTCTCTTCGCGGACCATGTCCACGGCGATCTCCGCCAGGTCGCGCACCATGGATTCGACATCGCGTCCCACGTAGCCCACTTCGGTGAACTTGGTCGCTTCAACTTTCAGAAACGGGGAGTTGGCCAGCCGCGCAAGCCGGCGCGCGATTTCAGTTTTGCCCACGCCGGTAGGCCCGATCATGATGATATTCTTGGGCGCGATCTCCTGGGCCATCTCCTCGTCCAGTTTCTGACGGCGGATGCGGTTGCGCAAGGCGATTGCGACGGCCTTCTTCGCTGCCTGCTGCCCCACGACGTACCGGTCGAGCTGCTCGACGATCTCCCTGGGCGACATTTCATCCAGACCGCGCGCTTTGTCTTTGCGCCGTTTTAAGCTTTCTTGCATGGGTTCACACAAATGGAAAAGGAGGGAGATCGCAAATTTCGCGCTTTATTGAAGGGATTCAAAAATCCCCGCGAAACCTGCTTTCAGGAGAACGTACGAATCCCTCCAAAGGATGACCTGTGAGAGTCGCCGGAAGCCCTGTGATGAGAGGCTCATATTTCCTCGACGATGATCTCGCTGTTTGTAAAAACACATATTTCGCTGGCGATTATCAAAGCTTCGCGGGCAATTTTGTTGGCCGGAAGCTTTGTGTGGCGCAACAACGCGCGCGCCGCCGCAAGCGCAAAAACTCCTCCGGACCCAGCCGCCAGTACGCCGTCGTCGGGTTCAATGACATCCCCGGTTCCGGACAGCATATAAATTGATTTGCCGTCCGTAGCGAGCAGGAGCGCTTCCAGATGGCGCAATGCCCGGTCTGTACGCCATTCCTGGGCAAGTTCCACGGCGGCCCGGTTCAGGTTGCCCTGAAATTGCTCGAGCTTTGCCTCCAGCCGCGCAAAGAGAGCGAATGCATCGGCCGTCGCGCCGGCAAAGCCTACGAGGACGCGGTCATTATAGACGCGCCGTATTTTGCGCGCGCTTTGCTTGATAACCGTGTCTCCCAGCGTCACCTGTCCGTCGCCCGCAATAACCGTATGATTGCCTCTTTTGACCAACAGGATTGTAGTCCCATGAAATACTCTGTCGTTTGAATTCATAACGGGGCAGTATAGACATCGCACGGAATGCGTGTCAAATTTGAAAAATGGCAGGGCGCATGAAAATCCGTCTTCAGGAGATGCGCTTTCCGGATTTTGAGGGCAAGAGAATAATGACGAAACGGCTCTATTACGCAGACTCCTATTTGAAAGAATTTTCCGGAACGGTGCTGGAGTGCCGGCAGATGGATGCAAAGCCCGCGGTCGTCCTGGACCAGACGGCCTTTTATCCTGAATCCGGCGGTCAGCCTTACGATACGGGAATGCTGAATGATGCGCGCGTCCTAAAAGTGCTCGAGGATGAATCGGGTGCAATCCTTCATGTCCTCGATCGCGAGATCCCCGCCGGCGCTGTTTCCGGGACAATCGACTGGGCGCGCCGTTTCGATCATATGCAGCAGCACACAGGGCAGCACATCCTCTCCCAGGCATTCATTGCGGTGGCGCAGGCCCAGACACTTTCGTTTCACATGGGGGCGGAAACCTCGACCATTGACATCGATTTGGCGCAGCCCTCGCCTGCGCAGATGGAGGAGGCTCAAACACTTGCCACAACGGTGGTGTTTCAAAACCGCGCGGTCCACATTCTGGCAACGGATCGGAACAGCCTGAGTTCCCTCGGGGTTCGAAAGGAATCTCAGCGGGAAGGGGAAATACGCGTTATCGATGTCGAGGGATTCGACCGCTCCCCGTGCGGTGGAACGCATGTCCGGAGCACGGGCGAAATCGGCGCCATCTTCGTATCGAATTTCGAGCGGTACAAGGGAGGAACCCGGGTGGAGTTTGCCGCCGGCGGAAGAGTGCTGAAACTCCTGCAGAAAGACCACGCGCTTTTAAGACACCTGGCGCGGATTCATTCCGCCGCACCGGATACCCTTGTTGAAATTACCGAAAAGTGTTTGCAGGAACGTACGGCTTTGACCCGGGAGAAAGATCTGCTGGAGGACAGGCTGCTGGAAATGGAAGCCTCAGAGCTACTGCAGAGCGCGTCAAAAACGGAACGCGGATGCGTAGTTTGCAGGACTGTTTCAGGGCGTAAACTCGAAAGCGTCAAAGTGCTGGCCCAGAAACTGACTGTGAATCCCGGCGTGGTGGCAATCCTGGGTATCGCCGATGCATGCCAGATCGTCCTGGCACGCAGCAAAGACCTTCCGGGGAATTGCGGAGATGCCATAAAAAAGATTGCCGCCGAATTGGGCGGCAAAGGCGGAGGCAGGCCTGAACTTGCGCAGGCCGGCGGATTTCCTGCAGATTGCCTCGATACCTGGATGAAAGCGTTGGCGCAATACTTCAAATCTTGAGCCGTTGCCAGCTGGAGTCAGAATTCAGGAGCCAGGAGCCAGGAGTCAGAATCCGGAATCAGGAATTATTGTCTCCGGACCGGAGTGCGTTCTCCCAAATTTCGTAGCTTAAGAACTCGCCAGTCATCGCTGAAATCGGGCGATCCGAGATTTATCTGATTGACCTTCGACGCGAGAATCTCAAAATCGAAATTTGAAAGAGGCGCCAGCTTCAGTTCCTCGCTGCCCAGCCGGATGGCAACGCCCAGAAACTCCTGTGCATTTTCAAAATCTCCGTTTACACGAACCCCGAAAGAGGATCTTGGATGTATCGTCAAGAAAACCGTGGGTATGGCCGGCGATGCGCCGCCTGTTTCTATGGAGAATGTCTTGGCTGCAGCCTTGCGGTTCTCCAGGGTGAATCGAACGTTTTTGGCCTGAAGCTTGGCGTTCTGATCCGTCACGGACACGAAGTTCAGCAGCGGGATCCCCGGCTTGACGACTTCGACCGTGAAAATATAGTCGCGGTCGACAAAAGCAAAATAGGCGCTTTTCTCGAGCGGACGGGTGCCCGGCGGCCCTGTATGCGATAGGTCTGCGGGAATCTGCCCGATGAAAGAAAACAATAAGAGTAGACCGATCATATGTATTCTCCGCTCCGGATTCCAGATTCCAGATTCCAGATTTCAGAATCCGGATTTTCGGCATCTGCAGCCTAAATCCGAGAATCTGATGTCTGGAATCAGGAATCTGGAATCTGGAATCTGGAATCAGGAATCTGGCATCTATTTTTTCCCTTCCTTGAGAAGCCGGCCAGCCTGGCCAATGCCTTGTTCTGTACATATTCCGCTGCATCTTTGGATGCAACATAATTATTGGCCAGGATAGAAAACGCGAGCATTTCGCCGTCTGCCGTCTGCACGTATCCCGACAGAGCGGATGCATTTGCAAAAGTGCCGGTTTTGGCATGGACGTTGTTTTCCGCTTTCGTCCTCTTCATCCGCGTCGCCAGCGTGCCATCGACTCCGGCAATCGCGAGGGCATCGTAAAAACAGCGGAAGTGCGGGTGCTGGTGCATATATTTCAGAATGCGGACCAATGCGTCCGCACTGATAAGGTTCAGGCGCGACAGCCCGGACCCATCGGCATACGCATAGCTGTCTTTGCCGATGCCCATCTTGCCGAGAGTTTCTTCGACAACTTCCTTGCCCCGGGCAAAATTCCCTTCACCGCGGAATTCGAGCGCCAGGGTGCGCACAAGAGTTTCGGCACTGAGATTCAGGCTCATTTTCATTATAGGAGCAATCAGTTCCGATAACGGAGCGGACGTGTGGATCCAAAGCGGAGATGCCGATGGCGGACGAGATCCTCTGGTTTCTCTTATCTCGCAATTCGAAACATCGATGCCTTCTTCGCTCAGGATATGCTTGAACGCGGACAGGTAATAGAGGACGGGGTATTGCACGGCAACCGCGCGGGCGACGGCGGTCGTTCCGGGAGGTATTGTGCCGCTGACCACGGCCGAGTCATCGATCCGGCTGCGGGAGATTTCGATATGGGCAGACTTGCTCGCGGCGTCCGTCACCACTTTGTTTGTTACTGTGAAATACGTCGTCAGCGGTTCCATTTTAATGGAGGCGAAGGAGCCCTCTTTCAAGCCAGGTGTGATTTCGAGCCCGATAAGATTTTCGTTAAACTGCAGGGCACTGACTGGTGCGGCATAGCCTTCGGGCAGATCATCCCATGCCCAGCCTCGTCCGTATGCCGTCTCTTCAAAAGCGCTTCCATCCCCGAGAATGCTTCCCGAGATAGCATAGATGCCCTGCTGCTTCAGTTTTGCAGCCCAGTCCCTGAAAGCCCGGAAGGGATCCTTGGGCGGGATTCTCGACGAGCTGGATGGATCCCCGAATCCCACGATAATCAGATTCCCTTTGAGCACTCCATCGAGGATTTGGCCGTCTGTCAGGATGTGCGTTTTGAAGCGATAATCGGGCCCCAGACAGGTCAATGCGACTGCGGCCGTAAGGATCTTGTTATTGGATGCGGGCATGTAGAGTTTCGACGGATTTTTTTCATACAAGACTTCAGAACGATCGAGCGAAAAGATCTCCACTCCCAGCTGCGCATCCGCCAGCCGGCTGTCGGAAAAAATCCGGGTGAGGTCCGCGCGCAGAGTTTTGGCCGGATCGGCGGCGAAGGCCGGCAGGGAAAGGCACACTACAAATAGGAAAGTGAACGGCAGGCGCGTACGTTGCTTCATAGGTTCCATTCTACAGCAAATTGGCTGCAGGTAAATAATGTGCTGAAGTCCACGTCTTCAGTCTATAGTATTGCACTCAGGCCCGTTACTTTGGACGGCCGGAGGATTTGCCCGCATGCGACCGCTAGCATCTATTTTGCCGATTGTACTTGCCGCCGGCGATTCCACACGAATGGGGTATCCGAAAGCGCTGCTGCCTCTGGGCGAGGAGCTTTTTATTACGCGCATATTGCGGGTGCTGCGAAATGCAGGATTGCCGCGCCCCGTGATTATTTTGGGAAGGGCCGCTGCGGCCATTCAGCCGCGCATACAGGACTGGCCCGCGGATATCCGCATCAATTCCGATCCTGACCGAGGGCAGCTGTCCTCGATCCAGCTGGCGTTTGCGAATATCGGTCCTGAATACGCTGCAGGCATGATTTGGCCGGTGGATCAGCCGGCTGTATCCGAAGACCTGGTGCGCCGTCTTGCGGAACTGTTTCTCTCGTCGGAATCACGGATAGTTTTTCCAAAATGCGGCGCAAAGCGCGGCCATCCGGCGATTTTTCACCGGGATCTTTTTCAGGAGTTCATGGACGCGCCGCTGAAGGAGGGACCCAAGAGCATTTTGCTGCGCCATCAGCAGGAAACAACGGAATTGCCCACAGAAGAATCGGCCGCAGTCCAGGACATCGACACCCCATCCGATTACCTGGCGCTAACCGGCACAAGCCTTGAAGCAGCGCTGGCAGCAACAGACTCCTACTCGTAATCTGTCATGCGCCAGTAAGGGCGGAGCGAGGAAAAGAAACGCTCTACAGAATCCCACACGTACGAACGCTTCACGCTTTGCGCCAGCGCCCAGAGGCCCGTGTAGAGGTATCCACACATGAATAAAAGCAGGAACGGGATGACGCCATAGATCCCGATGTTCCAGGCGTAGACTGTGACAAACGCAAAATAAAGGCCGAAGACTATTTCCACAATGGTGAGCAGATTGATGTCGCAGCGATACTTCTTGCTCATCCATTCTCCCTTGTTCCCCTCAACTGAAAACTTAGGGGTTCGTACAAAAGGAGTTTTCAATCCGAACGCGCCTTCCAGCACGGCTTTGGTTCCGGGGATCGTCATCCCTATGCCCACCGCCATCAGACCTGGAAGGTAAAGAATTCGCTTCAACCAGTCCTTGTGAAGAGCTTTTTGAGAGGTGACGTAGAACGCGGATACGCTGCTGAATGACAGGATAAAAAGCGGAAGGTCAAGCGTCACCAGTTCAAACCATCCCTGGTTGTACCGCACAATCATGGCAGGGAACAGGACGATGGAAAGAAGCACCATCAGGGGGTAGGAGATATTTCCGGTGAGGTGATACCAGGCCTCGAGTTTTTCGCCGCCTTCGAAGTTGCCTCGCAGGACCCGGCCGAGCACCTTTTTGCAGGTCTGCATCGCGCCTTTTGCCCAACGGCACTGCTGCGTTTTGAACGAATTAATTTCCACCGGAAGCTCGGCGGGACAGGTCAGGTCGGGCAGGAAAACAAACTTCCATCCCTTGATCTGGGCGCGGTAGCTCAAGTCCAGGTCTTCGGTTAAAGTGTCGTGTTCCCAGCCGCCCGCTTCTTCAATCGTCTTTCTGCGCAGAATTCCTGCAGTTCCGTTGAAATTAAAAAAGCGCCCGCTCAGATACCGGGTATAGCTCTCGAGCATGAAATGGCCATCCAGAAAAATCGCCTGCGTCCTGGTGAGGAACGAGTATTCGCGATTCAGATGCTCCCAGCGTCCCTGAACCAGGCCCACTTTCGGATCGGTGAAGTAGTGGATCGATTTCTGGAGGAAATCCGGTTCCGGCACAAAATCGGCGTCGAATATCGCAACGAACTCCCCCTTGGCTGTGCGCAGTCCGTTCTCCAGCGCGCCCGCTTTGAAGCCGGTCCTGTCATCCCGGTGGATGTATTGAATATCCAGCTCCCAAGTTGCTCCAGCGCTCAACCGCGTTCTGCGCAATCTTCTGCGTCTCGTCCGTCGAATCGTCCAGTACCTGGATGTCCATCTTGTCGCGCGGATAGTCAAAGGCGCAAGCCGCATCGATGATCCGTTCCATGACGTACATCTCGTTGTAGGAAGGGAGCTGAATGGTGACCCGCGGCAATTCCTCAAACCTGGCTTGAGGGGCAGTCGCCTTGTTATGATGCTTTTTGTATAAAAACACCATCATGTATCGGTGCAGGCCATAGAAACTCAGAATTGCCAGAATCCCGAAATATATGCCGACGACAATCCAGTCGAAGGTATCCATCTGGTATAGATATGAAAGGTTGCCAGTCCTTATGAATTTTTCGTATGCGGAGGCTGCCGGGTCAAATATCACAATAATCTCTCCTATAATAAACGCCTAAGTCTAGGGTAAGAGATCCGGGCTGTTGTCATCAGAATGTTTTTAATTGTATTTAAATGTAATTAGCGTTGTTCAGGGGGAAACCCTTGGATATGATCAGAGTCTCTCAGTGTTATGAGTTTCCGGTTTCCCGTTCACCGTTGAATCTCGATAACCGGAAACTGGAAACGGGAAACCGGGAACCTTCCAAGAGAGGCGAGGATGAAGATTCTGGATGTGAAGAGCCTGGCGATTCCGGGCATTAAGGTTATTCGGTTTGGCCGGTTTGGCGACCACCGCGGATTTTTTGCCGAGCATTTCCGCAAAAGCGACTTTATGGTCCATCCTCAGCTGGATTTCATGGCGGGCGTTGAGTTTTTGCAGTGCAATGAGAGTTTTTCAAGGCCGGGGACCATTCGGGGGCTGCATTTTCAGTGGAATCCCTATATGGGCAAGCTCGTTAGAACCCTGAGCGGCCGTATGACGGACATGGTACTGGATATCCGCAAAGGGTCTCTCACGTTTGGGAAAATAATCCTCTACGACATGCCGGCCCAAAAAGATGCGGATTTCGGGGAGTGGATCTGGCTTCCTCCCGGGTTTGCGCACGGCAATTATTTCAGAGAGGATTCGCACATCGAGTACTTTTGTTCAGGCGAGTACAGCCCCGGCTGCGAGGCCGGCATCTCTCCGTTGGCCGCCGATATCGACTGGTCGCTTTGTGATCCGCAGCTGAAACAGGAGTTTGACTCCGTTGCGCAGGCAGATCCGCTGATGACGGATAAGGACCGGAATGGCCATTCGCTCTCTTCCTGGATCGCAAATCCCAATTCCGACCGCTTTGTCTTTTCCGGCTAGGAGCATAAAAAGATTCCAGATTCCAGATTCCAGATTGACTTCTATTTCCGGAGTTCTTCTGACTTCTGACCTTGTCGCTGACTGCCGATAGCTGATAGCCGACGGCCGACTATTGTGAATCTCCACCCTTCATGATAAACATGAGCGGTGGATCTCTTTTCGCAGCGAAAAATACATTCTGTCTACGATATTACATCGGAAATCAAGCGATCGCTTGACGGGATGGGTATCCTCTGGATTCAGGGAGAGATTTCCAATTTCAAGCGTCACACTTCGGGCCATCTCTATTTTTCTCTCAAAGATTCGCGCGCTCAAATAAAGGCCGCGTTCTTCAAAAACAACAACATGTACCTGAAGTTCCGCCCCGAGGATGGGATGGAAGTTGTCGTCCGCGGCCGGCTGAGCGTGTATGAACCCAGGGGCGATTACCAGGTCATCGTGGAATACATGGAGCCCGTCGGATTGGGTTCGCTCCAGCTGGCGTTCGATCAGCTGAAAGAGAAACTGCGCAAGGAAGGCCTGTTTGAGGATGCCCACAAGGTTCCATTGCCCCTGTTGCCGCGAAAGGTAGGCATTGTAACGTCCCCGACGGGTGCGGCGATCCGGGACATGCTGCGGATTCTCAAACGACGCAATGCGTCTCTTGATGTGCTCCTGTATCCGGTCAAGGTGCAGGGTCAGGGGGCAGCGGAGGAAATTGCCGCGGGGATTCGCTGTCTGAACAGCCGCAGCGATATGGACGTCATCATCATCGGGCGCGGCGGAGGTTCCATTGAGGATCTCTGGGCTTTTAACGAGGAAATCGTTGCGCGCGCGATCTATGAGTCCGAGCTGCCCTTGATTTCGGCAGTCGGGCACGAAGTGGATTACACGATTGCCGATTTTGTGGCGGACCTGAGAGCGCCGACGCCTTCCGCGGCGGCCGAAATGGTTTCGGGTGCGCGGGACGATCTGCGGCTGAGCGTAAGCTCCCTGAGAGGACGCCTTTCCCAGGCCGTGCGCCGGGGACTGGAGCGGCGCCGCCTGTATCTCGAGCGCCTGGCCCACAACCAGGCGTTCACGGTAGCGCCCAACAAGATCCGCGATTTGCAGCAGCGCTTCGACGAAAGCACGCTGCGCCTGTCGCAGGCGATGCACCGTTTTACCCATGAAGTCCGGCACCGGGAGCAGAGTGATTTCCACGCGCTTGAATTCACTCGATCTGCGCAGCATCATCCGGCATAAAAAGGATATTCTGGCGCGGGAATATCAGGGATTGATCTCTGCCGCCAATGCCCGGTTGCATCACGAGAGGTCCCGCCTGGAGCTGGCGGTCGGGAAGGTGGATGCGCTCAGCCCGCTGGCCATTCTCAATCGCGGGTTCGCGCTCTGCCGCGATTCAAAGGGCGCAATCGTCAAAAGGGCTGCAGACGTCGCCCCGGGCGACAACGTGCGGGTAACTCTTGGCTCAGGCGAACTGGATTGCCGTATCGAAAACAATTACGATTTACCATTGACGAATAACGATTGAGGTCAACCATCATCCTCCAATCGTCATTCGTCAAATCGTCAATCGTAAATTGACAGGGGGGTGGGGATGGAATTGAAAGTGAAAGATTTCGAATCGGCGCTGAAATCGCTCGAGGATATTGTGGTTCAACTCGAGGCCGGCGATCTGACTCTTGACCGCGCGTTGGAGCTTTTTGAGGAAGGCATCAAGGTCAGCCGCTTCTGCAATTCAAAACTGGAAGAGGCGGAGAGAAAAGTGGAGATTCTAATCAAGACGGCGGACGGTGAAATGAAAGAAACGCCGTTTTCGGAAATACCCGACGCCATCGAGCCCTGAGGGCATAATAACGATTTACGATTGACGATCGAAATCCTACGTCATCTCTCAATCGAAAATCGTCAATCGTAAATCCTAGATTTATACAATGGACATACAAGTATACCTGAGCGAGTCAAAGAAGCTGGTGGATGATTGCCTGGGAAGGCTGCTTCCGCCGGAAAGCGAAGAGCCTGAGACTATTCACAAAGCCATGCGCTATTCCGTTTTTGCCGGAGGCAAGCGCGTGCGTCCCATTCTGGTGCTGGCTTCGGGAGAGAGCCTTGCGGGAGACCGCGACGTTCTTCTGCACCTTGGCGCCGCAATCGAAATGATGCACACCTATTCCCTGATCCATGACGACCTGCCGGCGCTGGATAACGACGACCTGAGACGGGGGCTCCCGACCTGTCACAAAATCTTCGGCGATGCGATCGCCATTCTGGCCGGAGATGCCCTGATGACGCGGTGCTATCAGGTGCTGGCGGATATTCCCAGGGCTTTCCGATCCGGTCCGGTTGTGCATCATCCGCGAGATTGCAGCGGCGACCGGAACCGTCAACGGAATGATCGGGGGACAGGTGGTCGACCTGGAATCGGAAGGCAAGCCCATCAGCGCGCATGCCCTGGAATATATCCACTACTCCAAGACGGGGGCACTGTTAAAAGCATGCATTCGCTGCGGTGCACTCGCCGCGGGCGCGGATGCAGCGGCATTGCACGCGCTGACGGAGTTCGGACAAAAAATCGGATTGGTCTTTCAGATTGTGGATGACATCCTGGATATCACCTCCAGCAGCGAAGTGCTGGGCAAGACCGCCGGCAAGGACGAGAAGGTAAAAAAAGCAACCTACCCCGCTTTTTACGGCATAGAAGCATCGAAGCAAAAGGCAAAAGAACTGGCGGACTCGGCGATGGAGGATATTCGCAATTTTGGCGAAGGCGCGCAATTTCTGCGCGGCATCGCCGCACTTCATTGTCAGTCGCACTGCATGAATCGATGAAACGACGCATCGATCAACTACTGGTGGAGCGGGGAATCGCCGAGAGCCGGCACAAGGCCCAGGCGTTGCTGTTGGCAGGCCGGATTCTGGTCAACGAGCAGAAGATTGAAAAGCCCGGCCAGCAGGTGGATGCAGAGGCCGAGATACGCGTGCTGCATCAGGTTCAGTTTGCCAGCAGAGCAGGCGGCAAGCTTCAGGGTGCGCTGGATCATTTTCAAATCCCCGTGGCGGGTCGGGTGTGTGCCGATCTGGGAGCCTCCACGGGCGGGTTCACCGACTGCCTGCTTCAGCACGGCGCTTCGCGGATTTACGCGTTTGACGTGGGGCACGGGCAGATGGACTGGAAACTCCGATCCGATCCGCGCATAGTGGTCCGGGATGGATTCAATGTCCGCAATCTCAGCCCGGCGGACTTGCCTGCCGATATCTCCTTCGTCTGCATCGACCTTTCTTTTATTTCTGTCACAAAGATATTGCTCCCACTGAGAGATGCTCTGGTCAGGAGTCAGGAGTCAGGAGTCAGGAGTCAGAATCCGGAATCCGGAATCCGGAATCCGGAATCAGATGACGGCCAGTCCGATGGAACCAATGCGGAAATTTCGGTTGATATTGTGGTACTGGTTAAGCCTCAGTTTGAAGTCGGCAAAGGCGAAGTAGGGAAGGGAGGTATTGTCCGTGAACCGGCCAAGCGCCTCCGCGCGCTTGAAGCAGTTTCGGAATTTGCCCGCCAGGCAGGATTCGTTGTGGCAGGCAGCATCCCCTCGCCTGTGGCCGGAGCGGAGGGAAACCAGGAATTTTTATTGTACCTTCAGCTTGCAAAGGGGCTATGATCCACGCCATGAACCCAAAGGTACGGAAGATCGGAATTATTTTCAAACGGCAGGATGCGCGTGTGCGCGACATTGCCGGAGACATCATTCCCTGGCTGCAATCCCGCGGTGTCGAAGTATTTGTGGACAAGGCCGCGGCGGATCAGTGCCCGGGCGGTGCCTGTTTTGCTCCGCCGGAAGAACTGGTCGGGAAGGTCGAGATTGTGTGCGTTTTCGGCGGCGACGGCACTCTGCTGTACGCGGCGCGGCTCATCGGAGCAAAAGGCGTTCCCATACTTGGCATCAACCTCGGTTCTCTGGGATTCCTTACCGAGGTGAAACTGGATGAGATGCATGCTGCTTTTGAAGGATTGCTCTCAGGCGAATACCGTCTGGAAGAACGCGTGCTTTTGAATGTGGAAGTCATCCGGAACGACACCGTTATTGCGCAATACCGTGCGCTCAATGATGCCGTCATAAACAAAGGAGCGTTAGCCCGCATTATCGATCTCGAGGTCAGCGTCAATTCGCAGCCGGTGCTTTTTACGCGCGCCGACGGGCTGATTATTTCAACGCCCACCGGTTCCACCGCCTATTCGCTTGCGGCGGGCGGCCCGATCCTCTATCCAACCCTGGATGCCTTTATCATCACCCCCATTTGCCCGCATGCTCTGGCCAACCGTCCGGTGGTGATTTCCGACAGGGATACCGTTGGCGTCTGCCTGCGCCACGGCGCGGACGTGATGCTGACGGTGGACGGGCAGGTTGGCATGCCTCTGCAGCCCCAGGACCATCTCAGCGTACACCGGGCGCAATCGACTCTGAAACTGGCGCTGCCCTTCGGAGGCGCATTTTTTAAGCTGCTGAGGGAAAAGCTGCGATGGGGGTAGTATCGATTCCAGATTCCAGATTCCAGATTCTGAGATTTGGTCTGATTCAGCGAATCGGTCCAGATCGTTGAGCAGATTGATGCCTGATTTCCGGCAGAGCTTTTCGAACACCGCGACGGGAAATCCCACTACATTGAAATAGCAGCCCTCGAGACGATCGATAAATAAAGAGGCATAGCCTTGAACGCCATAGGCGCCCGCCTTATCCCGATATTCGCCGGTTTTGAGATACCATTCGATTTCTGAGGAGGACAAGCGACGGAAGTGGACGCGTGTGCGGCTGGAGGCTGAAAAACCATGCTTTGAGGCACAATCCCAGAGGCAGATGCCTGTAATAACCTCATGCCACCGGCCGCTGAGGCGCTCGGCCATGCATCGAGCGTCCGCTCGCGACTCAGGCTTTGTCAAAATGCGGTTGCCGAGCACTACAATCGTATCCGCGCCGAGTATCAGGCCCGTCCGGTGTTTTTTGGCCGCTTCTTTCGCCTTCAACCGGGCTATACGGACGGCATACGCGGCCGGCGTTTCATGGGATTTTCGGGCGGGTTCCGCGATGCCGCTCGGATCGACATGAAACCGCATCCCCAGCCGGTTAAGGATCTCATGCCGGCGGGGCGAAGCGGATGCCAGAACCCAAATGGGCCTGATTTTATTTCTCCGCTTCGCTTGCCCGCATTCCCTCACAGTTTTCGTTAGAATCCCAGTTGCAGCGCTATTTGGAACGAGCGCGGCGCGCCTTGAGTTGTTCGGATCGTCCCGAAACCATTGCTTGCCCATAGTATTAATCGGGAGGCCAAAATGAGCGGTATTGAACAGATTGTAGCCCTCTAGCCTCAATTGAACGGACTTCCTTTCGCCCCATTTGAACGTCTTGCGGAGCACGGCATCGATATTGGAATAGGATGGGCCAACGTAGTAATTTCTGCCGGAAGAACCGGCTTCTCCTGCTGCCGGATACGTGAATTGATCCGCCTGAGTCGGAGTGAACCAATACACGGTGCCTTCATTTTTGGATAACTCGCCCTCCGGGCGCGTGCTGCCATAACTGGCCAGGCTCTGGACGCCGGCATACTGAGTTTCGCGGCCGGAATAGACGCTGAAACGAGGCCCGCTTTCCCAAATATACAGAACCCCCATGTTCCATCCTCCAAAAATCCTGTGCAACCATGGAGTCGATTCGGAATCGCCTTCCTGGCTTATGCCGAACGGGAGTGCGAAATCCAATGCGAGGTTAAGAACATGCTCCCTGTCGAAATCGCTGGGCGCTTTGTTGGAGTCAGGATTGAAGCTATCGATCGGGCTTACGTAGGTTTCTCCGCTGGATGACATCGTGTCCAGAGATTTGCTCCAGGTGTAATAAAACCGCATCTGATACGCGGCAGTGCTCTTGCGGAGGCCAAACTGGAATGAATCGTACCATGACTTGGCCGTATTGGATCCGTAAAGGACTTTGTTGAATTGAGGGAAGTTCCTGATGTAGAAATCGGATACCGGGGCAGTCGCGGCCGTCGCATATTTCCCGAAGTGATTAAGGTCCAGTTCATCTGCGGCGGTGCCTGCCTGGCCGGTGTCAAAATTGTAGCCATTCATGGCATCGAAGGCGGCCATGAGGCGTGCCGAATATGCGTACGAGAGTATTGGAAGCGGACACCGGCGTGCCCATGTCGCGATATTGCTGCAGCTCCTGGAAGGCCTGGAGGTAATCTCCGGCGGTTTTCGTCTGGTTAAGGTTCGTGTATTGGAACAGATTCTTCCCGCGCGTGCCCGTATAGCTGAATTCAAAAACCGCTCCCCAAAACCGCTTTTCCAGGGTCAGATTGAATTGGTCTACGCGCGGCGTGCGCAGATTCGGATTAATCAGCGCAATTGAAGTGGACGCGCGTCGCGGAAGGCTGCAGAGATAGCGCGGACGGCTGCCCGGGAACAGGAATGCCGTCGCTCAGCCTCCAATCGGTTCCGTTTTCATTCGGATATATCGAAAGCGTTTGCGAAAATCCGTAGCTGTTTTGATCCACAAATTTTGTGACCGCTCCGTTGAGGCGGTCGTAGAACATTCCGTAGGCTCCGCGGAGCACAAGGCTCCCGTTCCCTTTAATGTCCCAGGCAAAGCCCACGCGTGGCGCAAAGTTTTTCCAGTCTCGCTCATACCACTTGTCGCCTGCTGCAACCGTGAAGTCCGAAATTTCGGAGGAAGCCGTGATCATCGAAGCTTTGTCCAGCACCGATTGGAATCCGTCTGACTCTTTTGGAGGCGTGAATATGTCGTAACGCAGTCCCAGGTTCAGTGTCAGGTTTCGGCGGATTTTCCAGTCGTCCTGAATAAAGGCGGAAAATTCATTGGATGCGAAACTCCGCTCACTTTGGGTCCCGGCCGGCAGCACGGAAGTCAGGCTTGAATTATAGGTCAGGCTCACACTTTCCATTCTTCCGAGAAGATCATTGTAAAGAGATTCAAAGATTTGCCGGTCTCGCGCGGAGATTTCGGACTGTTCGGATGGGCCAATGGAACTCGGCACGCCATTGCCTTTATCCGTTCCTAGCGTCACGTCGGGATACACGCCGCTGTAATCAACTCTCTTCTGTAGACTCCTCCTGAAGGCTCCTCCGTATTTGAAAGAATGCACGTTCATCGAGTGGGAAAAGTTATCCGTGATGTCTAATCCCGGAACTTTATAGGAGCTCGGAAAAGATGGATCCTGCTGGTTCGACCAGGAATTCGGTATTGCCATCGCGCCGGTCGACCGGGCAGGGCGCTCCATGTTGATGTCGGGGCTGGTGTATCCGATGCGCAGTTCGTTAACCATATGTGAATTGATTGCCCAATCCGATCCACCCATGAGAGACCAGACGGTATCTTTATAAACGGGGAAAGGCGTATCGGCATACGTAGCGAATGGGTCGTTCTGCGTATCGGTGGCATCGGTATTCTGCCAGTTGAAGCGGAAGAATAGCCTTTGGCTCTTATTGATTTCCCGGTCGACACGGACGGCTAGTCGTTGTTGGTGCAAATAGGTGGGACTTTCGTACAGGTACCCGCCCGTGTTCAATCCGTCCCCGATATAGTTGTTGTTCGGTTCATTGGGAAATTTGGCGAGCTGGGCTGCTATCGTGGGGTCGATGCCGAGCTCTCGCGGATCGTTCGCCACAATGTCGAAGGATCTCCGTGTCGTATCATCCCGCGTTCCGTCATTCGGTTCATACCAGCGAAAGACGCCGGCCCGGGCTTCTTCCCTAAGGACCATGCTGTTTATGTGCCTCGTCTGATTCATGCGAGTGCCTTCGACGTTGGCAAAGAGAATAGTCTTATCTCCCAGAGGGCCCGACGCGGTGCCTCCATAGATATTGCGTGTAAGTCCTGTCCGGGGAAGGTTCGCGGCGTTGGTGAAAAACTCATTGGCGTTCAGATTTTTGTTTCTAAAGTAATCATAAAGGGTCCCGGTCCATGATTTGGCGCCCGTGCGGGATGCTACGACAAAATAGCCTCCTCCGGACCCGCCGTATTCTGCTTTAGCGCCGGAAGTCACGATCTGAACGTCAGCGACAGAATCCGGATTCATGGACAGCAGAGAGGATCCCATTCCCAGATTGATGGGGTCCGAGACAGACATCCCATCCATAATGGTCCTGTTCATCCCTTTTCGCGTGCCGTTTACGGTGGACTCGTTTTCCTTGCCTCCGTATATCTGAACTCCCGGCTGATAAATTACGAGCGAGAGGGGATTGCGATCCACGAGAGGCAACGCTTCAATTTCACGCCGCGGGAACGCTCCGGAACTTGCCGAATCGTTAATCCGGAGGGAATCGCTCAAGGGGACTTCTTTCTCGATAGCAGAGACTTCGAAGGTCAAGTTTTCTGTGATGGTGTCTGGTGGGTACAGCGCGATGCCGCGATGGATGACATCCTTGAAATCCTTTGTCTTCGCCGTAATCGTATAGATCCCCGGAGGCAGCGCCAAAAATCGATAATACCCTTCACTGTCGCTGACAGTTTCATGTTGGCGCCCGGTGGTATTCTCTACCGCCGTCAAAAGCACTCCAGAAATAGGATCCCCTGAAGGATTCCATGTAATCCCTTCCAGGCGTACCGATGCTGTCTGAGCTCCGAGCGGCATGGCAAAAACCGATGTCAATAATATGGCTATGAAGAAATACAGAATGCTGGGAGAGGCAATTCGCGTCACCCTACACCTCCTTGATGTTAATTAATGGTCGCCTGCAAATGAACGAACAAGCTTATAACTAGTCTTGAAACCAATGCACGCACAATTTTTACATTAATGTTCCCCTTTTGTCGATAGCCGCCGAACATTCCGGCCGGGTCGCGCGTCTATTCAGGGAACAGTTCTCTATTATCACAAACTTACTTGACCTGAGATCGTATATAATGAAAACTATTTTTGGGCAGTAACGATCTGACCGGCAAAAACCCGGAAAGATGACAAGCGAAGTTTGCAGCTTTTTATCCGTCATTTTGGAGATACCTATGCGTTTCCGGTCCGCACTATTATTTTTATGGCCGTTACTTTTATTTGTTCCTTCCGCCACTGCGCAGAAACGGGTTTTCGCAACCGTTAACCCGAATGACACGGCAATGAATGGCACTGCGGATGTCTACAGCCCGGCAACGGGCGCCATCGTTCCTGCGACTGGGACAATGAGCGTAGCCCGGGAGCAATTCATTGCTGTCCGGCTGATTGGCGGTAGAGTTTTCATTGCTGGCGGATTTAATAACCGCTATTTGAGGACGGCAGAGTTATTCTCTCCTGCAACCGGGACTTTTACGCCCGGTAAGTATGCCATGGCGACGCCCCGAGGCGGAGCCGTAGCAACGCTTTTGCAGAGCGGCACTGTTCTAATTGCCGGCGGCTATAACGGCAGTTATCTATCTTCGGCGGAAATATACGACCCTGCGACGGAAACTTTTACTCTAACTTCTGCTATGTCCGTAGCCCGTCAAAACGCGACCGCCACGCGATTGAGTGGCGGAAAGATCCTTGTAGCGGGCGGCTTTAACGGAGCTTTTCTCAATTCCAGCGAAATCTATACTGCGTCCAGCGGCAGTTTCGCTAAAACGAGCGGGACGATGGTTGCTGCGCGTGAAGGGCATACCGCGACATTGCTGTCAGACGGGAAAGTCCTGATCGCGGGCGGATGCAATAATGTCAACAGCAGCGAAATCAAATGCGATCAATTCCTGAATTCCGCGGAGATATACGACCCTTCCACGGATTCATTTTCAGCGACCGGTACGATGAACACGCCCCGGCTTAATCATGCGGCAACGCTTCTGTCAGACGGCAAAGTATTAATTACCGGCGGGTCAAACGGTATCGCGGCGCTGGATTCCGCGGAAATCTATGATCCGGGCACACGCAGTTTTTCCCCGGTCGGCAGTCTCGCGGCCGCGAGAAAATTCCACACCGCATCGATACTTCCGGACGGCAAAGCGCTGATCGCGGGCGGCGAAGCGGATCAACCCCTCAGTAGCATCGAAATATTCGATCCATCCTCCAAAGCCTTCACAGCCGCACCCTCTATGACCGCTCCGAGATCCAAGCATGCCGCAGTCGAGCTGGCGGACAGCACAATTTTGCTGGTTGGAGGTGCGCAAGCCGGCTTGCTATCTTTCGACACGAACTATCAGAGCACGTCTGATAACGTCTCTCCTAATATCGTTTTCTCAGCCGATTCGAAAACTGGATTTGTTGCCTTTGCCGGATCCGGTACTGTTTTGGTCTTTTCCGCTGAAACAGGAGCGGTGATCAAAAGAATCGTTACAGGAGGCAAGCCTGAGTTTATTACGCCACTTCAGGATGGAAGGAGCCTCGCCGTTGTTTCGGTCCTGGACAATAGGATATTTGTTATTGACATGCAGGATCTGGTGGTGAAGGCTACGTATACTTTCGACGGATATTTTGGATTCGGCAGCCGCATCACGCTTTCTCCCGACGGGAGCAAAGGCTACATCTCCTCCACGCCGACCGGCACAGTGATCAAATTCGACGCTTCTACGGGGAGTGAATTGGGAAAACTAACCGGATTGCAGGGACCTGCTCAGATAACCGTCACGAAAGATGGCAGCACCCTGCTGATAGTCGACGTAGAGGCAAACGAGGTCGTTTTTGCGGACGCTTCGACAATGACCGCAAAATATAAGGTCGCCCCCGTGGCCGATTACCCGGCGGCAAGTTTCACGATATCGAACAAGGCAGTGCTGAATGCGGATGAGACGCTTGGCGTGATTGCCAGTATGGATTCCGATACTGCCGCATCGTGCGTTGCCAACGCTCTGTTTGTGTTCAAAGTTTCTTCCGGGAAGATCGTAAACACCAAGATGATTGCCTGCTATCCCGCGGACACTATCCTTACGCCGAACGGGGATCATTGGCTGGTGCTTGGCCAGAGCAGCCTCTCTATCGTCCCGACGGTTGATAGTGAATACGAAGACGGCGCTGTAAATAACGCAGCCAACGATGTCAAGGATACGGTGTTTTTTGAGGGCGCAACCCTTGGGTCCGCGAATATGGTGCTATCCCAAGATCAGAAATACATCTATTACGGGGTTGCCTCCAAGGATGTGGTTCATCAGCACGATTTTACCACTCAGGGCGTTGTCGGATCCTTTCCGGTGGGTGACGACCCCAACCTGTTCGTAGACCAGGCAGGGGCAGTGACGATTACTCCCAACTGGGCGACAATGGCCGTGGTGAATTTTTCCAGCAATGAATTGGATCTTCTTACCGATAACCTGATGATCCGGCAAACCAAATACATCAGCCAGACCGATTCGTTTACGGGATTATCCCTTGTTAATCTGTCCGATGCGACCGCAGCTTTGACCATAACACTCCTGAACAATATTGGATCGCCGAAGGTGGATCTTAGGGGTACGCTTGACACAGCCGATGATCTGGTGAATCCCGTTACCCTGCAGTTGGCGCCCAATGCCCAATCATCGGTGGACGTGGCGCAGCTTTTCAGCCTTGATTCGGCGGATGCAACGAATATAGGACGACTGCAGATTGAATCCGATCAGCCTGCCATCGCGGGATTCAGTGCTTCCGGGAAGATCAGTAGCAATTTCTTCGATCCCTATTTGAGCAGCATGGTTGGCATTCCGCTGTATTCGGACTATCGCGAATCACTTCATGACTTTATCATTCCCGAAATTCCTCGAGACGCCAACGCCTCGGTCGAGCTCAATTTCGTCAATCCGAACTACAACACATCCTATTATGATGTGACCCATTACACAACCGACGGCACGGGGACGATAGTGGCTCAAAACAAAAGCCTTACAGGAGCGTACCGTGAGGTAAAGCAAGTCTCGGATTTTGTAGTGAGTTCGGCGTTGGGGCAAGTGCTGATCGCCGGCGGTTACGATTCAGGGAAAACCACGGCCTCCTCGTATCAGTTTAGCAGTTCAAGCGGTATGTTCACGGACACAAACGGTACCCTGAAAACACCCCGCTATGGGCACACAGCGACGCTGCTTCAGAATGATCAAATCCTCATTGCCGGGGGAGAAGCGGCGCGACAATTGTAAAAAGCGTCGAAATATACCATCTGGGTGGGAACTATTTTTCCCCGGCTCCGGGTACGATGAATGTCGGACGATATAGGCACTCGGCCACTAGGCTGTCAAACGGGAAAGTGCTGATTGCAGGCGGGCAGAATTCACAATCCTTCAATAACACGGCGGAGCTTTACGATTCTACTGCCGGTTCATTTGAATATGCAGCAGGACTCATGACGTCGGCAAGGGATTCACATACCGCAACGCTTTTAAGTAATGGGAAGGTGTTGCTCGCCGGCGGCATTGACGGTATCTCGATTTCTGCAACCGCAGAGCTCTACGATCCGGACACATCCACCTTCCAGGCAACTGGAAGCATGAACATCGCGAGGGTATTCCACACGGCGGTTACTCTTCCCGACGGAAGAGTTCTCATCGCAGGCGGCTATAACGGCAGCTATCTGAATTCTGCCGAGATCTATGATCCCTCGACGGGAGTGTTTACTCCGACTTCGCCCATGGTAGCGGAGCGCAGCAATCATACCGGCACTTTGCTTTCAACCGGTATGGTACTGATAGTTGGAGGCAAGAATTCATCCGGCCCCTTGGACACCGGTGAGATTTATGACCCAACGACCGGCAATTTTTCGCTCATCGAATCCATCATGACTTCGAGCCGGTACTCCCATACCGCGACACTCCTGAATGACGATGCGGACGGCGTGAATGATAGAGTTCTAATCGTAGGCGGATTCGGTTACAACAGCGATGACGCTGCCGTGAACAAAAAATATGCTGCCAAAACGCTCGATGACGCCGAATATTACAATCCTTCGATTCAACAGTTTTCCTCGATATCAAACCGGATGTCCGTTGCCCGCCAGGGGCATACGGCCACTCTTCAGAGCAGCGGAGAACAAGGCTATCTGAGAGTGAAATCCCAGATCGGCCTGCTTTTCACCGAAATTTTTGACAAAGGCGGATCTCCTGCTTCAATGAACGGGATAAATGTCGATAACTATATCGGCGTAACCAGAATCTATTCGCCCAAGTTCGCCATCTCATCACAATCTGCAACGCTGGTGAATATTATTAATGCCAATCAGGACAGCGGGGCAACCGTTACCCTGACCATGCACGCGGATAACGGCAACGTTTTGGCCAATCCCGTTACTTTCCTGGTCCCGGTTAATGGCCAGATCAAGGGCAATATATGGGATCTTTTGGAAAATGATCCAAGTCTGCTGAACCAGGTTGGATGGTTTGAGGTGTCAAGCACCGTGGACCGCATTGTCGGAACGGTATCCTTTACCGATCCGAATAATAAATACCTGGCTACTTTTGAGTTGTCTGGAACGCCAATCCGCAGATTTCTATTCCCGCTGATTGCCGAGGATTCTACCTATGAAACTCAAATCGCCCTGCTCAACAGCGGTAACCTTACTGCTAGCGTTAACGTGGAATTATGCGGGGCGGCAGGTACTTGCGATTCTGTCCAGCAGTCCATACCTCCTAGATCGAGCATTGCCCTGTCTTTGAGTAGTTTGTTTTCCAGAAGTGTGAGCCTTCGCCCTGGCAATGTCCGGATACAATCGGATCAGCCGCTTCATAGTTTTGGGATGCTGTACACGAGGGATCTCAAGTTTCATGACGTCGCTGCCGCCAGTCCCTTACCCGGACTCTGTCCTGGAGCGATAAATGGAGCCGCTGTCCCATGTGCTTTATTCGCTCTATAGAGGACAGCCCAATCATGGGCAATGGGTGGTTGCCTGCCTCGAAGGTTCCTGGTCCAAAATCCTTGGAGAAAGGCTGGCCGCAGCATGTCGGCCGGCCTTGTTCGAAAAATCAGATCTGCGGATTGAAATATTCGATCAGGAATGGGAGCAAGCCGCACAAAGCGTGAAACAGGCTTTGTTAGACAAACTGCGTGCCGCGACCGCAAACGAGATTAAAAGCATAAGCTTCAGTAGGAAACTGCCATCCGTGAATCGGCAGTCGTCGGTTGACATTAAATGACGTGTGTAGCCCAGGCCGACGTTTCACTGCCTGCTATTGCCCGCAGACTAATAACTGACGACTGAGTATTTGCAGAGCGGCAATCCATATGGTAATTTAACACTTCATAATTACAAGGTTTGTGCGGAGGATGCAGTGTCACTTACAGTAGAAAAGAAGACTGAAATCGTCGATGCGTATCGGGTACACCCTACAGATACCGGATCTCCCGAGGTCCAGATCGCCATTTTAAGCGAAAAGATCGCTTACCTGACGGAGCATTTTAAGACGCATGCGAAGGATCACCATTCACGCAGGGGTCTATTAATGATGGTCGGGAAGCGGCGACGCCTGCTCGATTATCTGAAGGACCAAGATGTTGCCAGATACCGGGCCATTATTACGCGCCTTGGAATTCGAAAATAAAGATTGGTATGGCTTTTCAGGAGCCCTCCGGGAGCTGCCGGGCATTCGCTGGATTCCATAGAGCGTCCGGCCGGACGGGGCAGCATACAGGGGGGCCAAACCTGGTGCACATGAGTTCTGACGTATTTATTGGCTTCAGATTAAAGCATTTCAACTGACAGCTGGGGTTCGGCTGGATTGTGAATTATGAGTTATGAGTTAAAGGTTATTCCGCGATAATCCTTAACTCAGGACTCATAATCATAATTCCTGGTTCATAATTCCCGCCTTCCAGAATACCCGGCAATTTCAATAGCAGGAGGTAACAATGGTTTATCGAGTTTCTGCCGATATCGGCGGACTTGAGTTCTCCATAGAAATGGGCAAAATTGCCAAACAGGCCGATGGAGCGGCTTTTGTGAGCTACGGAGACACCGTAGTACTGGTG
The DNA here is from genome assembly GCA_963761825.1 of uncultured Acidobacteriota bacterium. Lineage (GTDB taxonomy): Bacteria > Acidobacteriota > UBA6911 > UBA6911 > UBA6911 > UBA6911. The sequence goes on from CAVXIH010000010.1 coordinate 277,807, forward strand.
GCCGCGTGCGCCGCCAAAAGCGCTAAGGAAGGGCAGAGCTTTTTCCCCCTTACCGTGGATTATCGCGAAAATACTTATGCTGCCGGTAAGATCCCGGGAGGCTTTTTCAAGAGGGAAGGAAGACCTACGGAGAAGGAAATCCTGACATCCCGCATGATCGATCGTCCGCTCCGGCCGCTTTTCCCGGAAGGCTTTAGCTGCGAGACGCAGATCATCGCCTTCGTACTGTCGGCGGACAAAGAAAATGATCCCGATATCATGAGCATCACGGGAGCCTCCGCGGCGACCTACTGCTCACCCATTCCGTTTTATAATCCCGTGGCCGCGGTGCGGATCGGGTATATGAACGATCAGTTCGTCGTGAATCCCCCGGTCAGCAAGCTAAAAGAAAGCAGCCTCAACCTCACCGTTGTCGGAACCGAAGACGCGATTGTCATGGTTGAAGCCGGGGCCAATGAAATCTCAGAAGATAGGATGGTCGAAGCTCTGGATTTTGCCCATGGCATCATCCGGAAGCTGATCGAAATGCAGAAGGATTTGTATCAGCAGATCCAGCCCAAGAAGCGGGAATACACGAAGCCTGTCTTTGATGCAGCCGAAGTGGAGAGAATCGAAAGGGATTTCTCCAAAAAGATTTCCGATGCGCTTCACGTCCGCGGGAAACTGGATAGCTATGCGCAGCTGGATGCTATCCATGAGGAGATTGTCAACTCTGTGCCCGAAGAGGAAAAGGAACGAAGGGGCCAGGCGGACAAGATCTATCACCATGTGATGGAGCAGATCTTCCGCAGGGAAATGCTTCAAGAGAAACGCCGGCCCGATGGCCGCATGTTTAATGAGGTCCGTGCTATTTCCGCAGAAGTATCATTCCTTCCGAGAACCCACGGCTCTGCATTATTTACACGCGGGGAAACCCAGGCTCTCGTTACCGCCACTCTCGGGACTGCCGACGACGAACAGAGAATGGACACGCTCGAAGGCGAATCTCACAAGAGATTCATGCTTCATTATAATTTCCCGCCATTCAGTGTGGGAGAGGTTAAGTTTTTGCGCGGACCGGGCAGGCGTGAGATCGGCCACGGCGCGTTAGCGGAAAGAAGCCTTCTGCCGATCATGCCCACCGAAGAAGCCTTCCCGTACACCATACGGGTTGTATCGGATATCATGGAAAGCAATGGGTCGTCTTCCATGGCGACCGTGTGCGGAGGAGTTCTTGCGCTGATGGATGCCGGCGTCCCCATCAAAGCTCCTGTGGCTGGTGTAGCCATGGGATTGGTCAAGGAAGGCGATACCTACGCGATCCTTACCGATATCGCCGGAGCGGAAGATCATTACGGGGACATGGACTTCAAGGTGGTGGGCACTGAGAAAGGCATCACCGGCCTTCAGATGGACATCAAAATCGGCGGCATCGACAAAAAGATCATGGCCGAGGCTCTGGCTCAAGCCAGGGAAGGGCGGCTGCATATTCTTGAAAAGATGACCGAATGTCTGCAGACCCCGCGGTCGGAAATATCTCCCTATGCGCCGCGCATCATCACAATTCAGATTCCCAAAGATAAGATCGGCGGAGTCATCGGCACCGGAGGGAAAGTCATCCGGGGTATCATCGAACAGACCGGTGTGAAGATCGATATCGAGGACGACGGCAAAGTCAACATTGCGTCCACGGATACGGATTCCGCCCAGCGCGCTATTCGCATGATCGAAGATCTGGTCATGGAAGCGGAAGTGGGCAAGACCTACCTGGGTACGGTGACCCGGCTAGTCGATTTCGGAGCTTTTGTGGAAATATTCCCCGGCACCGAAGGTCTGCTGCACATTTCGGAAGTGGCGGATTTCCGGGTTGAGGACATTAACTCGGAGCTCAAAGTCGGCGATCAGATTCCCGTGAAGGTAATCAGCATCGAGCCCCCGAACAAGATACGGTTGAGCCGCAAGGCAGTACTGCGCGAACAGGCCGGGCTTCCTCCGCTGGATCCCGCTCCGCGGCCTCCACGGCGCGAGCATTCGGATCGTGGTGGACGCCCTGGATTCCGGGATAGGGATCGCGGCGGCGACCGCTCGCATCCGCGTGGCGGAGACCGAGGCGGACCTCCGCGTCGCAATTACTAACGTGTTCTAAGTTTCAGGTTCCAGGTCTCGGGTTGCAGGTTACAAGTTGCGGGTTTCAGATTTTATCTGCAACCTGCAACTTGTAACCTGTAACTTGTAACCTGCAACCTGTAACTAATAACCATGACACCACAACAGGTATTGGAACTCTTAGAAAAAGTTCGTGAGGGAAAGATTACTCCGGAGCAGGGCCTCGACAGGCTGAAAAACCTGCCCTTTGAAGACCTGGGTTTCGCGCGGGTGGATCACCATCGGGCGCTGCGGCAGGGATTCCCCGAAGTGATCTTTGCTCCCGGGAAAAAGCCGGAACAGGTGGTTGCCATAGTGAAAAGCCTGCTCCGGCAAAAGTCGAACGTCCTGGTTACCCGATCGAATCAGGAAACCTTCGACAAGGTGCGCAAGCTTACAAAGAAAGCTCAGTTCCACGAGGCAGCCCGTGCCATCTCGATTGTTCAGGATACGAAGGTTTACGGGGACGGTACGATTTATATCGTCTGCGCCGGGACCTCGGATATCCCGGTTGCCGAAGAAGCGGCGCTGACCGCGCGGATCATGGGTAATCAGGTCGAGACCACCTTTGACGTCGGCGTCGCGGGGATTCACCGGTTGTTGAATATACGGGAAGCGCTGACGCAGGCAAGCGTGGTTGTGGTCGTGGCCGGAATGGAAGGCGCGCTGGCAAGCGTGGTTGGCGGATTATTGAGCGTCCCGGTTATTGCGGTCCCACCAGTATTGGATACGGCAGCTCGTTCGGCGGACTTTCCTCGTTGCTCGCGATGCTCAACAGCTGTTCCTCCAATGTGGTAGTGGTCAACATCGACAACGGTTTTGGCGCCGGCTATGTTGCCAGCCTCATAAACCGGAAAAGGAAGAATGCCTGATCCGCTGAAAAATGCGGACTGGATGTGAATGGATTCCTGCGCTACTTTTGCGAGTTGCGCCTCAATAGAGATTATTCTTCCGGCAGCAGCAGGGAACCATTTTCGGCATAAGTCCCGGATCCTGGCGGTTTGGCAATATGAAGAAAGCGGCGGCTGTTTCCCATGCCCCTTTACTCTGACCACGTTTTGGATGAAGTGCGGAGTGCGGTCAATATCGTATCGCTCGTCTCCGAATACGTTGCCCTCAAAAAACGCGGAAGAAATCACGTCGCCCGGTGTCCGTTCCATACGGAAAAAACCCCCTCCTTCAACGTCAGCGAAGAAAAGCAGATCTTCATGTGCTTTGGCTGCGGCCTGGGCGGAGATGTTTTCCGATTCGTCATGCAGATCGAGCACGTTTCATTTCCCGAAGCCATCCGCTTCATCGCGGAGCGCTACGGCATCGCGCTTCCTGAAGTCCAGGATTCCAGCCCTGCAACCCCGACGTCCGGCACGGACGTATTGCGCAAGGCTATGGCTGAAACAGTAGCCATGTATCACCGCTGTCTGATCGATTCGCAGGAGGGAAAGCCGGCACTAAAATATCTGCTCGACAGAGGCGTCACGCGGGAAACGATCGAGAAGTTCCAATTGGGATATTCGCCTGCCGGCGGGGATGCCCTGCTTCAGTCGATGAAAAACAAGGGATTCTCAGTCCAGGCTTTGGAGGAATGCGGCCTTGTCAAGCGATCCGAGGACGGAAACCGTTCCTATGATGGCTTCCGCGAGCGAATCATGTTTCCCATTACGGATATTCAGGGAAGAACCGTGGGATTTGGCGCCCGCGCAATGGGAGACCGGCCGCCGAAGTATTTGAATTCACCGGAGACCAAGCTCTATAATAAAAGCCGTAACCTATATGGTTTAAGCTTCTCCAAAGAGGCGATCAAAGCCCGGGATCAGGCAATCCTGGTTGAAGGGTATATGGATTTTATTGTGCCTTTCCAGGCGGGAGCGCAGAACTTGGTGGCATCTCTGGGGACAAGCTTGACGCCGCAACAGGTGGAATTATTGGGTCGCTATACACGGGAGGTCGTGGTCAGTTATGACCCCGATTCCGCGGGGCTCGCAGCGACCCAGAGATCTCTGGACCTGTTTTTGGAAGGGGATTTCAGCGTTAAGGTATTGAGGCTTCCCGCAGGGCAGGATCCGGATGTGTTTGTGCGCACAGCGGGAGCGGAAGAATATCGAAACCGGGCGCAAGGGGCCGTCCCCTACCTCGAATTCGTGCTTGAAGCAGCTATTCAGAAGCAGGGCGCGCTGGACGATCCGAAGAAAAAGGTGCAAGTCGTGAATGCCATTCTGCCCTATCTGGCAAAGCTGCCCAACGCAGTGGAACGCTCGGAGTATGTGTCTCGATTTGCCCGCAAACTGGGGATCGAAGACCAGCAGCTGCTTGCGGAAACCAAGCGGGCGGCACAGCAGAAGAGAGTGCGGCTGGCAGAAGAGCCCGTAGCCTCCGCGCATCGATGAAAACAGCGGAGAAAAAGCTTCTCCAAATGCTTTTGGGGAATGTCGATTTGCAGCGCCAGATTCTTCCTCTCTGCACAAAACAGGATTTTGAGGGCTTGGCGTCCGAGAAAATTTTCTCCATACTAATAGACGGTTTCGGCCGCAATCAGCTGGTTACCTATGAAAGCCTGCATCGTCAATTTGCGGGTGAGGCCGAGCAGGCTCTGCTTGCGCAATGGAAATCGAGGAAGTGCCGGAAAGTCCGTCGAAGGAAACAGCGGAGAGCTTTTTTAATGCTTTGCGAATAAAGAGGCTGACTGCCAATTTAAGCAGAAGATCCAGATGGAGATCGCGGATGCGGCCAATTCTCGAAATGATGATGTGATGCTCAACCAGCTTTTCGAGCAGCGTGCTCTCGTGGATCGGGAAATGATCAGTCTCTCCAGGAAATAGCAGCGAAAGGAGACATTAGTCTTGTCTATTGAGGAAAAGTACGACGAAGTAAAAGAGCTGATCCTGATGGGAAAGGAACGGGGATACCTCCTGTATGACGAGGTGAACGATCTCCTGCCTGAAGGCATTTGCTCCTCGGATGAACTGGACAGCATTTTCTCCCTTTTTGGCTCGGCGGGCATCGAGGTGATCGATACCGAGCAGAAGTTTCAGGATGACAGCAAGCGGGAGGATAAAAGGGATGAAAATGCCGGAGAAGAGAGCGAGCTTCGATTTCAGTGCCCTCAATCTGGACAAGACCAATGATCCGGTCCGTTTGTACCTTCGGGAAATGGGAACGGTTCCGCTTCTCAGCCGCGAAGGGGAGGTCGAGATCGCCAAGCGGGTCGAGCACGGGCAAAGGGTCATTTTAAAGGCGTTGTCCCGCTCGCCGCTGGTCGTTCAGGAAATCCTTGATGTCGGTGAACAGCTCAAGAAAAAACAGATATCGATTCGCGATGTCGTTCCTTTCAACGAAGACGAAATCACGGAGGAAAAACTCGAAGAAAAAGCGGCGGCTGTGCTGGAGGTAATCGAAAGCATCCGCAAGCATGAACGCGCCGCGCACAAGATTCGCCTGAAACTCAGTCATTGCCGCAAGAAATCCCGTCTCTACAAAAAGCATTTATCCATGCTGGCACGCTATCGCATCCCCATTGCCTGGAAGGTGCGCGCTCTGGAGCTCAGCAATCTGCAGCACGATAGGCTCATCGGTGTCATCAAAGACACTGTGGACAAGGTTATAGCCTATGAACGGGAGATCCATAAGCTCAAGAGGAGCCTCGAAACTCCTCGCCGACGTGGATGATGCCAAAGGGATCAGGAAGCGAATCCGACACATCGAATCCGAGTTGCACTCCATCGAAGAGGCCGCATTCGCGGGCGCTTCGGAAATCAAACGGACACTGGCAACAATCCGGTCGGGCGAGCTTGAGGCGGATATTGCAAAAAAGGAATTGGTCGAGGCGAACCTTCGACTGGTTGTGTCTATCGCCAAGAAATACACCAATAGAGGCCTGCAATTCCTGGACCTGATACAGGAAGGAAATATCGGTCTGATGAAGGCCGTGGACAAATTCGAATATCGCCGCGGCTACAAGTTTTCGACCTACGCAACCTGGTGGATCAGGCAGGCGATCACTCGCGCCATCGCAGATCAGGCGCGCACTATCCGCATTCCCGTCCATATGATCGAAACCATCAACAAACTGATCCGCACTTCGCGCAGTCTTGTCCAGGAATACGGCCGAGAACCGACCAGTGACGAGATCGCGAAGAAGATGGACTTCCCGGTCAGCAAGGTCCGCAAAATTCTGAAAATTGCCCAGGAGCCCATCAGCCTCGAGACGCCCATCGGAGAAGAAGAAGACAGCCATCTGGGCGACTTCATCGAAGACCGCGGCGTGATTTCTCCTGCGGAGGCCGTCATCAACATCAACCTGAAAGAGCAGACGGAATCGGTCCTCAAAACGCTGACGCCGCGCGAAGAACAGGTGATCAAGATGCGGTTCGGCTTGGGCGACGGCAGCGAACATACGCTCGAGGAAGTGGGACAGCGTTTCTCCGTGACACGGGAAAGGATCCGCCAGATTGAAGCGAAAGCTTTAAGAAAATTGCGGCATCCTTCGCGCAGCCGCATGCTGATGGCCTTTCTGGAAGGCACCGCCGTTCACGAATAAAAGACTGAACAACGCGAAAAGCACAAAATGCACGAAAAATTCTTTTGAATTTTTCGTGCATTTTGTGTTTATAGAGGAGTGCCGACAATAATTGCAGTTGCGCATATTGAAATTCACTGCAAATCCACATATCCTGCCTATTCACCTTTAATGGATTGGAAACAACCGTGGCGTATCGTATAGAGATAGGATTGAGACGGGGAATTCGAGATGCGCGGGGCCGCACTATAGCGGCCAAGACACGCCGTTTCCTTCGCCTGCCGGTGAATTCCTGTCAAACCCGGGACGTTTACCAGGTAGATGTTTTGCTCTCTTCCAAAGAGCAGCGTGCGGTGCAAAAGGCATTTACCGACCCGGTCACTTCGCGCTCCGCCATTTCACGGCTGTCGCAGCCTGCTTTTGATTGGATGGTCGAGGTGGGATTCAAACCGGGCGTGACGGATAACGTTGGGACAACGGCCAAAGCCGTTGTGCAGGATGTGCTCGATCGCCCGCTCGCTGCGCTCGAGTCTGTCTACACGTCCATCCAATATTTTTTCCGCGGCCCCGCATTGTCGAAAGACGATGCCTGGCGCATCGGGCGGGACCTGCTGGCGAACCCTCTGATTCACACGATCCGGGTCTTTTCCGCGGAAGAATGGGCTTCCGCGCCGGTTGACGATGTGGTTCCTGCCATCCGCGAAGCGGCCGATATCCGCGTCGGAACGTATGATCTTGGAGGGTCGGATGCGGAACTTCTGCGCATCAGCAGCGAAGGCATTCTTTCGCTGAGTCTCGATGAAATGCACGCGATCCGGAATTATTATGCTTCCGGCGCGGTGCAGAGCGGGCGCGCAGCGCTCGGTCTGCCAGCGCACCCGACAGACGTCGAACTGGAATGCATCGCCCAGACGTGGTCGGAACACTGCAAGCACAAGATCTTCGCCGGGCGCGTGCATTATGTGGATGAATTGGGGCAGGAAGAATGGATCGATTCTCTCTTCCAGACATACATTCGTGCCGCGACCACCAAAATAGGAAAAGAGATCGACTGGCTGGTTTCGGTTTTCAGCGACAACGCCGGCATCATTCGATTCAACGACCGCTACAACATTGCTTATAAGGTTGAGACGCATAATTCGCCGTCTGCGCTGGATCCCTATGGCGGAGCGATCACGGGGATTGTCGGAGTCAATCGCGACCCGATGGGCACCGGCATGGGATGCGAGATGCTCGCCAACGTATGGGGGTATTGCCTCGGGTCGCCCTTTTACTCCGGTCAACTGCCCGAAGGATTAATGCATCCGAGTCGCATCCGCGACGGCGTGCATCAAGGTGTCATAGACGGCGGGAACCAGAGCGGCATTCCGTATGCGCGCGGCTTCGAGCGGTTCGACGAGCGCTATATCGGGAAGCCGCTGGTGTATTGCGGCACAGTCGGCCGCATCCCGCGGCTGCTGCAGGACCGTCCTTCCGAGCGAAAAGAGATTTTTCCCGGCGATGTCATCGTGATGTGCGGAGGGCGCATCGGGAAAGACGGGATCCACGGGGCGACGTTTTCTTCTGAAGAGCTGCGCAAAGAGTCGCCTGCGCAGGCAGTCCAGATCGGCGACCCGATTACGCAGCGCAAGATGTATGAATTTCTCATGGAGGCGCGCGACGCGGGCCTGTTCCGCGCGCTGACCGACAACGGCGCGGGCGGATTGAGTTCGTCCATCGGCGAAATGAGCCGCTTGAGCGGCGGAGCGGACCTCGATCTGGCGAAAGCGCCGCTCAAGTACGATGGCTTGCAGCCATGGGAGATCTTTCTTTCCGAAGCGCAGGAGCGCATGTCGCTGGCCGTGCCTCCCGAGAAAGTCGAGACGCTGCTTGCGCTCGCCGCTCGCCGCGAGGTCGAGGCATCGGCTCTGGGGACTTTTACCTCTACCGGTGCGCTCATTGTGCGCTATGGGGAGCGCATGGTTGCGAACCTCGAACTCGACTTCCTGCATGAAGGCGGTCCGCGCATGCGGTTGGAAGCCCGGTGGCAGCCGCCGCAAATCCCTTCTCCGGGGAAGCCGCGCAGAGGGCTGCGCAACAGGTATCTGGTCGAAGCGCTCCGGTCTCTGAACGTCTGCTCCAGGGAATACAAATCGCGGCAATATGACGGGGAAGTCAAAGGCCTTAGCATTGTGAAGCCTTTCGTCGGAGTAAACAGTGATGTGCCCAGCGACGCAACGGTCATGATGGTGGAACACGGCTGCCGCGAGGGCATCGTCCTTGCCGAAGGGATCAATCCTTTCTATTCCGACCTGGACCCGTATCCCATGATGGCGAGCGTTATCGACGAAGCCGTGCGCCGCGTGATCAGCGTGGGTGGAAGACTGGATCAGATCGCGGGATTGGATAATTTCTGCTGGCCCGACCCCGTGCTTTCAGAGAAAAATCCGGATGGGCTCTATAAAATGGCGCAGCTCGTGCGTGCCAACAAAGCGCTCTACGACGTTACCACTGCATTCCGTGTGCCGGCGATTTCCGGCAAAGACAGCATGAAGAACGACTCCGTGCGCGGCGGGCGAAAGATTTCGATTCCTCCAACCGTGCTTTTCTCGACGATCGGGAAAATCGACGACGTCGGACGCGCGGTTACCATGCATTACAAGAATCCCGGTGATTCCCTCTATGTTGTGGGAACGACAAAAGAGGAACTGGGCGGTTCTGAATTTTTCCGACTGCTGGCACAGGAACAGGGAACGCCGTCTTCCTATGGCGGCGATGTGCCAAAACTGGATAGTAACGCTGCGCTTGCAATTTATCGTGCTATGAACGAAGCCGTCGCGCGCGGATTGCTGCTTTCGTCGCATACCCCGACGCTGGGCGGATTGGCAGTTGCCTTTTCCCTCGCTGCTATCGGAGGGGATTTAGGCGCCGAAATCGACCTGTCTCTCCTGCTTTGTAACGGCGCCCTCGAGGATGATGCGAAGCTGTTTTCGGAGTCCAATAGCCGGTTTGTTGTGACGTGCGCTCCGGACAGCGAAGCGGCGCTCGAAGCGCTTTTCCGTGGTTTGCCGTGCGCGCGTGTCGGCACAGTTACTGCAGAGAAGCGCCTGCATATTGCAGGTGCAGGCGGCCGCAGGCTCGTGGATATGGAACTCAATGCGCTCCGGCGCGCGTTCAAGGAAACGTTGTATGGCGTCTGAAATCCCGGTGCTCATCATTACCGGCTATGGCCTGAATTGTGAAGATGAGTCGAGGTACGCCTGGCAGTTGGCCGGCGCTCGACCGGAACTCGTCCACTTCAGCGATCTGATTGCTCAGCCTGCCCGCCTGCGGGATTTTGCCGCATTGATGTTTATTGGAGGGTTTGCCTATGGCGATCATATGACCTCCGGCCACGTGTTCGCGTTGCGGGCGAAACACCGCCTCAGCAGAGAAATGGATACGTTCATCAGTCAGGGCAAGCTGATCATCGGCGCATGCAACGGATTTCAAATCATGGTTAAACTCGGGCTTTTGCCGGGATTGGATAACGACTATTTCACGCAGAAGCTTTCCATAATCCAGAACGACTGCGGTACATTTCAGGACCGGTGGGTGCGACTGCGCTTTGAATCTTCTTCTCCCTGCGTGTTTACTCGCGGACTGGATTTCATGGACCTTCCGGTGCGCCATGGCGAGGGTAAGGTTTTTACGCTGGATAAAAAACTGCTGCAGCGCCTGGAATCGTCGGGATGCGTGCCTTGCCGTTATGCGGATCCGGTGACCGGAGAGCCGACGCAGAAATTCCCATACAATCCCAACGGGGCTCTCAACGCTATCGCGGGCCTGTGCGATCCTACCGGCCGGGTATTCGGGCTGATGCCGCATCCGGAAGCGTACCTGTATCCCCAAAATCATCCGCAATGGGATATTCAAAAACTGCGGGGCGCACTGCCTGAAAACGGCCTTGGCCTGCTGTTTTTCCGCAACGCCGTCGACCACCTCCAAAAGATCTAATTCAGTCGGCCAGCCTTCCGTAATACATCCTGGTAATATATTCGAATGTCACCAGATCGTTGACTGCGTATGTCTGATGGATCTTCGATAATTCTGCGATCATTGGCGTATGATTGGGATGGTCTGGCTCCGGCGTGTAGGAGGAGGACAACATCCGGCCCTTCAATCCCGCAAAATCGACTTCCTGCCGGTAGCTGAATGTCCTGGATGTAAATCCGCCGGATCCGAAAAAATCATTCAGTGCGGTGTCGTAAACCGTTTTGTGTTGGGCACGGGCGTAGTCGGGCGCATACCGCTGCAGCAGTTGATCGTAGGCGATCAGGAACGGCGTCGTGTCGAACTCGCGCTCATTCCAAACCACCATCGTCCAGTACGGAGGTTTGAGAATGCGCAGGAATTCGCGGCGCGTTTCCTGCGTGGCGAACCAGTGGAAAGCTTGCCCCACCACGATATAGTCCACGCTTTGGCTGTTCAAGGTCGTGGCCTCCGCTCTGCCTGCAATGCTTTGGAACCCGGAAAAATTTTGCAGGAGACGCTCGGCGGCTTCCCGCATCTCTCGATTGGGTTCGATGGCAAACACCGAATTCCCATTTTGCAGAAATAGTTCGGTCAGCACGCCTGTGCCGGAACCCACATCGGCCATCGATGAGGATGGGACAAGGCCGCATTCCTCGCGCATCGTCTCGACCACTTCCCAGGGGTAGCGGGGACGATATTTAACATAATTCTCAACTCGGCTGGAAAAACGCGACGTCGGATCCATAACGGGACGCCATTCAATCAAATATGACAGGTGATTGCAACGGCTTCGCGTGGTTCTTCCGAGAATGCAAGTGCGTCCGGTTTCTCGGAGATTGTTACAAAACCATTTTTGTCGGTTAAATTTATGCAGCACGGACGATTTGCCGTACACATCGGCGTCGGGATCGGTATCGGAATCGGGATCCGCTTCTTATGATAAGTTCACAGCAAAGTGGGAACTTATTACGACGCCCGATTCCAAGTACCGGACTCCGGCTCCAATCTATGCGTGCCAGGTTTTGAGACAGTCTCTCAAGCTCCGACAGACATATTGGCGTGTCTGAAAGAGTTGTGATAGCGTTTTCATTGCTTTATTCTTTTGATCGAGGTCATGACATATGAAGCGAATGGTTTTGGGGAAAACTGGTATTGAAGCGGTCCGAATGGGGTTCGGTGGCATTCCAATTCAACGCGTCAGCGAAACCCAGGCGATCGAGGTCGTCCTGTATGCGCTGGATAAAGGTATGGATTTCATCGATACATCCAGGATGTACACCAACAGCGAAACAAGAATAGGGAAAGCCCTGAAAGAGAGCGGCAAAAAAGTGGCAATAGCCACTAAATCGTTCGCCCGCTCGGCGGATGGCATTCAGAGAGATGTGGAAACCAGTCTCAAAGAACTCCAGCGCGACTATATCGATCTATATCAATGCCATGGCATAAGCAGCGACGAGGAATACCGGCTCGATCACGTCGCCGAATGGAGCCCTGGAGGGCCTACTCAGGGCTAAAGAGCGGGGATTGATAGGCCATGTCGGGATTACCAGCCACAGTCTCGATCTGCTTGAAAAGGTCCTGGAGGACGGCCTGTTTGAAACGATCATGGTTTGTCTCAGCTTTCTTGAGCCCGCGGCCGAAGAAAAAGTCCTTCCCAAGGCTCGCGCTAAAAATGTCGGCGTCATCGCCATGAAGCCCTTCTCGGGCGGAGTCATCGAAGCGCCGGAAACAGCATTAAAGTGGGTCCTGTCTTTTCCCGACATCCTGGTGCTTGCGGGTGTGGAGCACAAAGAGCTTATCGATCAAAACTGGAAAGTCTTCCAGGGCGACTATGGGATGATGGATTCAGAAAAGCAGAAGATGGAGGAGATACGCAAAGAGTTTGACAAGAAATTCTGCCGGCGATGCGATTACTGCCAGCCCTGCCCGGCAGAGATTCCCATTCAGTTTGTCCTCGGCGTGCGATCCATGGTCAAGAGAACAGGAACTGCGATGATGCAGACGCCCATGATGCGGAACATGGTGGAAAAGGCCGCCCATTGCACGGAATGCGGCGACTGCCTTGAGCGATGTCCCTACGGTCTTCCGATTCCTGAAATGATCAAAACCAATCTGAACTGGCTCAACCAGCGGCAATAGGGAATTTGCACACGAGCATCCGCAGCATGCCAACTTGAGGGTCGCCGGACTAAGCGCGCTGCTTCTGGGCCATGGGCGGTATTCTTTCTTCACAAGGCAAGCCGGTTGAGCATCGTCCGCAGGCGGGGGCAGGGCCGACCAGGCCCTTGTCCAAACCACTGCTTATTACACGGGTTGCCTGTTCGTCGCGCAGATTTTTCAGGCATGCGATATTGCTTCGTCCTTCGTTGTTGATTGCAGATCCGGTGCAGTGCTCGATGCAGAGCCCGCACGATCCGTCCTGAAAGTAGGGGCAATTGGCTACGCGGCTGGCCGCGCGCAAGGTTGGAGTCAGCGCTTTGTCACAGACCACGCTGCCCAGATAAACAGCACAGCCGCGGGAAGTAATCATGAGGCCGTTGAGACCGAACGTTCCCAGGCCGCAGGCATAGGCAACATGCCTCTCCGACCAGTTCGCAGCCATCCAGCCGCCGGGCATATCCTTGATTTCAAAGAAGCGCGACTGCGTCGGAGCGACCGCATTGCATCCCATCACTTCCAGCAGCGAAGCGACGAATTGTTCTACGCACTCATAGAGTTTTATTCCGATCCACCTGGAGTGGTTGTACCTGGGAGAGCCTCCGAAAGGTGAGGTGCGCTCATGAAGCCGCGTCTCGTGCGTGAGGGGCAACGCCCAGGATACGACGCCAACGCCGTCGATGCTGCCTTTAGCGCCGAACCGCCACCTTTTGGCGGCGATGTACTTCTCCAGGAGTTCCCGCGGCGTCAGATGGAAGTCTCCGATGACGGCTTTGTACTCTTGAAATATCTCGTCATCCCCGTCGGCAAAGGCGATGATCGGCTCGTCGACGATGGGCGCGTTGCCAAAAGCGGTAAGGTGGTTGAGAGGGCTGGTGCGCACATAGTCCTTTATAGCGTTTTCAATGAACCGGCAAGGGTCCGTGCGAAATAGCCCGTTATTCAATTCTCCATCTTGTTGTGTCATGACTCCCTCTGCGAATGGCTGTGGCACTACCCTATCACACTCCGGTCGCTGAGCAACATAGGGCCATTCCTATATTCGCGGCCTTGCCGCGAATACTGCAGGTTACGGCTTTAAAGGGGAAAGGCAGAACATGGAGGCGCTCAAGCGGCCGCTAATCCTCCTGATGTTTGTGCCTTTGAGGTCCACCGCATACAGATAGAATGGCCCCTCATGATTGGACCGGAACATCACATGTCTGCCGTCAGGCGTGAAAACAGCGTCCTCGGGCTGGATCACTTTATTTTCCATGTCGACGATTGTATTCCCCTCCGCGGATACCAGGGCGAAGCCCCGGGTTAATCGCAGCAGAAGAATCTTTCCGTCCACGGACCACGAGACCTCATAAGGATTTGCATTTGCAATCTGCTTTAAATTCGATCCGTCCGCATCGACGATATAAGCGTTCGAAATCATTCCGGATTCCCGGGAGATAAAAGAGATATAGGCAATTCTCTTGCCGTCAGGGGACCATGTCGGCTTTAGCTTAATGCCCGGAGAATCGCTGTTGAGGCGCCGGGTGTGTTTGCCGTCCAGGCTGGCCGTGTAGAGGTCGCTGCTTTGCGCGTCGCCGAAACTGAGCGCTACGCTCCCGCCGTCGGGAGACCAGGATCCGCTGCAATTTTGTCCGAATCCGGTCACGCGTTTTTGTGAGCCGGTCCTGAGATCCATAAGATAGACGGCGCTCATCGGGTTTTTTAATCCCTTGACGATGTCCGGATCGTTATGGGCCGGATCTTCATAAGCGGACACAAAGAGCAACTGACGGCCGTCGCGCGAAAACTCGAAGCTGCTTACGGGGAAATCGAGCAACCGTTTCTGGTTGGCGCCCGTGGAGTCCATCCAATACAGCGGGAAGTGAAGCGGCATCCGGTATTTCAGCTGCATCGACGAGTCCTCGTCGCGCACGGCGAAGAAACCGATCTTTTTGCCGTCTGGCGACCATGAAGTTGAGCGCAACTTCGCGCTCGGATCCGGCGTCAGGAGCCTGCCTCCCGTCTGGTCTGAGTTGATCACAAAGATCCCGTGTTGTCCGGCCAGATCTGGAACCAATGCTATTTTGTATTCTCCGGATTCGCGTGCCGCCGGAGAGCATGCGGCCAAAAAAATGGCGAGGCACATAAAGACGATTGCATGCAATCGGGTCACGGATCTTCCTCCACGCATAATTGAAGCGGATTATCAGAGTGCGTTCTCGGTCCTTCGGATGATGTCGTTCTGGCAATCCGCATTCAACTCAATGAAGTAGGCAGAGTAGCCGGCGATACGAACGACGAGGTTGCGATACGAATCCGGATCTTTCTGGGCCGCCCTCATGGTCTCTGAGCTTACGACGTTGTATTGAACTTCCATGCCGCCGAAGTCCAGGTATGCTTTGGTCATATCTCGCAGCTTGGCGAGGCCATCCTCCCTGTTCAGCGCAGAGGGGTGGATTCTGATGTTTAGCGCCAGACCATCCATAAACTTACTGTGGTCGTAGCAGCGGGCGGAGGTGCAAACGGCAGTGGGGCCGTTGTGATCCCTTCCCTGTGCGGGGGATGCCGCGTCCGCCATCGGTTCGCCGGTCTTCCTGCCGTCAGGCGTCGCCCAGGTATGATAGCCCTGGAAGACATGGTCGGACGCGCTGTAGAGACCGGCCTTGAAGTGCCTGGTCCTTGTGCTGTAGCACTCACGGCAGATCTCATAGTAGGTGTCGCAAATCCATTTCATCTGCTCATCCGCATAGGGATCTGCGTTTCCGTAATGAGGCACTTCGTTCAGAATCTGCTGGCGCAGCGGCTCATACCCATCCCAGTTTGCCATGACGGCATCGTAAAGTTCTCGGGACGTGCAAAGCTTTTTGTCGAAGACCATATATTTGATCACGGTCAGCGAGTCGGCGATGGTCGCAAGACCTGTAGCGGTGCCGCCGTAAGAGTTGTACTTGCAGCCGCCCCAGGTGCAGTCCTTCCCGGATTCCATGCATCCCTCCATGGAGAGGGAGAGCCCGACAAGCGGGGCGTGATAGGCCGTCAGATACTCCGTGTAATTATTGATGCTTACCTGGGCTTTGACTATGTAGCTGGCTATGGCTTTGACCGCAGCCTTGACTTCCTCCAGGGATTTCATCTCATAGAGATAGCCGGTTCGGAGGCTGCACTGCTCGCCGTTAAAGGGATTGACGCCGTTGTTGAGGGCCATGCCGAGGACAACGCCATAGTGCACGCTGGCATGCGGCGGCGAAATGCCGTTGCACGCAGGATAGTCGTTCCCGGAACCTGTGATCTCCTGGCAGCCAATGACAGCGTAGTTGCGTGCGTCCCGCAATTCAAAACCGAGCTCGCGCATCAAGCCCGGAATGATGACCTCGTCATTCTGGAACAGGGGCAGGCCGCTGACGCGTTTGGTCGTTTCGAGAGCGCAATTCCAGAGTTCATCCGGGGTGTTCTTGTTGATGCGCAGAGAAATGGTCGGATCATGCAATCCCAGTCTGCCGAGGGTTTCGAGGACCATATAGGTGACCGGATTGGTGGCATCCTCGCCGGTATCCGGATTGACGCCGCCGATGGTGGTGTGCTGGTAGGTGTTGCCGATGCCGGTGATGATAGCGATTGCCGGAGGCGCCGCGCCATAAAAACAGTTGGCTTTCAGGAAGAAGGCGTCGACGATTTCCTGGGCTTCATCCGTGGTAATGCGGCCTGCCTCCAGATCTGCCTTAAGGAACGGCCAGGTGTACTGGTCAAAGCGGCCGAAGGAGTTGGCCGGATAGCCGGTTTCCAGGGCCAGGAAGAGCTGATACAGTATGGCTGCCTGGCAAGCTTCCCAGAAGGTGCGGGCGGGATTCTGCGAAATCCACATCAGGCCGTCGCCCATTTTCATTAGCTCGGACTTGCGGGTCTCATCTTTGCACTGGACGGCCTTGTCGAAGCAGGCCTGGCCATAGCGCTTGATCAGGGATGGTGGCTGCGTCGCACATGATGGTGGCGGCCGTGTAAAACATGCACTTGTTCACGTCCTCGCCCATCAGGTTATTCTTGTGGGCGTCAGCCAGTCCTGGGCCTGCTTGCGGATGGCGGCGTAGCCTGTATTGATGATTTTTTGAAAGCCGGGGGTCAGGTGGCCGGCCGTCATCATCATGAGGGGCGCGCCGGGCACGTTGGTGCATACGTTGAGGCGGCAGAGTTCATCGTATCCGTCCGGCTGCCATGCATCCGCGGTTGCGGTAATGGTTCTGCCTTTCCAGTAATCGCGGATAGAGAGGAGCGCTTCGACATCCTCGGGGCTGATGGTCAGCTTTAACTCTTCGCCATCGGGATTGTGATACAGCCCGTCCTCCCGGAGAGTCCAGATTCCGTTTTCGACCATCGCCGGAATCCAGCCTTCGCCGCTCCACTCGGGATTGAATGCCGGCACCCAGGAAGTTCTTGCCTTTGTTGCCGACGATGATTTCAAAGTCTTCGACGCGAACGGTCATCTGCGAGCAGACGTCATAGGCAATGCGCGCTCTTTTGATGATCGGTACCACATGCTCATTTCTTTTGGAGGACTGCGGTGGTGATCAGCGCCCGCTCCGCGTCGGTCTGGATAACCCGGTCGCGGATGAGCTGATGCATCCGTTGAATGCGGTCCGTTGCAGGTCTGAACTTGTACATGCGCCGCCTTCCTTTCCTGGCCTAACAGCAATGTTACTTCAAAAAGAGCGATAAGCGCGACGCCAAAGTTGGGATTGCACTGTAGCAGAGTACCAGTTAAAGGAAACTACGAGCTTTTGGGTTCTGGGATTTCGGGCAAATCGTTTTATGAAATTCCACGCAAGCTCCGCCATCGAGGGCGGTGGCTGGGCTATGCGCCGGTTGCATTTGCCTGGATCGAGGACCAGACTTTTATCTTCGTGAGCTTCATCCCCAGGACGCGTTCCGCAACCTCGATGTCATGCGCTGCCTGGGCT
Organism: uncultured Acidobacteriota bacterium; assembly: GCA_963761825.1. Classification (GTDB taxonomy): domain Bacteria; phylum Acidobacteriota; class UBA6911; order UBA6911; family UBA6911; genus UBA6911. The sequence goes on from CAVXIH010000010.1 coordinate 295,525, forward strand.
CGCAGCCAGTACCCGTTAGAGAGGCCAAAGAAGCGGCACAGGCGTAAATCGGTGTCGGCAGTAATGGCGCGATTGCCTTTCACGATTTCGCCGATGCGTTGCGCGGGCACGCGTATTTCTTTGGCCAGCCGATACTGGCTGATACCCAGCGGCTTCAGGAATTCTTCGAGCAGAAGCTCGCCGGGCGTTACTGGTTTAAGTCTACGCATCACAATTCTCCTCTAGTGATAATCAACGATCTCGACATCTTCGGCTCCGGTGCCCGTCCAACGGAAACACACGCGGAATTGGTCGTTTATCCGGATGCTATGCTGTCCTGCTCGATCCCCTCTTAGGGCCTTCAGGCGATTGCCGGGCGGCACGTGCAGATCGTCCAGTCGACCGGCGATTTCCAGCTGTCGCAGCTTGCGGCGTGCGACAGTCGCGATATGGGCGAATCGTTTGACAACCCTTCCTTGTGAGATAGCCTGCGTATCTGCGCACTTGAACGTTTTGATCACCGACAAATAATAACGCGATGCGTGATTAACGTCAAGCGAGACTAGTGGTGCCCATTACTGGCGGCTGTGACTTGTCGGGTGAAAGCCTCGCGCTCCCGCACAACGAAGGTGTTGCGTATAAGCGATAGCGGAATTGCAGCAAACCTGCGGGACTGACGGATGGGGTCGCAGTAAGCTATAATGGAACGAGAGAGCATAACTGGATCCGGGGCCAAGGCCCCCCTGGGGTAGAGGGGCGCAAGCTTAAACGAGACGCTGTTTAAGAAGGCCGCGTCTGACATGCTGGCCTTGAAGCCGTGTTGGGGAAAAACCCGCCGTACGGAATTTTAGAGGGGGCGATGGAGATGTCGACATCATTCAAAGGACGGTCTGCTCCATTGTCCTGCTCGATCATTAGGAATATGGACCGGCCTGATGTAATCCTTATTACCGGCGACGCATATGTCGATCATCCGTCTTTCGGCGCGGCGCTTGTGGGTCGGTATCTCGAATCACTCGGCCTGACGGTTGGCATTATTTCCATGCCTGATGTCAAGAATCCGGCCGACTTTTCACAACTCGGCGAGCCCCGGTATTTTTTCGGCGTCACCTCCGGCAACGTGGATTCCATGGTCTCGCTCTACACGGCGCAGAAAAAAATCCGCACGGACGATCCGTATGTTCCGGGAAACAAGGCGGGGCTTCGGCCCGAGCGGGCGGTTATCGCGTATTGCAACGCAATCCGCCGGTCGTTCAAGAACTGCGCCATTATCATAGGCGGTGTGGAGGCTTCGCTGCGAAGAATCGCGCACTATGATTATTGGTCGGACACCGTGCGACGGCCGGTTTTGCTTGACGCCAAAGCCGATTTGCTCGTATACGGTATGGCCGAAAAACCGCTTGCTGAAATCGTCAAGCGGCTTAAGGCGGGAATCCCACTTTCCGATATGCGCGATATCCCAGGGACCGTTCGAAGGATCGGCAAATCCGACAGCGGCACCGCGGCCGACATCGGAGGCTGGTGCCCCCTTCCTTCATTCGAAGAGGTGTCCTCGTCGAAGCGGGCCTTTTCCGAAATGACAAAATTGTTTTTCGATAACCAGGGCGCCGTCTTCATTCAGCGGTGCGGGAATACCGGGATAGTGGTCAACCCTCCGGCGCCGCCACTCTCTCAAAAGGAATTTGATGCGGTGTGCGAATTACCGTTCGCCTATGCGCCGCATCCGTCGTATAAGGAACCGATTCCCGCATGGGAGCAGATCAAGGATTCGTTTACCATTGTGCGGGGCTGCTTCGGCGGGTGCAATTTCTGCGGTCTCGGTCTTCACCAGGGAAAAACAATCCAAAGCCGCTCCAAAGAATCCGTGGTCCGCGAGGTTAAAAAAAGGGCACAGGGAAAGGATTGGAAGGGCGTCGTGTCCGACCTCGGCGGCCCCACGGCGAATATGTACGGCCTTTTTTGCAAACGCCATGCAACCAGCCAGAAATGCAGCAGGCGAAGCTGTCTTGTTCCGAAGCCATGCCCGCACTTGATGAGCGATCAATCTGAATTTGCGGATCTCATCAGGCGCGTCGGTTCCATGCACGAGGCAAAGCATGTGTATGTCAACTCGGGCATACGGATGGACCTTGCCTTGCTATGGCCGGAAATCATTGAGCTTCTCGCGCAGACCGCAGTCGGTGGACAGATGTCGGTGGCGCCGGAGCATGTTTCCCCGCATGTTTTGAAGCATATGGGCAAGCCCGATGATTGCGGGTGGGATCGGTTCGAGACCGTTTTTGACGCGGCAAGCAGAAAAGCCGGAAAGAAACAGTTTCTTATTCCGTATCTGATAGCGGGGCACCCAGGGAGCACGCTGGCGGACGCCAAGATGCTCGGAGACTTCCTTAAAAAAAGGAACATCCAAGCGCGCCAGGTCCAGGAGTTCATGCCGCTTCCCATGACCGTGTCGGCGTCGATGTATTATACGGGCGAAGACCCCTTTACCGGGGAAAAGGTTTATGTTTCGCGCAAGTTGAGTGAGATGCGACAGCAGAAAAAGCTGATCATGTGGTGGAAGACGGGAAGAACATAAGCTGCCTGATCGGGGACGTCCCACTCGTCCACCAATTTTCGGAACAACCCGGGTGTAGGAATTGCAAACAAGAATAGTGGACGAGTGGGACGTCCCCGATTCAGACCTGTCATCGCCGCTATTCGTTCTTTACCGCAATCGGCAGCCGTGTTACCTTAACGCATACAATTTGGGCCCATAGCTCAGTTGGTTAGAGCAGCTGACTCATAATCAGCGGGTCGTAGGTTCGAGTCCTACTGGGCCCACTTCAAAACAAAGCACTTACGGCGATCCAATAAACTTCCCTATAATCTGTATGCAATTATTGCGAGGTGAACGGTAATCTTCTCTGCTCCCAAGTACCTAGCCGCGGATTTTCATGGATTCACGCAGAGGCATTCTTCAAGGCTCCTTTTCTTTCAGCAATTTCGTCCTGCATCCGGAGAACCTGCTGATCCTCAATCCTGTAGCCATAGTAAAACACCAGCGCTGCGAGCAGGCACAAGACCGCCGGCGAAAGCGTCATGATGTAGCTGATCCCGTTGATTACGGATGGTCCGGGAACCGAGTTCGCGACGTAGCCGATCGCCGTCAGACCAAGTGTGACGACGGCGCTCCGGACCAGAATTCCCAGTTTGATTGGGAAATTCAACAGTGCCATGGTGAAGGCCCTGATGTTTTTCCCCGTTTTCCATTCCCCGTAAATAACCGTGTCCGAAAACAGGGCAGTGGTCATGGAACCGCCAATGTTGGCGAAGAGAATACCTATGCAGAAAATAATGGTGAAGCGCCATGCTGACTGGCCAAAGAACTGTGCTGAAGCAATCGCAATGGCAGCCAGGATGTTAAAAATCCAGTAAGTATTGCGTTTGCCCATGCGAACCCCGATCCAGGTGGAGGCGAAGGCTCCGATCAACAGAGCGATGCTGGTGGCCAGCAAAAAGACGGACATGAAAGGCAGGTTCTTGAGTACATAGGAAAAATAATAAAACGAGAAGGCCACGGAGATCAAAGTACCGGTATTCCTGAAGGTTTCGGCGACGATCAGCAATAAGAGCGGCGGATTGCGAAACACCAGGCTGATGACTTCCCTCAATGACTGTTTGGATTCATCTTTTGAGTCATCGATAGATGTGTCCTCATACGGATCTTTCCCTGCAGTTATCCCGTAAACATACCAGTAGCCTAGGATCATCAAAACCGCATAAACCCCCACCGTAATCGTAAAGCCGCTCACCTTGCCCGTGTGCGCACCGAAAAACATAACCATGGGCAACCCGGTGACGGAGAAAATCAAACCTGCTGCAGACATACCTTGCGCCCGGCTTGTCGATAATATGGTTGTTTCTTCGGGCAATTTGCTCATTTTGCCAACCATGGAGCCCGTGGCCGTAAACACCACGTTGTATAAAAGATGACTCAGTATAAAAACCAATATGATGATCGAAGCGGCCGTCCAATTGCTTCCCAGTTTTGTGAACTGCAGAATGAATAGCGGAGCAACGATTGGTGGGCCGATCAGGAACCACGAACGGTATTTACCGCCGAACTTCAAGGACACTTTCTGAAGAACGATGCCGGCTGCCAGGGCGCACACGATGTCCACGATGCCAGTTATCCAAAGAATAATTCCGGTCGTCGCCATTGAGAATTGCGCGTAGTCGGTGAGAAATGCCGTGAAATAAAACATCTCCATGTTTACCATCAGGATAAAAAACATATCCGCCACACCGAAGGTGTACAGCAGCGTTTTGCTCAATCTCTCCACCATCAGGAATCCTCCTTGACGGGCAAAAACATTTAAGGATGCTTCTTCCTACTTTGCTGAGAAGCCCTCTTCCAAAAACAGCGCACATGATCCTTTAGATCGCGGCTATGTTGTAAGGATTGAGCGACGCCAGGAGCCTGGCCTCACGCTCGAAGCGGGCCATTCATTCAGGATCCGCCGCAAACGCATCGGGAAGCAACTTCAACGCAACCTTACGGTTTAGGTTCAGGTCATCGGCAAGGTACACCTCGCCCACGCCTCCATGGCCCAGTTGTTCCCCTACTCGATAGTGACTCAGCGTTTTCCCGATCGTGGGGAATGCCTCCTCCAAGTCGATAGCCGGTGAAATGCATTGAAACGCTTTTCAAGAAGATGCAGCAATTGTAACGAAATTAGTTAGTCTTTGATAGTGGAATAGGGACAGGAAACCTCCAAGGCACACAGACGCTAAAGCAATCGTCAGGATCCGACATCTGCCGTCTGTTCTGAAAAAGCATAGCGGGCCAAAATAATCGTGATGTTGTCCTTTCCGCCTGCGTCCAGCGCGAGGTCCAGCAGTTTCTCACAAGCTTCTTGGGAAGGCTCTATTTTTTGGAGAACGGCTTGGATCGCAGCATCGTCAATCATATCGGTCAAACCGTCGCTGCATAGCAGCAGGCGATCGCGATCTGCGAGCTGGAACTGCTGAATTTCGGTCACGAGAGGACGGCTATGGCCTCCCAGCACATTCGTCAGTACATGCCGAAACCTGTGTTTTGCCACCTCTTCTTGCGGAATATTCCCGTCGTCGGCCAGTTTCTGCGCGACCGTGTGGTCCCTCGTTATCTGCCGGAGTTGACCTTCCCGCATCAGGTAGGCTCGCGAATCCCCTGCATGGGCGACAAACAGGTCCGAACAAAAACTATAGGCCACGGTAAGAGTTGTGCCCATGCCGGCTATGGATGGATCAATGGCGCCTTGACGGACCAGTTCCGAATGGATGGCATTGTAATAGTTATCCAATCTTTGCATCAACGCTTCAGCTTCCTGTTCGTCGATGCGCCGTCCCCATTTCGCCGTGTCGATAATCAGCTTAACAAGCAGGTTGATAGCCATTCGACTCGCCACTTCGCCGGCAGCGGCTCCGCCCATACCGTCGGCAACCAACATTCCATAGCCGTACTCCGCAAGCCGCTCCGGCAACTGGCCTGCCGGCATGTTCGTCATGAGCGGCTCAATGGAGCGGCCGAGTCGGGTGACGAGGAAGTGGTCTTCATTGTTTTTGCGAACCTTCCCCGCATGGCTTAGAGCTCCGAAGTCAACCTTAACCATGGATTCCAGGCATAGTTTCGACTGTCGGCGGGCTGCGGCAAGAGCATTCATGCTGGATCCAGGATCGGTCGAATCTGTATCCATAGGGCATTCTCCTGTGTATTGCAGGGGCGGTTGCCCCTGCTAAGGAAGCGAGTTTTCATCTCGACTATTAAGGCACCGGCACCCGTTGCTTCAGTTCTTCAAACCAGTTCAAGACGATGTTGATCTTTCGCCAGCTCCCAATTTGGGATGCGGCAGCCAAGGGTTCCTTTTCGAGGACAAGGAAATTTGTTCCACCAGTTTCTTCCAGCCCATGTATGGCGGCAATATTGGGATGATTGAGGGAGGCAAGCAGCTTCGCTTCCCGCTGGAATCGTGCCACGCGGTCTGCATCCCTTGCGAATTCTTCAGGCAAGACCTTGATCGCCACATCGCGCCCGAGTTTCCGGTCTTTCGCCTGATATACCTCACCCATGCCGCCCTTGCCGAGCTGCGAGGTGATCTCGTAATGTGCAAGTGTTTTGCCGATCATGAACATGCACGCCTCCAGGAAGAGGTCGCCTGCAAACTGCTAAGTGGTGCTTTATGGATCTTGTATCTAATTATATGCGGCAATTGATAGTGCTAAAAGGGAAATCCTGGACTTCCTGGCCCCAAGATTTCACTTAAGGCAAGTCACTTTGCCATGAAGGCTGTAATGCAGTATTTTAGATATTGCATTTTCCCTAAATGGAAGGCGAACTGCCGGGGATGTTTTAAGCTGCGATATTTGAAGACCGGTCAAGCAGCCAGCGATCGGCCTATTTGTGTTCAGATAGAAGCGTTTTAATCAATCGGCATGACCATCTCGTCACACAAAGAGCCCTCTATAAAGAGATCCTTTGCAGTCGAGATAATCTCCCAGTATTTTTTGTCTGAGACAACCTTGCATTGTTTGGGTCCAGTCAATGATATTCAGAGGCTTATGGGATGGTACAGCGGGGAGGTGGCTTGCCCTTGACGCAACATGAGAGCTTCGACCGAGCGCAAGCCGTGAAGCACACTCCCATCATATTTGAAAAATCCTGGTTTTATGACTGTTCTATGTGTGAAGGTGCTTACCGTTTGTATGGCCTGCTCTCTAGAACCAGTCAGGAAGGCGAGTCCGTCGAAAATGATGGTCCTCCCCTGTGCTTGGTCGGATAGGTCTGCGTCCTATTCATATCGGCGCACGCAACACGGCTTCCTGCGGCTATCTATAGAATCATTTCCGCCACCAGCAAGGAGAATGGTCGTCCGCGTCTCTTCGCGCCCTGCTTTCCTTCAGGTTACGAGGTCACGAGGTCACGGACGCGGAGGCGGAGGCGGGGGAACGGAATCGGCAGCGCGGTCGGCTCGCGACCCCGTTGTCCCCTCCGGCCGCGAATAGGTGACCTTGAGCTCGGCCGTGGACAGGATACTGTCCTTCATGGCCGCCAGCAGCACCTCGCGGCTGACCTGGGATGCGGGCACGGCCACCTTGACCGACGCCGACAGAGCGTAGACTGTGTATATGTAGGTCTTGGGGCCCGGCCCTTTCGAGCGCGGCGGCGCGTATTCCAAACGGCCGTTCACGCTGTTGTTGCCGAGTGTGCCCACGCCCTGCACATTTTTGGGCAGAGTCTTCGTACCGGCTGGAATGTTGTAGAGCAGCCAGTACCACTTGATCTTCCCCTCGGGATCGACATGGTGCATGATCACGGCGTAGCTTTTCGTGGCAGCGGGCCCCGCGCTCCACTCCAGGGGCAGCGTGGCACTTTCTCCATCACCGGTGTACTCCTTGGGAAGTTGGCCGCCGTCGGTCACGGCCGGGCTCTTCAGCTGAAAGCCGGTCTTGTCGGCAGAAACAGCCTTGGCTGGGATTGCGGAGAGAGCCACCGCGGGGGAAGCCGCCGGCGCCGCCACGCCGAACAGGAAGTCGGTGTCCGGGATGTTGGGCAGCGTCTGCATGGGAGAGGAGTAAAGATAGGCGGGGGCGCTGGTGTATCCTTCCAGGTTGCGCAGCTTCATCAGTGCGGCGCGCTGTTCGGCCGTCAGCGTCTGGCTCGCCATGGCGAAGGCCATGGCGTACATCCAGGACATCCCGCCGTCGAGCTCGCCATAGCGCCGCCCGAGCGCGAGCACCTTCTGCTTATCGGCTGTTTCGCCCTTCAGGAATTTGCGTAGCTCGATCGATACGGCGCGGCGCACCTCGATGATCTCCCTCAGATCCTTGCGCTGCGCGTCGGGGATCGCGGTGATCGGCGCGCGCTGTTCGGCGGTGAGCAGCCCGAGGAATGCTTCCCCGCTGTCGCCCGTGACGGATGTGCTGATGTCGTAGTCGTGCTTGCCCATGGCCGGCATGTCCTTCATGTAGAAGCCGCCGAAATAGGTGCCGTGCCGCTCGGGGCAGAAATAGACGTCCGCCTCGACCGAGCCGGCGTACCAGCTGAAGAATTCGCTGGCGTAGGTCATATAGGCCACGTTGAGAACGTGTCCGTGCCGCCTGGGCAGCTTGTACTGTCTCCATATCCACTTCGGGCCACGTGTTGAAGTCGCCGAACTTCATCTTGGCGAGGTATGCCTTCTGCTCCGGCGTGAACGAGGCGACGATCTTGCCCGAAAACCTGGGCCCGTTCGTAGCTGAGCTCGGCATCGAAGGCGAAGATCTCGCCCACGTATCGCGCAACCGCGTCTTTACTCAAGCCCGCGCTGCCGGCCGGGATTTCCCCCTTGAACTGGCGGCGGAAGGCCTTGATCAGGGGAAAGCGCTTCAGGGCAAGCTCGTTGAACTGCGCCGCCTGTTCGCGCGCGAGATCCGCGAAGAGCTTCCGCTGGTCGTCGGTGAGCGTCTTCAGCACGTTGCCGGCGACGCGGTCCAGGAACATGGGGTTGTGGCCTTTCTGCGGCCGCGTCGATGTCGCGCATGTACTGGAAGCCGAAGAAGTCGCACACCTTGCCCGGCGGGATGAAAGTATCGGGGCCGAAGTCGCCTGTGATGAAGGCAAGACCGCTGAAGGCGATCGTGCTGAGCTGGGCCTGTCGGAGATCGCCTGTTCAATCGAGTACTGCTGCGCTCCTTTGCCCGAACCGTCGCGCGGCGGCCTTTTGCCCGTTTCAGAATAGCGGTCGGTGCCTTCCGGACGCGGAGGTCTGTCTTGCGCCATTACAGAAGCGACGCATAATCCTAGGATCAGTGCAGTGCCGAATAGTTTCGTTTTCATGGATATCTCTCCTTTCATAATAAACATTTCCTGCAAAATAGGCTGTGCTACTGCCCCATATCCATCTTGTTCTGATTCATCCGGCTTCTGAATTTTACCTGGTTGGCCTTCAGAATTTTCCGGAGCGTGGTTGCCTGATTTGCCGTTTGTTTTTGCTTGAGAACAGGAGGTTCGATTATTGATTCACCTGAGATGGTCAAAGCCGCTGCGCTCGACACGGATGAAGGCTCGAAGAATAGATACTCTGTATTGGCGACATAGGGCTCGATCAGGCTCATGTCAGCGATGACGCTTGAATACAGATACATGGTTGTGCTGACCGAGTAGTCGAACGGCGTCCCGTCCGCATAAGTACCGGACATGATGGATTGGCGCAATACAGCCAGCTTTTCCTTCTGCTGCACCGTCAAGGTCTGATACACCTTTGCGAACACATTGGCATAGTGGAAATTGTTCTCGCCGTCCAGGTTGCCGTAAACGGCGGAAAGCGTCAGTACCTGATCTCTTACGGTATCGCTGGCAGCGGTGGAGGTCAGAAGGCTTCGCAGTAGCGTGGCGATGTTCCTCCGCGTTTGAACGATATTGGCGGTGGCGGATGCATAGAGATTGTCTCTCTGTATCTCAACCAGGCTTGAAATTACATCTGCCTGTTCCGGCGTAACGTACCCCTTGGAACTGTCACACAGAGCTGATCCTGCGGTGGCGGTGAGTTGCTCGTCGATGCTGTACCCTTCATGGCCAATTGCAGGTGCGTCCTTAATATAAAAGGATCCGTAATAGGTTCCGTGTCGCTCGGGACAGAAATAGACATCTGCTTCCACAGATCCGGCATACCAGCTGAATAAATCTCCGGCATACGTCATAACTGCCACAGATGTACCTTGAGGCAATCCCTTCATTCGAGTGCTGATCTGGCTGTCTGCTACGTCGGGCCAGGAGGACCAGCCCTTGCCTTTCATAGCATCCAGGTAAGCCTTTTGATTGAGATCCATGGAGTTCAGGATGGTGGCATAGAGCAAAGCCCGGTCGAAGCTGATCTGGCCATCGAGAACATACAGTTCCTGCGACGCTTCCTTTATGGCATTGAGATTCAGCCCGGTGGATCCATTGGGAATGTCGCCATCCAGTAAACGGCGATACGCCTTCATCAGTGGGAAGCGCTTTAATCCATAAAGATTGACCTGGCTGATCTGGGCTTCCGCAAGCGCCTTCAGCTGGTTGAACTGGCTATCGCTCAGGAGGTAGATCACGTTGTTTGCGATCCGCGTTAGAAAACTGGTGTTGTGCCCCATGCTATCGGGATCATTATCTCGAAGATACTGGAAGCCAGTGTAGTCCGCGACCTTGCCCGGAGGAAAGAATGTCTGCGCTCCCAGATTCCCGGTCATCATGGCGAGGCCGGAAAAAGCCAAGGTTGTACGCTGCGCCCCATCCGAGAGAGTCTTTGTTATTGTGTATGTCGAATCAGGTTGAGGTGTGGTGGGATTCGATGGGTTGGTGGATGTGCCGGATGTTGAAGTTTTATTTGTAGTGGTTTTCCCTCCACAACCCAAAATAGTAAGATTGATCAGCGCGATTGCCAAGAGCACTCCAAAAGTTTTCCACACCATGATAGACCTCCTTCAAGTTTTGCGTTTATCTCTCTCTCTTCTTCGTTGCTCCGTTTTCACGATTTCAGAGTAGTGGGTGAACATGAAAAGCAAGAACGCGCGATCATTAATTATTTGTCATAGATAAACTTCAGGGTGAGATCCGCTGTCGAAGCGCATGAACATGGAGCCGCATCTGAATCCATGCCTCGTTGATGCAATTCAGCCTCTGATATATAGGTATCGGGAAAGAAAACGATAGGCAGCGCCCATGCAGGAAATCAACAGGAACTGCAGGGCAGTGTCATGGTAAAGGAAACCAGATCGTCAACAGCGGGGTCGAGGCGGAGCTGGCCATGATGCGCATGCGCGATTTCCCGCGCAAGGCTCAGTCCGAGTCCGGACCCGGGGCGGGCTTTGCTGCGCGATAGATCAACCCTGTGGAACCGATCGAATATCCTATCGCGATCTTTGGGGGGGATGGGGGTCGCGCTGTTGGAAATGGTGAAGACGGCCTGGTCATCCAGGACAGACAGGTGGAACCTGATGGTGCCGTTCTGCTGATTATACTTCACGGCATTGGACATCAGATTGCTGACCGCCTGGGCCATCAAGTCCGGATCCGCTTTGATGATAATGCCGGGGGCAATGTCTTTTTCTATCTTTAAGTCCTGGGCTATGGCGCTTGCGTCCTCGGCGGCTGCCTCGATCAAGGCGCTTAGGTTTACATCCTCCATATGCAGATCGAGCCTGCCGGCGTCGGCGCGCGCAAGAATCAGAAGCTTCTGCACGATAGCCTTCAATCTCTGTACTTCTTCCAGCAGGCTGCTGGCGCGCTGTTGCTCTTCTGATCCAAGCGGTGATTGCTGCACGGCCGCGTCCAGCTCTCCCTGGAGGATGGCGAGCGGGGTCTGCAGCTCATGCGCGGCATCGGCACTGAATCGGACCGCTTGGCCGAAGCTCTTTTCCAGTCGGTCAAGCATTCCGTTAATCACTTCAACAAGACGCGATAATTCACGGTCCGTGTTGACTAATGGAATACGTCGGTCCAAAGCGCGCGCGGTTATTCCTTCGGCTGTCCGCGTGATAAGAGCAATCGGTTTCAATGCCCGCTGGGCGATCAGCCACCCGCCCGCGGCCAGAAGAAGCAAGACTATCGGGATGGTGCCTATTAAGGCTTTGCGGTAACGGCTGGCATCTGCGTAGTACCCGGCCATATTCGCCGCGACCATCAGAGTGATACGTTCGGTTCCCATGATCCCGGTTCGCCATGTGCCCGAAGGCGTTTTAATTGTGGCGAAATACGGCTTTTTGATACGAGGCTGCGGCTTATCCTTCAGATCTTGTCCCGGTGTTGCAGCGGCTTGTCCCCTGGGTCCGTTGCCCGCCTGAGCCTGCATCGCGGGCTTCGGATCGGTCTTACGAAGCACCATTTTCCCATCTTCATTTTCACAAATGCCGCGGACTGTCTCTCCGCGCCCGTTTACAAACTGCGCCGGGCTTCCCTCGGCCTTTCCCTCGCAAACATGATATGCCTCTTGAGGCGGGGCTGGGCGAGGTGCAGGGGAATTGCGGCCGGCCTCAGGAACACGTGGACGGGTTTCCATCGTGCGATCAAAGTTCGGAAAAGCTTCCTCAGAGATCTCGGCCGGCCAATCGAGGGACTTGAATAAGATCTCGTTTCCAGGATCTTTGATTTGAACTATTAAATTATCTGCGCGCCCTTCGCGGTAGATGAGCCGGAGCGATTTTTCAAAATTCTGCCAGTATTCGCGCGGCGGTCCCACGGCAAGATGCCCTTCTCCCAACGATAGAATCTCCTGGTCGATGCGATCCAGGCCGACTTTGTTCATTACGGATATAGAGAACAGGCCGAAACCCACCAGGACCAGGCCGGAAAGAAGGACGGATAGCAATGCGATCTTTAGACGGAACAAAACGAACTACTCCTCTTCCGGCTTTATCAGCCGGTAGCCGACGCCCCTTACTGTCTCGATAATGGATGCATCCGGTTTCAGGTCCACCTTGCTGCGCAACCGCCGGACATAGACGTCAACGACATTGGTCTGCGGATCAAAATCGTAGCCCCAGACGTGCTCCAAAATTTGCGTTCTTGTAAAAACGCGGCCGGGGGAACGCATCAGCAACTCCAGGAGGTTGAACTCGCGGGCTGTCAGCTCCACTTTTTCTTTCCCAATCATGACTTCACGGGTAATGAGGTTGACCCTTAAATGGCCTGCCTGTATCAGACTCAGCTGATCTCCCGTTGCACGCCTGGTTACCGCGCGGATTCTTGCAAGAAGCTCTTCCAGGTAAAAAGGTTTGCTCAAATAGTCATCGGCGCCGAGATTTAAACCCTCAACGCGTTCCTGCAGGGCAGATCTCGCAGTCAGAATGATAACTGGAACTGTTATCTTTTTTTCCCGCAGCCCGCGCAGAATGCTCAGCCCATCCCGTCCGGGAAGCATGATATCCAGGAGTATTACGTCGTAAGACTGCCCGGATGCAAGGGTGTACCCGTCATCGCCGTTCTCGCAGCTATCAACGAGAAATCCCTGTTCTTTCAGAGCCTTCTTTATAAAAGATGAAATTTTCCGGTCATCCTCGACTAATAGGACTTTCATGGTTTATTTAATAGCAGCATTCCATGACGATGAGAAGCGCAAGTGCATTACAAATTTGTAATGATTTCAGGTGGCGATTATAAATGACGCGTTTGGTTTGGGGATTCTTGGCTTTTTTCGGGTTTGGTGTTTCCCGGGATTGCTCGGTTTGGCCTGGGGCGGGACTCATAATCAGCGGGTCGTTGGTTCGAGTCCTACCGGGCCACTTCCAACTAATATCAATAAGGTATGAGGGATTACGATACTTTTGCACCCACTCATTTTTTGTCTTTCATGTACGCGGTATATCCCTCAAATTCATAGGTTAGATATAAACAACCAATCTCCTTTGATTTAGCGGTCGCATCAATGCGTATAACGTTGATTCTATTAGGCAGGGGGATATCTATCCAATTACAGCCGAAGATGCGCTCCCCTTTTAGCAGTCCTGTCATCCAGTCGTCTGGCCCTGTCCAGATACTTCCATTATTGAGGAGATCCATTTCGTGAACCGGTCTGCCATAGATTTTTACAAGGGCGGCTCTAATGTCTTTGAAGGCACTCTTCAATTCATTTCCAAAGCCGTTGGTGTTTATGTCTTTGCTCAAAGCCACAATTTTCAACAACCCATTTTCCGGAGAAATCCTCAAAGCATAAGACTCAAAAATAGGATCGGCTTTGGGGGCGTTGGAGAAAATAGTAGTATCCCCGGTAGATTCCTTTATCGCGGCGCTCCCGACGATTTCAATGATTTGTTCCTTCGTCATTCCAGCTTCGAATCCAAAAGGCCCGGATTTATCTTGGGAAAACGTTTGCATTGAATAGCATAAGAAAGCCAAACAGATTAGAGTTCTCATCCCCCCCCCGTTTCATTAAGCATTGTACTCACGAAGTCCGTGAGTATAACAAAAAGTGAAGGAATGAAACTACTGCGGAATAGTGCAAAAGTCATGCGAGATCAAAACGATAGGCCGAGTGACCAACACCGTGGGAGAAAATGGTTTCAACAAATGGACTCCGGCTCTAGCGGGGCTAAGCCAACGGCCATCCTGGCTTTGTCGCATTTCTCATCCGCCCGGCCCGCCGACCAGGAGGCGTGGAGAGTTCGGCAGACCTGTGGCCGGTTGGGATAGATGGCGCATTCGACACGGTGGCCAATTTCGCCTGTCAGCGCCGAGCAATGCGGGCTCGACTGGTTCGTGCCCTTCATGGCGAGGCGGACGCCGCTGAGCCTCTCTGTCATCTCGGCGGGCACACCGCCGCATGTGAAATCGTCAGCTTCGGCCCAATAGAATGAAACCCTGTAATAAGCGCAGCAGGCGCCGCAACTCAGACATGGATTATTATTTGGAATTCTAACCACCTCATCATTCTTGAAGCTTCTGAAGCCATAGAAATTTGGTGCTTCAACAATCCACTATTGGTGAATCAATCATTGCCCAAGTGGCATTGTAAGGAAGAAAAAGCTGGATAGAGGGGACACTGCGGAAGCAGGTTCAATCTCATTTTGAAACTGATCCTGGCTCCCGCTTATGTGAATTTCGAACCCTATAAGGAGGATAACGAAACTAGAGTTTCACAACTTCGGTAGCCTGGAGGCCTTTGGGGCCTTTTGTAACGGCGAATTCAACGGAATCCCCTTCATTAAGCGACTTATAGCCATCCCCTTGTATTGCAGAATGGTGTACAAATAGATCATCTCCAGAAGCAGGAGTGATAAATCCATAGCCCTTGTCATTGTTGAACCACTTCACTGTGCCTTGTTCTTTCACGTTCCCACCTATCTAATCGGATTATTATTGGTGTCGCTCCGGGACAGGCCGAAGCACACCGGTCATTCAAAGTCTGCTAAAGAATAACAGGAGTAGTTCCGGATAGCTGTTCACTTTTGCTCACTGAACCTCCCAATCGTGAGTTATTTCAATCCCTAAGAAACGACATGGTTGGAAACCGAGAGTCTGGCTCAAATACCTTCCTCGACTGAGCAGGTGGGGACCGGCGTAGAGAAGGCGTGAAACGGATGCAGGCGGTAGCACGGAACTGCAGGAACCAGTCGCTCCGGCGGCAAGGGAGAAGCCCAAGCGGCCACAACCGCGAGGCGAGAGTACCGAAATGGAGCACTGGGGCGGACCGACTCGTAGTAGCGACGAAGGCCCGTAATGGGACTGGAGCAAAGGGGTCGGGTCGGGCGGTCACATGAGCGAAACAACTGGAAACAGGATGATCTCGATGCATGCGACAGACAAGCCGGGGTGACTGGCAAGTTTGCCTGATGGGAGCCGAGTGAGGTGAGAGTCACACGCTCGGTTGTGTGTCCAGCAAAGGCTGGTGTGTTCAGTGGGGGATAGACCCACCGAGGCAAAAGTCAGAAGCCTCGTAGCTTGAATAGCAAGGAGGAAGGAAACTGAATCTTTGAAACCTATTGACAGAGTCATCCTTGGGATGACTGGCGAACCATTGGGCCGTAACGATAAGTGAACGCAAGGTGGCCTCGAAAGTGAGTGGCCCCAGAGGCCGAGTCTGCAACCGAAAGGCGAAGGCAGCATGGATCGTCGCACCTGACTGAAGCGGCGAGACACTCTGGCGGGGTGGTAGCGACAGCACGATGGTAAGGACACGCTAAGCAACTGGAGAGACCCTCCTCGCCCCGTCGCGAAATCGGCGGAGCAGGGAAGCCGAATAACCGGAGCACCCGGGAAATCGGTGGAAGGCGAGAGGGTGTCGGAGGGGCTTATAGTAGCGATGAAACGGAGTAATGTCCGTGGAGCCAAGAAGCCCTGCTGTTTGCAAGCGCTCTAACAAAATGGAAGGCAAGGGTGAAATGACAAAAGCACCCATCAGTTTGCAGGACCTGAGAAGGAGCCTATACGTCAAGGCGAAGGCTGAACCGGCCTGGCGTTTCTGGGGGTTGTATGTCCATGTCTGCAAGATGGAAACGCTCTATGAAGCTTACCGGCTGGCAAAAGAAAACGACGGGGCACCGGGAATAGACGGAGTCACGTTCGAGGCCATTGAGGAAAGTGGAGTCGAGGGTTTTCTGGGGCAGATCAGGGGCGAGCTAATCACAAAAACGTATCGACCCATGCGGGCACGGAAGAAGGCGATTCCTAAGGGCGGGGGAAAAGTCCGCGTTCTTTCGATTCCGTCTATCCGTGATCGTGTGGTCCAGGGAGCAACCAAACTCATCCTGGAGCCGATCTTTGAAGCTGATTTCCAACCGGGGTCATATGGATACCGGCCAAAACGGACAGCGCATCAAGCGGTAAACCGAGTGGCACAGGCGATTGTGGAGAGCAAGACGCGCATCATTGATATAGATCTGCGGGCCTACTTCGATAACGTTCAGCATTATCTGCTGTTAGAGAAGATGGCTCGCCGGTTACAAGATGATGACGTCCTGCATTTGCTCCAGATGATGCTGAAGGCTACCGGGGAAAAGGGGGTTCCGCAAGGAGGGGTTATTTCGCCGTTGCTCAGTAACGTCTACCTCACAGAGGTGGATCGGATGCTGGAACGAGCGATTGAAACCACGCGTAACGGAAAGTACACCTATGTCCAATATGCACGTTTTGCGGATGACTTGGTGATATTGATTGACTCTCATCCGCGGCATGACTGGCTAGTGAAGGCGGTGATCCAACGACTGCGGGAAGAGGTGGCTAAACTACGGGTTGAGATAAACGAGGAGAAAAGCCGGATTGCCGATCTCGCAAGGGGGGACAGTTTCGGGTTTCTGGGTTTTGACTTTCGCCGCAGTCTAAGTCTTAGGAGAGTGTGGCGTCCCAATTACACGCCGAAGCTGAAGAAGCGGACGGCGTTGTTGGCGAAGCTCAGAGAGGTGTTCCGACGGTATGCCAGCCAACCGGTGAGGCGGGTGATCGAGCAGATCAACCCGATTCTTCGGGGCTGGGTCAACTTCTTTGCTGTAGGACACTCGAGCAAGTGCTTTTCGTTTGTCAAAGACTGGGTAGAAAAGAAGATTCGGCGGCATTTGATGCGAGCCCGGAAACGAAAGGGCTTCGGCTGGAAGAGGTGGAGTAGGCAATGGCTCTATAGCGAACTCGGCGTGTTTAATGCGTACCGGGTTCGTCGGCCAGATCTCAAAGCGCAACCAGCACGATAAGCCACATATACGTTGGCATGAAGCAAACAGGAAAGCCCAGTGCGGGAAATCCGCCCGCTGGGTTTGACGAGGCGGGGGCTGGAAACCGGCTTACGGTTTGGCTAGTGAGGCACTCCCAGAGGAAACGGGGAGCAACTGATAGGCCGGACCTACGGAGCGATTGGCGCCAGTCCTCGACCCTACCTGCGGGAGGCTGGCGGTTCAATGCCGCCGGCCTACTCTCCCGGAGATTTTACATCTTCAGTAGGCGCGTTTTACGGGAAGGGAGAAAAATGCAACTGCAGCTTTGCGGATTTATCGCAATGTGAGATCCTAATACAAAAGACCAGTGTTATTCCAATTAGCAGCGCAAACTTGGTTCTTCGAATTTGGGAATTCGGAGTGGGTGAATATGTTTCTACCGAAAGCTGATATTGCAGAATAAAAGGCAGATAACTATGTCCGATCCTGAGCATCCCCAAAGTGTCCAAAACCACTACAACTCTATTTCAGATACATACGACCGGCGTTACGAAATTAATCCTATGAAGGGCGTTGAAGGAGCGCTGCGCGACCTGATCGCGGAGATTGGTGCGCGGCGGGTTCTTGAAATCGGGTGCGGGACTGGACACTGGCTAAAAATCCTCGCTTCCCGCGTCGATAGGATCATCGGCCTAGATTCGTCGAGCCGTATGCTGCGCCGAGCGATGGATCTTTCCAAGCCGATTGAGCTGGTATGCGGATCAGCGGATTCCACACCCTTTGCCGGAAGCGCATTTGATCTCATCTTCGTCGTCAATGCGTTACACCATTTTAATGATAAGCAAGGATTCATCGAGCGGGTTCCACGTCTGCTGCGGTCAGGCGGAGCGTTAGCAATGATCGGTCTGGACGTGCCTTCAGCTAACGGGCACTGGGTAATCTACGACTATTTCCCCGGTGCCATCGAGTACGATCAGGCACGGTTTCCGCTATGGGACCAGATCATTTCATGGATGTGGGCGGCAGGATTAGTCGTCCAGCCGTTGCGCACGGTCGAGCATATCTGCGATGAGAAACGCGGTCGCTCGATCCTGGATGACCATTTCATTCAGCGTCACGGCACATCGACTCTAATGGGCCTGACGGATGCACAGTATCAGGCCGGGATCGACCGCATCAAACTGGCGATTGCCCAAGCGGAAGCGCGCGGCGAAGAGGCGGCGTTCAAGACTGAATTCCAGCTCAAGATGGCTGTGGGACACGTTCAGGGATAGGTTTCAACTCCGAAAAACGGGCTTGTAGGAGTAATCACCTTGGACAGAGATCGCGGCCCTTATATATAGGATTGCTTCCCACATGCCGACTTTCCGGGGACTTAGAGGTAATTCATGATGGCGCTGCAAACTTTGCACAAAGTTATTTTCAAAGAAACAATGCCTGGTCGAAAATGCTATGCTTGCCGCATCAGAAATACGTACTGGTATCAGGTTTTCCCGCTTTAAACAGACGGTTCAGATGCTGTTAGCCCCACGGGAGATATGCAACCATGAAGCACTGTCCCGAGTGTAATGTTGAGTACATTGATACCGCAATCAGGTGTTCCGACTGTGACGCCGAGTTGACCTTAGGCCCTCCGATCCCTGAGATCCCAGAAGAGCACCCCGATCCGAAGGTTGAAACCGTCTACACCGCGGAGGATCCGGTACTGGTCGCTCTAGTAAAATCTCTGCTCGAAGAGGCAGGAATCGAGTACTTCATCAAAGGGCCCTGGGGTTATATTACTTACCCCCTGCTGGAGTTCGTAGTCGCTGCCAAGGATGCGCCCACTGTGCGGGAGCTATTGGCCCATCTCGATGATGGCGTTCCCGGCAAACTACCCGAGGAGGAGCCGGGCACTTAACTCGGCCGATCAAGCGGACTCGGCCCTCGCCCAACTGTTTGCTCCAGCGGAAGTCGTAAAAAGCGCACCGCATTTATGGAGTAAAGAACGAGAAACGCCATATGGGAAATTACTGATCTGCTGGGAGTAACTTCCACATCGGGACTTCGTGGGAGTTTCACCGCCGGATACCTCCATAGACGGCAAAGTTGTAGTATTTCCAGAGGACCTCCACATCAGCAAAACCAATTTCCGTCATCCATGCAAGCTGATCAATCAGTTTCGCGGGGTGATCCTCTTCTTGATACTTGGGAATCCACTTGCCTTCGATTTCATCCTGGGAAATGCTTCGGCCCATAAATCGCCGCCACTCGTTCATGTATACGGCCTGCAAAAAGTCGTTGGAAGCTAAAACGACATCTGCATTGTAGAAAACCCCACCGGAACTGAGACTTCTGTAGATCCGACGATAGAAGTTTTTCTTGTCCTCGTCTGTCATGAGATGGTGCAGCGCCAAAGATGAGACAATCGCGTCATACTCGCCGCAGAATTCAAAGGTGCTAAAATTGCCAGCAACATAGTTCACCAGCGGATAATGCGCGAGTTTCGCCCGTGCAATCGTGATCATGTTTTCAGCTAAATCGAGACAGGTGACCTCTGCGTTTGGAAATGCATCCAGAATCTGTGCTGTCACAGTTCCCGTTCCACAACCCAAGTCAATGACACGCAGTGGCTTCAATCTCCCGAACGGAATAGCTTCGACGAGCGTCCGTACCATTGTTGGGTAATGGGGTATTAACGTCAAAATGATGCGATCGAACTCCTGTGCTTCGCTTTCAAAATGTTCCTTAACTCTGTCCATATTTTAGCCCCTTCGATTGCCCAGGCGATGTATCTGATAATACGCGATAGCTGTGAGTTGTTGGACGTGCACACTCCTAGAAAGAGGTTGCCTGCAAACTGCTATGTGCTGCTTTATGGATCTTGTGGCTCATTATAGGCGGCTACGGTTGATGTCGAAAGGGAATTGATTGAATCGCGTATCCCTATCTTAAAGCCCCGAAAGACATTTAATGCTGGTGCCTGATCAAAGGCAAATGACGGGTGTATGGATCAGGCGCCGATGTTCTTGCGCGGGTCGGTTGCGTGGATGATTTCGTTGACGCCGGCCTGATTAAATCCTTTGAATCCGTCGTTCCGCTCGAGGTTCTCAAGGTGCGATCCGATGGTGCCTTTAGCGCAGAACTGCTCGGCCTGTTCGCCGGTAATCGCCCCTGTCTTTAGCAGCTGCTCGATTCGCTGCGGATTCACTTCCCACCGTTCTCCTTCCGTGAACGCCTGACGGAGATAATGGAAATCAGAGAAGGGCTTCATCGTTTTTACGGCTGCATTTTCAGACAGCTGTTTGGTGAGGGAATTGAAATCAAACATCGCTGCGAGGTGATGCATGCCCGACTGCAGAAACGAATCACCGTGCAGTCCGCACCAGAGGCCGACGGTGCCGAGCCTGCTTTGCTCCTGGAGACCGTCGTGGCCGAAATCGCCGATCAGTTCGTCGGGCGTGAGGTCGACATCATTAAAGGTGATGATCCCGGTGACCGGCTGCTCCATCACTTGAGCGCCCCATCCCGCTTCACTGCCCGCATAGAACCGCTCCCGGCACTGCAGGCCGAGCTTCTCCCAGGTTGCTATCAGCGACGCGAAGTTTTTGCGCGATGAACGATAGGTGTGATGATCGTGATTCGCCCAGCCCAATCCAATCTTGTCCTGGCGTGCCTTCTGAGCCTGCGCCGCGCGGTTTCGGCACATCCAGAACTCGCGCTCTGCCGCAAACCATAGGTCGCACGTCAAGTCGCGCCCGAGGTCCCGGATCGCGTCGTCAATCAGTTGGTTCGCCGCTTCAAATCCACTCTGATCATTTTCGAAGCTCCTTGGGCGTGTCCGGAATCTCTCTGAATGCACGAGCCGCCGGGCCATGTTCTCGGGTTCCGGACCTCCT
>CAVXIH010000011.1:0-48509 GCA_963761825.1 uncultured Acidobacteriota bacterium
ATCCAGGTCTTCGGCGGCCGGCAGTGGCGCCCGCTCCTCGGCGTGGAGGATGCCGCTGAAGTCTACGTCCGATGCCTTGAGGCGAACCTGCAGGATGTGGGAAACCAGGTGTTCAATGTCGGCTCAGACGGCCAGAATTACCAGATTGACGAGGTCGCCAAAATCATCGGAACCTCGCTGGGCGGGATACCTATTACCAGGGATAATTCCAATCTTGATGCCCGTGACTATCGGGTCTCTTTTGACAAACTGAACCAGACGCTCGGGTTCTCGACCCGGCAGACGATTGAGAGCGAAGCCTGCACCATTTTTAACAAACTCCGTTCGGGAGAGATTCGGAATCCTGCGCAGAGGATCTATTACAACCATTTTTTCGACTCTGCGGAGGAATAGCGGAGGAAGGGGATAAGGAGCCGAAAGCTATTTAAAATGATGATTTATAGAATTTGGACTGCTTTTTAAAGTCTTTTTGGTGTAAAATACTATGTATGCAGCTGTTAAGTATCTCAGAGGAGCTTCCGATAAGCTGCTAGGATGAATGAAGGATAACAGCGCTAATCAATAACATGACCCCAAAACAATACGCACGAAAATTTAACCGACTAAGGGTGAGATACGTGCGCTGTGTGCGTATTTCGGGGTTTTAAAAGGGAGAGCAATGTCTGTACGTTTGTTTGTGGGGAACCTGCCCTACGAGACGACTGAAACGGATTTGAGGGAATTTTTCTCAACCGTCGGAACACTCTCGAATGTGATTATCCCCGTGGATCGCGAAACGGGGAAGCGAAGAGGATTCGCTTTTGTCGAGTTCAGCGACCCGGCCCAAGCCGAGGAAGCGAGCCGCCGATTAAACAACCAGCCGTTCAAAGGACGCAATATAACAATCAACGAAGCCCGTGCGCGGGAAAGCCGGCCCGATTCTGGATCAGGATCGAGACCCGGATTTCCCATGCGACCCGCAGGCCTCGGGAGTTCGTCGCGTCCCTCATTTACGCCGAGACCTTCTTTCGGTAGCCAAGATTTTTCACCAAACCCAATGGAAAATGGCCGGGCGGCACGCTCAGAGAGGCGCAACCGCAATTTTGGCCCAGACGCGAAGCCGGCCCGGAAACGGAAAAACAATTTCGGAGCCAAGGGTGGTGAAATGGGCGGGAAGAAAGGCCCCCTCCGTATACGCTCCGGAGGCCAATTCTTCGGCGACCCCGAAGAAGATGACTCCTATGATGATGCCGATTTAGACTTTATGGCCGATTTTAAAGACTCGGACGAAGAAGACGCGGGTTAGAGTCCGGTCTCGACGCATCATCCCTAGGCCCTCGATCAGTACTGTATGTCCCTGCTAAAAGTTTGCCTACACAAGCTTAGGGCGGTAGCTTGCGCGGAAAAATTGAATCCCGTCCGAATCCGCCCTGTAGTATTTAAGACCCACACCAATCGGCATCGCTATCAGCATCGCTATCGGAATCGCTATCGGTATCGGCAGTCGAGATCGGGTATCGGCTTTTCATGCGAATCATCGGGAGATCAAAAAGCCGATTGCGATTCCCATACCGATACCGATACCGATACCGATAGCGATGCCGATTGATACGGTTTGAGATAGGGTTCGAAACCTTTGATAATCACCCGCACAGAATCCAGTTGAGAGCCCCGCGGGAAACCGTTATGCTCTAAAGTTCATTGTGTGTTTATTTTTATGCTTGGAGTGGACGCTGCCATTATTTTGATACTTCAATACGCTGCATTCTAGGTATTTGGTTTATTCCGCCCTTGCTTCCCTTTGGGTTGAATTTTATCTGACACAAGCAGCCGGTAATTGATGATTCCGCGGGACGTGTTCTGCGCGGCAATAAGGAGAGGTGAGAATGTCAAAAGCCATCACCGCCCAACAAGCGGCACTGCTGATCAAGGATGGCGCAACCGTGGGCGCCAGTACGCAGGGATTGTCCGGATGGGCTGAAGAAATAGCCATTGCCATCGAAGATAGATTCCTGGCTTCGGGTCACCCGAAGAACATTACGCTGGTGCATAGTTGTACCTGCGGGGATTATAAGAAAAGAGGCACAACGCATCTGGGCCACGAAGGCCTGACCAAACGGCTGATCTGCGGACACACTCTGACATCCGTAAATATGATCAACCTGATTGAAAAGGATAAAATCGAGTGCTACCTGCTGCCCCAGGGTGTGATCTGCCAGCTTTGGCGGGCAATTGCGGGCAAAAAAATCGGCGTGATCACATCCGTAGGCCTTGGCACCTTCGTCGATCCCCGGATCGATGGCGGCAAGATCACGTCCATCACACATGAAGATCTGGTGAAAGTGATTGAAATCGAAGGACAGGAGTTATTGCTGTACAAGCCGTTTCCCATCGATGTCGCCCTGATTCGCGGAACAGTGGCCGATGAAAACGGCAACCTGACGATGGATAACGAATCGGTCATCATGGAAGCACTCCCGCTGGCCATGGCGGCCAAAAACAGCGGCGGCATCGTCATTGCCCAGGCGCACAACCTGGCCATGGCAAATGCGCTGCACCCGAAAAATGTCAGGGTGCCGGGGACCCTGATCGATTATGTCGTGATCGCCAAGCCCGAAAACCATTGGCAAACCCAGCAGACATATTTCAACCCGGCGCTGGCGGGCCACATTAAAGTCCCCCTGACAGGCATTCCTCCGATTCCGCTGGACGCCCGAAAAATCATCGGCCGGAGAGCCGCCATGGAGCTTTCCTCCGGCGATGTGATCAATCTTGGCGTGGGCATCCCTGCCGTGATTGCCAGCACCGTCGCAGAAGAGGAGATGAGCAAAAAGATCACAATCACCACAGAACTCGGCGTCTTTGGCGGAGTGCCGGCTCTCGGACTTGATTTCGGGGGCGCCGTCAACGCGGACTCCATGATTGAGCATGCTTCCATGTTCGACTACTACGACGGCGGCGGATTGGACGCAACGTTTGTGGGACTGGCCCAGGCGGACGGTAATGGCGACGTAAATGTCAGCAGATTCGGCAACAGAGTGGCGGGACCGGGCGGATTCATCAATATCACGCAGAACTCCAAGAAGGTAATTTTCTGCGGCATGTTCGCTATTGGCTCCGAAGAAGTGGTCGAAAACGGGAAGCTGCGCATCACAAAAGAAGGCGCTGGAAAGAAGTTCGTCGAGCGCGTAGAGCAGATCACTTTCAGCGGCGCCTTTGCTGCCCACAAAGGCTACCCCGTCCTCTTCATTACAGAACGGGGAGTTTTCCGCCTGGAAAAACAGCAGTTGACCCTGGTTGAAATTGCCCCGGGTGTCGATCTTGAACGAGACATCCTAGGAATGATGGATTTTAAGCCGATCGTCTCCCCCAATCTCAAGCTCATGGACAGCACCCTGTTCCAGCCCAAATGGGGGAAACTCGAAGAATTACTCCAGCGGAATAAAAGCAACAAAGAATCGGGCGCGATGCTCGCTGTATCATAAGAAGCCGCAAGTGCCGGCTATTTCGGTATCGGAATCGCTATCGGTATCGGTATCGCATATCGCAATCGGTTTTTGGATCCCAATGATCTGCATGAAAAGCCGATGCCCGATCGCGATTCTCGATACCGATAGCGATACCGATAGCGATTCCGACGGGTCGTAGGGTTGTTGCCTGCAACCCAAGGCATGCTGTGCGTTGTTTCCTCTTATGTATCTTTTTGCACTCTCTGCCAATACCGCCTATAATCCGCGCTATCGTCACACAATTTTTGATGACTGAGGAGTCCTATATATGAAAATCAGCTGCCTGATCGGAAGCCCGCGCAAGAACAGCAACAGTGCCGCCATTGCCGCAAAGTTCGTAAATACTGCCGCGAGCCTGGGAGCCCAGGTTGAAACCGTCGTCCTCAACAATCTCACCTATCGAGGCTGCCAGGGATGTATGGCATGCAAAACGATCTCAGAAAAGTGCGTGCTCGATGACGATCTCGCAGGAGTGCTGGAATCGCTGAAGCAGGCAGACGTCATCGTCATGGCTTTGCCGGTGTACTGCTCGGATGTTCCGGGACAGGTCAAGTGCTTCATCGACCGCGCGTACTCCTATATGAAACCCAACTATTTGACGGAAACAAATCCTTCGCGCGTCCCGCCGGGGAAAAAGCTGGTCATGATCCTCACGCAGGGAGCGCCGCTGGAAAACCTGTTTGCCGACATTCCGCAGAGATACACCGGTTTCCTGAAGCGTTCGATGGGGTTTGGCGACACCTATTTGATTCGGGGTGTCGGCGTCGGAGGAGGAGGTGCGATCGGTGTTTCCGATCAGTACCTGACGCAAGCCGAAGAACTGGCACGGTCCATTATGAAATCTGCCTAGTGAGAATCGGGGACGTCTCACTCGTTTGCCTATTTTTGATAAAACTCAAACCAGAGTTTGGCTTCCCCAAATAGGTAAACGAGTGGGACGTCCCTAATCTCTCTCCTCAATCTCCTGCTCTTTGCGCTTTGGCGTAATAAATGCCGCGGCGGGATGAAAACCGTTCCATGGCTTCTCTCACGCCGGCGGAGATGATCCCGGGCTGCTCTCTCGCAAATGCAGTCTGCGGCAGCGGCGCGAAAACGTGAGGGTGAATGCGCGCGCCTATGCGGACCACTTCTTCCATTACAGCCATGCTTTCCTTCCTATCCGCTTCGCTCTCCCCAGGCAGGCCATAAATAAAATCGACGATGACCTTGAATCCGCGTTTGCGCGCCAGCGCGACGGCGGCCAGCACATTTTCAACGGTGTGGGACCGGTGGCAGGCTTCCAGCATTCTCCGGCTGCCTGATTGCGCGCCGATCACAATTTCGTCGTTATCGGCGAATTCCTTCAACAGGTCGAGCGTTTCCGGAGTGACATGCTCAGGCCTTGCCTCCGAAGGAAAGTGCGCAAAGCTAATCCGTGCCCTGGCAGTCACGGCCTTGCGCAAAGCGCCCAGCAGATCGCGCATGGCCTGCAGGTTGAGCTGCCGTCCATCGGGGGAACCGTAGGAAAAAGCGTTGGGCGACAAAAGGCGCACGACCTTGCGGTTGCCCGACTGGAGTGCCAGCGCCTGGCGCACAATGCTCTCGATGCTCCGGTGGCGCAGTTTGACGCCGAATATGTGAGAGGTTTGGCAATAGCTGCAGGCAAAGGCGCAACCGCGGGTGATTTCGATCGGTCCGAACATGCCCCTTTTGGGCGAAATAGACGGGAAGGAATCCAGGCAAACCGTTTCGGGCGAAGATTGCACGCCGCGAATTTCTCGCTCCTCGGCAATGCTCCCGAGGACTGCGGGAAAACTCAATTCGGCCTCACCGCGGAATGCGACGTCAGCGCCCGCGGCGAGCACCTCTTCCGCGCATGCCGTCACGTGCGGTCCGCCGGCCAGAACCGTGACTTTCGATCCACAATTCAAACGGAGCAGCCCGATCAGGCGCCGCATTTCCTCCATCTGGCATGTCATGATGGACAGGGCAACAGTGGCACGGTTGCATCGCTTTACTGCCTCCGCTGCGCTCACCAATACCGCATCCGCAGTTGTAGCCCGGACGATCGATATGTCCGCAAGTTCGGGATCGCTGTCGATAGCGCCTGCGAGCGCATTAAAGCTGTAGCAGTTCAACCGGTGATAGAAAAAAATCAGAGAGTTGGGCGAGATCATAGCAGCGATCAACCATCAGCTATCGGCTTTCAGCTGACAGCACAAGAAAACATATAAACTTATATTTGGCTTGATTCTCAGGAAATAATTCGGACATGACATCTGATATTTTTAGCTGACCGCTGACCGCTGACCGCTGACCGCTGACCGCTGACCGCTGACCGCTGACCGCTGACCGCTGACCGCTGACCGCTGACCGCTGACCGCTGACCGCTGACCGCTGACCTGCTGACCGCTGACGCTGGCTGACTGACTGCTGACCGCTGACCGCTGACCGCTGACCGCTGACCGCTGACCGCTGACCGCTGACTCACACCCATCCGCGCAATTTACAGGCTTCAGCCACGCGGGCTACGGCGACCATCATCGCACCCAATCGGGGAGTGACTTTTCTTGCCTGAACGGCGTTGTAGACGCTGTGATACGCCCGGGTCATCAACTTATCAAGCCGTTCGAAAACGAGATTTTCCTCCCAATAGTACGAATCTCTATTCTGCACCAATTCCAGGTAGGACGCAGTGACGCCGCCCGCATTGGCCAGGATATCGGGAATCACATGAATCCCCTTCTCGAAAAGTATCTTGTCAGCCTGCGGAGTAGTCGGTCCATTCGCGAGTTCGCAGATGATTCGTGCTTTTATGCGCTTGGCATTCCTGACATTGATAGCGTTTTCAAGCGCCGATGGATAGAGCACGTTAAGATCCAGCTCCAGGACTTCATCGGCATCGATGGGATCCGCTCCGGGAAAACCTACGACCGACCCGGTTCTCAGCTTGTGGCCTACCAATTCCCTCGGATTGATTCCGTTCGGATTGAAGATGGCTCCGCTTGAATCGGAAACTGCGGTCAGTTTCCCCCCGCCCAATAGCTCCTGATGGAACAGGGCGGCGCGTTGTCCGACGCTGCCGAAACCCTGAATGGCAAATGGTCCGGCCGGATTGACGCGAAATGCCTTGCAGGCTTCCCGCACTCCTATGACTCCGCCGCGCGCGGTCGCATCGCGCCTTCCTTCGCTCCCTCCCAGCGATATCGGTTTGTTGGACATCACGCCGGGCTGATGCCGGTT
This sequence comes from uncultured Acidobacteriota bacterium, assembly GCA_963761825.1. Classification (GTDB taxonomy): domain Bacteria; phylum Acidobacteriota; class UBA6911; order UBA6911; family UBA6911; genus UBA6911. The sequence goes on from CAVXIH010000011.1 coordinate 6,711, forward strand.
CGTGATCGTTTCATACTCATCCATCATCCAGGCCATTGTTTGCGGATTCGTATATACGTCGGGCGCAGGCACGTCGCGGTCCACGCCGATGTGCTGCCACAAAGCCCGCACGTAAGCCCGCGCGGTGTTCTCGAGCTCTCTCTCGGACATTTTCCGAGGATCGCAGACGACTCCGCCTTTGCCGCCCCCGAGCGGTAGATCGACGACAGCCGTCTTCCAGGTCATCCACCCTGCAAGAGCCCGAATCGTGTCGATCGTCTCATCCGGGTGAAACCGTATGCCTCCCTTTGCGGGACCGCGGGCGAAGTTGTGTTGAATGCGATAGCCGTGAAAGATGCTTGTCTCGCCGTTGTCCATTTTAACGGGGAGGGTGAACTTGAACTCCCGCTGCGGCCACAGCAACAGATCCAGCGTAGCCCGGTCAAGGTTCAGAAGCTCGCCGGCCGCCTTGATCTGGGATTGAGCAACCTCAAAAGAGTTGTAGGATTGCATCGGCTCATTCCTTCTCTTCGGGGGATTGAGAAACGCCCTCATCTTCCGAAATATCGAGGATGATGCGGTACCAGCAGTTTTTGCAGACCAGGGCCCGGTCGATAGTGAGGAGAACCTGCTGCCACGGGCTCAGCTCATGACCGCAGTGCGGGCAGGAATCCGTTACCCTGCGGGCTTTTGGAAACGCTTGCTTGTCGTCTTCGCTATTGTCAACCAAGGTCCTACTCCGGTTTTAGAATGATGCCCTTGTTCTGATGTCCGTCGACTTTTGCCACGACCGGATTTGTCAGGCGGATATGGCGCACAAACCTCTTCTCTTCCACAACGGGATTTGCGCGCAGCCATTCCCAATCGACAAAACCATCCTCAGTCATTGAATTGATCGTGAAGTAGCTTATGCGAAATGATGTGATGTTGTGAAAAAAATGAGATCCCTGTGACGGATCCACTTCCATGTCCCTGAATCCGGCCTCGACGATCACTTTCGCCCCGGAAATCTGATCCCACTTGACCGGGATGCCAAGCCATGGATCGAGCGATCCCCAACGACCAACGCCGATCAGCAGGTAGGGCTTATGCTGTGACGCCAGTCTTTCGTTGAAGAGCATGACCTCGTGCGCCGCCTCACGGCTCTTGGCACGCTCGAAACGTTCCACATCCACATACACAATATCGTAAATGTCGCTCGAGACACCGTGGCCCAGGACTTGGTTGCTCCTGCAGACGAGCTTGTCTTTCGCGACGTCCTCGATTTCCAGCGGATCCGATTCCTTGCTGAGCCCCAGGGGGCGTAACTGCAGCAAGGCAAATTCCTTGGGTTGGGCGGGGGGCACAGACAATGTCACTGCGAATTCCAGCTCGACGGGCGCGCCCATCCCCCAGCTGCCCATGTCCATCAACAGCTCCACGATACGGGGAAGCGGAAATATTTTATTACGGAGTATGGGGGCGAAGCTCACGATACGCAGGCCGGACCGTGAAGTGCCGTCGTACAGCGCATCGTTCTCGGACGAGTATGTGGACGCAAGCCTGGAAAGCGTGCCGTCCTCTTCCGCGTCCTCTAAACTGAAGCTCCGGACCAGCGTGTCGCGCGTTTCGAGGGTTTGCGTCGGCGGGGCGTTCAAATCAAGCGCGAAAAACTCGTTCTGATTGTTGGCGAGCGCTTCCGCCGATGAAAAGAACTGCAGCAAATGATCGGGATATTTCGGGCAAAATCGGACGGTAACTCCGCCATCCACAATCGTCTTGCCAAGGCCCAGTGCGACACTGACGATGCCGTCCAGCGGCTTCTGGGGCGGCACGGGATAGAAGTTGTAGGATTTCGCCACTCCCGCAAAATCGGGATAGTACCGTGTCCCATGCTGCTTCCCGACCATCTTCTGAACGATGACCGACATCTTTTCTTCTTCGAGCCGGTAATCCGTAACTCTGAAGTAATCCTTTGCCGCATGATAAAAAGTCGAAGCATAGACCCGCTTGATCGTGGTCACAAGTTGCCCGAGTCGCACAAACGGATCCGGGTGGTTATTCGGAATCATGTACGTCTGATACACGCCGGCAAACGGATGATACTGGGAATCCTCCAGCATGCTCGAAGAGCGGACTGCCAGAGGCTCCCGGATCAAATGCAAGAATGCCGCCAGGTCTCCGAGAAGGTCCTCGGGGAAAACGGCTTCGAGGAATCTCCTCGTTATCTCGACATCATCGGTGGATTCCAGCGCGAACTTGCGCAGATTGTTCTCATCGAGGAAGCGATCGAAAAGCTCCGAGCCAAGGACAACGGCCGGCGGAACCGCGATCTTGAACGCCTTTGAACTGGCGCTGCACCTCGTAATTATTGATGAGCGTGTTCAGGAATCCCAGACCACGCGCCTTACCGCCCAGTGATCCTCCGCCTATACGGGCAAAACTTGTCTCAGGATCGAACAAATCCTTTTGAAATTCTGAGATCAAGCCTCGCTGCTGCAGCCGGGTGTAGGCTCCAAGAGAGGAGATCAAATCCTCGCGCAATCCATCCACCGTGGGGAAATCCGACACTTTGCGCGGCCGGAGCTTGTGCGCGAGCCAGAATTCGGTCCGCGCCTTGAGCCAGTTGGAAAAATGATTACGTTCGGCGTGGTAGCGGACGCTTGCTTCAGGCGCATATTGCAGCTGTTCGCGCAAACTTCTCAAATCCGAGGCTCTTCCGACCTCATGCCCATCGGGCGTTCGGAAAACAAAGTCGCCGAAACTGAAATATTCGGTCATGAACCGCCGCAGTGGGAGAGCGAGGTTGGGCGAATCCTTGGGCATGAACGACAGGTTCAGAGCCTGGGCTTCTGCTTCGTAATCCGACGTCATGGACTGCAGCATAATGGGCAGTTCGGAATTTTCGCTCCGCGCGGCTTTCGCGAACCGGATGCCCGCGCCATGATCCGGTTTCCCTTCACGCGGGAAGTCGATATCGGAGATGATGCCCAGGATGTGTTCCTTGTACGTCTCAAAATAGTGCCAGGCTTCCTCATACGTGCGGCAGAACAGAATCTTGGGACGCGCTACCGTTTTGAGGAATTTGTGCGAGAGGTTGATACCTTCGGATATCAGCCGCTGGGACTGGCTGAGAAGCTCCGTATACAAAATTGGCAGCAGCGTCGAGTAATAGTGGATATTGTCTTCGATGAAAAGTATCGACTGGACTCCGACGAGCCGCGTGTCATGGTCGACATTCATCCGGTCTTCGAGATGTTTGATGATACTGACAATCAGCCGGAAATCGCCCTGCCAGACAAATACGCGGTCGAACGCGGCCGTGTAGTCGTGCGCTTTGAGGTCTTTGAGCTCTCTGCTGTCGTATGCCAGCAAAATGATGGGGATATCGACACCGGCCTCCCTCGCAAGCTGGGCCAGCCGCACGGCGGTCATATCCTCGACATGCATCGTCGTCAGGATAAGATCGAACCGCCGCTCCTCTTTAGCCAGCGCGATGGCCTCTTTCCCGCTCGATACCCGGGTCAGCTCCGGAGAATGACTCAGATTCAGGCTCTGATACTCGTTGCTGATGAGCTCATCGAAGCGGCCGTCTTCTTCGAAAAGGTAGAGATCGTAAAGGCTGGAGACAAGAAGGACGTCTCTGATTCTGTGGCGCATCAGGTTTTGAAAACCCTGAAAGCGCGTCCCATATCCGTGCTCGATCCAAAGCGGATCTAAATGTTTTTCTGCCACAATCGCACTTCCCGTGCACCAGTATAGAGTATAGACGGGGAACAGTTTAAAAAAAATTAGCCGTGGACTTCCGTGGATTCTCCTGGCGCAACATAGCCGCAACAAAAAAAGTCGGTATCGGAATCGCTATCGCTATCGGAATCGGCTTTGAAATTTCAATAACTGAAATAAAACGCCGACATCCGATAGCGATACCGATAGCGATTCCGATACCGATATAATGGGCTACTGCTCCGCTCCGAGCAGATCCGCGAAAAACCGCGGTCTTATTTGCAGAGCATGACGGTCTATACGAGCCCCTGATCCATCATGGCATCCGCAACCTTCAGGAAGCCGCCGATATTGGCTCCGTTGACATAGTTGCCCGGAGTCCCGAACCGGTCGGCGCATTCCACGCAGGTGGTATGGATGCTTTTCATGATAAGGTTCAAACGATTATCGACTTCCTGCTTCGTCCAGGGAAGCCGCATGCTGTTCTGTGCCATTTCGAGACCGGAAACTGCGACGCCGCCTGCATTGGCAGCCTTTCCCGGACCATACAGGATTTTGGCATCGAGGAAGAGCCGTACGCCCTCGAAATGGGTCGGCATGTTCGCGCCTTCGCCGACCACGTAAATGCCGTTTTTCAAAAGATTCCGAGCGTCCTTTGCGCTGATTTCGTTTTGGGTCGCGCTCGGGAAAGCGCAGTCCGCCTTGTGGTCCCACAACGGATTGTAGTCTTTGGAGTAGTCGATCGGGGTGTAGACGGCCTTGCGATATTTTTCCGCGTACGTTTTGATGCGCCCGCGCTTGACGTTCTTCAGATCCATGATGAAGGCAAGCTTCTTGGCGTCGATTCCCTCTTCATCATAAATGTATCCATCGGAATCGGAAACCGTAACAACCTTGCCGCCGAGCTGAAGGATCTTTTCAATGGTGTACTGAGAAACGTTGCCGCTTCCGGAAACGAGGCAGGTCTTGCCCTCCAAGGTCTGGTTGCGCGTGGTTAGCATTTCTGCGGCAAAGTAAACGCATCCATATCCGGTTGCTTCCGGCCGGATGAGCGATCCGCCCCAGTTCAAACCCTTGCCGGTGAGAACGCCGGTGAACTCATTCCGAAGTCTCTTGTACTGGCCGTACATATATCCGATTTCGCGGCCGCCGACGCCGATGTCTCCGGCAGGAACATCCGTATTCGGACCGATATGCCGGCAAAGCTCCGTCATGAAGCTCTGGCAAAATCTCATGACCTCGTTATTGCTTTTACCTTTCGGATCGAAATCGCATCCGCCTTTTCCTCCGCCCATCGGCAGAGTGGTCAGGCTGTTCTTGAAAACTTGCTCAAAGGCCAGGAATTTCAAAATTCCAAGATTGACCGAAGGATGGAAGCGGAGACCGCCCTTGTAGGGGCCGATCGCGCTGTTCATCTCGATTCGGAATCCGCGATTCACCTGGATCTCTCCCTGGTCGTCCATCCAGGGCACACGGAACGTAATGATCCGCTCCGGCTCCACCATGCGCTCAAGAATCTTTGCAGATCGATATTCGGGATGGCGATCCAGCACAAGAGAAAGAGACTCGACAACTTCCTGCACAGCCTGGTGAAATTCAGTCTCGCCGGGATTCTTTGCCTGAAGGCGAGCCATAAAAATGTTTACATAATCTACCATCGACTTGCTCCTTTTGTCTGATCGGGATGTCTGAAGATCTGGCAATTTCAGCTGGAGTGCAAAACCAATAGACACCAGCCTGCTTCTCTAAATTGCAGAAGCCGCCACTGCTCCGCAGAATGAAATGAAGATTGCAGGGTTACAGGACCGCTTTCATCCTGTCCAAGCAATGCCTGCCCAATCAAGGCACGCATACTACTAAAGCGCAATCACTCACGGAAAAACAGCGGGAGAAAGAATATCACAGGGCGGCCGATTACCGAGCATTTTTATAAAGAAATACATTGATTCCAGATTCCAGATTCCAGATTCCAGATTCCAGACAAAAGCTAAGAATCGGTTATCTGGAATCAGAAATTTGGAGTTTGGAGTCAGGAGTCAGAAGTCAGAAGTCAGAAGTCAGGAGTCAGAAGTCAGGAGTCAGGAGTCAGAAGGCTGGAATCAGGAATCAGGAATCAGGAATCAGGAATCTTTTAGTGCGGATTACTGTTCTTCTTCGGGAGTGGCTTGGGTTTCGTCCCACCAGAGGTCGGCGATGCGGCGCGCTCCGAGGTATCGCATGGTGTACCAGAACTTGTTGAGATCGCTGACAATTACCTGCTTGGCTTTAATTGCGGCATGGAGAAACTTGTCGTCTCCCACATAAATGCCCACATGGGTCGGACGGGTACCGCCGGAAGAAAAGAATACCAGGTCGCCAACTTGAAGCTTATCGCGGTCAACTTCTTCTCCCTGATTATATTGCTCCCGGGAAGAGCGAGGCAGGTCAATATTAAACTTGGAGAACAGGCTCTTTACCAGCCCGGAACAATCGAAACCGGTTTTCTCGGAAATTCCGCTGCGCCGGTAGCGAACCCCGATCATGTTGAATCCGGCTTCTACGAGACGCAGGCGTGCAGACGGCGATTCTGCATCCGCCGTCGGATTCTGGTTTTTCAGCTGCGAGATATACTGGGCCGCGATTTGCTCGTTCCGCGCCGATTTGGTTTTTGGTGGTTCCACGCTTGCTTCCGCAACTTGCGAACCGGGAATTACGAGCGTTTGGCCGGCCTTGATTTTCGAACCTTTCAGTCCGTTGGCGGCTCTGAGCGCCTTCGGTGTGGTCTGGTTTTCCCGGGCGATCTTGAAGAGGCTGTCTCCCTTCCGGACCACATAGGTCTGGCGGGATGCCAGCATGGATTCGGGCGGTGTGACGGGCTCGATTTTCTTTGTTTTTGAGGAGGATTTGGCATGAGTGATTGCGGTTTTAGCGTAGCTGGATAACGAAACGCACAGTAAAGCAATCGCTGTTAAACAAACGGCTATGCGCTGTCGTCCCCTCATCGATCCCTATCCTAACTTTTGTTTCGTATGCGCAAATATTCCGCCTCTGCCCCAGAGATGCGGAATTCTCATCACCAAATATCCATGTAGATCCAACTGCTTTCCACATGGCGATCTATACGAGTGGGGTAATCATATTAAAATCGAGATGAAACGCAACTATAATTTTAAGAATTTGTGACGACCTTCACCCCAACCCTTGATTCCGGATTCCGGATTCCGGAATCAAACCAGAAACCGATTATCTGGAATCTGGAATTTGGAATCTGGAATCCAACCAGATATGCCCGGATAGTACGCTGCAGCAAAAACCTTAAGCAAAACATAAGTTACGGTAATAGCGGGATCGCGAGGGTCATGAAAACCGTCGGCAGGGATTCACCGCCCAGGTCAAAAACGAAAGGGCCTTTGTCTATGAATCCGCAGGCTCCGTAGAAACCGGCGGCTCCAATGGTGGAATAGACAAAAATCTCCGGAAACACGGCGCCCGGAACCATGGCTTTAATATGCTCAAGAAGCGACCGGCCGATGCCGCGATGCTGGGAGTCGGGCGCGACATATAGCAGCCGGATCTCATTCATATCCAATCCGGCGAAGCCCAGGATCCGGCTTTCTTCTTCGTAAACAGCTATATAGAAGAGTTCGGCGCGCTGCTTCATGCTTTCAGCCGTTTCACCGGCACGGATTTTGGCGCGCAGCGCAGAAGGATAGGAGGCGTCTGCTTCAAGGCAGGCTCGGATAATGCTGCAACAGGCGGAAGCATCTTCGGGCCGAAATAGTCGGATCACTTTGCCAGTCTACCCCAATCTCGCCAATTCTTAGCATTTTGTATATACTTCAAGCCGAGACGTATGGCTATGTTCAGCAGCAGGAGGTCGAGACTGTGGCGAAAAGGAATGCTTTTGCGGTTTGTCTGGTGTTATGTATTTCAGCAATGATTTTTTCGGGTTGCGCCCGGCGCCCTCCTGAATCAGAGCCTGTGCTTAAAATCGGCCAGGCTGCACCCAACTTCAAGCTCCCGGACCTGAACGGACAACAGGTCTCTTTGGATCAATATAAAGGCAAGATCGTGATGCTCGATTTCTGGGCGACGTGGTGCGGTCCCTGCCGCATGACCATGCCTATTGTCGAGAATCTTCAGAAAGAATATGCCGACACAATGGTCCTCCTGGCAATCAACATTCAGGATTCGCGGGACGTCGTACGCGACTATATCCGCGCGCAAGGCATCCGCTCGCGGGTTTTGTTGGACGAGGAAGGCTCGGTTGCGCAGATGTATGGAGCCGAAGGGATCCCGCTGCAGATCCTGATCGACAAGCAGGGGAAAGTCCGATTCATCCAGGCAGGCTACGGCCCAGGAATGGCGTCCAGTACCGCGCCGAAATCAACAAACTGCGCTAACCCGCATTTCTCAATGGGTTTCGTAGCGAGGCGGCGCAGGCGGCTTTGAAAGCGATCGGTTCCAGGTTCCAAGTTTTCCAGTTGCAGGCTAAAACCTATGTCCTGCAAACCTGCAATTTGGAACCTGCAACCTTGAACAGACATGCCTGGATCCGCCGCCGCAGTAGAAAGCCCGTGAGAAATGCGGGTTAACACTCTCCTATTTCCGTGCGAGCGCTGCGAGGGCCGCAATGAATTTTGGGTGGACGTTGAGTGAGGCGGCGCGACGGAATTCCAAAATGCCGGATTGGGCCGCCAGTTCCATGTATTGGATGTCGATCTCCTGCAGCGTTTCGATGTGATCCGAAACGAAGCTGATCGGAACAACCAGCACCCTGGTCTTCCCTTCCCGCCCCAGTTGAACCAGAACATCTCTTGTGGACGGACTGAGCCACTTCACGGGACCGACCCTGCTTTGAAAAGCCAGCGTGAAAGAATTGGCCTTGTCCAGCTGTGCATTGACCAGGTCCACGGTCCGTTTGGTTTGTTCCAGGTAGGGATCTCCATCTTCGACGTAACTGGCCGGGATCGAATGGGCGCTGTAAAGAAGATGGACTTTTTCCAGGCCGGAAAATCCGCGCAGTCCTTCGCGAATAAGATCGGCCATCGCTTCGATGTAGAGCGGCTCGTCGAACCAGGATTCAACCGTCGCTATTTCCATTTTGGCCGAAAGCCCGAGCTTTTTGTCCAAAGCCTGAAAATACTTCAGGCAGGATCCCGTGGTCGTCACAGAGTATTGAGGGAAAAGCGGCAAAAGGACAAGCCGGGTGATACCGTCCTTCAGGATCTGGTTCACCGCCTCGTCGATAGTCGGCTTCCAGCAGCGCATCCCGACATAGACGCCGGCGTCCTCGCTCCGGGCGCGAAGCTCATCGCGGAGTGCAGTGGCCTGAGCTTCCGTAATTTTGCGCAGCGGCGATCCTCCGCCTATCTGGCGGTAAAGGTCGCGCGACTTGCTCTGCCGCGTCGACGCGATCAGCCAGGCAAGCATTTTGCGCAGCACGCTGTTTTTTATGCGAATAATTTCCGGATCCGAGAAGAGGTTGTAGAGAAAAGGACGGACATCCTGCAGATTTTCGGGTCCGCCAAGATTGAAAAGCAGCACACCCTTTTTCATTCTCTCGCCGCCTTAATCCATCGGGGTCGGGGTCGGAATCGCTATCGGGATCGAAAAACCACAAAAACAAAAACCGATACCGATTCCGATACCGACCCCGAATTTTCGGATCGCTGAAAGCTGACCGCTGATTGCTGACAGCCGCGCAATTCGCAGCACCAGAACGCTACAGCGTCTTGGAAAAAACCGGCTTATCTTTCGGCTGCTGCAGATACTTGTCGAAAACCATTCCCACATTGCGAATGAAAATGCGACCAAGCTGCGTCACCGAGATGCTCTGCGCGCTGAGATTCACGAGCCCGTCGGCTCGAAACGCCTCCAGTTTTTCCAGCTCGCCTGCGAAATACTCGTCGAAGCGGATGCCGAATTCGGCTTCCACCTCGGCTTTATGCAGCACGCAGTGACACAGCAATCGGCTGATGACCGCGCGGCGAAGAACGTCATCGTCATTCAGCATGATGCCGCGCATCGTAGGAAGCTCCTGCCGTTCAATCGCGGCGCCGTAATCTTTCAAAGCCCGTTGATTCTGCGCATAGGTCCGGTCGATGCCGCTGATCGAACTTACTCCAAGCCCGAGCAGATCGGCTCCGGCCTTGGTCGTATAGCCCTGGAAATTCCGATGCAGCGTCCGGTTGTTCTGGGCGACGCACAGCTCATCTCCGGGGCGGGCGAAGTGGTCCATCCCGATGTAAAGATAGCCCGCTCCTGTAAACCTCTCAATCCCGGCGCGGAATATCTGAAATTTATCCATTCCCTGCGGAACATACCGGGCGATCGCGCCCTGTTGCTTCTTCAGCCACGGAACATGCGCATAGCTGAACATCGCCACGCGATCCGGGCTAAGCGCGATGACCTTGTCGACGGAATCCAAAAAACTTTCAGGCGTCTGCAGCGGCAGCCCATAAATCAGATCGATATTGATGGACTCAAAAGCGAGCTGCCGGCACAAGTCAAAAGTTGCTTTGGTCTGCTCGTACGGCTGGATGCGGCGGATGATTTTCTGCACGGCGGGATTGAAATCCTGGATGCCCATGGAAATCCGGTTGAATCCCAGGCGGCGCAATGTGGTCAGCTGATCTTCGCGCGTCACGCGCGGATCGATCTCGATGCCGATTTCAGCATCCGGGGCGAAGCGAAAGCGTTCTTGCGCGTATAGAAACAGGTGCTCGAGCTGGGCGGCGCTCAGATACGTGGGCGTGCCCCCTCCCCAGTGGAACTGGATCACGGGCCGCGAAGCGTCCACAATCTTCGAAAGCTGATCGATTTCCCATTCCAGCTTTTCCAGATAGGGGATCGCCACCTCATGGTTCTTGTTGATGACAACATTGCAGCCGCAGAAGAGGCACAGACGTTCGCAAAAAGGAAGATGCATGTACAACGAAAGCGGCCGCGCGGGCCGGGCTTCATTCGACTGCCTCAGCGCCTGCGCGAAATCCGCAGGCCCGAAGGAGTCCTGCCACTCCGGGGCTGTTGGGTAACTCGTATAGCGGGGGCCGGCGACGTTGTACCGGTCCAGTATTTCCCGGGTAACATTCAGCGTTTCGCCCTGGATCTTAATATCTAATTCCATAAAGAGAAATTTATCACAGCACCCCCTCCAGGCAAAACTCAAACGCCTTAAAGTGGTGCCTTAAGATAAAAGCATGTGGTTCGGGCTTGAAGCCGTCTCTCCACTAAGCAGGTCAGTAACCCAGGCCATGGCCGCGAGCGATCCGCACGCTCAAAACTCGCCCATTGAGCGGGCTTACAGCCCGATTTCTGTACATACCGCCAAATTCCTAGGCCTGCCCTAGGCTGATAGAGCGCGCCTTCGCGCTTAAGCACTGTTAATTAGGGGTTAAAGCGCCGAAGGCGCGATCCATACCAGTCTGCGCCGCCTCGCGACGAACCTTCAACTGAACAATGCGGGTTAGACGGCCACATGCCGCCTGGCTAGTAGCTTGGACCTTACTCGTTGGCATAGCTCGAATTGGCACAACTTCATTAAAATGATCTCATCCTATTCGACAGTTAGCCGAGTAGTGAGAGCGGGCTCGCTCCTACACACTGGGAGATAAGAAAGAGTTACTCGATCGGGATTTCCGCTGGAGTCGCGGTACTCGATCGGGCCCAGGTTCAACTGCGCCAGTTCCGTCTCGATTTTGCCTGCGATCGCCTACGGCTACTATGACCATTTCTTCCGGCCGCAAGTATTTCCATGCGATGTGCTGCACTCCTGCAGCCGAGATGCGCTCAATTTCTTTCGGCAGATCGTGGTAGTAGTCGAGCGGCAGGGTATGGACAAAAAGCTGCCCGATGCTCGAAGCGGATTCCGGAGTCGTTTCAAAAAAGCTTGGCAACGAACGCGCGATCGAATCCTTCGCAGTCGCCAATTCTTCGAATGTAAGGATCCCCTCCCGCATCCGCTGGATTTCGTGGAAGATCTCAGCAACGGCTGGCGCCGTCACGTCAGTGCGCACGGAAGTTCCAATCAGAAACGGCCCGGCCCCGCGCCTGAAAACAAAGGTAGACGACGCCCCGTAGGTGTATCCATGCGTTTCCCGCAAATTGAGATTAATCCGGCTCGAAACGAGACCGCCGAGGGCCGTGTTCATCACTTCTATGGCCGACATAGTCGGGACTGGACCGCGCCACTCCGACATGCCCGATGCGCAGCACTGTTTGAGGAGCCTCGGGCCTGTCAACGAGAACAATCCGCCGCACCGGATTGCCTGAAATGGGAGGTATACCAGAATCGGCGCCTATCGTCTGCCACGATCCAAAATATTTTTCCGCCAGAGCGCGCAGTTCCTTTTCCGCAATATCACCTGCCACTACCAGCGCAGAGTTTGCGGCGCAATACCCGTCCCGATAAAATTGGCGTAGCAAATCCTGCGTCAAGGCGCGATTGGATTCCTCCGTACCGACATCCGTATATCCATACGGGTGTAAGGAGCCATATACGGCATCGAAGAAAACCTTGATCGCCAGCATATTGGGATTGTCCTTCTGCTGCAGAATCTGCGTCAGCCGGTCGTGGCGGATCCGCTCAATTTCTTCAGGGGCAAATGCGGGATTCAGAAGAATATCGGAGACAAGCTCAAAAGCCGCATCCGCATTCTTTTTCAGGGTACGCGCCGCGATATAGGAATAGTCCATCGACGATCCCGTGGAGAGCGGAACTCCGATCTGGTCGGCATCCGCCGCAATTTGCAGCGGGGGGCGCCTGCCGGTACCTTCGTCCAGCATCTCGGCCACAAAGGAAGCCATTCCGGGCCGGTCCGGAGGATTGCGGTCGCTGCCGCTCAACGTGATGATATTTGCCGAGATCACCGGAAGACTGTGCTGCTCCACCAGAAACACCTGGAGTCCGTTGTTCAGTCTGAATGTTGCCGGGACCGGGAGATTCATCCCAGGCGCCGGTCCGGGCGACGGAGGATGAACTCTCCAGTCCTGATCCGGAATTTGGGCCGTTTCCGTAATGCCGGGCTCCGATGTCTGAGAGGATTTCGGGACGTCGTTGACTGTCTTGGAACCCGGAACGCCCCAAACCACTACGCCAGACTCGCGCCGGAGCTTCTGCTGCGCACGCTTTTGCAGAGATCCAATGGATATTTTCCGATATCTCTCCAGGTCGCGCGGGAGATATCCGGGATCCTGGAGAAAATGATTGTATAAATTCAGGCGGTCGGCAAATCCACCGATGTTTTCCAGCGCACGAATGATCGAAGACTCCATCGTGTTGCGCGCTCTCTCGAGTTCAGCCGGCTTCGGGCCTTTGGCCTGAAACTGCTCGAGTTCTTCCCGAATGGCGTTTTCCAGTTGCTGCAGCTCGACGCCAGGTTTCCCGGTCGCCTCAATCACAAAGACAGAACCCAATGCCAAAGAAAGATGCTGCGCATGCACGTCCTGCGCAATTCTCTTGTCGTACACCAGGCTCTTGTACAAGCGGCTGGATTTTCCGCCGCCGAGAATTCTGGCGATCAAGTCGCATTCGGCATCGCCGCGCGAAAATATCGGGTCCGTGATCCATGCCAGGTACACGCGGGGCAATTCCACCTGGTCGCCCACAATCACCCGTTTTTCGGATGTTATTTTAGGTACGGCAACCGTCGGACGGGGGACCGGCTTCCCCGCGGGTAGAGGTCCAAAATATTTCTCTACAAGCTCCCTGGTATTGACGGGATTGATGTCTCCGACAATGGCCAGACTCGCATTGTTGGGCGCGTAGTAGAGCTGGAAGAAACTCCTCACATCTTCGAGGCGCGCGGCTTCGATATCGGCATGTGAACCTATGATGGAAGCATGGTACGGGTGGTCTTGCGGGAAAAGCTGGTGAAACAGCTCTTCCTGAACCAGTCCGTAGGGCGCGTTCTCGATATTCTGCCGTCGCTCATTGCGAACCACGTCGCGCTGATTTTCTAGCCGAGCGCCATCCAGCTGCTCCAGCAAAAATCCCATGCGGTCGCTTTCGAGCCACAGGGCGAGCTCCAGTTGATTGGAGGGCAGCGTTTCATAGTAATTAGTATGGTCGAAATCAGTAGAGCCATTGATGCTGCTCGCGCCCGCGGCTTCCAGGAACTGGAAGTGCGCCTTCTCCCCGACATATTTGGAGCCTTCGAACATCATGTGCTCGAAAAGATGGGCAAATCCCGTCAGCCCGGGACGCTCATTGGCCGGCCCGACGTGATACCAGAGATTCACGGCGACGAGCGGCAGACGGTGATCTTCTAGTAAAATTACATTGAGGCCGTTTTTCAGTTGATACGTTTCGAATGGAAACTCGGGGATGCTCTGTTTTTTTGTCACGATATCTCCGTTAGCTTGCGGCAACACCGGTCAGGAAGCCAATAACTTAATTAACGCACAATAAGGGCGCTTTGACATGATACATTACTCCTTGCTACCGGCGCGTCCTCCTTTGGTAGACTAGCATCGATCGGAAGAGGCAAAAATGGCTATTCAGAATAATCTTGCCCAATTCAGACAGAAGCGCGGCCTTTCAGCCGTCAAACTGGCTAAGCAAATCGGAGTGAGCCGCCAGACGATTTATGCCATGGAAACCGGGACCTACGTGCCGAATACCCTGGTAGCGCTGAAGTTGGCTCAGGTACTGGAAGTAACGGTGGAGGACCTGTTCCGTCTCGAAGCCGTCGAAGTCCCGGATCACACGGAGATCGTGGAATTGCTGCCCGGAGACCAGGACCCTCAGCCGGGACTGCCTGTGCAATTGTGCGATGTGGACGACAGGCTGGTCGCGGTTCTGCCGGCGCCGAACGCCTGGAGCCTGCCGCCGGCCGACGCCGTCCTTGTGGAAGCCGGGAAACGGCCGGGGCGCGGAAGAGTGCAGCTGTTCCAGGAAGAGAAGCAATATCGTACGCGGTTGCTGATCGCCGGATGCGACCCGGGAATTTCCGTGCTGCTGCGCCATCTGCAAAGAGAGGGAGTCGAGGCGGTAGTGGCCTACCGGAACAGTTCGCAGTCTTTGAATCTGCTGAAGCAGTCCCTCATCCATGTCGCCGGAACTCACTTGAGGGACGAAGCCACTGGCGAATCGAATCTTCCCGCCGTGCGAAAACATTTCCCAAAAGGCTCCGTTGCCGTTATTTCCTATGCGATCTGGGAAGAAGGGATTGTAGTTGCAAGGGGAAATCCCAAAGACATAAAGAGCATCGCGGATCTGGCGCGCAAGGATGTGACCATGGTTAACCGCGAACCGGGCGCCGGCAGCCGGATATTGCTGGATTCTCACCTGCAGCAGGCCGGCGTGAAGCCCGGGAGCGTCAAAGGCTACAAGCAGATAGCCGTCGGCCACCTGCCGGCGGCCTGGCAGGTGAAGAACGGCGGTGCGGACTGCTGCATGGCCACTAAAACGGCCGCATGCGTGTTTGGGCTCGACTTCATTCCACTGACGAGCGAACGGTATGATCTTGTTATTCGCACTAAGAATCTGAGCCACCCCGGCATACAGGTTCTGCTGGATACGCTTGGACGCACGGCCTTCCGCAAAGAACTTGAAGGCCTCGGCGGCTACGACACGAGAATGGCCGGCAACCGCCTGGTTTGAAGAAGAGGATATCCGTCTTTCATTGTTCTCAGCGCGCGCTGCCGGGTGCGTTCGCGTCTGAACCGCGCCGGTACCAGACGATGTGTTCTCTAACGTCCGGGCGGTCGTTCCAGTAGTCGACCTTGAGATAGTCGACCGCGCTCAACGGAGACGCCGGGAACTCTACCAGGCCGGTATTCGACAGCAGGAAGCCGCCCGGTTTGAGCATGCGGGCGATATTGGCCATAGCCAGGCTCTGTTCGAAGAAGTCGTAGTAGACCAGTATGTTTGTGGCCACAATCAAATCGAATTTCTGCCCTTCCGGAAGATCCAATCGCTGGAGAACGATATTCATCTCACATGGGGTGACACTCTGGACGACCTCCGGCCGGATGCTCACGGCGCGCATTCCCAGGCGGCTGATGCCGGGCGGAAGAGCGCTCGCTTTCGACGGCGATCCGATTTGGCGGCCGAACTGTTCCCAATAGGCGATGGTCCCGGATTTCCAGGAGGAATTCAGATCGCGCGGCAGTTGCACCACATAGGGGGTGCCGCGTTTCGCCCGCCGTCGCGCCGCCGCGAGATGGCTGATCACATGCGGGCTGATATCCATTGCCGTCACATCGAGCTTTCCTGCCTGAGACAGGCCAATCCGCACAAGCGAATCGATCAGAGCAAACGGCTGAAGGGTTTGCTCCGGATAGAAGTCGTAGCCTCCCTGCTTGTCGGCGAAATCCAGGCCAGGGCCGATGACGGCCACGCGTTTCACGGCCTTCAATAAGCCGCGAGTCCGCATGGCCTTGAGCGCCTCCTCAACGGCGTAGTTGGGAAAGAGCGCTGTATCAACCGACAGCCCGCGCGTGCGATAGCGCGTCTCGCTGGCGGCGAATATGGCATCGGGATTCCCGGATCGCTGAGCCTCCTCGAGAGCTTTATCATAGCCTTGCTGTTCCCTGAGCATTCGCAGCAGGTTGGAGATAAGATATTGTCTGAGCTTCGCACGGTCGCCGGTGCTGGAGAGACTGTGCCCCTTACGCTCAAGCAACCGGCGCATATAGACAAGCCGATCATTCGTCCCGGGGGCTTCGAGCGCTCGAATGAAATCGTCCAGACGTGCGTCAAAAACTTTTCTGGCAAGAGAGCCGATGTCCGATTGTGTGAAGCGGGGCTGTGCGGTGAAGGAAGTTCCGAAGATGATAAGGTTTGCGAGCGTGTCTTCGTCCCCCCGTGTCATGCGCTCCTGCGCCAGCGTGCTGTGGCGGGCCGCCCACACAGGCCATGCTTTGGCCAGGGCGTCCGCTTCATTTCCTCGGAGTTCCACCGGCGCGGCTTCTTTGAGCGCCTTTGCGATCGGCTGGACTTCTTCGTAGGGAATGGAGACGGCGGAGCAGGCGGAGTCCCTCTGCGGAGGCTGAGCTGCGGGTGAAAAAAGCGAAAGCAGAAAAACCGCCCAGGCCACGAATATGGGAATCTTTAGAAACGCCGCCGTGCGAACCATTGAAATATTAAAGCAGGCCATAAATCCATCCACAATTGAAAATATCGATTCATGTCACCGACACGTGTTGCTGAAGCTCTTCAAACGAGCTCAGGACGACGTTGATTTTCCGGCGACTTTCACATTCCGGCTATAGAGGAGTTTGCTATTAGCCGTCCGATTGATCAATCCGACATCGGCAACAGCCTATTGGTTAATCCAGTATCGTCCGCAGAGGGTTCTCACTGATCGGCATTGCCGAAATAAGCGCCACAGATCAAACACGACCGGCAATAAAAACCATATTTTCGCATTGAACCATGATTAAGGGGCGGGCATCATATTAATTAATGATGGAGGTCCGTATGAAACGCACTTCAAAGACTGCAATCGTACGCATCTTTCTCCTCGTAGCATCCTTGCTGCTCGGCGTCGGAATGATCGTCGGAGCGCAGGAACAGAAAGACCCAGCCAACGAACCACAATCGCAGACGCAGCCAGCGCCGCAACAAGAATTGTCGGCCGATCAACTTGATACCCTTGTAGCGCCAATCGCGCTCTATCCCGATCCTTTGCTGAGTCAAGTGCTTGTGGCCAGCACGTATCCTCTCGAGGTCGTGGAAGCAAGCCAATGGTTGCAGCGGAACAAGAATCTCCGCGGACAGGATTTGGTCAATGCCGCTAAGGAACAATCCTGGGATCCGAGCATACAAGCTCTCGTGGTTGTACCGGATACACTGGAGAAGTTGAACGAGGATATTCGATGGACAGCCGATCTCGGAGAGGCCTTTCTCGCGCAGGAAGCGGACGTCATGAACGCAGTCCAGCGGATGCGCGGGCGGGCGCAGGACAATGGGCGTCTGGCCTCGACGCGGCAGCAGAAAGTCAGCACGCAGCAACAAGGGGGGCAGCGGATCATCGTCATCGAGCCGGCCTACCCGGAAGTGATTTACGTTCCCGTCTATGATCCGGTTTATGTTTGGGGACCTCCGGCTTACGGATATTATCCCCCGCTTTATTACCCCAGGTACGGCTTTGGATTCGGAATTGGCTTCAACCTCGGCTTCTGTTATGCCAACTGGGGAGGATGGGGATTTTGGGGATGGGGTCCAAACTGGTACGGCGGCACGGTTTACGTCAACAATTACTTCTTCCACCACTACGGATACCGCCAGCATTGGGGAGGCGGATATCGAGACCGATATGCGTGGGTTCACAACCCGGTTCATCGATTGAACGTTCCCTATAGAACTGCGCAGGTGGCGGCACGGTACGGCGGGCATTCGACAATCAGCCGGGATTCTTATCGGACTGCAGCAGGACGAAACGGCATTGCAGGGCCTTACGCAAATCGTTCCGAGAACCGCTATGCAGGACGCAACTCGGATCAAGGGTATCGGAATGCGTCGCTGCCGGTTCAGCGCAATCAGAATTCACAGAGGCAGCAATATCAATCTTCGCCGCGAAACCAATCCGCATCCGATCAAAACCGGGTGACGACGGAGGCCCGGCGGTACCAGTACCAGGGACAGCCGAGGTCTCAAGCTTCGCAAACCTATCGCTCGCCGCAAAGGGCGCAGGAAGGATCGCGTGTCGTATCATTCGGGAGTCAGCAGCAACAGCAGTACCGGTCGTCGCAACAGTATCGATCGACTCAGCAGACACCCAGGGCTCCACAGGTTCAGCAATCCCGAAGCATGTCACAGCCGAGGGTCCAGACTTCACAGCAGTTTCGCTCCGCTCCTCAGATGTCCGCTCCGCGATTCGGCGGTGGCAGCGTCAGTCGAAGCAGCGGTGGGAGTGTCAGCCGCGGTGGAGGTGGGGGCGGTTTTAGTCGGGGCGGCGGGAATCGTGGTCGATGAACCACTGCGAATCGCCAGGGCATGACTATACTAAAAACGCAGCCGGAGACCCACGCGGGGAAGCAACATATCCGTCTTAGAACGTAAAACAAGATATGTAATACTGCCGTCCGGATTAGAGACTATCGAGCCCTTTTTCAAATACTGCGCTTCGGAACCCCAAAGATAATCTGCACTCAGACTCAGGCAGATATCGTAGAAGCCTGTATCCATTTTCATTCCTGGTCCCTCCCATAGCCGGAGGTCTAATCCAGCTCCTACGCCCCAGCTTGCGGCAAAGTCATCAAAGTTGGTAGACGATGCGAGTGTCTGGTCATAGTAGTCTTTTATCGAGGTTTCCGTGAAAAGATATTTGAATCCATACAACCCTTCGAAGAAAGGTCGGAATCGTCCTTCCTGCGGCTGGACTCTGGCAAACCCGTGGAGCATAAAAATATTGTTCCTGGTGCGGACCAAAACGGCAGCATCCGGAATCGTGAATATCGGCTCCCATCGTTCCTCGGTTCCGTAGTTCAAATATCCTATATCGGCGCCTATCATAATCGGCGAGTCGCCAATAAACCGGCCGAACTGCCCCGAAAACCCATATCCTTCCCCGCGAATTTTATCCCGGAACTCGTTCTGTGGCAGCCCGATCATGAAATCGGCTCCCATATCCCACTTCTGTGCCAGCACGGGTATTGAGCCGAGACCGCACCAAACGATTAGGCCCAGGACAACTGATCTGACTTTGGATACCATCCCCTTCATGCCTGTCTCCGTCGCATATTCGAGCTGGGAACCGTCAGATTGTCGCCGGTTCTCCCTTGCCTTTTCTCCATGGAACGCAGTCGCTTTCATCGACCTTCTGAGCTGGCAGGTTTTTTCTTGCCGATCCGTGCATAGAACTCTTCCGGAATATCAGCGGGGTTTTTATAGAAGACGAACTGGCAAGCCCCATGGTATATCGGATCGGACACTATGTGGACCGCTCCAAAACTTCCGGTGTTTTCGATCTCCAGCATCTCCATTACCGGACAGTGAACGCAATAAATAGGAAAATCGTCTTTGCCCCAAGTGATGGCATGCGACTTCTCAATCTTGGACAAGCCGACTTCCGGCGTATAGCCGCCTTTCTGTATTATCCTCTCCCCGGAACCGCACGGTTGCATCGTAAGACTGATCTTCTCGTCATCTTCCCTGATAGTGATGGGCTGCAGATGCCCTCGCAAGCCGCTTGCCAGGTTTTCTACCCGGGAACGGAGGTCCGTATTTTCCGGCGGTTTGAATCCAGATCTGGCTTCGATGGTATGGGCTTCTCTTTCTGCCTCTTCCACTGCGTCAATTCCATATTTTTTATAAATGTAAGTCAGGAGACCCGAAACCCAGAATATGTAGCCGTCGTGAAGGAAATTGAACTCCCGGTACATCCTGCTTGCCAGCTCTTTTGCCTTGTCCTTGTCCCCGGCTTCGATGGCTGCATGAACAAGGTCCAGCGTCCGGGTCCCCATTTCCTTGAGTTCCTGTTCGGTAAATATCCTCTTGTTATTCATGGATACTTGAATCTCCTTTCCCAGGCGTTTGTCGATCAAATGATGATTGCCCTTACAGTACTCCGAGCCGCTTTGTCGTGTCAAATAGCCCATTATAAAACTCCAATCTTGGTGATTCCAGTCACGGCACCCTGCCAGATGAACATGCAATACTGCCTCTGTTAATCGCATTTCACTCTCAGTCGCGAAAGAAAAATCCCCCATTTTCGTCGAGGCTCATATGAAAAACAGACTCGTCCAAATTTTCTCAATCCATTCTTTTGTTCTGCTTTTGTCATTGCTTTATGTGCTGCCGGCGTTCGCTCTGGATAGCACGTCTTTCCCCCTGCGTATTGAGCGCATTGGCCCTTTCGGTGGAGACTCGCGGTCCCTCCTGATGGATTCCCAGAAACCCGATACTGTTTACCTGGGGACAAGTAATGGGAGGATTTTTAAATCTTCTGACGCGGGACAATCCTGGATTTCGCTGAATCCGGGCGTTGGTCCATTCAGATATGTCATTGATACGCTTGTACAACACCCGACTGAGCCGCATCACATCTATGCGGGGGCATGGGATCTGTACTCGACTGGTGGCGGGCTTTTCGAATCCACAGATGCGGGGCTTACCTGGACCAGGGTGATGCTGCCGAAGCCATTTTCTGCCGTCAGGGGCCTGGCAATCTGTAAGAGCCTTCCTTCGCATATGATAGTTGGAACGCTTTCAGGGCCCTATGTCAGCGCCGACGGAGGAAAGACCTGGAAGAGGGTTGGAGGGATCGATGTGGAAAAAGCGCATTCCGTGGCTATCGATCCGAATAACGGCAAGATCCTGTATGTGGGGACATGGCGCCTGGCCTACAAGTCCGTTGATTTCGGCAAAACCTGGGTCTGCCTTATTGATAGGGGAATGGTCCTGGATTCGGATGTTATGTCCTTTTCCATCAACCACAAAAATCCCGAAGAAATTTACTCCAGTGCCTGTTCGGGCGTTTATCGCTCAACAAACGGCTCTGCAGAAATTTGCGCGCATGCGCCTGCTTCCTGACCATTTTGCCATCCGAACGTACACGGTGAAAATCGATCCGGTGGATACCAAAACCGTCTATGCGGGAACCGTCGGCGGGCTTTGGGTTGGCAAGAACAGCGGACAAAACTGGTCGCGTCTCACGCCTGCGGATATTACCGTGAATACAATCCAGATCGATCCGCGCGATAATCAGAGAATCCTGATCGGCACCGAGTACCAGGGAGTTATGTTGAGTGAAGATGGTGGACAAAACTGGAAAGAGTCAAACAAAGGTTTTATTCACAAACAGGTTTCCTGGATTATGCCTGATGCCAAGGCTGCAGGCGGATTTATTGCCGGCATCCAATCCGGCACCGGAGGTCTGTACCAATACAGCAGCAATGACCAAACGTGGAAACCCTCCCAGGTTGCGCCTAGTGCGCGAATATCGTCCTTCCTGATTCTGCCCGGGGATCGCGGGAGATTGGCGGGAACGGTAGAGGGGCTGTATTTCAGGACTGAAAGCGAAAATATCTGGAAGAAACTTGCAGGTTCCATCGCAAAGCGCACCATCTATAGCCTGGAAGTGGACCCGCTACAGCCAATTGTTTATGCCGGAACGGATAAAGGCATTTATCGGGCATCCCTGAATGATCTGGAATTTGTCGCCTCTTCTGGATTGGCTCTCGGTTCGAAAGCCTGGAGTCTGGCTGTATCAAAGAGCCACCCTGAATATGTTTACGCGGGAACAAGCCTGGGTTTGCTTCGATCCTCGGACAAGGGAACCACATGGAGTGTCGTTTCTTCCAAGGGCTTGCCTGCAGGCTCGACCATCGAGACTCTCGCTATCTCCCCCGCCAACAGGGAGCGTTTAATGGCCGGCACGTCCGTCGGGCTTTTCGAGTCGCAGAATGGTGGCGTCGACTGGGTGAGAATCTCGAACGACGGGCTAAATGGCCAGGTAGCTTCGGTATTATTCCTCGATAATTCAGGCAGCAGGATTCTCGCTGCCAACAGGTTGTCGAGCGCTATTTTATATTCGCAAGACGGCGGGCAAAATTGGGACACAATTCATTCTCCTCAGTTCGAATCCCCCATCTTTTGTCTCGCGAAAGATCCGTATTTGTCGTCGCGAATTTTTGTTGGCACGCAATCGGACGGAATATTCCTGATTGATTTTCCCTGAGGGCAGGAGCCTATTTTCAAAATGAACCGTACTTTCCTGCCGGATAGCTTTTGTATCACGATGTCAGCTTCGCATGTCGAGGTAAACTGGAGCGTTTGCCGATTCTTCTTCGAAATACACCATGCGGTCCGCCAATAATAGATTGCGATACAACAACACCAGCCACAACGCGCCAATTATCGCGTAGAAATATATAACGCTCTGGGTGTCGCCCGACACCCAGACCTCCAGCGTTGTGGAAGCAAATATGTAATATGCAAAGCCGAGTCCATAAAGCGGCCACAAAAAAACTCTCGACGCATCCCCCGGAAGATAGGAGCAGGTGAAGGGTATCTTCTGAAATCGCAGAAAAAGCAATTCCATAAGAACTAGAGATAGCGTTACTCCATAGCAAAGGTGCATCAGCACGGTATGCCAATCCCAGATCATCAAATAAAATAGCCCCGAAAACATAAATAGAGGAAGGATTAGCCCTCCTATCAGGAATTTTCGAACTCCCCTATGCTGGTCCTTGATTTGTTGTTTTGGGGCATAGCCGGAAAAGCCAGTTGGCATCCAGGTCGATCGGCACCACAAAGCACACTCTCATCCCCACCAGAAGAAAAAAAGCCAGGAGCCGGGGCCCCAATAAAAGAGCCTCATCCAAACGCACGGCCATGGAAGGATTCTTGCCATGCACAGCCGACATGAACTCCATGGCGGCAATGATTGCCGCCGAGATTCCAATGGCCAGGAAAATTCCAATATATAGAACATGCCTTGGGCTGCGAAATAGCGTCTGCCCCACGAAATGGAATGAAGCCCTATCTTCGGACTTACGCATGAAACAGCGGTCCAGTAGAAAATTGCCGGCAGTCCTGAGAGAGGCGGCCCTGGGGGAATCGCCGGCTCCAAGTTCGATGCTGCTGCGCATAAACCTTCGATAGCATGAAGCATAGGCTAGAATGCATAGAGTACCTGTAAGCGCCAGGGCGATGACTGCGCGGCCTGCCAGGTTCAGCATAAGCGGATCGCGCGATCCGAGCAGTACTTCATAGACTCCAACAAACCAAATCGGCGGCCAAAATGGCGCGATAGGACCGATTCCAGGCATGGACTGGTGAATCGATCTGATTCCCGGAAAAAAAATAAGTGCGCACAAAAGCAGCATCAGGCAGAAAAAGCGAATGCGGCGCGAGATGGACAACGCGATATTGGCAGGAAACAGCATCAGGAGACTCCCCTGCACTGCGATCGCCGAAAGAAATATGAGTGCGCTGCCCAGGAACACGCTCAAACCGTGACACGCCATATAGCCAAGGCCATAAAAAAACGGCGCGTTATTCACAAGAATGGCATTGGGCAAGAGAACGGTCGGACAGGCATTGATGGCAACAATGAATATCAGCAGAAACCGGGACAGGGCGTTTATTTTGGCAAAGAAAATCATCCGGGTCCGAATGGGCAGGGGAGTAAGGATCAGGTAATCCTTTAGATCCGGTAAAAGCATTTCCCATTCATAGACCGCAATAAATCCCAGCAGGATCATCGATAAGGACAGAAAGAAGCACTTATCCGAAAGCGCTGCCAGATAGAGCTCGACCGCTGGTCGATTCCCCTTAAGCCAGGCATATTTTGCACACAGTTGTATGCATCCCAGCACACCAGGAAATATCAGACAGGCCAGGATCCGAATGGTCAGTGCGTTTTTTTGAATGACATCCGTTTGCGGCGTCGTAATCGCTTCCAAATCAAAAAAACGCCAAAAGAAGTGTTTTACCAGGTGCTTCTGCTGGCTTGCAGGATCCGGATCATACATGCTCGCCTCGTGACGATAACCATGCCTGCCGATGCTTGTTGCTAGCTCTGAATCACTTCAACCATCTGTTGAGCAATTTGCTCATAGTTCTCGTGTTGAACCAGCTGCATGAAAATATCTTCCAACGAGGGCAGCTGCATCAAATGTCTCAGATTCTCTATAGAATCATCCGCCACAAGGTCCCCGTTATGTATCACAAGCACGCGGCTGCAGATCTTTTCCACAATCTCCAAAACATGAGAGCTATAGAGTACGGCCTTGCCCTGCGCAGCCAGGGATTTGAGGAGATTCCTGACAACGAGCATAGAAGACACATCAAGTCCCGATAAAGGCTCGTCAAAAATCAGAATGTCCGGATTATGAAGCAAGGCGGCAATCATCATGATCTTCTGTTTCATGCCCTTGGAATAGGATGAAATCGGTGAATGCTTCTGCACACCCAAGGACAAAAGGCGCAACAGCTCGTCAATTTTGAGATTCAGTTCTTTTTCCGGAATAGACCGGAGGCGCCCCGCTAACAGGAGATATTCGCGTCCGGAGAGGTGGGAATAGAGAAGTGCTTCTTCAGGCACATAGCCCAGCCTTGTTTTGTATTCGACAAGCTGCTTTTCAACAGGATTGCCTTCGAACAGAATCTCGCCAGAGGATGGACGGAGCAGTCCGACAAGCATTTTTACTGTCGTACTTTTGCCGGCTCCATTCGGCCCCAAGTATCCGACAATTTCAGACCGGCGGATGCTGAAACTCACTTCTTTTACGACGGGTTTCCTGTTGAAATACTTGGTAAGCAGTCTTGCTTCGAGCATGATCGCCCTCCGATACCAAGTTCATTAAATTAGACAAAATGCGGGGCAATTTGTTCCCTTGTTGTACTCAGCGCCTCGCGAACTTGCCTTTGCTTTCCCAAAAACCGAGTGAGAAGTTGCGGGGATTTCACGCAAATGCTCCCAGAGTACTCAAAACTGGTATTCCGCTGCGAGGGCGCAGCGAGAATGGTTGCCCATCATTCCTCTCAATTCCGGCCGCCAAAGGCTCTGTTATCCCACCCCGATCAGGGGCTGGATCAGCTGAAAAACTAACGGGATCAATGTCACCAACGCCAATAGTGGGAAAACGTACCATGCCGCACGGCTGAACGCTGACGGCGATGGAATTCGTCCTGTCCGGATCGCTCGATCCTCCACAGGAGCGCCCACAAGGGCCATACCCAAAAGAGCGGTTAAACAGGACGCAAGGAAAAATGCCAAAGCCCCGGCCACCTGAGGTATGCCCTCCATACCCTCAGTCATGCCAAATAGCATCTGGATGATCCCCAGCAAGGAACCAATAATCCCCATGGCGGCAAAGGAAGTGGATAGAGTCGGCCCTGAACCGCGCATAAACAGTGTCATCGCTATCATCCCTCCCAGGACTACGAATACCGCGGGCTTGATCGCAATCAAAAGTTCTATGCTGTGAAGAGGCCAAGACCATACCCAAAGCGATACGATCAGAACGTACCCAACTACGGAGCCCAGCCTCCAAAAAGGGCGCCCGTTTGCCATAGATGTTTGTTCTGCGGCCGGCACCGATGGCCGACTAAGCAATTTTCCAGCTAGTTTCCAGCAGGGGATAAAACAAATCACTGCCAATAAAATGCCATAGAGCGTAACCAACAGGTACTGTGCCAAACCCTTATTGATCACCTGCGGAGCGGCGATGGGTTGCGTCCTAAGAGACATGAAGAACATCACAAAATTCAGGATGCTGCGCAACACACCTGCAATCCAAAAACTGCGGCCGGCGGCTTCCCAGAAACATGCCGAGCTTTTGATCTCCGTTTCATTTCCAGGAGATGCCAGGGCATCCCGGAGCGCCCGCCTGATCTCAGCGCCCGGGAAACTGATCATCACCAGCGCTATCCCAAACACCAGCACAAAGAGAAACCCGGCTGGATCGATGAGATTGACCGGTTTCCCCGACTGGACCACGCCCAGCGCAACTATCGCAAGGATCAAAATCCACGTTGGGATCATCAAAATTGCTTTTTTTATATTCATGGATGACATGTCATCCTCCTTTTCGGGTTAAGCCGAGTCCTAATGAACCTGCTTCTTAATTGCTGACAAGCCAGGAATGAACAGCTCCTGTGGAATAGCTTTATTCCATTGAAACCGCACTTCCTCGAAACCGGCCAGTTCCTTGCCCGTCCCAACCGGAGCAGGCAGAAATTTCTTAAGCACTATCGGGAGAGCTGTTCTTGCGTTGATGACAATCTCCACAACCTGCTGATTTTCCTGGCCGACAAGGACTAACTCACCCGGTTGCGCGCTACCCTGATCAGCAGCCTGCCTCAATCCAAATCTCTCCATGTGTTGAGCCAGGATCGTTGGCGCCAGAAATTCCATGGGCAGTTTCCATTTGGAGGGTATGGTGCTGATCATCGTTGAGCGTACTGCGCCGTCCTCGTCGTCAACTGAAACAGCTCCCTTTGAAATCCACAGCGTTCGCTCCGGGATGTGGGTTGGGTCCACGTCTACGCGAGTGAAGCCGGCCGCGTTCCAGCGTACGCGAAATTGGTAGTGCTCTTCCCCGGCACCCGGTTTCAGCACAATGCAATCCATGGATGTTGTGCGATGAAGGCTCCGGGATACGGCGGTCATCATGGTCAGCCGTTCTATGGAATCCGCTAGAACGCTTTGACCTCCTCCAAGCTGCATCACAACGCCCAGGACCAACATGATTGCCGAAGCAAGAGCGAGTATCTCATTGCGGAATGCCATGCCCAACCACGACTGGAAAAAGTAGTGCGGCGCCCTTTTGTTCAAGCCCTCGCTTTCTATCCGTTCAAACACCTTCGCGGCAAATCCAGGCGGGGCTGGCTTGCGGCTCAAGGCGGCTTTTAGATCATCCTCTATGTGATTCATGAGGGAACTCCTCGAGAGATGCGAGCTTGCCGCGCAGCACGACCAGGGCGCGTTGAAGCCTGCTTTTGACGGTATTGATCGGGAGGTCGAGAACCTGTGCAATCTCCCGTGGCTCTAAATCCTCCTGGAACCGAAGCACAACCACGGCACGAGCCCTTGCCGGAAGCTCAGCTACAAAACGCCGGAGCGTTTGCCCCAGGATGGGGTCCTGGTCGGGTTGTGCCGAGGGCAGATGAATCTCGGCATCATCCAATGAAATTTGGGAGTGCCGTTCGGAATGGCGCAAAATATCAAGGCATCGGTGCGTAGTAGTCCGGCGCAGCCAGTGGATCAGATGTGCGGCGTTTTTGATCCTGTGATAATCCTGATACAAACGGAAAAAGACGTCTTGAGCTGTCTCCTCGGCCAGGGTTGCATTGTGGAGCATGTGATAGGCAATGCTGAAAACGAGAGACTGATGCGTCGTGACCGCATCGACGAAAGCGAGCTTGGCTGTCTCGCCTTCCATAGACAGTCCCCTTGAAATAGCTCTTGCCTGGTCCATAGTAGCCTGCTGTATTAGGAATACGAACGGCCGGGCTGATCGAATGCATTTTTATAAAGGTTATATCAGAATTCTGAAAACAGATGTTAGATTCTTTATCCGTGACTTCTTGGCAAAATGCAAAGAAGTTTTTAATTCATTTGATATCAATCGTTTGATCAAAGCATATCTTATGCTGAGAGCTGAAAGCTGACGGCTGAAAGCGCGCGGCCGGCCCATCTAGATCTCGAAGCCTTGGTTGTGGCCAGAGGCCGCGTTAGGCAAAACAAATCCCTGACGTTGTTGGCCCGTTTTTGTGATAGCGTCCTGTTGTATTTGGCCTTGCCAACGGTGTCGGTATGGCCTTCAATCACAGTCGTTGTTTGCGGATATTTATTCATGAAATCCGCGTGAACATGGGGATAATAGAAAAATGAATCCAGCGGAAACTATTCGGCGCAGATTGAAGAGCGATACCATCCTCATGCCGGGCGTTTACGATGCGCTGAGCGCGCGCATTGCCAACCAGGCCGGCTTTGAGATTATATTCATCAGCGGCTACTCGGTCAGCGCTACGGCGCTCGGCGAACCCGACTTTGGCCTGCTGTCCCTCGGCGACATCACCGAAGCGACGCGGCGCGTCTGCAAGAATTCGGCGGCCCCGGTGATCGTGGACGCCGACACTGGTTATGGCAACGCGCTCAACGTCCGGCGCACCGTGCACGAACTGCTCGACGCGGGCGCGGCGGGTGTGTTTCTGGAAGACCAGCTCTGGCCAAAGCGATGCGGCCATATGCGAGGAAAGAGAGTCATCGCCGCAGACGAACACGCCAATAAAATTCGCGCCGCGCGTGACGCGGCGAAGGAAAACGGGCGCGACTTGTTTATCGTGGCCCGCACCGACGCGCGGCAGCCGCTCGGCCTAGACGAGGCCATTGCACGGTGCAAATTGTATAAGCAGGCCGGCGCGGACGCCCTTTTTGTGGAGGCGCCCCTGTCGCTGGCGGAACTGCGACAGATTGGGCGCGAACTGCCGCCGCCGCTGGTGGCGAACATGATCGAGCGCGGCGTCACACCGCACCTGACGCGCAAGGAGCTCAAGAGACTTGGCTTTCAGATGATCGTCTGTCCGCTCGCAGGCCTCTACGCCGCGGCAAAGGCCCAGATGGAAATCTATCGCATTCTCAAAACCAAAGATACGACGCGCAAAGACCTCGACCGCATGGTGACGTTCGACGAGTTCAACCGGATCATCGACCTTCAGGCGAAATACGAAACCGAGAAACGGTATGCAGGGGAGCAGGAAAACAGCTGACGAAGGGGCCTGATCGCAACCGGATTCTCCAAAAGCCGTCTACGACCACGAGCATGTCAACGTCCACGTTCACGAGCGTCACCGTAAACGTGGACGTTGCCTGGGATCAATTCGTAATTACCGAGTCTTCGGCGGCGCTTCGGGGCCCCGACCGCCGGGAGCGCACGTATAGCTCTTCGCGGCGGGAATAGGACCTTTGAAAGTCGCCTGCCATCAATCCCTATCGGAGGACCTGAAATGCCTTCTATTCTTTATCAAAACCGTATTTCCAACCCAGGGCAGCTATAACTGCGCCCAGAATGGGTGCGACGAAAAAGAGCCAGAGCTGAGCGAGGGCCTTACCGCCGGAGAAAAGGGCAGGGCCGAGGCTGCGCGCCGGATTGACGGAAGTTCCGGTTACCGGGATGGCCACGAGATGGATCAGCATCAGGGTGACGCCAATGGCGAGTCCGGCCATGGCGCTGTTCCCGAATTTTGAGGTCGTTGCCAAGATCACGAAGATGAAAAGAAAGGTCATGACGGCCTCAATCACGAAAGCGCTGAGGGTATTATAATTTCCAAGGTACCCATCACCCCATCCGTTGGCGCCGAGTCCCCATATCGGCATGGTAAACCCCGGGCGGCCTAACGCGATCAGGTAAAGGACGGCGGAGCCTAGAATTGCCCCGAGGCACTGGGATACGATATACCCAATGGCGTCCTTCACCGTCATTTTCCCCGCGGTAAGAACCCCGATGGTGACAGCCGGATTGATGTGACAACCAGAGATTCCGCCGATGGCATAGGCCATCGCGACAACCGTGAAGCCAAAGGCGATTGAAATCCCTAATAGTCCTATGCCGCTCGGCCCGGCAGCGGATGTTCCGGCAATCACGGCAGAACCGCATCCGAAAAGGACAAGGCTGAACGTTCCGATGAATTCTGCTGAATACTTTTTCATCTGTCTCCCCTCTCAATCGGCTAGGTAAACTACCGCCACTTATCAATCTGGACTGACTGGGCGGGCACCATACCGCCCATACTGAAGTAGTTGTTGTTGGATCCGCCGGTGACGATCACGGTAAACGTACCTCCGGCCCTTCGAATGCCGCTGTTGATCTCCATCCCGCGGGGAGCGGGCTTGGCTCCAATAGGTTGACCCGTTACCCATTCCGTAAACTTTTCCACGGTATCGTATCCGGCATCCTTGACGAAATTGGCGATCGGTGGACTCAGAACGGCGCAGGTTCCAAACAAGTGCGCGTCCTGCGTGTTGTAGATCTCCTTGATGATCTCGGGATAATTCATGTTGGGCCCCCAAATAGTCGCGGCCCAGTTCTTGGCAGATAGAATGCCCCACCCCATGAACAGGGTGACGATATTCTCATTCTCTTTGAATCCGCGCCTCACAGCCAGCGGTTTGAAGGGAGATTTCTCTTCATTTTCGGCGATGATAATCCCGATCAAGTTCATGGGGTTGCCGATCGTACCCATGTAGGTCGTTCCGACCTTGCCGCAGTTTCCGCCATTGATGGACAGCAGACTCCAGGCTCTTCCAATAGTCGTATTGGCCTGGGCATAGGGACCTACGGCGCCCTCTTCGTAATTAAGCCCGATTTCGTTACGGATCTTTCCATTGATTACGGCGCCCGCCATGAAACCGTTGTCGGAAACATTGACGGCCGTCATGCCGGTTGAACCCAGTGCGAGAATGACCGGGAAATATTCCGGTTCGGCGCCCGCCATGACTGCGCTGACGGCGGCATCCTTTACCGTGTAGGTCCAGGCTTCACCCGCTTCAGATCCGGGATTCATTTTGCCGAGCACTTCAGTGGGTTGGTGGCTGGTGAACTTCAGCATCTCAGCGACTTTATCTTCCGTGGGCAATATCACGGGCAGGAAGTCCGTATATCTCTTTTTGAGAAACAGCTTCTGGAGTTCGTCCGGAGTTCCTGTGTACGTCTTCGGTCCCAGGTCTTGCTTCACTTCTCCGGTCTTTTGTTCTTCGGCGGTCAGGGGTTTGGTTAGTTTTTCCACCAGTTCCGGCATCACGGGTTTTCCCGTAATCGGATTGTTGCCATCCACAATCTGCTTCTTGAGTTGTTCGTTCGTTTTGCCCCAGACCGGGCCGCGGAAATATTGAATGCGGAGGCCGGGCATGCCGAGGTTATAGGCTACCTCCTTTTCCTGTTTTTCAAAATCGGTCAGGATGAGAGGGACTGCGGGCTTTTTCATTTTGGATTCGATATCAAAAGAGAGGCGAACCGCCCCTGGAGCGCAGAGGCTTCAATGGCCAAGCCCGACGATTACGGCGTCTCCTTTTTCAGAAATCTCTGTCCACAAGGGTTTGCTTATTTCGGCCAATCCGGCCCCGCTTTTATTATCCTTGTACACGATGTTTGTTTTGGGATAGTTGGCCTTAAACCAATCCATCATTACCGACATAAGGCGATCGGTTCCGATATAGCCGGTATTTATAAAATAGACGGTCTTGCCGTCCAGCGTGTTCGGGCGCGGCGCCTGCGGTATCAACGTGATCGGCGGCGGCGTACCCATTGGGTTGAGCACCGTAATTTTGGGCATGACCACCGGTCCGTTGGCCGAGGCCGCCCTCTTTCCCTGCGCGTAGGTCTGATTTCTCAGCATTGAAACACTGCTAACAAGGCCTATGCAAAAAATTGCAATCACAGCAATACGCAATCTCATGCGCGATTCCTCCATATTTGGTTTGTAATGATGCCACTGGAGGGAATTACGTCTCAAAAAGACCAGATTTTCAATATAAAAAGCCCAAATGCGCGCGAATTCGCGCCCGCACAATCCATACACTTAAAATACACGCGCCTCGAATAAAGCAAAGAAGGCTATTATGGAGCGGCGGCAAGCTGCGTAGGGATCGTGTTGATGTCTAGTACCAACTTGTATCTTAAGTCTGGAGATACACATGAAAATCAAGACGCTGGAACAAGCCTATCGGTTCGTGATGCAGGAGCGGATTTGCACCGTCCTCCAGGGATCCTCAAAGACCCTGAAATCTTTATGGGACGCCGTGGATCTTCCGGAAAAGCAGCCGGGTGAAAAAGGGTGGGGTCCGAAAATCAGCGCTGTCTGGAGGTGGAAAAACCAGCTTCCCGCCCAGTATCCCCAGGAAATTTTCTACGGCAAAATGAAAGGGGGAGCAGCGGTCCTCATGACTCTGGACTATCTCCGCACCCACCATTACCCCCAATTCCACCAGGATATCGGCGGCTGTCGCCGGCTGGCCCAACAGATTTACGAACTGATTCGCCTCGATTCCTACGAAACAACGGAATTGCGACGTGTAAGCATGGCCCAATTTGGCTGTACCAAAAGCCAATTTGATGCAGCTTTGAAAGAACTGCAGATAACCTTAAACATCGTCCGTTCCAACGAACCGGACGTAGAGCGGGATACGTGGCTGTCTTTCCAGGAGATCTATTACGAGATCTACAAGAAATACAATCCCAAATCATAGGGTTGATTAAAAGAGTATTGGTATCCGTACATCCTAGGCTTTAGCGGGTTTAGTGCTTCCGCAATCCAGTGTTGTTGCGCTGCTATAGAAACTTGCCAAAATACTTCTGGGGTGTCAGGAGAAAAATTGCTTTTCCAAGTAGCGCGTAACACGTCGAATTGTGGTGGGACTGTGGAACATTTTTCCCCGGGGGTGTGTTTCTGACCGCAAATAATTTTCCGGACTCATCAAAATTGATGGCCAAAGCGTGGCATTGTTGTCACTTGAAAGGTACTTCCACTATATTCATAGAAATCTTGTCCAATAAAGAGTTGATCTCGGTCTGCAAGCTCCTGACAAGCGAGGTCTCTGCCACAATCTCTGTTTTGGATTGATCCCGTCGCTTCATCTCGACGCCGCCCTTAGCCAGCGACTTGGCCGAGATCGTGATTCGAATGGGGATGCCGATCAAGTCCGCATCATTGAACTTCACGCCCGGGCTTTCTTCGCGATCGTCATACAGCACCTCAATGCCGGCTTGCAGGATCGCTTCATAAACCCGATCAGCCGCCTCGGTCTGGCCCAGCGATACCAAGTGCACGGTATATGGCGCGACAGTGATCGGCCACATCAGCCCTTTATCGTCATGGTGCTCTTCCGCAATGCAGGCAAGCAGCCTTCCGGAACCGATGCCATATGATCCCATAATGATTGGTTTCTGTGCCCCGTCAGCAGCAAGGTACATCGCACCCACAGCGGCCGAATATCGAGTGCCAAGTTTGAAGATGTTGCCCACTTCCACCCCACGCGAGGTGTGCAACGGCTGTCCGCATTGCAGACATGCATCGCCGTTACCAGCCGCCGCGATATCAGCAGTGATCGTGGGTCTGTAATCACGTGGGATATTCGTGTTGCGCAGGTGATAATCGGATTCATTCGCGCCTGCGACCAGATTAGGCGAAGCAGACAGTGCATCGTCCGCGATCACTTTGACATCGCGCAAGCCGATCGGTGATGCGTAACCCGGAATCGCCCCTGTTGCACGGATTTCCTCTTCCGTCGCTGGACGCAGCCAATCGGCTTTGGCGGCGTTCGCCAGCTTTGTCTCATTCACCTCCATCTCGCCGCGCACTACGGCACAGATAAACTCTTCTCGCTCGCCAGCCTCTTCTTCATATCCCGCAATCATGAACACGGCCTTTGCCGTTTTACGCTTCGGTACATTGAGCAGATTTGCCAGTGCTTCTATCGTCATGCAACCGGGCGTTGCCACTTTTTCAATTGGCTTTAGGTCTTCGGCAGGAGCGATCGGTTTGGCGAAGGACGCAATTTGCCGGTTAGCCGCATACCCGCACTGACGGCACAATACCAAAGTATCCTCGCCAATCGGCGCAAGGTACATGTATTCGTGTGCCATGCTGCCGCCCATCATCCCCACATCGGAACTTACTGCAATTACAGGCAAATCACAGCGATTGAAGATATTGAAGTACGCTTGATAGTGTGCTCGATATTGTTGATCCAGCCCGGCTTCATCGGCATCCAGGCTGTATGAGTCCTTCATCGTAAACTCGCGTACACGGATGAGGCCCGCCCGTGGTCGCGGATCGTCGCGGAATTTCGTCTGGATGTGATACACCAATTGCGGCAGCTGGCGGTATGACCTGATCTCGGTCTTGCACAGATCGGTCACAACTTCTTCGTGCGTCATCGCCAATACCATGTCTCGCTCTTTACGGTCTTTGAAGCGTGCCATCTCTGGTCCGATGGAGTACCAGCGGCCGGTGGCCTGCCAAATCTCTGCGGGATGCGCCACGGGCATCGTCATCTCCTGCCCGCCGATGGCTTTCATCTCGTCGCGCAGGATATTCTCAATCTTCGTCAAAGATCGTCTGGCCAGCGGCAAGTACGAAAACAACCCTTGGCCAAGCTGGCGAATAAAGCCGGCGCGGAGCAGTAATTGATGACTGACCGCATCGATATTGGCGGGGGACTCACGCAAGGTCGAGCCAAAGTGATGTGAAAGTCGCAATATGAATCTCTGTGAAAAATGATGGAGAGCCGTTATTCGGGCGTCCGAAAAATCTCATTATAAACCAAAGTGCATCCGCACTTCTACCAGTAGCTCGCAACACCAGCCATTTGGACGGTTAGTCGCATAACCGGACTTGTGAATTATGGTAGTCCAAGGCGATCTATAATTTCCTGAATGGCACTAGCGAAATTTATTGCGCATAGGATTTGCATCATTCCCCCGCATCGGCTGCATTTAAAACTTCGGTCGAAAACACTCTTTTTGCAGGCTCAGCCCAACCACACCTCCCGTACCTGGCTGCTACATTATTTTTTTGATTACCAAAATTGTTGCAACCTTTCTTATAGGATCTGCGTATTAAGAAAGTATTGAATGGAGATTAAAAATGCTGGCCGTCATTGCAGGAACAAAACGTGAAACTCTGTTGCAGGAAATCCATAATGCTTTACTTCAATGGCCTGAACTTGAGAGGAGAATTTTTACTCAGGTTCACTATTATGGACAATCCCCAGAGGCCATCTCCCGCTCCCTTCAATTGAATGTGGAAGAGGTGCGTGCAACTCTCAGACAGTGCGAGCGCCGGCTTTACACATCCTTAAGGAGTTTTCGGAAAAGCGGTTGCGACAAACCTTCGCGGATCTCGGCGGGGATTACCTGTTCGACGGTCTGTGAAAAGGATTTTGGAGTTCAGGCGCTTGCTTCTTAGGTGAACCCCACACTTATCCCAATTAGGATTTGTTAGCTCCCTCACATTTGTGTGCGGACGGGTCTGGAGCCGTCCGCACAAATACTGCTTTCTATACTACTCTTCCTCGCAGTAGTGGAAAACGCTTTCCAGAGGCTGGCCGAACACGGCAGCGATGCGGAAAGCGGCTTCCAGCGATGGCGAATACTTTCCCTGTTCGATGGCATTCACGGTTTGGCGCGTGAGGTGGATTTTCTCCGCCAACTGCTGTTGCGTCATTTCGCCGTGTTCGAAGCGTAGCCGCCTGATTTCGTTGCTGATCCTGTTCATATCAGGCTCCCCGCCGCAAGAGAACGATCTGATAGCCGGTGCCCAAGACCTCGGAGATCAATAGAAAAAAAAGCAACGTATTCGGACTGAAAACGATCGTCGGATTGAAAATCCCGAAAAAGCAGGCGCCCCTGACGGCCCAAGCGAGAACGGCATAGGCAAACCGCTTGGATTTCGTCTCGACCATTTTCTCGCGCTCATCGGGCAGCGTTCTCTCTTTTTTGGGAGTGAAGGCAGCAACCACCATCCTCACCACAGTCTGCATGATCATGATCACGGCCGCCGCTATCGCCAATCGGAGGAAGGAAAACTCCCTGCCGTGCTGCCCTGCGTGAACGAACGGCCAGAAGTACCAGGCAATGATGCCCAACAGAGAAACGATCCCTATCCAAGCTGTCTTTTCGCGGAACGACATAAAACTCTCCTATAAGTCGTAAATAGTTTACATAATGTATATTATATCATACCTTATGTCTAATAGTTTTTACATCTAATGGTGCCCAGGTTTGCGTCCGAGTTTGGACACTGTCCCGATTTGTGGCTTTGTTGTTAAAATAGTGGAAGATTAAGTCTCGTGAGGGGGATAAAACCATTTCGGGCAAAAAGGGCAACTAGAATTCTATCCTTTCGGTCACCTGGGCGTATTGTCTCAAAACCGGACATGGGGTGTACGGCAGCCAAGGCAGGTCAAATTGACGGGGATTCACATCTGTCAACCACTGAGATTTATTACATCCCCAAAATTGGCCTATCGATGCAGCCTCATATCCAGGTATCATTTACAGGTTTGTTAACACCCATGGTGGACCTATCGCCGGCATGGGATCGAACGAAATAAAATTATCGTATTCAGCGCTCTGCATCCTATTCCAATGTTGACAAGAATTTTCGAAAATATTCCCAGGTGGCCCAAACAGCAAAAGCTGAAAGATAGCGAAAGAAGAGGCATGGCAGAGGCCTTTTTCAGCCGGCTGGCGAAAGAAGGCCTCTCCAATCAACAGCTGTTTGACCGCATAATGCAGGACCCCGCAGCATTTGAGCACGCAGTCGCAATAAGGAAGCTGCATGAATTGATCCCTGAATTAAGCGCCTTCGAGGAAAATCCGCAGGACAAAGACCCGAATATTTACCGTCCCATGCCCGTAATGCGGCACATGCTCGAGTCCATCCGGCAAACGTTCGGCTGGGTACGCAATTTCGGTGTCGAAGAGTATCAGGATGATGAGTCGAAACGTTGCGCCCTTCTATGGATCAACACCGCACTTTTATTTCATGACCAGGGAGAAATCGCTATCGTAAAGGGAACGAACCTGCCTCTCTGGTATCATCTCTCCGTTCAGTGGACCAAAAAGAGAAGAAGGAGCATCCTGCGCGAAACCTATCCTTTTTTTGGCATGGATACCCCGGAAGGAAGAAGTTACATCAATCATTTGAAGCATCCTGAAATCTCTGCAGCACTGGCGGCCGCTCCGCTTTCCCGCCTGGGCTGGGATTCCCGTTCCATCAAAATAGTGCAGTTTCTCATCAGAAATCATTCCGTTCTAATCGAGAAGGCGACCTATGGTCGCCTCAAGGATGGAAGGATTCTTCATAAGGATTTGTACGAGGATATTTCTTCCGTTCATGAGGAAACAGGCATCGCCAAGGAAGATTTATTAAAGATGCTTCAGGTAGTTCAGATCATGGACGCCAAAGCTATAAAGCCGGGCATGGCGGAAATTCCGCAGGAAACGATGATGCGTGTCTGGATGGCCTACAGCTACATGCATATCGTTCTGAGGGTCAGCAGTTCTGCACGGCGATTCAATGCTTTTAAGAACTACAGAAAAGTTTTCAGCCAAATACGCAAGGAAATGCCTTTCGGGACGCCGTTCAGCGAATCTTTCAAAGAATTGCTTCGACGCATCGATACCCTCGGCGACAGCCTCGACGAGGAAGACAAAAGACTGCTCGAACAGGAACTGGAAGATTTCGAAAGATTCGAACTGATCAGGGAAGATCATATTCACATCAACAATCAATTCAACAGGCTGCTTCATCTCATTGAGAGGAAATCGGGTAAGGACCTGTCCGTGAATGATAGAGCCGTCTTACTGCAAGCCTACAAGATTGCCTACCGATCCCATGACGGACAGTTTCGCCGCGCATTCAAGATCATTCCCACGGGGGATACACGCCGCAAATATATCGAACATCCCATAAGGGTCGCAAAAATCATGGTCGAGTCATTCAGGGTGACCGACCCGCTCATTCTTGCCGCCGTATTGTTTCACGACGTTCTGGAGGACACGGAAATAAACGTAGCCGATATCCTGGCAGCGTTTAAAAATGAGGACGAAAAGGGGCGCATACTCAGCGCGATAAAAATCCTCACCAAACCGGAATCGAGAAAGACACTAAGATCAAAGCTGCACAAGGAACTGGAATACTTCGCCTATATGGCTCGAATCATGACTGCCGGCGACACGATCCTGAACGATCAGGAATTATTTGCTTGGCTTCGTTTTGTTCTCCCCCGAACCAAGGCTGCCGACAAGATACATAACCGCCAGTCGCTGAAGGCCCGAAAACCGGAAGGGAGGGTCAAGGAAATATGCAGGAACGGGAATGCTCTGGTGATGTTGATGGAGTCCTCTAACCTGACTCCGGAAGAAAAACTGAAAGTCCTGGCGGAATTCGACAAGAGTTTATTTGAGATATTCAGCCCACTGGATTTTAAAGAGGAGGAAAACGCAAAAAGATTTCAGAAATCCCTTCCCGTGTTCAGAGAATTCATTTGGGAGAAATTGAAAGGGATTGATGCAATGCACCCGGGAAGACAGGACGCGATAAAGGAATTTGACAAAAAACTCACGACGCTTCCTAAATTTCTGGAAGATCCGGGTGCAATTGTGGAAAAGCTGAAGGACATTGAGACGGCATTGCCGCATTTTTGCAGCGAAATGGGGCTGGACGATCGGCAGGCATCCGCAGTTATGGATGAATTCACGTTCTTTTTATTCAATGTTTCGGAGATCCATTGGATTACGGATGAAGGCAAGCGGAAGATCATCAGATTCCAGGCAGTTATCCGCCGGTACAAAGAAAAAATAAGCGCGGCGAACTGGGAACCGGAAACAGCAAAATTTATTGATGATCTTGTACGGTACGCACAAGGGTTTGACAATGCCCTGCCGCCGATTATACGGTACGGCAGGCTACCGGATATTTTCGAACTATTATCGAAAGTGCCATTAATACACCGGTGGTATGACAATTTCCTGATCATGAAGAAGCGAGAACTGGTAGCACGTCTTTTGCCCCGAGTGGCAATGCTGCCTTTAAGGCGCATCTTTTGGCTGGAGGGCAAAGAAATTAAGAGCGTTGATAGAGCCTCGGTTGAAAGCATAATCGGCGGATTCAGCCTCGAGTATCTGTCGGGAAGGATTACTATAAAGATCTAGGTGCCAGGCACCAGGAGTTGAATATTTTGCCCGCGTTCCGATCAGATTACAGTTAGCCTGTCGGCTTACGTCTTTGGCGCCCGGTTAGACGTCGATGTGGAATAAAC
This sequence comes from uncultured Acidobacteriota bacterium, assembly GCA_963761825.1. Taxonomy (GTDB): domain Bacteria; phylum Acidobacteriota; class UBA6911; order UBA6911; family UBA6911; genus UBA6911. The sequence goes on from CAVXIH010000011.1 coordinate 45,599, forward strand.
AAAACGTGGTCCCTTGCTGATCGTAGCCGGAACGACAGAAAGATAAGTTTCGTCGCCAAAGAAATGCACCTGAAACTTTAGGCTTTGTACTTTCTCCGTTCCACCCTGCCCTATACTGCAAGGCCTTCTGCTCATGAATTCAAGAATATTGATCAGCTGCTGCAAAATCGGCTTCCCGCAAGGAATGGATTGTTTACGGGAAGGCCTGTTTTAGATAGTTATCTTTGAGCGATACCACATGCGCATTTATTCCAATGTCGCTATTTCACCGGCACTCTTTGCTTGAGTTGCTCCAGCCAGTTCATGCCGGGGATGATCTTGTGTATTTATTTCGCGAATTGTTCAAGACGCGAAATCAGATCAGCCAGATCCTCGCGGAAGGAAGATCCATTCTGAAAAGTGTACGCTTTGCAGTTTGTCATCTTCAGCATTTTGCTCAGATCGTCGGCTGCAGGGATAAATCTCGTACGAAAGTGAAAAAACAGAACTGAAGCCGGGTCCTGCGGAGCAATCTGCCTGATGGGCGTGTGCTTGGCGAATACCATATCGGTGCTGACGACGATTACTATTTTGAGTGGAGCTTCCTTTCCGGGCGCACAGGCGTCATCTTTCAGAATTTCGTGCAATGTATCGAACAGATAAGCAGATGCTCGCGTTCGCGAAGCCAGCGAATCGATGTCGATCGTGTCGGGATTTTGCCTGGCCACAAGCCGGATTTTGCCCTGCCAGTCGAAGCCTGCTGCATCCTCGCGATAAACAAGCGTCTTCATCCCCAACGCATCCAAAATGGTTACACGAACGCGGCCGTTGCGCAGCCCGAGATATGAAAGCACACTGGAAATATTAAGTATCGACGAGGACTTTATTCGACCATAAATCCGTCCTCTGGAGACATTGTCCACTGAAGTGTTGGCTACGATGTCAACGCAAAGACAGCGGTTGTTCTTTACCGGCAGCCATTTCCTGCTCTGGTCGAATGAATAAAACTTGAGCTCTTCGTCGATAGGCTCTTCCCGAAACTCGACATCCGGCAGGTTACGGTCAATTTCCGGCAGCGGATCGTTCTTCACTCGATCAACTGTCAGGCGTTTCCGCCAGACGTTTTGCTTTTTGATCAGGTCATCGTAAACGACGAGCGCGATGACATAGTGCCCGGGCCGCAAGTAAATACCGCTGAAAAATTGGACTTGAAAGTTCTTGTTGAGTCCTGGCGGGACTCGGACGCGCGTGTAAGAATAATCCGGTACCCAGCGGCCATCCGCGTTGCCGACCTTTACGACAAAGTGCATGTCGCGCCCGAGCGATCTGTTCTGCAAGCGACCGCCGTTGATCCGGGCTCCCACCACCACAATGAAGCGCTGCTCCACTGTCAGATAGGGCGCTCCTGCCCAGACCTGCCATGAGAAGTCCTTATGGTCGGGACCTTTCAACAACCGGTCGACGTCGAAAGGCGGCGCATCCTCGTTTGCACTCATCCCAGTCGCGGCACTATAAAGAGTGATCAGAATTACGACTGCGCCGCACAAAGATAACCGATGTCTCATAAACCCGCACGAATGGAGCATCCGGATTGTCCCTTGACCTTCTTGATCGCCACGATGCGGCGCAAGCGGGTATCTCGCGCCTTCCAGACTTCTCCCATGCCACCCTTGCCTAGCTGTGAGGTGATTTCGTAATGTGCGAGTGTTTTCCCGATCTTGCACATACATCCCTCTGGGCAAAATTGACTTTTATGCTGTCTGGTGTTCCGTTGTGCTAATTATATGCGGCAAAGGCTGGGGGACGGAAGGGGAATCCTTCGCGGGGGACTTGTGTGACTGAGGCTGTACCGATGTAATGGAATATAGCTTTAGGCTCGCTGTTCTCCAGTCTCGGTCACTGAATTCATAAAGTTGGATTAACTGTCGAGAAATCGGCTTCCCACAAGGAATCGGGCGGCATAATCCCAAAGCCGATCAGTCGGGGAGTATAAAGATCTCACTTCTAATTTAAGCGCGTTTATCAAACGTAGGAAATACGGATAGCTTCTTCGGGGACGCTTCCATATTTCGCTGTTTTTTCGGGCGAAATAGGAAAGATGTTCCCACAATGCCACCGCCTGTTTATTGGAGATCACTCTGGAATTTGAAGCGAGCTTAACACGTTCAAACTTTGGCTTCCGCTTTCTCGCATAATTCACTGTACCCCTCTTCACCCAGCACCAGAGTTGCCTCTTCGCGAAAAAGCTTGTAAATGTTCTGTCGTGGCGGTGCGGCGTGGCGGCACATAGCTCCGGTGATATTGCGCCGTGTGATGTGGTCCACCATCAGAGCGCCGTTCTCAGTGTAGAGCGGATAGATAGCGCAGTAATAGGGCTTCAATCCGGGCCAGCCAAGATGGTTCGCTTGGGATACGACCTGCAAGGCACACTTACGGTCGAGTTGGAGGAACACGCAGCACGTGTCCTTCGGTCTCAGGGGATCCTTGACGGAAGTAGTGCCCAGTTCATCCTTGCCCTGCTCAAACCATTTTGATTCATCATGGCGATTGGGTGGCAGGCATGCTTTGACTGCACCAGCCCATTCGAGGATGCGAGGTGGTTCGTCTTCACACAGCCATACGCCATCGGAACAGCAGGCTGCCACACATTTAATATGGCCGCAGCGCCGGACGGCATCCTTGAAGAGTACATGTGGATCGATACGGATGCCTTTGATTATAAGTGAGCCGCTTATTCCTCATCAAAATCCCTCTGCATGACTAAAAAAAATCAGCCGAAAACCTAAACTTGAGCCTGAACTGGAAACCCGTCAAAAAATGTTTTAAGTCATCCTGAAACCGGAATCAAAAGAGTATAAAGAAAGATAAGGATTATACAGGCTTCAGAGTGGAACTAAAACTGACCGAGCAGAAAAGCTCCATAAAATAAATA